>NZ_JACHNH010000001.1:7502500-8102500 GCF_014205335.1 Amorphoplanes digitatis | reverse complement strand
CACCTGGCGCACTGCGTCGTCGACGCCGCGCGCGCCGGCGATCCGACCGCCAAGGTCAAAGAGGCGTCGGACGCCATCGCCCGCCTGGTCCGTTCCTGAGCAACGCCGGAGGAAGAGCAATGCCAGTCACCACCACATACACCGTGACCGGGATGACCTGCACGCACTGCGTCCAGGCCGTCACCAGCGAGATCGCCGAGCTGCCCGGCGTGACGAGCGTCCAGGTCGATCTCGGATCCGGTGCCGTCACCGTGACCAGCGAGGCCCCGCTGACCGACGACGCGGTGCGCACCGCGGTCGACGAGGCCGGCTACGAGCTCGCCGATGCCTGACACGCTCGAGCAGGCGCCCCGGGAGCCGCGATCCGAGCGCGTGGCCTTCCGCCTCGCCGCGTTCGGCGCGCTCCTCGTGGTGGTCCTCTTCGCGGGCTACGGCATCGGCCGCCTCAACAACTCCGTCGAGCGGGCGGCGGCCGCGCCCGTCCCCGTCCCGGCGGCCACCGCCGGCCACGGCCACGACGCCGCGCCGCCCGCTGCCGCCGGCCCCACGCCGCACGACGACACCGGCGCGCCGCCGCACGTGCACAACGCGGACGGCACGGTCACCGATGTCGCGGGCGGGGCGCCCACCGCCGAGGCCGTCGGCGGCCTCGCGGTCACCGCCTCCGGCCTCACCCTCACGCCCGCGACGACCGCGTTCCAGGCCGGGCGGCGGCAGCCGTTCCGCTTCCGGATCGTCGCGGCCGGCGCGCCCGTCACCACGTACGCCGTGGTGCACGACAAGGCGCTGCACCTCGTCGTCGTGCGCCGGGATCTCAGCGGGTTCCAGCACCTGCACCCGGCCATGGCGCCCGACGGCACCTGGAGCATCGACCTCACCCTTGCGGCGCCGGGAAGCTACCGGGCGATCGCCGACTTCACCGCGATCGTCGGCGGCCGGCAGACCCCGGTCACGCTCGGCGTCGACCTCACGGTCGCCGGCAACTTCACCCCGGTCGCGCTTCCCGCGCCCGCGACCCGGGCGACCACCGACGGCTTCACCATCTCGTACGCGGGGCAGCCGCAGACGGGCGTCACCCAGCCGCTGCTCATGACGGTGACCGGGCCGGGCGGCGGAGCCGCCGCGCTGGAGCCCTACCTGGGCGCCTTCGGGCACCTGGTGGTGTTCCGCGAGGGCGACGTCGGCTACGTGCACGTGCACCCGGAGCCGCGGCTCGTCGACGGGGCCGTCAGGTTCTGGCTCACCGCGCCGGGCCCCGGCCGCTACCGGATGTTCTTCGACTTCCAGGTGGCGGGCCGGGTGCACACCGCTGCGTTCACCACCGTCGTCAGGTGAGCAGCTTCTCCAGCGCCGGCGTCACGCCCCACTGAGCGGTCAGCGCGTCGTACTCGGCGCGCTGACCCTCGGCCGGCGCCGCGCCGGTCAGCCTGGCCCGCAGCAACAGATTGCGCGGCGTGTGCGCCGAGTCCACGAACTCCACGACCTCCACCCGGTAGCCGCGCAGGCGCAGCAGGGCCGAGCGCAGCGAGTCGGTGAGCACGTCCGCGAAGCGCTCACGCAGGATCGCGTGGCGGACGATCTCACCGTACGGCGGCGGGGCCGGGTTGCCCTTGAGCTGCGCGGCGATGTCGTGGTGGCAGCAGGGCGCTGCCAGCACCCACCGGGCGCCCCAGCTCACCGCCCGGGCCAGCGCCTGATCCGTCGCGGTGTCGCAGGCGTGCAGGGCCAGCACCAGGTCGGGCGCCTCGTCGACGACGGCGTCCTCGATCGTGCCGGCGACGAACGTCACCGCGTCCCCGCAGCCCAGCCGCTCGGCGACGGCCGAGTTGCGCACCCGCTGATCCTCGCGCACGTCGACGCCGACGACCCGGACCCGCACGCCGCGGTCCGCCAGGTAGCGGTACGCCGCGAAGGTCAGGTAGGCGTTTCCGCAACCCAGGTCGACGACCCTCAGCAGGTCCGGCAGCTCGTCGGGCAGCGTCGCCGCCAGCGCGCGCAGGAAGGCGTCGACCTGCCGCCGCTTGGCGGCCGTCCCGCCCACCACCGTGAAGAGCGGGTCACCGGGATCCAGCAGCCACTGCTTGGCCCGGTCGTGACCCTGGGTGGTCGCGGGCCCGGCGGTCGCGGCCCGGTGCACCTGCGCGTCACCCTTCTTCGTGATCCGCACCTGCACCGTGGTCTCGGCCGTCTCCACGTGCCAGTTTCCGAACGGCTCCGCGAGCAGGGCGTCGATCGCGGCCGCCGCCTCGGCGCCGGGAGCGACGTTGCGGGTGTACGGCCGGGAGCCGTCATCGGTGACGATCTGCAACCGGTTCCCGCCCTTGAGCGCGACCGGCCGGAGCTCGGCCCGGTTGACCGAGGGTGTGTGGCCGCGGCGCTTGCCGGCCGCGACCGCGCGCGTGAGGGCGGGGTCGAGCAGCAGGCCACGCACCTCGGCGAGGACGGCGTCCAGTGGTTGGGGCATCCCACCATTCTGCCCCGCCGAAATTGATGATCCACAAAGCCGGGCCGGTTTGTTAGGCTTACCTAACTAAACCGGAGGTGCTGCGATGACGTTGGCCGACCCGCCCACGGAGGCGCTCTCCGTCCGGCTGCGTGCCGGAACGCGGATGGATCATGACGCGGCGCAGGGCAGCGGCTTCCTCGACGCCCTGGCCGCGGGCCGCCTGCCGAGGCTGGCCTACGCCGACCTGGCCGCGCAGCACTGGTTCATCTACGAGTCGCTCGAACAGGCGGCCGCCGTGATGGCCGACGATCCGGTCGCCGGCGCCTTCGTCTTCCCCGAGCTGACCCGGCTGCCGGCGCTGACGGACGACCTGGAGACCCTGCTCGGCCCGCGGCCGCGGCGCACGCCGCTCCCCGCGACCTCGGAGTACTGCGCCCGGCTGCGCGCGGTGTCCTTCGATCGCCCGTGGGCCTTCATCGCGCACCACTACACCCGGTACCTGGGCGACCTCTCGGGCGGGCAGTACCTGGGCCCGGCGATCGCCAAGGCGTACGGCCTCGACGGCGCGGGCCACCGGTTCTTCGTCTTCGAGGGCGTCTCGCCGCCGGCCTTCCGCACCCGTTACCGCGAATTGCTCGACCAGGTCGCATTCACCCCCGACGATGAGGAGAACTTCCTCGCCGAGGTTGCCGAGGCCTATCGGCTGAACATCGCGGTGCTGCGTGAGCTGAAGGAGCGCTGGCAATGACCTTCACCCCGGAGGTGGTGGCGCAGATCGCCCGCCACATGAACGACGACCACGCCGACGACAACGTGCTGATCGTCCGTGGCCTGGGCGGCATCGAGGCCGCGAGCGCGGCCCGGATGTCGGGTATGGACGCCGACGGGATGGACTTCGACGCGACGGTGAACGGCATCGCGGTCCCGGTACGCATCCCGTTCAGCGAGCACCTGACCGAGCGCCGCCAGGTCCGCCTGGAGGCGGTAAGCATGTACCGGCGCGCCTGCGCCGCCCTCGGCCTGGATCCGACGCACTGAGCGGCACTGAGCCGGACCACGGCCCGCTCTGAGCGGCTCTGAGCCGGGCCCGCCGGTTCTAGCCGGACCACGGCTCGCTCTGAGCCGGACCACGGCTCGCTCTGAGCTTGACCCGGCCCGACGGTGTCCGAGCCGTCGACCGCCGCCGGGAATGCCGCCCCGGTCACGGTGAAAGGCTGTGTCCTGGGGCTGACCGGTGGGGTCAGCGCCGCCTCGTGAAAAGGCCGGCCCCGCGGCTGTCGGTCCGAACACTCGGCAACGGGAATGCCCGACGGGTGATCCCGCCGGGCACGCCCGGAGCGGGTGTCAGTCCTCGGAGCCGCCGGAGACGTCGGCGGGTGCGCCCTCGCCGCCATCGCCGCCCTCGGCGGAGCCGCCCGCGGCACGGTTGCCGCGGCCACCGCGCCGACGGCGCCGGCGCGGCCGGCCCGCCGCGTCGGACTCGCCCGGGCCATCGCCTGCGTCGTCGCCGGCCGCGTCGGGCCCGTCCGAGGAAGTCGCGGAGATCGCCTCCGAGCCGTCCGAGAAGAGCGGGGTCGTCGTCGTGCCCTCGCCCGCCGCCACCGGGTCGCCGCCGCGGCGCCGGCGGCGCTGCCGGCGCGGCCCGTCGCCTGCCGGGTCGTCCGTCGGCGCCGGCTCGGCGGCCTCGGTGCGCGCGTCGTCGCGGCGCGGTCCCCGGGACCGCTCGGTGCGGCCCCGGCCGCGGGCCGAGTCACGGCCGCCGTCGCGGCTGCCGCGACGCCGGGTGCCGCCCAGGTCCTCTTCGATCTCGGCCGACAGGCCGACCCGGGTGCGCACCGCGGTCGGCAGCGTGCCGGAGACGTCGGTCGGGATGTCCAGGTCGGAGTAGAGCGCCTCGGAGGTGTGGTAGGTCTCCGGGGGCTGCGGCATGTTGAGGCCCATCGACTTGTCGATGAGCACCCAGCGCGGCATGTCCTCCCAGTCCACGAAGGTCACCGCGACGCCCGTCGCGCCCGCGCGGCCGGTGCGGCCGATGCGGTGCGTGTAGGTGTCCGGGTCCTCCGGGCAGTCGTAGTTGATGACGTGGGTGACGCCGGAGACGTCCAGGCCGCGCGCGGCGACGTCGGTGGCCACCAGCACGTCGATCTTCCCGGAGCGGAACGCGCGCAGTGCACGCTCGCGCGCGCCCTGTCCCAGGTCCCCGTGCACCGCGGCCACCGCGAACCCGCGGAAGTCGAGATCCTCGGCGACCCGGTCCGCGGCCCGCTTGGTCCGCGTGAAGATCATGGTCAGGCCGCGCTCGCGGGCCTGGAGGATGCGGGCGACCATCTCCAGCTTGTTCAGCGGGTGGGTGCGGTAGACGACCTGCTTGGTCAGCGGCGACGGGCCGCTCTCCGAGGTGTGGCCGGCGTGGATGGTCACCGGGTGGTGCAGGAAGCGGCGGCTCAGCGCGACGATCGGGTCCGGCATCGTCGCCGAGAAGAGCATCGTCTGGCGCTGCTCGGGGAGCATGGCCAGGATCTTCTCGACGTCCTCGAGGAAGCCGAGGTCGAGCATCCGGTCGGCCTCGTCCAGCACCAGGGCCTTGATCGAGCTGAGCTTCAGGTGCTTCTGCTTGGCCAGGTCGAGCAGGCGGCCGGGGGTGCCGACCAGGATCTCGATGCCCTTCTTCAGGGTCTCGACCTGCGGCTCGTAGGCGACACCGCCGTAGATCGGCAGCACGCGGACGCCGCGGGTGCTGCCCGCGGCGGCCAGGTCACGGGCGACCTGGAGGCCGAGCTCGCGGGTCGGTACGACGATGAGCGCCTGCGGCTGCCCGTCGGCGCCCTCGCTGGGCGCGAGCACCCGCTCGAGCAGGGGCAGGCCGAAGCCGAGGGTCTTGCCGGTGCCGGTGGGCGCCTGGCCGATCAGGTCGGTGCCGCGCAGGGCGATGGGGAGGGCGTACTCCTGGATCGCGAACGCGCGGGTGATGCCGGCGGCGGCGAGCGCCTCGACGGTCTCGGCGCGGACGCCGAGCTCGGCGAAGGTGGGGCTGTCTGCGCGCACGGGCGCGCGGGTGAGCACCGGGACCAGGGCCGGCTCTGTTTCGTTGTTCTCAATGTCGCTCATGAAGTTCTACGGGTGCCTCTCGTGGTGCGCCCGTCGAAGTCCTGGGCGCGGTCTGGGTAGGGCGCGGGCCACACGCGAGATGCTCGCGGGCCGCACGCGCGTCGCCGCGGCGACTCGAATTGACGAGCCGACGTCGACGGCGACGAAACGAGTCTACCCGACCGGGAGATTGCGCACCTCAGGGCGAAGGTGACGGTGCTGTATAGAAACGGCAGGGCACCCCGGAGCGGAGTTCCCTGCCGTTTCGTCGCGCGCTGTTACCGCGTCGTGAAGCCGAACGGCCGTTCGGACTTCTCGGCGATCTCGACGTAGGCCACCTTGGCGATCGGGACGATCACCTTCCGGCCCTTCTCGTCGGTCAGAGTGAGAACGCTGTCCTTGGCCATCGCCTCGGTCACGGCCTGCTCGACCTCGGCCGGCGTCTGTGCGCTCTCCAGCACCAGCTCGCGCGGGGCGTACTGCACGCCGATCTTGACCTCCACGGGGTCCTCCCTCTCAGATGTCGTCCGTCCTGAAGGCTAGCCGATTTCGCCGGGCGTGCCGGGCGTTGACTCACCCTGCAACGGGAAGCTGGCGATGCCCCGCCAGATGAGGGCCGCGACCAGCGCCTCCGCCTCAGGCTTCGGCGTCTGCCGGCCGTTGGCGAGCCAGAACTGCGCCGCCTGGCCGGCCGCGCCGACAAGTCCGGACGCGAGCAGTTCCGCCTCCGCCCGGCCGAGGCCGGTGTCGGAGACCACCGTGTCGGTGATCGCGGCGATGGAGCCCTGTTCGACCCGTTCGACCCGCTCGCGGACCTGCGGGTCGTTGCGCAGGTCGGACTCGAAGACGAGCCGGAACGCCTCGCTCTCGTGGTCCATGAAGTCGAAGTAGGCCCGGACCGCGCCCTTGACCCGTTCCTTGTTGTCCGGAGTCGCCTGCATCGCGCCGCGCACCTTGGCGATTATCGCGTCGCAGTGGGTGTCCAGTAGGGCAAGGTAGAGGTCGAGCTTCCCGGGGAAGTGCTGGTAGAGCACGGGCTTGGAGACGCCGGCCCGTTCCGCGATCTCGTCCATCGCGGCGGCATGGTAGCCCTGTGCCACGAAGATCTGCTGCGCGGCGGCAAGCAGTTGCTTACGGCGTGCCGAGCGCGGCAGGCGCGTGGGGCGTCCTGCCGTCTGTGCCCCGCCGGACGCAGCGGTCATGTGTACCTCCGAGACTTGGTCCCCCGCGCCATGGCGAAGATTGCCCGGTTAGCCGCCTACCGGTTTCCGGGCGGGCAATTGTCGCGACGCTGCAACTTATCGCCACTGCAACCACACGGTAGCCTCAGCGGGGGCAAGCGAGGAGCGCGCGGTGGACGAAACAGGGCATTCCGGGGACGCCGGGGCAGGGGAAGGTGGCGCTGGTGCTGAGTCGCGTGACCGTACCCTGTTGAACGGCTGGGCGACACGGGAGAGCCCGTGGTCCAACGCCGGCTCGGCGCTGGACGCGGAGTCCGACGTGCCGGCCTGGCGCCGGCCACCGGCCGAACTCCGGTCCTTCACCCAGGAGCGGCCCCTTCCGGCGGACACCCCTTCGGGGGAGATTCATCCCTTCGCGCCGCCGTCCTTCACGCCCGCGAGCCCGGCCTCGGCGCCGCCCTCGGCCATCGAGGGTTCCCGGCCCGACAACGCCGCGGCGCCGCGCTGGTCCGACAGCCGGACGCGCTACCAGGACCTGATGGCGCACCTGTCGCCCAACGGCAGCGAGCCACGGCAGAACGAGCCGCCCCGCGCGGCCGAGCCGCCCCGCGCCGCCCTGGTGCGGCCGGACCCGCTCTCGCCGGAGCTGCTGCGGCCGGACGCGCAGGACACCACCGAGCTGCGCGCGGTCGGCGGAATCCTGCCGGCCAGCGCCCCGCCGTTCCCCTACGAAGGTGATCTTGACGACGCCCGGCGCGACGTGTCGCGCCCGCCGGTGGGGCAGCAGCGCACCGTGGTGCCCGCCGAGCGGCCCTTCCCAGCGGTACGCCCGGCGACGCCCGGCGGACGCCGCCCGGACTGGTCGGCGATCGACTCCGCCCGGCACGCCCTCGACCCGCCGCTGGACGGCCTGTCCCCGGCGGCCGACGAGTCGCGCTCCGGCGATCAGGGATCGGTCCGGCCGTCCTACGACCCGTCCAGCTTCCCCCGCCGACTGCGGTCCGAGCCGTCCGACGCCCCGGCCCGCTACGGAGCGGCGGGGTCGTTCCCCGGCCGCGCCGCGGACGAGGCCGGCACCGGCGACACGCCGGACCGGTCCTCGGCGGCCCTGCCGCAGCGCGTTCCGGCCCAGCCGGACGTGCCCACCGTCCCGGAGCCGCCGTCGGTGGAGCCGACCGCCGAGACACCCGCACTGGCCCGCATCGCGACGCATCTGCGCCGCGGTGACGTGCTGTCTGCGCAGGAGCGGCAGGAGGGCTTCGACGTGAACGCGATCCTGGAGGCCGTCCGCGAGGTCGACGGTGTCCGGGACGCGTCGCTGCGTACGACGCCGGCCGGGGCGCACAGCCTGCGGCTGGACCTGTCCGAGGGCGCCGACCCCGCCGAGGTGAGCCGCCAGGTCGCCCGGCTGCTCCAGGACCGGATGGGCCTGGACGCCGCCATGCAGGGCGCCACCCCGCTCGCCGGCGCGCCGGTGCCCGCGCCGCGGTCGGCGCCGCCGGCGCTCTCGCCCGCCCCGCGCTCGGCGCCGCCGTCCTACTCACCGGCCGCTCCGGCCTCGGCGCCGCCGGCCGCCCAGCGGTCCGCCCCGCCGGCCGTCCGGACCGCGCCGCCGCCGGCCGCCCGGACCTCGGCCGCGCCGTCCTCGGCGCCGCCGGCCCGGGTCGTCGCGCCGAACGCGCCGGTCACGCCGTTCGTGCCAACCCAGCCCAACCCGGCCGGCCGGTCGATGCAGCCTGGCCAGGGCCTGCCCTCCGCGCCGACCGCCGGATACATGGCGCCGCTGCCGTCCGGCATCGAGCCGGCGCCGCCGCGCCCGCTCGACCCCGGCGAGCAGCCCGGCCCCCGCGTGATGATCGAGAACGTGCGGGTCAACACGTTCGGCACCGAGGCGACCGTCGAGGTGCGGCTGATCGTCAACGGCCTGGTCACCTCCGGGGAGGCCACCGGCCCCGCGGTCGACGGCTACCTGCTGCGGCTCTGCGCGATGGCCACCGCCAGCGCGGTCGACGAGTTGCTCACCCATTCGGACCACGCCGACGGCCCGGCGAAGTGCTTCGTCGAGCACGCCGCGTCCGTGCCGTTCGGGTCGACGCAGGTCGCCGTCGTCGTGCTGCTGCTCTCGGTCGGCGGCTGGGTCGAGCAGCTCTCCGGGTCTGCGGTGATCACCGGCGACGACCGGCATGCCATGGTTCGCGCCACTCTCGCCGCGATCAACCGCCGGCTTGAGGCACTGTTGTCCTGATGAAGGGTGCGATCCTCGCGGCGGACAAGGTACTGCCGCCCGACGGCGCCGTACCGATGCCGTGGCCGGCACGCCGGGTCGTCATCGACGGCGCCATGCTGCACGTCCGCGACACCCCGGCCACCGCGCCGGGCGCCGAGCCCGCGGTGTACGTGCACGGGCTGGGCGGCTCCTCGCAGAACTGGACGGACTTCGCCGGGCTGCTCACCGACCGCTTCGACGCGCAGGCCGTCGACCTGCCCGGCTTCGGCTACAGCGACCCGAGCCCGCGCTACTCCATCCCGGCCTTCGCCGACCGGCTCATCGGCTACCTCGAGTACGCCGGCCGCGGCCCGGTCCACCTGGTCGGCAACTCGCTCGGCGGCTCCATCTCCGTACGCGTGGCCGCCCTGCGCCCCGACCTGGTCAGGACCCTGACGCTGGTCTCGCCGGCCATGCCGTTCCTCGACCCCCGGCGCACGGCGCAGGGCCCGATGCTGCCGCTGCTCGCCCTGCCGCGCGCGGAGCGGCTCTTCGCCTGGGGCCTGGCCCGGCTGACCCCGGAGCAGCTCGCCGAGCAGGTGCTGCTGGCCTGCTTCGGCGACACCGCCAAGGTGAACCCGCAGCGCCGCGTGGAGGCGATCGAGGAGATCAAACTCCGGCACACCGTCGAGCACTACCCGCGGGCCTACCTCGGGACGCTGCGCGGGCTGGTGTCCAGCTTCCTGCGGGCGTACCTGCCGGGTGCCGACTCGCAGTGGCGGCTGGCCGCGCGGATCACCGCGCCCACCCTGGTGATCGGCGGCCTCCGGGACGAGCTTGTCGATCCGCGGGTGCCGGCGCAGGTCGCCAAGGCGATACCGGACGGCCGGCTGCTGATCCTGCCGGGCGTCGGCCACGTCGCCCAGATGGAGGTTCCGCGTCTGGTCGCGCGGGCCGTCGTCGGGCTGCTGGACGACGTCGATTCCGCGGTCGGCCGCGGCGCGTGACCTAAATCGCCCGTGCGGTCGTCCGGGCGGCCGTGTCCGTGCCGCTGTGGCAGGCTTGTTCCCAAATGATCGATTCCCGTGCCCCCGACGCGGCCGCCGTCGCACCCGGAGTTGACAGCGATCGACGGCGCCGCTGGTGGATCGCGGGTCTGGTCATCGCGGCCCTGCTGCTGGCCGGCGGGATGCTCATCCCGGCCTTCCTGCCGGTGGCGCCCCTGACCGTGCCGGCCGCGGCGCCGACACCATCGACCCCGTCCGCGTCGCCGTCGGTCTCGCCGCCACCCCCGTCGCCGTCGCCCTCGCCGGCCACCGCCGCGGCCTTGCGACCCGACCTGCTGGCGCTGCCGGGCCCGGTGCCCACGCGCGGCTCGGGCAAGTTCGCGTACGCGCCGGGTCGCGGCCGGGTGCTGGGCACCAAGGGGGAGCTGCGGCGCTTCCGGGTCGCGGTGGAGCGGGGCGGCAACGAGGACGTGGCCGCCTTCGCGGCGCAGGTGGAGGCGACGCTGGGTGACCGGCGGAGCTGGACCGGCGACGGGCGGCTGCGGTTGCAGCGGGTCTCCGGCGGCGAGCCGGCGAGCTTCACGGTCTACCTCGCCACCCGGGACACCGCCGGGAAGATGTGCCGCCGGGGAGGCACGAACATCACGATCGGCGGGCGCCCGCACACGTCGTGCCGGGTCACCGGCAAGGTGATCATCAACCTGGACCGCTGGCGGCTGTCGGCGCGGCCCTACCTCGACGCGAAGGTGCCGCTCTCCACGTACCGGCACTACGTGGTGAACCACGAGGTCGGTCACGAGCTGGGCCAGGGCCATCAGGGCTGCCCGAGGCGCGGCGGGCCGGCGCCGGTGATGGTGCAGCAGACGCTGACGCTGCGCGGCTGCGTGCCGTACGCGTGGCCGCGCCGGGGCGATCGCCGGTTCACCGGGCCGGGGCTCTGAGCGCGGCGGGTCTCCCGAAACCCCGGTGACGCCCGCCCGCCTCTGGCAGGCTGGCGGTGGCGATGGCACACGTGGCAAGGGGTTCGGCGGTCGATCGGGCCGCGCCACCGGGAGCGCCCGCCAGGGCGGTGCGGGCCACGTCCCGGCACTGGCACCGGCGCCGCCGCGAGCGGCGCCTCAGGGCCGTGCTCTACCTGTTGATCATCGCGGTCGTCGGCCTCGCGGTAGGCGGGATCATGGGGAACGAACGCGGCGGCGACCGGGTCGCCGACGGCCCGGCCGAACCGGCCCCGGCCCCGGCCCCGCCCCCGCCCTCCGTCCGTGCCGTGCCGCCGCCCGACGCCGCCGACGCGGTGCCGGCCGGATCGGCGCCGAAGGCCGGCCGGTTCGCCTACGCCGGCGGATACGGCCCGGTGCTCGGCACCGCCGGCCCGGTGCGGCGCTTCCGGGTCGCCGTCGAGGAGAACCTCGGCGAGGGCGACGGCGGGGACTTCGCCGGCGAGGTCGACCGGATCCTCGGCGATCCGCGCAGCTGGATCGCCGGCCGGCGGTTCCGGTTCCAGCGGGTGCCGCACCCGGCCGACGCCGAGTTCACGATCTTTCTGGCCTCCGCCGGCACCTCGGAGCGGATGTGCGCCCGCGGCGGCCTGCGGACCGAGGGCTTCACCTCGTGCCGGCTGCCGGGCCAGGTGATCATCAATCATGATCGCTGGCGGTACGCGGTGCCGGACTACGGCGCCCCGCTGCGCACCTACCGGGCGTACGCGATCAACCATGAGGTCGGGCACCAGCTCGGCCACGGCCACGAGGCCTGCGCCGGCCGGGGCGAGCCCGCGCCGGTGATGATGCAGCAGACCTACGGCCTCAAGGGCTGCGTCGCGAACTCCTGGCCGTACCTGCACGGCAGGCGGTACGCCGGCAACCCCGTTGACTGACGTTTGATTCCCTGTCCCGCATACCGGGCCGGTGTTACACGTCATGTCCTTCCACGGCCCCGGACGAGCAAGAATGGGTGGCACCTACCGTCGATCCCGGGGAGTTCACCGTGTCACTGCCCCCGCTCGTCGAGCCGGCCGCCGAGCTGAGCATCGACGAGATCCGCCGCTACTCGCGTCACCTGATCATCCCCGACGTCGGGATGGACGGGCAGAAGCGGCTGAAGAACGCCAAGGTCCTGGCCGTCGGCGCGGGTGGTCTCGGCTCTCCCGCCCTGCTCTACCTGGCCGCGGCCGGCGTCGGAACGCTCGGCATCATCGACTTCGACACCGTCGACGAGTCCAATCTCCAGCGCCAGGTCATCCACGGCGTCTCCGACGTCGGCCGGCCCAAGGCCGAGTCCGCCGCGGACAGCATCCGGGAGATCAACCCGCTGGTGAACGTGGTCGTCCACAACACCGCGCTGGACCGCGACAACGTCAAGGAGATCTTCGGCGGCTACGACCTGATCGTCGACGGCACCGACAACTTCGCGACCCGCTACATGGTCAACGACGCCGCGGTGCTGCTCGGCAAGCCGTACGTCTGGGGTTCGATCTACCGCTTCGACGGCCAGGCGTCCGTGTTCTGGGAGGAGCACGGCCCCTGCTACCGCTGCCTCTACCCGGAGCCGCCGCCGCCCGGCATGGTCCCGTCCTGCGCCGAGGGCGGCGTTCTCGGCGTGCTCTGCGCGTCGATCGGCTCGATCCAGGTCAACGAGGCGATCAAGCTGATCACGGGCATCGGCGAGCCGCTGGTCGGCAAGCTGATGGTCTACGACGCCCTGGAGATGGAGTACCGCAAGGTCAGGGTCCGCAAGGACCCGGCGTGCGCGCTCTGCGGCGAGAACCCGACGGTCACCGACCTGCTCGAGGACTACGAGGACTTCTGCGGCGCGGTCTCCGAGGAGGCGCAGGAGGCCACCCTGAACGCGACGATCACCGCGCGCGAGCTCAAGGACTGGATGGACACGGGCAAGGACGTGTTCCTTGTCGACGTCCGCGAGCCCGCCGAGTACGAGATCGTCAGCATCCCGGGCGCGACGCTGATCCCCAAGGGCGACATCCTGTCCGGCGGTGCGCTGTCCCGCTTCCCGCAGGACCGGCAGATCGTGCTGCACTGCAAGTCCGGCGTGCGCTCGGCGGAGGCCCTCGCGGCGCTGAAGGCGGCGGGCTTCAAGGACGCCGTGCACGTGCAGGGCGGCATCGTGTCGTGGGTCAACACCGTGGACCCGTCGCTGCCGTCGTACTAGAGCCGAACGGCCCGTCCCGCAGCTGCGGGACGGCGGCCGTCGTGGTTCAGCGGGTGTGGCCGTTGCCGGTGACGATGTACTTCGTCGAGGTCAGCTCGGGCAGGCCCATCGGGCCGCGCGCGTGCAGCTTCTGGGTGCTGATGCCGATCTCCGCGCCGAAGCCGAACTCGCCGCCGTCGGTGAAGCGCGTCGACGCGTTGATCATGACGGCCGCCGCGTCGACCCGGGCCGCGAAGTGGCGGGCCGACACGACGCTCTCGGTCACGATCGCCTCGGTGTGGCCCGTGCCGTAGCGGCGGATGTGGTCCAGCGCGTCGTCCAGCGAGTCCACCACCGCGACCGCGATGTCCGCCGACAGGTACTCCGTGCCCCAGTCCTCCTCGGTCGCCGGTACGACGCCGTCGAAGCCGGCCACCCGCGGGTCGCCGTGCACGGTAACGCCGGCCGCCACCAGCTCCTCGATCACCATCGGCAGGAACGACTCGACCATCGACGCGTGCACCAGCAGCGACTCCGCCGTGTTGCAGGTGGACAGCCGCTGGGTCTTCGAGTTCAGCACCACCCCGAGCGCCTTCTCCAGGTCCGCGCCCTCGTCCACGTACACGTGGCAGTTGCCGACGCCCGTCTCGATCACCGGAACCGTCGACTCCTCGACCACGGTCTTGATCAGCGAGGCGCCGCCGCGGGGGATCAGGACGTCGACCAGGCCGCGGGCCCGCATCAGCTCCTTCACCGAGTCGCGGGTCGACGCGTCAAGCAGCTGGATCGCGTTCGCCGGCAGGTTGGCGTCCGCGACCGCCTTGCGCAGCACCGACACGATCGCCGCGTTCGAGCTCATGGCCGAGCCCGAGCCGCGCAGCAGCACCGAGTTGCCGGACTTGAGGCAGATGCCCGCGGCGTCCGCTGTCACGTTCGGCCGGCCCTCGTAGATGATGCCCACCACCCCGAACGGGACACGGACCTGGCGCAGCTCGAGGCCGTTGGCCAGCTTCGATCCCCGGACCACGTCACCGACCGGGTCGTTCAGCGCGGCGAGTTGCCGCAGGCCGTCGGCCATCGCGGCGACCCGCTCGCCGGTCAGCGTCAGCCGGTCGATCATCGCCTCGGACGATCCACCGGTACGGGCGTTCGCCACGTCGACGGCGTTCGCGGCGACGATGTCGTCGGCGCGCTCGACCAGCCGGTCGGCCATCAGCAGCAGCGCGGCGTCCTTCTCGGCGCGGGTGGCGGCGGCCAGGTCGACGGCGGCGACCCGCGCGTCGGAGGCCTGCGCAAGCACGGTCATCTCGACTCCTCGTTGTACCCGCCGGGCTGACGGCGACGGCTCAATCCTGCACCGGAAGTCCGGCGAAATCACGCACGGTCACAGCAGGACCAGGTCGTCGCGGTGGACCACCTCGCGCTCGTAGCCCGGGCCGAGCGCCGCCGCGAGCTCCGGCGTCGAGCGCCCCAGCAGCGCCGGCAGCTCCACCGCGTCGTAGTTCACCAGGCCGCGCGCCACCGGCGCGCCCGAGCCGGCGTCGACCAGGTCGACCGGATCCCCGGCCGCGAACGAGCCGTCCACCGCCGTGATCCCGGCCGGCAGCAGCGACTTGCGCCGCGCCACGACCGCCGCCACCGCGCCCGGGTCCAGGTGCAGCCGCCCGCGCGGGGAGGTCGCGTGCGCGAGCCAGAAGAGCCGGGCCGTCGGGCGGCGCTCGGCCGCGTGGAACAGCGTGCCGATCTCGGCGCCGTCCAGGGCGGGGCCCGCGAGGCCGGCCGCGGTCAGCACCACCGGGATGCCGAATCCGGTCGCGATCCGGGCCGCCTCCACCTTGGTCACCATGCCGCCGGTGCCGACTCCGGAGGCGCCCGGCGTGCCGACGGAGATGTCCGCCAGGTCGGCGTCGCTGTGCACCACCGACACCCGGCGGGCGCCGGGGGAGGACGGGCTGCCGGTGTACAGCGCGTCCACGTCGGAGAGCAGGACCAGCAGGTCGGCGTGGACCAGGGCGGCAACCAGGGCCGCGAGCCGGTCGTTGTCGCCGAACCGGATCTCGTCGGTGGCGACCGTGTCGTTCTCGTTGACGATGGGCAGCGCGCCGAGGTCCAGCAGCTTGCGCAGCGTGCGGTAGGCGTTGCGGTAGTGCGCGCGCCGGGTCACGTCGTCGACGGTGAGCAGCACCTGCCCGACGGTCAGCCCGTGCCGGGCGAAGCCCGCCGTGTAACGGCCCATCAGCAGGCCCTGGCCGACCGAGGCCGCGGCCTGCTGGGTGGCCAGGTCGCGCGGGCGCCGGCGCAGCTTGAGCGGGGCTAGGCCGGCGGCGATGGCGCCGCTGGAGACCAGCACGACCTCCCGGCCCTGCGTGGCCAGCGCGCCGAGCACGTCGACGAGGGCGTCCATCCGCTGCTCGTCGATTCCGCCGGCCGCGGTGGTCAGGGAGGACGAACCCACCTTCACCACGACCCGCCGGGCACCGGTCACCTGTTCACGCACCCGCCCATTCTGCTCGCCGGGCGCTGTTCGGCCGGGGTGAGATCCCATATCGTGGCGCCGGTGACACCGCAGGAGTACGTGGAAGAGGTCCTCCGGCTCGTGGAGAGCATCCCCGAGGGCAAGGTCATGTCGTACGGGGCGGTCGCCGACGCGCTGGCCGAGCGGTCGGGCCGCAACTCGGCGCGGCAGATCGGCTCGATCATGGCGCGGCACGGCGGCGGCGTACCGTGGCACCGGGTGGTCAACAGCGCCGGGCGGACGCCGCCGGGTCACGAGCAGGAGGCGCGGCAGCGGTTGCTCAGCGAGGGCGTGCCGATGAAGGGCGAACACGTGGACATGGCCCGCGCGAGCTGGCTGCCCTGATGGAGACGGGACAGCCGAGCCGGACGGCCTTCAGCGCGGCCCGTTACCGGGCGGCCCATCAGCTCATCGAGGGCGGCGAGATCTTCTCGGATCCGCTGGCCGTGCGCATCCTGGGCGTGCCGCCGGACGCCGAGGAGGCGCCGGGGCGGCGGGCCATGCGCCTGTTCATCGCCGCGCGGACCCGGTTCGCCGAGGACGCCCTGGCCGTCGCGGTCGGCAACGGCACCCGGCAGCTCTTCGTCCTCGGCGCGGGGCTGGACACGTTCGCGTACCGCAATCCGTGGCCGGAGCTGCGCGTCTTCGAGGTCGACCACCCGGACACCCAGGCGTACAAGCGGCAG
This sequence comes from Amorphoplanes digitatis, assembly GCF_014205335.1. Lineage (NCBI taxonomy): Bacteria > Bacillati > Actinomycetota > Actinomycetes > Micromonosporales > Micromonosporaceae > Actinoplanes > Actinoplanes digitatis. The sequence goes on along the minus strand of NZ_JACHNH010000001.1, from coordinate 8,086,225 downwards.
CGGCTGGCCGAGGCCGGTATCGCGGTGCCGGAGACCGTGACGTACGTGCCGGTGGACTTCGAGACCGGGAAGCTGGGGCTCACGGCCGAGCCGGGCGCGTTCTTCCTCTGGCTCGGCGTGGTGCCATACCTGACCCGGGCGGGCTTCGACGAGACGCTCGACGTGATCGCGGCGACCGAGCGGGCCGAGGTCGTCTTCGACTACGCGATGCCGCCGTCGTCGATGTCGCCCGAGCGGAGGGCAGCCCTGGAGGCCCGCGCGGCGCGCGTGGCGCGCATCGGGGAGCCGTGGCAGACCTACTTCATGCCGGACGACCTCGCCGCCGAACTGCGCGCCCGGGGCTTCGGCGAGATCGAGGACCTCGGCCCCGCCGAGCTCGCGGCCCGCTGGTTCGGCCGGCCCGACGTCCCCCGGGACACCCCGGGCGGCCACGTCGTCCACGCCAGACGCCCCTAGCTATCCGCTGACCGCGACCGGCAAGGTACGTCCGCTTGACCCACCACCCACCCCGGCCCGCCCGACCAAACCCCCTGCCGAGCCCACCGCGCGGCAGCCAGACCACCCACCGCAAGGTGCACGCAAAAGCCCACCCACGCACCCACCAGCGAGGAACCAACACCCCACCGCAACGGACCCCCCATGCAAGGGTGGGGCCGGGGGTGACCACGCACGAGCGTAAAAACGCTCCACCAGCCGTGCGTGGTCACCCCCGGCCCCACCCGTCCACCGCAACCGAACCCCGAACATCACCACGCGCCACCCATCTAGCGGAACCCGATCGCGGCGGCCTCGCCGCGCATCTGGAGCTCGAAGAACTCCCGGCGCTGGTCGATCGTGTTGTTGAGCTGCCCGAACAGCTCAGCGCTTATCGCGCCGCACAGGTGGATCCAGGCGCCCATGCTGCGCGCGACAAGCTGCGGCGGCGCGCCCGGCGAGGTGTGCTCGGCGACGACCTCCAGCTCCGCGAGGAGCGGGCCGGTGATCGGCTCACCGGCCTCGACGTCGCCGGCCAGGGTTGCGTCGTGCACGATCGCCCCGACCTGCAGGATGACCCGGATGGCGGGCTCGACGGTGTCCCGCGGCGCCTGGTAGCCGGGCACCGGGCTGCCGTAGATCAGCGCCCACTCGTGCGGGTTGGCCAGCGCCCAGTCGCGGACCGTGTGGCAGAGCGCCAGGAAGCGCTCCGCGTGGCCGCCGGTGCGGGCCGACTCCTCGGCGGCGGCGCCGAGCGCGTTGTACGCGTCGATGATCAGCGCCGTGAGCAGGTCGTCTCGGCTGGCGAAGTAGCGGTAGACCGCGGACGAGGCCATGCCGAGGTCGCGGGCGACCGCGCGCAGCGACAGGTTGGCGCCGTCGGTGGCGAGGTGGCGCCGGGCCACGGTCTTGATCTCGTCGGTCATCTCGGCGCGCACCCGGGCACGGATCGAAGCAGCGGTCATGGCGGCAAGTGTGCCACAAAGGAGAGCACTGCTCTTGCCAAGTTTCGGCATAGGTGAGATTGTTGTTCTCAACAGAGAGCAGTGCTTACAAGGGAGAACATGATGTCGAACCACGTGATCGTCGGCGCCGGCCCCGTCGGTTCCGCGGTGGCCCGCCTGCTCGCCGGGCAGGGCGAGTCCGTGCGCGTCGTGACCAGAAGCGGCGGCGGGCCGGAGCATCCACTGATCGAGCGGGTGGCCGCCGACGCGACCGACGCGGCCCGGCTCACCGACCTGACCCGCGGCGCGACCGTGCTCTACAACTGCGCCAACCCGAAATACACCCGGTGGGAGACGCTCTGGCCGCCGCTGGCCGCCGCGATGGTCACCGCCGCGGGCGCGGCCGGCGCCGTCCTGGCCATCACCGGCAACCTCTACGGCTACGGCCCGGTCCCCGGCGGCCGGATGACCGAGCGCACGCCGCTCGCCGCGACCGGGCGCAAGGGCCGGGTCCGGATCGCGATGTGGCAGGACGCGCTGGCCAGCGGGGTGCGCACGGTCGAGGTCCGCGGCTCGGACTACATCGGTGCGGGCACCGCGTCGATCTTCTCGGCGGTGCTGCTCCCGGCGATCGCCAAGGGCCGCACGGCCTGGGCGCCGGTCGACGTCGACGCGCCGCACACGTTCACCTACACCGGGGACATGGCCCGCGCGCTGGTGACCCTTGCCGGCGACGAGCGGGCGTTGGGCCGGGCGTGGCACGTGCCGTCGCCGGCCGCGCTCAGCGTCCGTGACCTGGCCGACCGCTACTGCGCGCTGGCCGGCGTCAAGCCGGTCGCGGTCCGGTCGCTGCCGCGCTTCGTGATGCGCGCCGCCGGCACGGTCGTCCCGATGGCCCGGGAGCTGGCGGAGATGGACTACCAGTTCTACGCGCCGTTCCTCATGGACAGCACCGAGACGCAGCAGACGTTCGGCCTCGCCGCGACCGACCTGGACGTGGCACTGCGGGAGGTCGCCGACGCCGCTGAGGAAACCGCGGCACGGACTATGTGAGCAGCAGCCCGACGCCGTCGCGGCGGGGGTCGCCGGCCGCGCCGCCGGCACCCACCGCCGTGACGCCGCCGAAGTAGTGGTCCACGTCCGGCCACTGGTTCACGATCCAGCCCGCCTCGGACAGGGCGGCCAGCTCGTCGCCGGGACAGCCCGGCTCGGCGTGGACCGTGTCGTCGACCACGTGGAAGCGGGGCCGGGCGATCGCGTCCGGGGTGTCGACCCCGTCGACAAGCACCCCCAGCAGCGTGTGCACCAGCGCCGTGCGGATCCGCGAGGCGCCCGCGGACCCGGCGGCGACGGCCAGCTCCCCGGCGGCGTCGATGACCACGAGCGGGCACATGTTCGACGACATCCGGACGCCGGGCGACAGGTCGTCGGTGATCAGCTCGCCCTCGCCGAGCATGGAGTTCATGTTGATGCCGAGCCCGGGCAGCCAGACCGCGGCGCCGAGCCCCATCGTCGTGGTGATCACGCAGGCGTTGCCCTCGGTGTCGACCACCGAGACGTTCGTGGTGTCGCCGATCTTCTGCCGGCCGCGGTCCCGCAGCGCGGCCGCGAGGGCGACCGCCCGGGCCGGTCGCGACTGGTCCGGCAGGCCGCGCGGCAGCGCGGCGATCGTGTCGACCGTCCGATTGAGATCGTGCCGGGCCCGCACCCGGTACGAACCCAGCGTGGCGTGGTCGACCGGCGTCTCCAGCACCCGGTAGGCCGCGAGATCGATCGGCCCGAGCGCGCCGCCGCCGGCCCGCACGGTGTCGACGATCAGCGACGCGATCGAACCGGTGTAGAAGAGCGCGGGCCCCTCGGCGGCGAGCCCCTCCAGCGCGGACGCGAGCCCCGGGTGGAAGAGCAGGTCGCCGCCCTGCAGAAGGTTCCCGCGCGGTGCGTAGAACGCGGCGCCCTCGCCGTGCGCGAGCGCCGGGGCGCACGAGCCGAGCGTCCGGGCGTGCGCGGGCGGCAGCGCGACTCCGGTCCGGGCCAGGCCGAGCGCCGGCTCGACCAGGTCGGCCCAGGGCAGCCGGCCCCAGCGGCGGTGCACCTCGCCGCAGCCGGCCGGCACGCCCGGCACGGCGACGCTGGCGCCGCCGATCGAGTAGACCTGCGGCATGCCGCCGAAGAACACGTCGACGGCGATCATCGGCCCGGCTTGGCGGTCCCCGTCCGTTCCGGGCACCGAGACGAAGAAGTCCAGGCAGGTCACCGAGCCGCTGGCCGCGTCGAAGTAGGTGGCGAAGCCGCCACCGCCGAGGCCGGTGTAAATGGTCTCGGCGACGCAGGTGGCGAGCACGGCGGCGACCGCTGCGTCCGCCGCAGTGCCCCCGGCCCGGAGGATCCGCAGCCCCGCCTCCGCCGTCGCCGGATGGTTCGCCGCGACCCCGGCGGCGACCCGGGTAGGCCGTGGGGAAAGCTCCATTCGCCGAAGCGTATGCCCAGCGGCCCAACGATGGTTACCATCCGCGTCCATGACGGTCACCGGTCCCTCGCACGGCGTACGGCTGCCCCGCCGCGTTGTCACGGGATATTCGCTGGGTTCGCTGGTCACCGGGCCGTTCGGGACGGTGCCGGGCCTACTCCTTCTGCCATATCTGACCGACACGCTCGGTGTCGCCGCGGGCGTCGCCGGACTGCTCGTGCTGCTGCCGAAGGCCTGGGACGTCCTGATCAACCCGGTCGCGGGCCGGATCTCCGACCGCACCGGCAACCGGCGCGCGTTCCTGCTGGGCGGTGGCCTCGCGCTCGCCGTGCTCTTCGCGGCGATCTTCGCCGGGCCGTTCGGCGCCGGCGGCCTGGCCGGTGCGTACGTCGCGGCCGCGTTCCTCGCCGCGGCCACCGCGTTCGCCTTCTTCCAGGTGCCGTATGTCGCGATGCCGGCCGAGATCACCGACGGCTACGCCGAGCGCACCCGGCTGATGACCTGGCGGGTCGCGGTCCTGGCCTGCGGGATCCTGGTCTCCGGCGCGCTGGCCCCGCTGATCGTCGACCTGGGCGGCGGCGGCCTGGCCGGCCACCGGTTGGCCGGCGCGTTCGTCGGCACCCTCATCGTCGTGGGCGCCCTTAGCGCCTTCTTCGGTACCCGCACCGCGGAGTCCCACTCGGCCCCCGAGCCGGAGCCGAGCCTGCGGGCGCAGCTACGGGTAGCGGCGGGCAACTCGTCGTTCCGGGCGCTGCTGCTCTGCTGCATCGTCCAGGCGGCCGGCATCGCCACGATGCTCGCGGGCGTCCAGTACTTCTCCGACCACGTCATCCGGCAGGACTCCGGCGCGACCTTCATGTTCGCGGCCTTCGTCGGCCCGGCGCTGCTGGTCATGCCGCTCTGGACCCGGGTCGGCGCCCGGCACGGCAAGCGGCGCGGGCTGATCGCCGCCTCCCTGCTCTTCGCCGGCGGCGCCCTATCCCTGCTGCTGTCGCCGGCCCTGCCGGCCCTGGCGGTGTACGGGCTCACCGCCCTCATCGGCTGCGGCTACGCCGGGCAGCAGGTCTTCGCCCTGGCGATGCTGCCCGACCTGATCGAGCGCGACACCGTGCGGACCGGGCGCCGCCAGGCGGGCGTCTTCACCGGCCTGTGGACGGCGGGGGAGACGCTGGGCCTGGCGCTGGGCCCGGGCATCTACGCGCTGATCCTCCAGCTCTTCGGCTACGTCTCGTCGTCGACCGGCGAGGCGGCGGCACAGGACTCGGCGGCCCGGCTCGGCGTTCTGATCGGCTTCACCCTGGTACCCGCCCTGCTGGTCGGAGCGGCGGTCACGCTCCTGCGCCGGTACCAGGACTAGCGTCGTGGCCATGATCGAAGCCTTGCCGTGCAACGGGGTGCCGACCGACCAGGTGCTCGCCGAATTGCGGGAGTTGCGGACCGTCGACCTGCCCACGCACGGCGGCCGGCTCTTCGCGTACGTCTACGACCCGGCCGTCGCCGGGCTGGACGATCTGGCGCGGGCCGCGTACGCGATCTCGGCGCACGTCAACGGCCTTGACCCGACCGCCTTCCCGTCCCTGCTGGTCATGGAGAACGCGCTTGTCACCTCCGCCGCGCGGCTGCTCGGCGGCGGGCCGGGCACGGCCGCGCCGGACGTCGTCGGCAGCGTGACGGGCGGCGGCACCGAGTCGCTGATCCTGGCGGTCAAGGCGGCCCGCGACGCACACCCGGAGATCGAGCGGCCGCGGCTGGTGATCCCGTCGAGCGCGCACGCCGCGTTCGCGAAGGCCGCGCACTACCTGCGGGTCGCCCTCGACGTCGTGCCCGTCGACGCCGGCCTGCGCGCCGACCCGGCGGCGATGGCCGCGGCGATCGGCGCCGAGACGGTCCTGGTGGCGGCCTCGGCGCCGTCGTACGCGCACGGCGTGGTCGACCCGATCGCGGAGATCGCCGCGGCCGCCGCCGAGCGCGGCGTCCGGTTCCACGTCGACGCCTGCTTCGGCGGCTGGGTGCTGCCGTACCTCAAGCGGCTCGGCGCCGACCTGCCGGACTTCGACTTCTCCGTGCCCGGCGTCACCAGCATCTCCGTCGACCTGCACAAGTACGCGTACGCCCCGAAGGGCGTCTCCGTGCTGCTGCACCGCGACGCCGCGCTGCGGATGCCGCAGTACTTCGCGTACGCGGACTGGCCCGGGTACACGATGGTCAACCCGGTCATCTCGTCCACCCGGTCCGGCGGCCCGATCGCCGCGGCCGTTGCCACGCTGCGGCACCTCGGCGACGACGGCTACCTGCGGCTGGCCGGCAAGACCCGCGACGCGGTCGGCGTGCTGGCTGCCGCGGTCGAGGCCACCGACGGCGTCCGGCTCTACGCGCCGGCCGAGACCACCGTCGTCTGCCTGGCGGCCGAGCCGGGCGTGGACCTGTTCGTGCTCGCCGACGAGCTGGCGGCGCGGGGGTGGCACACCCAGCCCCAGCTCGCGTACGGGAATCTTCCGGCGACCATCCACCTGACCGTGACCGCCGCAGTAGGGGAGACCGTCGACGGGTTCGCGCCCGACCTTGCCGCCGCGGTGGCCGCGACGCGGGCCCGCGGCCCGGTCGCGCTGCCGCCCGAGTTGCTCGAGGCGGCCGGGGCGCTGACCCCGGAGATGGTCACGCCCGAGCTGATCGAGGGCCTGGCCGCGGGTCTCGGCCTCGGCGACGGCGCCGGCGGCGCGATGGCCGCCGTGAACTCGCTGCTGGACGTCGCGCCGCCCGCGCTCCGGGAGGCGCTGCTGGCCGGCTTCCTGAGCCAGCTCCAGCGGCCGGCCTGGTAGGGGGTAGGTTGACGGCGTGGCCGGTCTGCCAGGAGTGCTCGGGGAACCCATCAAGTTCGTGCTGAACTGGGGACGCCGCTACTCGATGTGGGTTTTCAACTTCGGCCTGGCCTGCTGCGCGATCGAGTTCATCGCGACGAGCATGAGCCGGCACGACTTCATGCGGCTCGGGGTGATCCCGTTCGCGCACGGCCCGCGCCAGGCCGACCTGATGGTGGTCTCCGGCACGGTCACCGACAAGATGGCCCCGGCGATCAAGCGGCTCTACGACCAGATGCCCGAGCCCAAGTACGTGATCTCGTTCGGCTCGTGCTCCAACTGCGGCGGCCCGTACTGGGACTCGTACTCGGTGACCAAGGGCGTCGACCAGCTCATACCCGTCGACGTCTACGTGCCCGGCTGCCCGCCGCGGCCCGAGGCGCTGCTGCACGGCATCCTGCGCCTCCAGGAGAAGATCGCGGCCGAGCAGTCCGGGCTGGGCGGGGTGTCCCGGCCCGACCCGCTGATTCCCGGCCCGCCGGCCGAGCCCCGCGACGCCGGCTCGCTGACCGCGCCCCTGGTGCGCCCGCCGGTCTGAGGGCGTGACCGCGAGGACTAGTCTGCGAACCATGAGCGACCAGAACCGCGCCGATTTCATCATCGACGTGCTGATCAGGGAATTCGGCGAGCTGATGGCGCTGGACCCGGCGGCCTTCCGGCGCAAGTTCCGCAAGATGGCGGCCTCGCCGTTCGCGTTCTACCGGGGCAGCGCCTCGCTCTTCTACGCCGACCAGGCCGGTGCCTACCGCGACGACAGCTTCCTCGACGAGCGCACCAGCCGGGTCTGGATTCACGGCGACCTGCACGCGGAGAACTTCGGCACGTACATGAACTCGTCCGGCGTCCTGGTCTTCAACGTCAACGACTTCGACGAGGCCTACGTCGGCCCGTTCATCTGGGACCTCAAGCGGTTCAGCGCGAGCGTCGCGCTGATCGGCTACAGCAAGGCACTCTCCGACGACGTGATCAGCGGGCTGGTCACCGCGTTCGCCAACGGTTACCTGGCCGAGCTGCGGGCGATCGCGGCCGGCGGCGACGACGCGATCGGCTCCATCACCCTGGACACCGCCGACGGCGTGCTGCGCCGGGTGCTCCAGGAGGCACGGCTCAACACCCGCGTCGACCTGCTCGCCGGGCAGACCACGATCGACGACTACGAGCGGCGCTTCTCGCTCGGCGACGGCGTGTACGAGGTCGACGAGGCCACCGCCGCGACGGTCGTCGGCGCCTTCCAGCGGTACCTGCCGACGCTGCCGGAGCACGGCGCCCCGGTGTCGACGAACATCAAGGACATCAAGCTGCGCAAGGGCGTCGGCATCGGCTCGGCCGGGCTGCCGTCGTACAACCTGCTGCTCGAGGGCAACACCCAGGCGCTCGAGAACGACGTGATCATCTACATGAAGCAAGCGCAGGTGCCCGCCGTCGCCCGCTGGATCGACGACGAGCGGGTCCGCTCCTACTTCAAGCACCAGGGGCACCGCACCGCCGAGTCGCAGCGGGCCCTCCAGGCGCACGCCGACCCGTGGCTCGGCTACACCGAGCTCGGCGGCGTCGGCCAGCTCGTCGCGGAGGTCTCGCCGTACGCGGCCGACCTGGACTGGGCCGACGTCAACGAGCCCGATGAGCTGGCCGGCGTCGTCACCGACCTGGGCCGCGCGGTGGCCCGGATGCACTCGGTCGCCGACGACGAGTCCAGCCACGACCTTGTCGACTTCTCCACCGAGGAGGCCATCGTCGCCGAGGTCGACCGGGACGAGAAGGGCTTCGTCGCGCTGCTCGTCGACTTCGCCCACCGGTACGGCGACCAGGCCCGGGAGGACCACCAGGACTTCGTCGACCTGTTCCGCAACGGTCGGCTCCCGGGCCTGTAGCGGCGGCTCAGGCGGGGCTGACCTGGTAGGCCCAGCCGGCGTGGTTCCGGGCCGGGCCGTCCGGGACCACGATGATCATCAGCGTGGTGTCCGCCGGCAGCGAGAGGACGTCCTCCTTGGTGAGCCAGGGACTCCGGTCGCACAGGACATCGAGCGACAGCAGCGCCTGGTGGTCGCTGGTCGGCACGCCGCCGGGTGGCACCGCCGCCACGGTCAGGTTCAGCGAGCCCGGCCCGGCGCAGGCGAACCGGAGCTCGAGATTGCCGGGCCTGGCGTAGCCGGTGGCCTGTCGGGTCCGCATCTGCTCGGTCGTCACCCGCAGCGGTGACGTCGCGCCGGCCGACGTGAGCACCTCCGCCGCCCGGTCCGCGTTCCGGATCGACTCGTCGGCCGCCGCGGCGTCGTCGTCGTGGAGGGCGTCGTCGCCCGACGGGCCGTCGTCGCCGAGCTTCACCGCGTATACGGCGTTGCCCGCCGCCTGCCAGTTGCCGGCGACCGAGACGAGCACCGGGCCCTTGAACGTGATCAGGATGGGTGTGACCGCGACGACCGGACTCTCGGCGCAGGGGACGATCCGGCGGCCGAGCACCGCGGACTCGTCGGCGTTGCGCGCCTGCTCGATGTCGATGGTGATCAGTCCAGGCCCGGCGCAGGTCACCGCCATCGTGTAGCCGCCCGGTGTGACACCGGCGAACGCCAGCCTTCCCCCGGCCTCGACGGCCCCGGTCTCCAGCCGGCCGGTCAGCTTCGGCAGTTGGTCGTCCAGCGCCAGCCTCGCGGCGTCGACCAGGTCGTTCATCCGTTCGGCGGGTGACACCGGCCGCTGGCGTTCGGTCGGCAGGTTGGCCGCGGCCAGGCCGCCGGCGACGGTGAGCGCGACCGCGGCGGTGGCGACCGTCCGCCTGGTGCGGCGCCGCCGCACCGTGTGCCGGGCGGCCTCCGTGCCGGGCGGGCGCACGTGGGGCAGGGTCTCGGCGCGCAGGTCGGCGAAGAGCGCCTCGAGCTGGTCAGGCACGGCGGGCCTCCTGGGCGGTCGTGTCGGTCGGGTCAAGCTGGGCGGCGAGTGCCGCCCGGGCCCGGTGCAGCCAGGACTTCACGGTGCCCTCGGCGACACCCTCGCGGTCGGCGATCTCGGCGATGGTCATGTCGGCCAGGTAGCGCAGCACCATCGCGCGGCGCTGCGCCGGCGGCAGCGTGCCGAGCGCGGCGACCAGGGCCACCCGCTCGGGGCCGGGCCCGGCGACCTGCGCCTCGGCGAGCCGCTGCTTGCGCAGGAAGCCGAGGGCCGTGCGGGTGCGGCGCCACCTGCTGACGGCCAGGTTCCAGGCGACCCGGCGGATCCACGCGACCGGGTCGTCGTACCCGGAGACGGTCCGCCACCGGGCCAGGGCGCGGCAGAACGCCTCCTGCGCGATGTCCTGCGCCTCCTGCCGGTCGCCGAAGTACGCGTAGAGCTGCACGGTCAGATCGGCGTAGTGCGCGGCGTACAGCTCGTCGAACGACGCTGGGGTGTCTGGCACGGCGATGAGCGTCTCCGGTCTGATGGCTGTGGCCTGGATTGTCACAGCGACAACACGCCCCTGAACATCGAAGGGTTGCGGTCGGCCGGGGTCCTTCTCCGGGTGACCATAGGATGTGCCCCATGACGCCCGAAGAGGTCGGCGAGCGGATGGTCGCGCTGCTGACGGCCGCCGAGCCAGACGCGCCCGACGAGGGTGAGATCACCGCCGGTGTCTCCGGCGGCGGCCCGGGGCACGAGCGGGCCGTCGTGGACGTTCCCGCCGCCCGCTGGTGGGCCGCGCTGGAGGCGGCCCGCGATCCGGGCGCGCTCGGCTGCGACTTCTTCGACTGGCTCTCGGCGGTCGACGAGCTGGACGAGGGCTTCTCGATCGTCGCGCACCTGTGGTCCAGCCGCCGCCGCCACGGCGTGCTCGTGCGGGCCCGGCTGGACCGGGAGAACCCGGTGGTCGAGTCGGTGATCGACCTGTTCCCCGGTGCCGCCTGGCACGAGCGCGAGACGCACGAGATGTTCGGCATCCACTTCGAGCGCCACCCCGGCCTGCGGCCGCTGCTGCTGCCGCCGGGCTTCGAGGGCAATCCGCTGCGCAAGGAGTTCGTGCTCGCGTCGCGGGTCGCCAAGGCGTGGCCGGGCGCGAAGGAGCCGGGCGAGTCCGAGTCGGGCACGGCCAAGCGGGCACCGATGCGGCCGCCGGGCGTACCCGACCCGAACGAGTGGGGCCCGATGAAGGGCAAGATCCCGCCGCCGGAGACCCCGGCCCGCCGCGCACCGCGCGAGCGCCCGGCGCCCCCCGCGCCGAAGACGGACGGAGAGGGCGCCTGATGCCGCTCTGGCTCGATCTGCTCGTGCGGGTGGTCGCCGTCGTCGCCGCGTTCCTGGTGCTGCCGCTGGTCGTCGGCCAGATGGAGCACAAGGTGATGGCGCACATGCAGGGCCGGCTCGGCCCGATGTACGCGGGCTCCTTCCACGGCTGGGCGCAACTGGTCGCCGACGGCGTCAAGTTCGTGCAGAAGGAGGACATCACCCCGCGCGACGCCGATCGCACGGTGTTCCGGCTGGCCCCGATCGTCGCGCTCTTCCCGTACCTGATCGTGCTGCTGGCCATCCCGATCGGGCCCGGCGGCCTGGTCGCCCAGCGCATGGACATGGGCCTGTTCTTCGTCCTGGCCGTGCTGGGCGTCGGCGTGGTCGCGGTGCTGATGTCCGCCTGGGCCTCGGCGAACAAGTACAGCCTGCTCGGCGGCCTGCGCGGCGCGGCACAGCTGCTCGGCTACGAGTTGCCGCTGGTGCTCTCGGCGGCCAGCGTCGCGATGGCGGCGGGCACGCTGAGCCTGCCCGGCATCGTCGAGGCCTGGTCGCCGTGGTGGCTGCTCTGGCAGGCGCCGGCGGCGCTGGTGTTCTTCGTCTCCGGCCTGGCGGAGATCCGCCGGCCGCCGTTCGACATGCCGATCGCCGACTCCGAGCTCGTCTTCGGCTACCTGACCGAGTACACGGGCCTGCGCTTCGCGTTCTTCCTGCTCGCCGAGTACGTCGGCATCGTGGTGATCGCGGCGCTGACCACGGTTCTGTTCCTCGGCGGCTGGCACGGGCCGGACCCGGCGCACCTCGGCTGGCTCTGGACGCTGGTCAAGGTCTTCGCCGTGTCCTTTGTGATCATCTGGCTGCGGGTCACCTATCCGCGGCTGCGCGAGGACCAGCTCCAGCGGCTGTGCTGGCTGGTCCTGGTGCCGGTGGCGCTGGGCCAGCTCGTGCTGACCGCCGTGGTGAAGGTGGCGACGTGAGGGGTAAGAACGAGGGTGTGCTCGCCTCCGCCAGGGCGACCGGGCAGGATAGGCCCTTATGAGCGAGAGCGGTGAGCGGCGTACGCCGGGCAAGGGGCTGATCAACGGCCTCGCCGTGACGCTCAAGATGCTGGTCAAGCCCACCATCACCCAGCAGTACCCCGACGTCGAGCCGGACCTGCCGCCGCGCTCGCGGGGCGTGATCGCCCTGCTCGAGGAGAACTGCACGGTCTGCATGCTCTGCGCCCGCGAGTGCCCCGACTGGTGCATCTACATCGATTCGCACAAGGAAGAGGTCGTCGTGCCCGGCGCGGCCCGGGCCCGCCAGCGCAACGTGCTCGACAAGTTCGACATCGACTTCTCCCTCTGCATGTACTGCGGCATCTGCATCGAGGTCTGCCCGTTCGACGCGCTGCACTGGACGCCCGAGTTCGAATACGCGGAGACCGACGTCCTCGACCTGCTGCACGACAAGAGCCGCCTCGGCGACTGGATGCGTACCGTCCCGCCGCCGCCCGCGCATGACGTGCTCGGCGAGCCCTCGAAGGAGGAGTCCGCCGCCGCGCGCAAGGCCGCCGGACCGGGCGCGGCCACCGCCGCACAGACCGCCCGGCCACCGGTACGCCCGGAGCAGGCACCGTGACCGTCGCCGACGTGCTGCTGCTGGCGCTCGGAGCCGTCGCGGTCGGCTCCGGCGCGGCCGTTGTCACCACCAGCCACCTGGTCCGGGCCGGCCTCTACCTGGTCGTCAGCCTGGGCGCGATGGCCGGCATCTACCTGGTCCTCGGTGCCGAGCTGGTGGCCTGGGTGCAGGTGCTCGTCTACGTCGGCGCGGTCGTGGTGCTGCTGCTCTTCGCCGTCATGCTGACCCGCGCACCTATCGGCGCGTCGAAGGACCTCGACCGGCCGGCCTGGCCGGCCCGGATCGTCGGCGGCGGGGTCGGTCTCGGCCTCGCGGTGCTGCTGGCCGACGCGTTCCGCTGGATGCGCTTCGCACTGCCCGCGCCGGGCACGGCCGAGCGGATGGGCGCCGAGATCTTCGGGCGGTGGGTGCTGCCGTTCGAGGTGCTCTCGATCCTGTTGCTGGCCGCCCTGGTCGGCGCGATCGTGCTGTCGCGCCCCGACATCGGCGCGCGGAACGGAGACGAGCACTGATGCACGCGGTCATCCCGTACGTGACGGCCGCCCTGCTCTTCGGGCTCGGCGTCTACGGCGTGCTGCGCCGGCGCAACGCGATCCTGGTGCTGATGGCGGTCGAGCTGATGCTCAACGCGGTCAGCCTGATCTTCATCACCGCCGACGCCTCGCTTGCCAAGGGCGCCCCTGGCTACTCCGGCGCCGTGTTCGCCCTCTTCGTGATCGTGCTGGCCGCCGCCGAGGTGGGCGTCGGGCTGGCCATCGTGTTGCAGTACTACCGGATGCGCCACGCCGTGCAGCTCGACGAGATTCAGTTGGACGCGGAGACCGAGGGGCAGGCCGCCCGGTGATCGCTGAGGTCCTCGGTACGGCGCTGTTCGGCGTGCCTTTGCTGTTCGGCCTGTTCGGCCTCCTGCTGCCCGCCGGCGACGGCGGCCGGGCGCGGCGGCCTGCCGCGACGCTGGGCATAGCCGGCGCCGCCGTCGCCCTGCTCGCCACGGTCGTCCTGCTCATCGCCGGCGACACCGTCGACTTCGGCGTGGAAGTGGTCCGCTTCGGCGACCTGCCGGTCACCGTCGGCGTCTCGCTGGACCCGGCCGCGCTCTACGTCGCGCTGGCGGTCACCGTCGTCGCGCTCCTCGTGCAGATCTACTCGGTCGGCTACCTGCACGACGACCCGCGCTACGCGCACTACGCGGCCCAGGTCAGCCTCTTCACCGGGGCGATGCTGACGGTCGTCGCCGCCAACGACCTGATCATGCTGCTGGTCGGCTGGGAGGTGATGGGCGTCTGCTCGTACCTGCTCATCGGCCACGACCGGCGCCTGCCCGAGGCGCCCCGGGCGGCCGTCAAGGCCTTCCTGGTGACCCGCGTCGGCGACGTCGGCTTCCTGCTGGGCATCGCCCTGCTCGGCATCTCGGCCGGCAGCTTCCGGCTCACCGACGTGTTCGCCGCCGAGCCCGCGCACCTGACCGTCGCGCTGCTGCTGATCCTGGCCGGGGTGGCCGGCAAGAGCGCACAGTTCCCGCTGCACACCTGGCTGCCCGACGCGATGGCCGGCCCGACGCCGATCTCCGCGCTGATCCACGCGGCGACAATGGTCGCCGCGGGCGTGTACGTGGTCTTCCGGCTGTTCCCGCTCTTCGCGCGCTCGCCCGCCACGCTCGCCGTGCTCGGCGTCATGGCGGCGATCACCCTGCTGCTCGGCGCGCTCAGCGCCACCGCGCAGGACGACCTCAAGCGGGTCCTGGCCTGGTCGACGGTCTCCCAGATCGGCTACATGACCGGTGCCCTGGCGATCGGCGTGCCCGGCGCGGCCCTGTTCCACCTGCTGACCCACGCCGCCTTCAAGGCGCTGCTCTTCCTCGCCGCCGGCGGCGTCATCCACGCCGTCGGCACCAACCTGATGTCCCGGATGGGCGGCCTGCGCGCGCACCTGCCGGTGACGTTCTGGTCCTTCGTGATCGGCCTGGGCGCCCTGGCCGGGCTGCCGCCCCTGGCCGGTTTCTGGTCCAAGGAGAGCGTGCTGGTCGCGGCCGAGCACGCCGCGACCGCGGGCCACGGCCCGGCGCCGGCCTGGGTGGGCTGGGTGGTCTGGGTCGCCGGGCTGCTCGGCGTCGCGATCACCGCCTGGTACGCGACCCGCCTGCTGCTGCGCACGTTCTTCGGCCGCCCGCGCACCGAGCAGTGGGAGGTCGGCTTCGACGACGCCCGCTACGAGCGCGGTCCCGACGCGCCGCACGACCCGCCGCGGCTGATCCGCTGGCCGGTGCTGGTGCTCACCGTCCCATCGGCGCTGCTCGGCCTCGCCGTCTTCCTGCCCGGCTTCCGCTCCGCGATCGGGCTGCCGGCGCCGCACCTGGCGGCCGGCGTCGTGCTCCCGTTGCTGCTGCTCGCGCTCGGCGCGGGCGGCGCCTGGTGGCTGTGGCACACCGCGCCGGGCGTCGACCCGGCACAGGCCCTCGGCCGGCTGGGGCCGTTGTTCGCCGCCGGCTTCCGGATCGACGACCTCCAGGACCGCCTCGTCGTACGCCCGGTGCGCGCGCTGGCCACCGCCGTGCGCCGCTTCGACGAGCGCGTTGTCGACGGTGCCGTCGAGGGCTCCGGCACCTCGGTCACCCGCCTCGGCGCGATCCTGTCCAACGCGCACCGGGCGGCCCTGCCCCGGGCCGCCGTCGCGGTCCTCGCCGGCGCGCTGGTGCTCGGCGTCGCCGCGGCGATCTACGGAGCCGCCGCATGAACTACGTGGAGTACTCCTACACCGGCGGCTGGGCGACGCCGGTGCTGCTCATCGCCGTGCTGGCGGTGCCCGCGCTCGGCGCGCTCGCCGTCGCCCTGCTGCCGGCCCGGATGGATCGCGGCGCCCGGCTGCTCGCGACGGCGTTCGCGGCCGTCACCTTCGTGCTGACCGTGCTGCTCGCGGCGCTGCGCCAGCCGGACTTCGGCTACTTCGACTACGGCACCGGCCCGCTGGCGCTGGTGCCGTGGGCCGACGTCAACGTGCCCTGGGTGCCCGCGCTGGACGTCGGCTTCCACCTCGGCGTCGACGCGATCTCGTACCCGCTGGTCGTGCTCACCGGGCTGCTGACGGCGCTGTGCTGCGCGTACACGGTGTGGAAGGTGCCCGGCGGCGGCCGCGGCCGGGCGCTCGCCGCGCTGCTGCTGGTGCTCGAGGTCGGCATCCTGGGCACGTTCCTCGCCCTGGACCTGGTCCTGTTCTTCATCTTCTTCGAGGTCGTCCTCCTGCCCATGTACGCGGTCATCGCGGGCTGGGGCGGCCCGGACCGCCGGCGGGCGGCCCGCAAGTTCGTGCTCTACACACTGTTCGGCTCGGTGCTGCTCCTGCTGGGCGTCTTCACCGTGATCGTCGCGGCGGGCACCGGCGACATGGTGGCCCTTACCGGCGCCTCCGACCTGTCCCGCACGGTCCAGTGCTCGGCGTTCGCCTTGTTCGCGATCGCGTTCGCGGTGAAGGCGCCGCTCTGGCCGCTGCACACCTGGCTGCCGGACGCGCACACCGAGGCGCCGACGGTCGGCAGCGTGATCCTGGCCGGCGTGCTGCTGAAGATGGGCACCTACGGCCTGATCCGGGTCGGCGTCGGAGTGGTGCCGGAGGGCGCGGCCTGGGCGGCGCCGGTGCTCGGCGTCCTCGCGGTCGTCGCGATCATCGTCGGCTCCCTGGTGTGCCTGCGCCAGACCGAGCTGAAGCGGCTGATCGCCTACTCCAGCGTCGGGCACATGGGCTTCGTCATGCTCGGCATCGCGACGCTGACGGTCACCGGCATACAGGCGGCGCTGATCGGCAACGTGGCGCACGGCATCATCACCGGCCTGCTGTTCTTCCTGGCCGGCGCGATCAAGGACCGGGCGCACAGCGGTGAGCTGTCCGAGCTGGGCGGGCTGCGCGAGACCGCGCCCCGGCTGGCGGGCGTGCTGGGCTTCGCCGCGATCGCCTCGCTGGGCCTGCCCGGCCTGGCCGGCTTCTGGGGCGAGGCGTTCGCGGTGGTGGCGGCGGCGCAGCGCGGCGGTCCGCTGTGGATGACGCTGGCGGCGGTTGCGGCGGTCGGCGGCGCGCTCACCGCCGCGTACTTCCTGCGCCTGCTGCGCCGGGTGACACACGGCCCCGCGACTCCGGCGGTTACCGGCTTCGCGGAGATCTCCCGGCCGGAGTGGCTGGCCTGGTCGCCGCTGATCCTGCTGGCGCTGGTGGTCGGCCTGGTGCCGGCCCTGGTGCTCGCCGCGACCGCCGGCCCGGGTGCCGCGCTGACCGGAGTCCTCCCATGATCCAGTCGGTGAACCACTTCGCGCTGCTGCCGCTCTACGCCGCCGCCGGCACGGCGCTGCTCGTGCTCGTGCTGGAGCTGGCCGTCGGCCGCTGGGTGGCGCCGGCCGGCATCGCCGGTGGCCTCGCCACGATCGGCGCGGCGGTGACGCTGGCGCTGGACCCGGCGGACACGTTCTGCGGCCCGGCGCGGTGCTCCTGGGTGGCCACCCCGCCGGCGGCGGTCATGGCGGTGCTCTTCGCCGCGCTGACCATCGGCGTGCTGGCGCTCTCCGCGCCCGCGCTGCGCCTCGGCATCGCGCCGGCCGGCGAGTTCTGCTTCCTGCTGACCTCCTCGATGGCCGGGGGAGTGGTCGTCGCGTACGCGGGCGACCTGATCACGCTGATCGTCGGCCTGGAGACCCTGACCCTGCCCCTGTACGTGCTTGTCGGCCTGCGCCGGTTCGCGCCGCGCGAGCGGGGCACCACCGCGGGCGCCTCGGCGGCGGTGACGTTCTTCCTGGTCAGCGTGGTGTCCACGGCCCTGGCCCTGCTCGGCGCCGCCCTGCTGTACGCCTCGACCGGCGCCCTGCACCTGGCGGAGCTGACCGGCGGCGCGGGCCAATTCGCCCCGCTCGCGTCGGTCGGCGCCGCGCTGCTGGTGATCGGCTTCGCCTTCAAGGTCGCGGCCGTGCCCCTGCACGCCTGGGCGCCGGCCACCTACGACGGCGCACCGATCCCGGTGGCGGCGTACCTCTCGACGGCCTCGAAGCTGGGCGGCGTGATCGCGCTCGCGGCGGTGGCGCAGCGGCTGGACACCGGCCCGCTGGTGGCGGTGCTCGCGGTGCTGACCATGACGGTCGGCAACCTGGTGGCGCTGCGGCAGACCCGGATGATCCGCCTGCTGGCCTGGTCGTCGGTGGCACAGGCGGGCTACATCCTGGCGCCGCTGGCCGCCGGCGCGTCGGGCGTGCCGGCGGCGCTGGCGTACGCGGTGTTCTTCGTCCTGCTGGAGTTCGTGGCGTTCGGCGTGGTCGTCGCGCTGCGCGGACCCGGCGGCGACGGCGGCGACCTGGCGGAGTACCGCTCCGCCGGCCGCCACCATCCGTGGCTGGGCGCCGCGCTGGTGCTGTCCTTCGCCGGCCTGGCGGGCCTGCCGCCGGGCCTGGCCGGGCTGTTCGCCAAGGTGACGATCGTGGCGTCCCTGATCGACGACGGCTGGGGCTGGCTGGCGGGCGTGGTCGCCCTGAACGCGGTGATCGCCCTGGCCTACTACGTCCGGGTCGCCGCGAGCCTCTACGCCCCGGTCGGCCTCCCGCCGGAGCCGGTGCCCGCCGCCGAGCCAGGTGCCGTGGCGACGCTCACCCGGGTCGACGTGTCCCGCCCGGTGGGTGCGGCCGTCGCGGTGGCGACGCTGCTGACGGTGATCCTGGGCTTCGCCCCCCAATGGGTCTTCGACGCCCTCAGCTGATTCGGAGCCGTGGCCCAGGTCACACACAGTGAACTCACAGCTACATCCCGGATTGATTCACATACTCGCGATGTTCCATGAGACGTGGGCCCACCGGCCCGCTCTCTGAAGGAGTACATCGTGCACAGCCACCACAACGGCCTCAAGACGGCCGCTCTGCTGGGTCTGCTGACCGCCATGATCCTCACCATCGGGTACTGGCTCGGTGGCGGCGGCGGCCTGGTCTTCGCCGTCCTCCTCTCGCTGGCCCTCAACGCCGGCACCTACTTCTTCTCCGACCGGATCGCCCTGCGGTCGATGCGGGCGCGGCCCGTCAGCGAGGCGGAGTTCCCGGAGCTGTACCAGATCGTGCGCGAGCTCGCCACGACCGCGGGACAGCCGATGCCGCGGCTGTACGTCAGCCCGGCCCTGCAGCCCAACGCGTTCGCGACCGGGCGCAACCCGCGCAACGCCGCCGTCGCGGTCACCGTGGGGATCACGCGGCTGCTGGACGCCCGCGAGCTCCGCGGCGTCATCGGCCACGAGCTCTCCCACGTCTACAACCGCGACATCCTGATCTCCAGCGTCGCCGCGGCGCTCGCCGGGATCATCACGATGGCCGCCCAGCTGGCGATCTTCCTGCCGCTCGGCGGCTCGGACGACGACGACGGCCCGAACCCCGCGTCGCTGATCCTGATGCTGATCCTCGCCCCGCTCGCCGCGGGAGTGATCCAGCTCTCGATCAGCCGCAACCGGGAGTACCAGGCCGACGCGTCCGGCGCGACCCTGACCCGCGACCCGCTCGCGCTGGCAAGCGCGCTTCAGAAGATCCAGTACGGCGCGCAGCGGGCGCCGCTGCCGGCCGACGGTCAGCTCGCCGGCTCGGCGCACCTGATGATCGCCAACCCGTTGCGGGCCGGCGGCATCGCGTCACTCTTCTCGACCCACCCGCCGATGGAGGAGCGGATCCGGCGGCTGCACCAGCTCGCCGCGGTCACCGGCAACGGGGCCGGCCGCCCCTGGTGACGTCCGTGACAGGGCGTCTATTTCAGATGTGCGGAGCGCTCACCGAACGTTAGGTTCGATGAGCGCTTTCGCTCGTTACATATCCAGCTCGGGAGGCAGGACCGGATGGCCGCACTGCGTCAGTACCTTGGCGTGTGGCGGATGCCCGGCGGCCGGGTCCTCCTGATCGTCGGCATTCTCGCCCGCCTCGGCATCGGCATGACCCCGCTCGCCCTGCTGCTGCTCGTGCAGCGGGCCACCGGCAGCTACGCCGTCGCGGGCCTGGCCGGCGGCGTCTATGCCCTCTCCGGCGCCGCGATCAGCCCGATCGCCGGCCGCGTCGCGGACCGGATCGGCCCGTCGCCCGTACTGCTGACGACCGCGATCCTGCACCCGCTCGCGCTGATCGGCCTCCTGCTTGTCGCCCGCAGCGGCGGCGCGGCCCTCCCCGCGATCATCGTGGCCTCGGCGCTGGCCGGCGCGACCTACCCGCCGCTGACCGCGGCGATCCGCCGGGCCTGGACCGACGCGACCGAGGTCGGCACCGGCCGGCACGGGCTGCGCTCGGCCGCGATGGCCGCCGAGACCTCGCTCTTCGAACTGGTCTTCGTGCTCGGCCCGATGCTCGTCGCGGCCCTCGTCGTGATCACACACGACCCGGCGTCCGCGCTGATCTTCGCGGCCGTCGCCACCTTCGGCGGCACGCTCGCGATCGCCTGGCTGCCGGTCATGCGGCACTGGGTGCGGCACGAGGACGCCGACACCACCCGCGGCCTCGGCCCGCTGCGGGTCGGCGGCTTCCCGGCGCTGCTCGCCTGCGTCGCCGCGCTCGGCATGGCGTTCGGCGCGGCGGGCGTGATCGTCCCCGCCTACGCCGCGCAGCACGGCGGCGGCGACGGGCTCGGCGGCGTCCTGCTCGGCGTCTGGGGCATCGGCAGCGCGATCGGCGGCATCTGGTTCGGCACCCGGCGGCCCGCGATGGCGCTGCCCCGGCAGTTCGCGTGGCTGCTCGGCGCGGTCGCGCTCAGCTTCCTGGTGCTCGCGATCATGCCCAGCCCGCTGGCGCTCGGCGCGGCCCTGGTCATCGGCGGCGCCACGATCGCACCGGCCCTGACGGTGGAGAACAGCCTGATCGGCCGGATCGCGCCCGCGGGGATGCTGAACGAGGCGTACACGTGGGCCGTGACCGTGACGGTCGCGGGCAGCGCGGCCGGCGGCGCGGTGGCCGGCGTGATGGTCGACCGGCCCGGCGGCCTGCCGTGGGCGTTCGTCTTCGCGGCCGCGGTGCTCGGGATGGCCGCACTTGTCGCCGCCGTTCCGGCGGGTCCGATGGCCCGCGCCGACGAGCTGGCCGCCGCCCGCATGCGCGCGGCGATGGCGACGTCGCTCTGATCGCCGATTTGGCGGGGCGGTCCGGGCGGTATGCGCCGTTCGGGGCTGGAGAGGTCCCGATCGCTCGGTTAGCCTGACGGCATGGCGAGGGAAGTCGTGCCGCGACCCGGTGTCGAGACGATGCGTGCGGCGGACGCCGACCGTCACAAGATCGCCGAGGAGCTGAAGGCGGCGCTCGACGAGGGCCGGCTCTCCCTCGGCGAATACGACGACCGGGTGCGCGAGGCATACGCGGCCCGCACCTACGCCGACCTGCTCGGCCTGGTGGCGGACCTGCCGAAGCCGGGCCTGAGCGCGGCCGAGGTGCACGCCCGCCGCATGGCGGAGGCCCGCCGCCTGGCCCGCAAGATGCCGTTGGCGTTGCAGGTCCTCTGGACCATCTGGGCGTCGGTCGCGGCCGTCAACCTGATGGTCTGGTTCGTCGTCGAGGTGACCATCACCGGCCACGTCTACCCGTGGCCGATCTGGGTGCTCGTGCCCGGCGCCGCCCTCGCCGCCACCACGGTCGGCGTCCAGTCGATCCGCCGGCAGCAGCGCCGCCGGTAGCCGCTGTGGCGCAGCTCATGCGCCGGTGGCAGGTTGCGCCCGGCACCGGCGACGTAACGTCGGATCCGTGGTCATGAATCGTGTGCCTTTGTCCGTGCTGGACCTCGCCACCGTCAGCGAGGGGCACGACAGCGCCGACGCGCTGCGCGGCACCACCGAGATCGCGCGGGCCGCGGACGATCTCGGATACGCCCGCTTCTGGGTCGCGGAGCACCACAACATGCCGGCGGTCGCGTCCACCTCGCCGCCGGTGCTTATCGCGCACGTCGCGGCGAACACCAGCCGCATCCGGGTCGGCTCCGGCGGAGTCATGCTGCCCAACCACATGCCGTTCGTCGTGGCCGAGCAGTTCGCCCTGCTCGAGGCCCTGCACCCCGGCCGCATCGACCTCGGCATCGGGCGGGCGCCCGGCACCGACCAGGCCACCGCCGCCGCGCTGCGCGGCGGCTCGCCGCACCTGACCGTCGAGCAGTTCCCCGACCACCTCGGCATGGTGCTGGCCCTGCTCGGCGACGACCGGGTGCCGCCGGAGCGGGTCAGCCGGCTGCGGGCCACCCCGGCGCCGCGGACGTTCCCCGAGGTCTGGATGCTCGGCTCGTCCACCTACGGGGCACAGGTGGCGGCCGCGCTCGGGCTGCCGTTCTGCTACGCGTACCACTTCGCGATGAGCTCCGATGTGGACACCGCGGCGCGGCTCTACCGCTCGGCCTTCAAGCCGTCGCCGCGATACCCCGAACCGCACCTCATGGTCAGCGCCTCCGTGCTCGCGGCGGAGACCCGGGAGGAGGCGCAGTTCCTGGCCGGGCCGAGCCGGATCGTCGCGCTGAGCCTGCGCACCGGGCGCCTCGGCCCGATCGTCTCCCCGGAGTCGGCGGCGAACCAGGAACTGTCCGATCTCGACCGCGGCGTCCTCGACCAGCTACCCGGCACGCAATATGCGGGCACCGCCGACGACGTCGTCGCGGGCCTGGACGCGTTGGTGGAGCGCACCGGCGCGAACGAGCTGATCCTCGCCGGCGCGACCTACGCACCGGCGACCAGGCAGGATTCGCTGGCCCGCATCGCCAAGGCCTGGGGCCTGCCGAATTAGGGTGCGCCGCGCACGGCTCGCGGCACAGGATGGGGCATGACTTGGCACATCACCGACAGCGTCGACGACTTCCTCGCCGGGGCCGGTGAGTTCCTGCGCGCCAGCCCGGTGGAGAACACCCTGCTCCTGACCGTCAGCGAGACCGTGCGCGAACGCGGCCCCAACGCCTTCGGCGCCGAGCCGCCGATCTTCGGCTGGTGCGACGGCGGCGCCTTTCTGCGTACGCCGCCCCGCGCCGCCGTGCTCAGCGCGATGTCCCCGGCCGCCGCGGCGGACCTGGCCGGCCGGCTCGGCGGCACGCCGCTGCCCGCCGTCGCCGGGCCCGACGCGGTCGCGGAGGCCTTCTCCCGGGAGTGGCAACGCCGCACCGGCGCGACGCCGCGCGTCACCGGGCGCATGCGCCTGTTCCGCCTCGGCGCGCTGGTGCCACCGACCCCGCCGGCGCCCGGCCGGGCCCGCGTCGCCGGACCCGGCGACCGCGGCCTGCTCCTCGACTGGACGAACGCGTTCCTGCGGGAGCTCGGCGAGCCCCCGACCGCTGACGAACTGGTCGACGACCGGATCTCGTACGGTGGCCTGCGGCTGTGGGAGGTCGACGGCGAGCCGGTATCGATGGCCGGCGCCACCCGCAGGGACGCCGGGATGGTCCGGGTGCTGTCGGTCTACACGCCGCCCGAGCACCGGACCCGGGGCTACGCGGGCGCGGTCACCGTCTCCGTCAGCCAGGCCGCCCTGGACGCCGGCGCGAGCGACGTGGTGCTCTTCACCGACCTCGCCAACCCGACAAGCAACGCCCTTTACCAGCGAATCGGCTACCTGCCGATCGAGGACCGCAGCGTAGTGGAGTTCGCCTCATGACCAGTGCCGTCGTTCTCCAGGTCAACCTGGCCGTGCCCGAGAAGAGCAACGCCAAGCACGTCGGTACGACCGGCATCAACAAGCAGCCGGTCGACCACCCGGTCGCGGTGCGGGCGCCGGGGCCGAAACGCACCGGGCTGCACAGCGGCCTGGTGGGCGACCAGATCTTCGACGTCGAGCACCACGGCGGCGACGACCAGGCCGTCTACGCGTACGCCCGCGAGGACTACGACTGGTGGGAGGAGCGACTCGGGCGCAAGCTGCCGGGCGGCCTCTTCGGTGAGAACCTGACGACGGCGGGCCTCGACGTCAACGGCGCGATGCTGGGCGAGACCTGGCGGATCGGCGACGAACTGGTGCTACAGACCACCTTCGGCCGGATCCCGTGCGCGACGTTCCAGTGGAAGATGGCGGAGCCGCAGTGGGTCAAGCGCTTCGGCGCGGAACGCCGGCCGGGCGCCTACCTGCGCGTGGTCCGGCCCGGCGACGTGCAGGCCGGCGACCGCATAGAGATCCTCGACCGCCCCGGCCACGGCGTGAGCGTCGCGGACGGCTTTCACGCCTGGCTGCACGAGCCGGAGCTGCTGCGCGGGTACCTGGACCTGGATCTGCCGGAAACCCTGAAGGAGGACTTCCGCCGCCGCCTCAAGATCTAAGGCGCGCGGAGGCAGGGCGACCGGACCTGGAGGGACAGCGCCCGGGGCTTGGGCGTGACGGTCACGACGTCGATGGTGTATCCGTCCGGGGTGACGGTGGAGATGGCGCCCCGATAGCCGTCGACGGTGCTGTCCAGGGTGATCGGCATCCCGTTGGCCTGCCACGTGTCCCGGAGCACGGCCCGGGCGCGCGCGTGCCGGGTGACCCACATGGGCACCCGGTAGACGGCCTGCACGCTGTAGAGCCCGCCGGCGCAGGCCGACTCGGTGACGACCGCATTCGTCGTCGAGGACCGCAGGATGGTCGCGGTCTGCCCGGCGTAGCGCGCGACGTCGGCCACGGCCTGCCCCTTGCTCCGCACCGGAGGGCCGGCGGCCGCCTGAGCGCCGCCGTGCGCGCAGCCGGCCAGGGCGAGCAGCCCGCCCAGCGCGGCGGCGGCGAGACGCGACCGGCTCATTGGCGCCTCCCCTTTTGGCCGAGCATTGACCGGCACACAGGGTATCGGCGGCCCGCACGTCTTCTACCCTGGGGTTCCATCCCCGGCGACACCGCGCTGGCCGTCTACTTCGCCAGCTGTTACCACCACGACGGCGTGCACGAGACCTGGATCGACGCGATCTTCGGCACCTGGGGCGAGAACCGGGTCGACGATCACCTCACCTTCGGCTGCCGGGTCGGACCCGTCGCGAACTCGCCGGCGCCCGCCGCGACGCTCGTCGACGGCGGCGCCGCCACGCCCGACGACCCGATGTTCGGCCAGAAGCTCAGCCGCGAGCAGGGGCTGAGCCACCCCCGGCTCGCCGAGTTCTGGAAGGTCGTCGACACCATCCTCGAACACGACGCACTGGTCCGCCGCCACCTCTACGGATAGGCGCGGTTCGCCGCCAGCCAGGCAGTCGCGAAGTCGACCGCCGCCGGCTGGGACATCAGGCGGGCCGTCGCGCCGCCGACCCGGCCGACCACCGCGGCGCCGGTTGCCTCGAAGTCGGCACCGAGTCGCTCGAAGTCGCCCTCATCGGCATCGACGTCGAACCAGGTCGTCCACCGACCCGTCCCGTCCGGCTGCCGGACCGACGATCCGGTGACCACCCGCGGCGGGGAGGCCTGCCGATACTCCGCGAGGTGCAGCGAGGTGTTCGAGCCGTGGCCGCAGCCGAGCAGAAGCACCTTGCCGCCGAGCCGGTACAGCGCGCCCAGCGGCGAGGTCTCGCCGAACGCGTCGTCGAGCCGGTGCCCGCCGACGATCTCGGCGGCCCGCCCGCCCACCGCGGCGAACGAGACCTGCGGGTGGTCACTGCGCACCGCACCCGGCCACGTGCGGACCGTCTCGGCGATGACGCCCATGCCCCGGCTCGGAGTCCGCGCCGGGTCGAACGGCGGGGTGTGCGCGCGGATCACCGGCCACCACGCCTCGGGCACGGGCGGCCGCGACCACCCGGCCGGGTCGGTGTTCTCGGACGTCTGCGTCGGCACGACGAGGGTGCCGCCGGGCCCGAGCACGTCCAGCAGCGCCTGCACGACCGCCTGCGCGCCGCCGGCCACGAACCCGAGGCTGCGGATCGAAGAGTGCAGCAGCACCACGTCGCCCGCGGCTACACCGAGCGCGCGCAGGTCGGACGCCAGGGATTCGACGGTGTGCGGTGCCGGCTGATCCATTCGGCGCAGTGTAACGAGGTCGGCTCACCAGCATGGGGTGATCGCCGAGCCCGTGCGGAGGGCGGCCGGCTGACCGCTGTCTCCCGCGCTGCGTCAGAGGCCGGCCTTCTTTACGCCGTACCTGGCCTGCGCCGAGGTGAAGCCCACAGTGAAGAAATACTCCGTTGACCAGCAACAACACCGGTCTGCGGGGGATCTTCTGTCTCTGTTCGGAGCCTCACGCGAGTACGGGCGACCGAAAGCGCGGTAGCGGGTGGAGTTAGCTTCCGACGCCTGTCAACAAGACAAGGAAGAGGAAAAGCTGGCAGCAGAAGGTAATCGCGAAGGCGACCCAGTACTGCTGCTGGGGCCAGCCGATCGCGCGAGCCCGGTTGGCCTGTATGGCCGCGTAGATGATCCCGAAGAACCCAAGCAGGATTGTGAACCCGACGACGTTGGCGACCCCGCGGTCCGGCAGTCGGCCGGCGATCGGGTACGGGTGAACTCCTGGGGGCATCTGCGGCTGGATCCATGGATACGGACTGTGGGGCTGGCCGGGGGCGGCCTGGCCTCCATACGGATATCCACCGCCCGGTGTGCCATAGGGCCAGCCCGGCACGGCGTTGTAGGGCATCGGAGCTTGGGGGTGCTGCCACGGGCCGTGGTGGGCCGGCGCATTGGATCCATAGGCATGCGCCGTGGCCGGGTAAGCCTGGGGCGCAGCCGAGTAAGGAGACGACAAGGGCGCGCCATGCCATGGCGGATGCGGCTGGGGCCTGGTGTCGGTCGAGTGCCAGCCGGGCGCCAGGCCTGAGGGCATGGTCACCTCAGCCACAATGCGCTCGATCTCTGCTGGATCGGTGTAGAAGCGAGCTGCGACAGACTCCACCGCTTCACCTGCCGCGTAAGCGGCGATGATCTGGTCCTTGCGGGCTTCGTTCGGATCCATCACAGACTCCCCGAAGGCAAGTGCCGCCACCCTGGGCGAGGCCCGCCTGAGTGACCGACCGATCGCATCATCGGCATGCGCCGCCTACGACCTAAGCGTTCGGCGCGCGGCGCCACCGTTCACTGCCGTGACCCCCGACACCGGCCACGGAGTCACCCGGACCCCTCCCGCCGATCTGCACGGTGCGGCATCGATGGGACACCATGCGTAGGCACGGTGTCGCTACGATGGCGTGGCCGAGGGGGAGGGGCCGACTGTGCAGCACGACGAGTGGCGTCCCGATGTGGATGTGGCCTCGCCGGACGGCTCGGTCCGGCTTCTGGCCAGTGCTGACGGTCAGATCGGTGTTCGGCTTCGAGGTGTGCACAGGCACTCCGATGAGACATTGGCGCGTCAGGTACGAGCAGCGGCCCGCCTCGCTCTCGCCTCACTTCAGCAGGCGTCCTCCGGGGGTGGCCGGGGGCTGCGGTCGTGACGGCGACGCGGGGTCCGGCTGTCGCGGCCGGTGCGACCTTGGCGGTCGTCGGGTTCGCCGCCGGTCTGTGGTCATGGAAGCCGTGGACAGGCGGCGACCCCTGGGTGCCGACCTGCTCCGACCTGACCGTCGCGATGCCCAGCGTCGCCGCCGGCGCCTGGTCGGTCAGCGAAGAGGATCCCGGTCGGACCGCGACCGACTCGGCGGCCCAGTGCGAGCTTGCCTATGCCTCGACCGATCAACGGTTCGCGGGCCGGCTGCGGGTCTTCATCAGCGGCGAGTCAGACGCTGAGGTACTCCGGCAACGCGTGGCCGACGAGCAATGCGACGGCACCGCGGATCCCGGTGGAGTCCCGGACGGCTATGTGGCGTTTCGCGCCTGCTCGGCGGTGGTCGGGGACTTCGCGCACGGGACGGTCATCGCCGCGAAGGACGGCCGCTGGCTGAAGATGACCGCCTCGACCTCGATCCGCGACGAGAACAGGGACGACGCCCTGCCGTTCTCCCGCGACATCGCCCGCAAGGCCGCCGAGCAGGCCCTCACCCTCGACGAGACCAAGTAGGGGAGCGGCGATGGGCCGGCTCGAGCGCTACCAGGACGACGTCGCCGCGATCCACGCCACCGGTACCTCAACCTATGGGTGGGTCACAGTGACCCGGGCCGGCGACGGCGAACTCGACGTCAGGATCCGGCCCGGCATGCTGCGCACGCTCGCCGACACCGAGATCGCGGCCGAGATCCGCAGTGCGCTGCTGGCCACCCTGGCCGACCACCACCATAAGTATCGGCAGCTGCGCATCGACTATTTCGGCTCACCGGTCGGCGTCAGGGCCTTCACACCACCGGGGCACTCATGACCGACACCTCCACCCTGCAAGTCGAGACCCGCCAGCTGGTCGCGTACGGCGTCGAACGTTACGAGGATTCCGTCACCTACGGCGCGATCCGTCGCTACCTCGGCGACATCGGCGCCGTACCCAAGGCGGCCTGGGGCTCCCTGCCCGGCGTCTCCGACCGCCTCGCGCGTGACTGGCAGGTCTCCGTCGACGCCCGCGTCGACGAGGCCATCACCGCCCGGACCGAGATGGACCGCGTGGCCGACGGCCTGCTCCAGATCGCCACCGACTACGAAGGCACCGACCTCACGGTCGAGACCAGCTTCGACACCGTCAACCGGGACCTGGCGCCGTACCTGCCGGTCAGCGACGGCTATGTCCCCGGCATCAGCACCCGCCGCGGCGGCAGCGGCACCATTCTCCCGCCCCGCGACCGACACCAGCTCGGCGACGAACGCCCCACCGTGGTCATCCCGCCCGGCAACGAAAAGCTCACCGCGACCCGCCACGAAACCCTGCCCAGCACCCGCGCGGTCGAGGAACCCATCACCATCGGCACCACCGACGGCAACGACCTCGGCTTCAGCGGCGGCCGGACCACCTACTACGAGAACGGCGAGAAGGACCGCCTGGACGAGTTCGTCCAGGACTACCGCAGCGAGCTCCTGCAACTCGAAGCGATCCTCACCGACCTCGGCACCGGCATCCGCATGCCCCTCAACGACCTGATCATCCACGCCTGGCGTACCGCGCCCAAGGTGATCCGGAACCGCGCGGACCTGATGCACTCGGTCGCGAACACGTACGCCGAGGCCCGCACCAACATGGACGAGGAAACCAAGAGCCTCGCCCGCTACTGGAACGGCAACGCCTCCGAAGCCTTCATCCAGTACGCCCAGAGCGCCGGCGCGTGGCTCTCCCTGGTCCAGGCCCAGGCGGCGTGGCTGGCCGAGGAGGGCAAGAAGGCCGCCAGCCTCCTCGAAGGCCTCCGCAACGCGTACGCCACCACCGGCTACGAGCGCATCGCCACCCTGCTCGAAGCGATGAAGACCTACATCGCAGACGCCAACAGCCTCTTCTCCCCGTGCACCAACCCCGAGCAGGCGCTGATCAAGGCCACCACGTTCTTCATGGACTACATGATCGACGCCGAGAAGAACGCCGTCGAACTAGCCGCCAGCCTGCTGAAGATCGACGAACAGGAACGCAAGGAACGCCCGGACCTGGGCACCCGCGGCCACGACACCGTCCCCTTCCCGGCCCCCGCCGTCGGCGCCGGCGCCTGGACGGACCGAACCGCATGGAAACCCAACCCCAGCCGCCCCAACGCCTAGCGCGACCTGGTCTCTGCTGCCGCGGACCACGCACGGGCTGCGTGGCAGGAACACCTCCTCATTTTCGATCTCGTTGACCGCAAGTAAGGGAGACATTCGGCGTATGACCAACGAAAGCGGCAAGTCCTTCCCTAAGCCTGGCGAGGCAGACCTGATCGCAGCTCTCGACCAGACAGGATTTCTGCTTGAACAGCGCGTGGCTCAACACTTGACTCGGCGCGGGATCGAGTCGGTCCAAGTTGGTAGTGCCTTCAGGGACAAGACAACAGGAAAGACCAGAGAAAGTGACGTAACTGGCGAGTGGAGCGCCTATGCGGGCGACCGCAGCCTAGGTGCGCCATTTCTAACGGCTGAGATGATCGTGGAGTGCAAGAATACCCAGAACCCATTCGTGCTGATCGGGCAGCAAAAGGAAAGGCGCGGGGTATTTGGCAGCTGCGGGTTTAACACTGAATTCGACCCCTTGCACCTCGAGTTCACTAATATCGGATATGCGCACACCCTGTACTACCTAGGTTTAGACAAGCTGCCGGGAGCCCCGGGAGGTGATGGTTTCGTCGGGAATCAACTAATTAGAATGAACCTGCAGGGAGGGAGGTGGCGTGCAACGAACGATGGGGTATTCGACAGTATTATCTACCCGCTAGCCAAGGCGATTGCTGACAGGCCTAGATTCAACTTCGTTGAGGAGGGTAGGGAAGCTGAGATCGAGGTGCCGGTATTTTCCTTTTACTATCCGATTCTGATCACGGCCGGACCGATCTATGCTGTCTCCGTCAAGGACGGCGATACAGCTGTCAGGGAAGTTGATTGGGCCATCGTTACGAGGGAGCTTCAGGAGGACGAACTTTCAGGAACCTTCACGGTTGAAGTAGTAAGCTGCCAGAAGCTCGATGCCTATCTCGATGTTCGCTTCTTTGGCTACCTCGAGTCAGTCTCTCGAAAGCTTGTTGAGAACGCGCGATACTTTGACCCTCAATGGCTACTCAAGAACCTCGGAGAGCCCAAGAATAGGCGCCTCTTCGACGCTTGGGTTGAGAACCGTTCGCGGCTCTAGTGGAAGAAGGGATAGTTGACGCAGGCTTTGTATGTCTCGCCTGCGGCAGGGCTGGAACCGTCGACGCCGACGCAAAGCAGAGGCGTCGCCTCCTTGAAGACATGAAAGATCCTCATGCGTCTGCTGCGGCGCGGCGAGCACCTGCGGGTGGAGCCCGGCCTGCAGCAGCCCGGTGATCGAGAAGATTGAGATCTCCCGGCACCCGGTAGATGTGGCCAGCAACCTCGCCCCTCGCCGCGGAGAAGACCCGAACGCCTTCGCCTTACGGCTCGACAATCACCGCGCGAAGTGTTTCTCCAGCGGGTCAAGGTCCTCTGGTGGAACTAGAACGGTGGGCTGTCGTCGAACTGATCGCGCCTCAAGCGCCGATCGTCCCAAGACCGCATCCAACGAGGTAGCCACTTGGGCAGGTTCGAAAGATTGCCGTTTACGAACGCCAGTGCTTGACACTCCTCCAGCGACGGTACGTATCGCTTCGGCTGCTGTCCCATCGTGCGCGTCCAGCGGAGACCTGCGGCATCGGTGAACTCGACTCTCACCAAGGACTCGCGGGGGTCATAGGGATACGAGTCGAAGGGCAAGGGGGATCGCACTTGGCCGTGCCGGTGGCCTGGTCCTCGATCACCTCGCCCCAGCGGTTGTCCTCCCACTCGTCCATCCAGACGAGGAGGTCGAAGATCGGCGCTTGGCTGTGATTCCGAAGTCTCCACTTCACACCTCGCTGTGGAGATGGTCAGCCGGCGATCCAACCACTGCCGAATTGCTCTTGTATGGATCAACGCGCCGCCCAATCGCGGCGCGGGCCGGACGCGCTCGGCCTGCTGGCGGCCTCCGGCCTACTCCAGGCGGAACTGGCCGGGAACTTCTTGCTCAAAGATCTCTAACAGCCAGGCGAACGCCGTCTCGCCTCGTCCGGCGCGTGCTTCGTTGATCCGTTCTCGCATCGACTCGCGATGGCTTGGATGGCACGTCCGGATCTGGTGTTCCAGGTTGCGTATCACCTCGGCGTGCCCCAACGCGTTGCGGCTGTGCTCGTGGTCGCGCCAGACCACCTTGAAGTCACCGTCGTCCGGCGTGCCGAACCCACCGCGGAGGCAGTCGGCGAAGGCATCCAGGTTCCTCCCGAAGTACCCGCCACAACCCATCGCCTCACCCACGACTGCATAGAAGTCGTCGAGGCTGTTGATGCGCTTGCCGTCGAGCACGTAGACCGTCGTCACCGCGCGATAGTAAGGACGGCTTCCGCATCTCGCGTCCGGCGGGGATCTCCGGCTCCGGGATGGCGCGGGGCAAGGGGGTATCGGGAGAGGGACACGCATGATCGACCTGCCCACGATACGCCCACAACTGCTCGCGACGAGCCGGACTCGGCTGGACTCAGCCGGACTGAACGAGAACGGCCCCGGAGCGCGTTTCCGCAGCTCACGGGGCCGTTCTGTGTGCTTGTGGCGGGTAGAGGATTCGAACCTCTGTAGCTTTCGCGACGGATTTACAGTCCGCTCCCATTGGCCGCTCGGGCAACCCGCCTGGGCATGCCGCCGCGGTCGCCCGCAGCAGCGAACAACAGGATAGCCATACCGTCGGCCGGATTCACAACCGGGTACGGTCGGCATGTCGGGGGGTCGTCTCGGCCCTTCCGTGGACATCGATACGTGGCCCACCAGCAGGAGTCTGATCATGGCAGCCAGTCCGTCGTTCGACATCGTCAGCAAGGTCGACGGCCAGGAGGTGGACAACGCCTTCCACCAGGCGGAGAAGGAGCTCGGTACCCGGTTCGACTTCCGGGGGACCGGGACGACGATCGCGAAGTCGGGGGAGAACGGGGTCACCATCACCTCCGAGACCGAGGAGCGGGCCGTCGCCGCGCTCGACGTCTACAAGGAGAAGCTGGTCAAGCGGAACATCTCGCTGAAGTCGCTCGAGGCCGGCGAGCCGCGGCAGTCCGGCAAGACCTACAAGATCGACTGCAAGGTGCTCGAGGGTATCGAGGCCGACAAGGCCAAGGCGATCAGCAAGAAGATCCGCGACGAGGGCCCGAAGGGCGTGCAGGCGCAGATCCAGGGCGACCAGCTGCGGGTCACCGGCAAGAAGCGTGACGACCTCCAGGCCGTCATCGCGCTGCTCAAGGCCGAGGACTTCGGCGTCGCGTTGCAGTTCACGAACTACCGGTAAGCCGCCGGGCGGCGGCGCAGACTGAGGGCCATGAGCCTTGGTACCACCATGCTGGTGATGGGCGGCGTGATCGGCCTGGTCCTGGCGGGTTTCGGCGTGGGGATGCTGGTGACGGGCAAGGCGCCGGCCACCACGTTGCGCAACTTCACCGAGGTGCGTGCCGCCGCCCTGTACCACCTGCTCTTCGGTGTGGCGTTGCTGCTGCTGGTGATGGGCCAGACCTTGCTGACCGGCTCGGCGAGGCTGATGGTCAGCGCGCTGGCCGTCGGAGTGGTCGTGATCGCCGTGTTGCGTTTCCGGCCGCGCCGTGAAAGGCCGGATGATGACAAGTAGGAGGAGCGGCACGTGATCGATCCGGTGGTCGGCCTGGACTGGGTGCGTGAGCGGGGCGACCGGGTCGTTCTCGCCGACGTCCGCTGGTATCTCGACGGGCGGTCGGGGCGGGCCGCGTACGAGTCGGGGCATCTGCCGGGTGCCGTGTTCGTGGATCTCGACCGCTGGCTGGCCCGGCACGGCTCGGCGGACGGTGGGCGGCATCCGTTGCCGGAGCCCGAGGTCTTCGCGCAGGGCATGGCGGCGGTCGGCATCGGCGACGGTGACGTCGTGGTCGGGTACGACGACGCCGGGGGTGTGGTGGCGGCGCGGCTGGTCTGGATGTTGCGCGCCATCGGGCACGAGGCCGCGCTGCTCGACGGCGGGCTCAGCGCGTACGAGGGTGAACTGGTCCGCGACGAGCCGGATCGGCCCGCGGGGGTCTTCACCGCGCGGGCCTGGCCGGCCGACCGGCTGGCCGGCATCGATGATGCGGCCGACGGGTCGGCCGTGGTGCTCGACGCCCGCGACCGTGCGCGGTTCCGGGGTGACACCGAGCCGATCGATCCGCGGGCGGGGCACATTCCGGGTGCGCGCAGCCTGCCGTGCCGGGAGAATCTCGCCGATGACGGCCGTTTCCTGGCGGTGCCGGCTCTGCGGGAGCGTTTCCTGTCCGTTGGCGTGACGGCCGGCGCGGATGTCGTGTCCTACTGCGGCTCGGGCGTCACGGCCTGCCATAACCTGCTCGCCCTCGAGCATGCCGGCCTCGGCGTCGGCCGGCTCTATCCTGGCTCCTGGTCGCAGTACAGCGCCACGAGCCGGCCGGCGGCGACCGGCGACCAGTAACTAGTCAGGGCTGCCGGCTAGGCCGCGGGCCGCGGACGCCTCGTCGGGGTTGAAGCCCTCGTACCCGGTGAGCTCGTGCTGCCGCGCCTGCTCCTCGATCCAGCGGTTGTGCGCCTCCCAGGCGGCCTGTTTGCTGGTGCCCAGCGCCGCACCGATCTGGTTCCAGGAGGCGCCGGCCGCGCGCGCCGAGCGGACCATCGGCTGCCTTCCGTAGCCGGCCTTGCGGATGACCACCTCGCTGAGCGCCAGCAGTTCCAGGGTCTCCTCGCGGGTCAGGGCCTGCTCGTCGCGGTCCGGGGCCATCGAGGCGAGGGCCTCCCGCATCCTCAGCTCGTCGTAACGCGTTGTGGCGGTAGAGAGCGTGTGCTGTTGCTCCAGCTCGTCGGGAGTCGTCATGACTCGAGTCTTTCGTCAAGCTGTCTTGACGTCAAGGCGCCCTGACGGTGCTATGCGAATTGGGCTCACTTCTCCCGCTAAATCGGGCTCAAAGCCGTCAATTTTGCTGCCCACAATTCCATGAACGCCTCAGCCGTTCAGTCAAGATTTCGGGATGTGCGGGTTCGACCGGCCGTTCGACGCTGTCTGACGCACGCGGCGTGTGGCACCATCATGGAACGCCTACCCGATAACGACTTCACTACGGGAGCCACAGATGTCCGCAAAGAGGCTCGGCCGCTTCGCCGCCGGCTTGTTAGTGGCGCTCGGACTGGCCTTCGGCGGCGTGTCTCTGGTCGCCGCCACCACGGCGACTGCTGGCGCAACCGCGACTCAGACCGACGTCGACTGGTCCTGAAGTAACACGCAGGGGCCTGACGCGGTCCGGGGTAGGCCGCGCATGGAGCACCTCGAACGGTAGGGGCGTTGGATGGCAGGGCGTCAGTCCCCACCGCGACGATCTCCTGAATACGTCTGGCTGGTCACTGGGACGCTGACGGTCGTTGCCGTCGTGTTCAGCGTCATCCTCGCCGTCCGGCACGAGGGCTGGCAGAACGGGTGGCCGGTCGCGCTGCTGGCGCTCCCCTTCTTCGTACTGCTGGGAATGAGCTCGCGGCACATTCTGATCCGCCGCCACAGCGTCTCTCTGAGCATCATCGAGATTCCTCTCGTTCTCGCCTTCTTCTTCGTCCCGGCCGCCCTTGTGGTGGCCGTGAGCGCCGTTGCGGTGCTGATCAAGGAGATGCGCCGGCACGCCGCGCCGGACAAGCTCTCGTTCAACGTCGCCCGGGCCGCCGCCGCCACCGCGACCGGCGGCATCGTCCTGGAGCTGTTCCCGCCGATCGACGGCGTCGGCCCCGTCACCTGGGGCATCCTCGGTGTCGCGGTCACCGTCACCACGCTGGTGACGGTTCTCGCGGTGGCCGCCGCGATGGTGACCGTGCAGGGCCTGTCGGCGGGTCTCGACATGGTTCGCGTCGCCTGGCCGGTCCTGCTCGCCGCCGAGGTCTGCATCGTCATCGGGCTGGTCTTCACCATCGCGCTGGACACGACGTGGTGGTCCGCCTGCCTGCTGCTGGTGCTCGCCGCCGTGCTCACGCTGGCGTACCGGTCCTACTCGGACTTCCTTCGGCAGCACCACACCCTCGCCGAGCTCTACGAACTGGCCAACGCCGTCGTCGAGTCCGGACAGGACGTCACCCTTATCGACTCGGTGCTGGTGCGCGCGCGGGCCCTGATGCAGACCGAGTACGCGACGATCCGGCTGCCCGCCTCCGGCCGCTATCCCGAGGTGCTGCTGACCTCCAAGATCGAGGCACAGGGCCTGCTCGACTTCAGCCGCACGCCGGCCGCGCTCACCCAGCGGGCGACCGTCGAACGCCGCAGTGTCGCCGTCGGTACGCAGATCGGGACCGACCGGGACCTGCTGCCGGTGCTGCGGGAGGCGGGGGTCAAGGACTGCATCGTCGTGCCGCTGCGGTCGGGTCAGGCCGTGATCGGCACGCTCGAGATGGTCAACCGGCTCGGCGATCTGAAGCACTTCACCGCGGGCGACGTGCAGGTGGTCGAGACGATCGCCGCGCACGCGGCCGCGGCGGTGGAGAATTCCCGGCTGGTCGAGCGGCTGCGCTACGACGCGTACCACGATCGGCTCACCGCGCTCCCGAACCGGCGACGGATCATCGACGCGCTCACCGAGTCCGTCAAGATCCGTACGCCCGGCGAGGTGGTCGCGGTGATCCTCTTCGACGTCGACGGGCTGCGCGACGTCAACGAGTCGATGGGCCACGACGCGGGTGACAAGCTCCTCACCGAGGTCGCCGGTCGACTGTGCAAGATCGCCGATCCGGGTGCCCTGGTGGGCCGGATCGGCGGCGACGAGTTCGTCGTGACGCTGCGCGCGGAGAGCACCGAGGAGACCGTCCGGCTCGCCACCGAGATGCGCGAGCAGCTGCGCGGCCCGATGGCCGTCGGCACGCTCACCCTCGACGTGGACACCGCGGCCGGCGTGGCCGTGCAACCCGACCACGGCGACGACCCGGACGCCCTGCTGCGCCGTGCCGAGCTGGCCGCCAACGCGGCCAAGGCGCTGCCGTACGGCGTGCAGCTGTTCCACCCGGCGCTGGAGTCGCGGGCCGTCCGGCGCCTCGGCCTCGCCGCCGACCTGCGCCGCGCCCTGGACTCGGGCGAGCTCGAGGTCCACTTCCAGCCGAAGGTGACCATCCAGGACCGGCACCTGATCGGCGTCGAGTGCCTGGCGCGCTGGCAGCACCCCGCGCACGGCGAGGTGTCCCCGGAGGACTTCGTCGCCGTCGCCGAGCACACCGGGCAGCTGCACCGCCTCACCGAGGTGGTGCTGACCGCGGGCCTCCGACACTGCCGTGAGTGGGCGGACTCCGGTCGCCCGCTCTCCATCGCGGTGAACCTGTCGGCGCGCACGCTGCTCGACCCGCGCTTCCCCGACCAGGTGCACGGGCTCCTCAAGCAGTACCGGGTCCCGCCCGGACAGGTCACCTTCGAGATCTCGGAGCCGAGCATGCTCGGCGAGATCGAACGGGCGCTGCCGACCATGTACCGGCTGCGCGACCTCGGCGTGCGGTTGTCGGTCGACGACTTCGGCACCGGTGCGTCGTCGCTGTCCTACCTGCGGCAGCTACCGGTCCACGAGTTGAAGATCGATGACAGCTTCGTGCAGGGGATAGCGACCGACTCGGGTGACCTCGCCATCGTGCGCGCGGTCATCGGGCTCGCGCGTGAGTTCGGTCTCACCGTGGTCGCCGAGGGCGTCGAGAGCGAGCTGACCTTCGACCTGCTGGCCGAGCTCGGCTGCGAGATCGGACAGGGCTACTTCTTCAGCCGGCCGCTGCCCGTCGAGCGGCTGAACACGTGGCTCAGCGCGCAGACGGAGCCCGAGGAGACGCCCACCGGCGAGGTCCGCCGACTGCGCGCGGTCGGCTGACACCGCACTGACCTGCTGTTTCCGCGGGCCGGGGAGGCGATTTCACCTCGGCTGCGTGGCCGTGTAAGCTTCTGTCTGCGCATCAAGCGAGAGATCGCGCGCGCCCCCTTAGCTCAGTCGGCAGAGCGTCTCCATGGTAAGGAGAAGGTCTACGGTTCGATTCCGTAAGGGGGCTCCACCCGGGTTCGTGACCGAGAGCCTGGCGCGGCGGTGTAGCTCAGATGGCAGAGCAAGCGGCTCATAATCGCTGTGTCGCCGGTTCAAGTCCGGCCACCGCTACTCATCCGGGACCCGTCCCGGATGCCGTACGACCCGGGCTTTTCGTCCAGGTTTTTGCATGTCAGCGCGGCTAGCGTCTACGCTGTTATGTCGTATGTGAATCCCGTTAGCAGGAAGGCACCCCGCCGTGGCCAAGGCGACCGACGTCCGTCCCAAGATCACCTTGGCGTGTACGGAGTGCAAGGAGCGGAACTACATCACCCGCAAGAACCGCCGTAACGACCCGGACCGCATCGAGCTCAAGAAGTTCTGCCCCCGGGACGGCAAGCACACGCTGCACCGCGAGACCCGCTGACGACGTACCGAAAAAGCAACGCCTGCTGCGGCGACCGGTTTCCGGTCGCCGCAGAGTATTTTCAAGCAATGCCTTTGGACCAGTCGTTCGCCGGCCGCAGTTGGCCGCCCACCGCGCCCTATCTCGTGGGCCGCGAGAAGATCCGTGAGTTCGCCACCGCGATCGGCGCCACGGATGCCGAGTACCACGACCCGGAGGCCGCCCGCGCCATCGGTTACGCCGATGTGGTGGCGCCGCCCACGTTCCCGGTCGTGATCACCATGACCGCCAGCCGCCAGATCGTCGCCGATCCCGAGCTCGGCCTGGACTACAGCCGGGTGGTGCACGGCGACCAGCGGTTCGCGTACGCCCGGCCCGTGGTCGCCGGCGACTCCCTGGTCTGCGTGAACACGGTCGAGGAGATCACCTCGCGGGGCGGGCACGACTTCCTGACGACCCGCACCGACGTCACCACCGAGGCCGGCGAGGCCGTCGTCACGGTGTGGTCCAAGCTCGTTCAGCGCGGGGAGGAATGATCATGGCTGAAACGCTGCCCACCCAGACGTTCACCGTCACCCGGGCCGACCTGATCCGCTACTGCGGCGCCTCCGGCGACTTCAACACGATCCACTGGAGCGAGCGGATCGCCAACAGCGTCGGCCTGCCCGGCGTGATCGCGCACGGGATGTACACGATGGCCCTGGCCGGCCGCGCGGTCTCCACCTGGGCCGGCGCGCCGGACGCCGTTGTCGAGTTCGGCGTGCGGTTCTCCCGCCCGGTCCCGGTGCCGGACACCGACGAGGGCACCGAGGTCGTGGTGGCCGGTGTGGTCAAGGAGGTCACGGACGACGGCCTCACCAAGATCGAACTGACCGCGACCTGCAACGGCGAGAAGGTGCTGTCGCTCGCGAGGGCGACCATTCGTAAGAGGTAGGCCCGGGTTGGGAAAGCGGCGGCCCTACCCGTACACTGGTCCGCCGTGGGGTAAGTGAACCCTGCCTTTCGCGCTGCGACGGGCAGGAGAGCCCCACAAAGGGGTGTAGCTCAATTGGCAGAGCAGCGGTCTCCAAAACCGCAGGCTGCAGGTTCAAGTCCTGTCACCCCTGCGCACCGATCGGCCCAGTAACCGGACCGGCCCCGCGGCCGGTCCGCCCGGCGGCGGGCGGCCGGCTTGACCGAGCGCCGCACACGGCGCCGATGCGACACCCCTATCGACGACGGAAGAGGGCGGAAGTGGCCGAGAGGAAGCGACCCGGTGACGACGCTGCAGGCGACCGCCCCGAGGACGAGGCGTTCACCGACGGTGACGTCCAGGACGACGTTGTCGAGGCGGACGACGAGGCGGTGACCCGTGGCGGCGACAAGGCCGACCGCGAAGCCGACTCGGGCGGTGCCAAGACGACGAAGACGACCCGCCGCGGTGGCAACCGCATCGGCGGTTTCTTCCGCGAGGTCGTCAGCGAGCTGCGTAAGGTCATCTGGCCGACCCGCAAGGAACTGCTGACCTACACGACCGTGGTGATCGTGTTCGTCACCGTGATGACCACGATCGTGTCGCTGCTCGACTTCGGGTTCGGCAAGGCCATCCTGGCGACGTTCGGCAACTGAAGCTAGTTACGGAAGTGAGCAAGCGTGCCTGAGTACGACGACGAGACCGCCCCGACCGCGGACGAGCAGTCCACGGTCGCGACGGCGGACGACGCCGAGTCGGTAGAGGCCGCCAGCGCAGAGCCCGTCGCCGAGGCGGAGGCCCCCGAGGCTGACGAAAACTACGACCCGGTCGCCGAGCTGCGGCAGAAGCTGCGCTACGCCCCGGGTGACTGGTACGTGGTGCACTCGTACGCCGGCTACGAGAACAAGGTCAAGACCAACCTCGAGACCCGGATCACGAGCCTCGACATGGAGGACTTCATCTTCCAGGTCGAGGTGCCGACCCGCGAAGAGGTCGAGGTCAAGAACGGCAAGCGCCTCCAGGTGCAGAACAAGGTCTTCCCCGGCTACATCCTGGTCCGGATGGACCTCAGCCCCGAGTCCTACTCGTGCGTGCGCAACACGCCGGGTGTCACCGGCTTCGTGGGCGCCACCGACCGGGTCGACCGCCCGGCGCCGCTGTCGCTCGACGAGGTGCTGAAGTGGCTGGCCCCGGCCGTCGAGGCCGAGGAGAAGAAGGCCAAGCCCGAGGTCCGCGTGCTGGACTTCGAGGTCGGCGACTCCGTCACCGTCACCGACGGTGCGTTCGCGTCGCTGCCGGCCTCGATCAGTGAGATCAACGCCGACCAGCAGAAGCTGAAGGTGCTGGTCTCGATCTTCGGCCGCGAGACGCCGGTTGAGCTCAACTTCAACCAGGTCGCCAAGATCTAAGACGTACGTCGTGGGAGGGGCGCGAACCGCGCGCCCCGCCATCTACCACAGGAGTAAGAGAAAAATGCAGCGCAGCAAGGCTTACCGCAAGGCCGCCGAGCAGATCGACGTCGCGAAGCTCTACGAGCCCGCCGACGCCGTGAAGCTGGCCAAGGACACCAGCCCCACCAAGTTCGACGCCACGGTCGAGGTCGCGATGCGGCTCGGCGTGGACCCGCGTAAGGCCGACCAGATGGTCCGCGGCGTGGTCAACCTGCCGCACGGCACCGGCAAGACGGCCCGCGTGATCGTCTTCGCGCAGGGCGCCAAGGCCGAGGAGGCCGTCGCGGCCGGCGCCGACGAGGTCGGCACGGACGAGCTCGTCGCCCGCATCCAGGGTGGCTGGCTCGACTTCGACGCGGCGATCGCCACCCCGGACCAGATGGCCAAGATCGGCCGTATCGCCCGGATCCTCGGCCCCCGCGGCCTCATGCCGAACCCGAAGACCGGCACGGTCACCATGGACGTGACCAAGGCCGTCTCGGACATCAAGGGCGGCAAGATCACCTTCCGGGTGGACAAGCACTCGAACCTGCACCTGATCATCGGCAAGGCCTCGTTCAGCGAGGACCAGCTGCTGGAGAACTACGGCGCCGTGCTCGACGAGGTCCTGCGGGCCAAGCCGTCGGCCGCCAAGGGCAAGTACCTGAAGAAGGTCACCGTCAGCACCACGATGGGCCCCGGCGTGCAGATCGACCCGAACGTGGTCAAGAACCTGCGCGGCGACAAGTCCGACAGCTGATCGTCAGCAACATCTGAGAAGCCCCCGGGGTACACCCCGGGGGCTTTTTCGTGCGAGGCTGCCGCCGTGCGATTCGACAACGTCTGGTTCCGGTACGGGCGCCGCGCGGGCTGGACCCTGCGGACGGTGGACGCGACCGTCGAGCCGGGCGCCACGGTGGTGGTGCTGGGCCGCAACGGCGCCGGCAAGTCGACCCTGCTGCAACTGGCCGCCGGCGTGCTGCGGCCCGTGCACGGCGCGGTCCGGGAGCGCCCGCCGGTCGTCGGCTGGGTCCCGGAGCGCTTCCCGGCCGACCAGCCGTTCACGACCGAGCAGTACCTGAGCCACATGGCCGCCGTCCGGGGCCTGCGCGGCGGCGCCGGGACCGACCGCTGGATCGAGCGCCTCGGGCTCGGCGAGCACCGCCACACCCGCCTGGCGGACCTCTCCAAGGGCACCGCGCAGAAGGTCGGCCTCGCGCAGGCGCTGCTCGTCGCCCCGGGCCTGCTGGTGCTCGACGAGCCCTGGGAGGGCCTCGACTCCGTGGCCCGCACGCTGATACCGCAGATCGTCGGCGAGGTCACCGCCGCCGGCGGCGCGGTGCTGGTCAGCGACCACCGCGGCGAGATCGCCGGCCTGCCGGACGCGATCCGCTGGACGGTCACCGACGGCACGGTCACCCCGGCGGAGCACCGGCCGGGTGAGGAGCCCGACGAGGTGGTCGTCGAGGTCGCCGTCCGCCGGGCGGACGCCGACCAGGCGATGGCCCGGCTGCGTGCCGACGGTCACCGTGTCCTTGGCGTACGCGCGGAGCGGGCGCAGTGAGCGCGCTGGTGCGGATGCGCCTCGCGGGGTTCGTGCGTAGCGGACGCGCCCTGGCGCCGGTCATCGCCGCGGTGGTGGTCCTCGCGGTGGTGCACGGCGGCGGGCAGTCCGCGGCCGCCCCGGCGTACGGCTACTCCGCCGTGATGCTCTTCCCGGTGCTGGCCTGGCAGGCCAAGCTGCTGCTGGACGCGGAGCCGGACGTGCAGCGCCGGCTGGCCCGGCTGAGCGTCGGGCCTAGCCGGGAGGCCTCCGCCGGGCTGCTGGCCGCCGCCGCTCTCGGCGCCGTCTTCTGCGCCGTCGCGATGGTGGTGCCCTGGTGGCCGTTCCACGCGATCCGCGGTCCGCTGCCGGGCTCCGGCGAGCCGTCGACGGCCGCCGGCATCGCGCTCGGCGTGCTGGCGCACCTGCTGGCGCTGCCCGCCGCGGTGGCGCTGGGCGCGCTGGCCAGCCGCGCGGTGACGCGTACCGTCCGTAACGGGATCGCGGTGCTGGTCTCCGGCGCGGTGCTGGCGGTCGTCCTCGGCCTCAGCGATTCGATCGCGCCGTGGCTGGTTCCGCCGGTGATGGCCACCGCCCGGGCGCTGGCGGCCGACGCCGCGCCGCCCGGCGGCACGTTGTTGCTGCTCGCCGGCTGGACGCTGGCGTGGTGTGCGGTGGCGCTCGCCGGGTACGCCCGGCTGCGCCGGAGCCGCTCCTGACGCCGATTTGGTTTCGGGTGTACATCTCTGTAGGCTTCCTCCTTGAAGTTCCACCCATAGACCGCTGGTCGCCGCACCCTCACGGGTCGCGGACGAAGGCCTCGCAATATGCGGGCGGCCCGCGCAGGGGAGAACGGTTCGTGATCACGTCGACGCCGCAAGGCGTCCGTGTCCCGCCCCGTGCGCCCTGCGCCGGGGCGTTTCTCATGTTCGGGTCCGTCGGACGGCCGGCGGCCCAGCACTGAGAGAGGAGGGACATGG
This sequence comes from Amorphoplanes digitatis, assembly GCF_014205335.1. Lineage (NCBI taxonomy): Bacteria > Bacillati > Actinomycetota > Actinomycetes > Micromonosporales > Micromonosporaceae > Actinoplanes > Actinoplanes digitatis. The sequence continues at coordinate 8,043,947 of NZ_JACHNH010000001.1, read as the reverse complement.
CGGACAAGCCGGTCCGGGCCGACAAGGCCTCTGCCGTCGCCGAGCTCACGGACAACTTCCGTAACTCGTCGGCCACCCTGTTGACCGAGTATCGCGGCCTCACGGTCTCGGAGATCACCGAGCTGCGGCGCTCGCTCGGCAGCGAGACCAAGTACTCCGTGTCGAAGAACACGCTCGCTAAGCGGGCGGCGTCCGACGCGGGCATCGAGGGCCTCGACGCGCTGTTCACCGGTCCTACCGCGCTCGCCTTCGTGGGCGGGGACCCGGTCGAGGCGGCCAAGGGCCTTCGTGCCTTCGCCAAGGCCCACCCCGTCCTGATCATCAAGGGCGGCGTCTTCGAGGGCAAGGCCGTCACGGCCGCCGAGGTTGGCAAGATCGCCGACCTCGAGTCCCGCGAGGTGCTGCTGGCGAAGCTTGCCGGCGCCATGAAGGGCAACCTGACCAAGGCGGCGGCGACGTTCCAGGCCCCGCTCGCCCAGGTCGCTCGCCTGGCCGCGGCTCTGCAGGACAAGCGCGCACAGGACGGTTCCGCCGAGGCCTGATCGGGCCCCGAGCGGAGTTTGACTTTCAATCCACAGAAACAACGAAAGGTTGCCAACATGGCGAAGCTCAGCACCGACGAGCTGCTCGGCGCGTTCAAGGAAATGACGCTGATCGAGCTGTCCGAGTTCGTGAAGCAGTTCGAAGAGGTCTTCGAGGTCACCGCCGCCGCGCCGGTCGCGATCGCTGCCGCCGGTGGCGCTGCCGCCGCGCCCGAGGCCGCGGTCGAGCAGGACTCCTTCGACGTCGTCCTCGAGGGTGACGGCGGCAAGAAGATCCAGGTCATCAAGGTCGTGCGTGAGCTGACCGGCCTGGGCCTCAAGGAGGCCAAGGACGCCGTCGAGGCCGCCCCCAAGGCGATCCTCGAGGGTGTCAACAAGGAGAAGGCCGAGGCCGCCAAGGCCAAGCTCGAGGGCGAAGGCGCCAAGGTCACCCTCAAGTGATCTGAGGCTGTGCCTCTCGGGGGTGGTGGTCCGTAAGGACCACCACCCCCGTTTCCGTTTCGATGGATACGCAGGTCAGCGGCGGTTTTTTCCATCGTCCGAAGGTCGACGGACAAAAGCCCCCAAACCCCGCTTTTCGTACGCTAAAGTCGCTTTTACGCGCTCGACGATCGTCGGCGCGGTACCGACCCATGGCGCAGCCCTTGACTGTGTGTCCCGTGACAGGCACGCTGACATCAGCAAGTTTCCGCGCTTGCAACAGCCGCCCTGCGGGTACACGGGACTCAACGGGTCCTCGCAGATCGGCACCCGAGGGAGATTGGCCGCGTTCCGAGCGGCCCCGCACGAGGCACTGACCCTGGAGGCGCAGGTCAGAGGCCGCGGGGATGCGTTCCGCAGGCACCCTCTGGTGTGGGCTGGACAGCGGTTAGCCGAGCGGCTACACTGCTAGTTTGCGCTGCCTTCTGTCTTGAGCCCTGCAGGAATATCCATCCGGATGATTTCCTGGGGGTTCATTGGAGTGCACGCAGACAAGTGACGCAGACAGTTGCATCAGCAGCTCAGCCGCATCAGCAGCACCGGTCCTCGGAAGGACGCATCTTGGCAGCTTCCCGCCCTGCGAAGACCAGTCGTACGTCGAGCGCATACGCTCCCCGCCGCATTTCATTCGGCAGGATCACCGAGCAACTTGAGGTCCCAAACCTCCTCGCCCTCCAGACGGAGTCTTTCGACTGGTTGGTCGGGAACGAGGCTTGGCAAGCGCGCTCGACGGACGATCCTCACGCCCACTCGGGCCTCGCAGAGATCCTCGAAGAGATCAGTCCCATTGAGGACTTCTCCGGCACCATGTCGCTGTCCTTCTCAGCGCCGCGCTTCGACGAGGTCAAGGCCTCGATCGAGGAGTGCAAGGAGAAGGACCTGACCTACTGCGCGCCGCTGTTCGTGACCGCGGAGTTCACCAACAACACCACTGGCGAGATCAAGAGCCAGACCGTGTTCATGGGTGACTTCCCGATGATGACCCCCAAGGGGACGTTCGTCATCAACGGCACTGAGCGCGTCGTGGTGAGTCAGCTCGTCCGCTCGCCGGGCGTGTACTTCACGAAGGAGCCGGACAAGACCTCAGACCGCGACCTTTCCAGCGTCAAGGTCATCCCGAGCCGGGGTGCCTGGCTCGAGTTCGATATCGACAAGCGCGACACCGTCGGTGTCCGCATCGACCGCAAGCGCCGGCAGGCCGTCACCGTCCTGCTCAAGGCGATCGGTTGGTCGGCGGATCAGATCCGGGAGCGGTTCGGCTGGTCCGAGCTGCTCATGACGACGCTCGAGAAGGACCACATCGCCGGGCAGGACGAGGCCCTGCTCGACATCTACCGCAAGCTCCGCCCTGGCGAGCCGCCGACGCGGGAGAACGCGCAGACCCTGCTCGACAACCTCTTCTTCAACCCGAAGAGGTACGACGTCGCCAAGGTCGGCCGTTACAAGTTCAACAAGAAGCTCGACATCGACGTCCCGATCGTCCGGGGCACGCTGACCGAGGAAGACATCGTCAAGACCGTGGACTACCTCTGCCGGCTGCACGCCGGTGAGGAGGGCTACGAGGCCGACGACATCGACCACTTCGGCAACCGTCGCCTGCGCACCGTCGGCGAGCTCATCCAGAACCAGGTCCGGGTGGGCCTGTCCCGGATGGAGCGCGTCGTCCGTGAGCGCATGACGACCCAGGACGTCGAGGCGATCACGCCGCAGACCCTGATCAACATCCGCCCCGTGGTGGCGGCGATCAAGGAGTTCTTCGGCACGTCGCAGCTGTCGCAGTTCATGGACCAGACCAACCCGCTGGCGGGCCTGACCCACCGGCGCCGGCTGAGCGCGCTCGGCCCCGGTGGTCTGTCCCGTGAGCGGGCCGGCTTCGAGGTTCGTGACGTGCACACGTCGCACTACGGCCGGATGTGCCCGATCGAGACGCCGGAAGGCCCGAACATCGGCCTGATCGGCGCCCTCTCGACGTTCGCGCGGGTCAACCCGTTCGGGTTCATCGAGACGCCGTACCGCCGGGTGGACAACGGCCGGGTCACCGACCAGGTCGACTACCTGACGGCCGACGAAGAGGACCGGTTCGTCAAGGCTCAGGCCAACGCGCCGCTCAAGAGCGACGGCACGTACGCCGAGGACCGCGTTCTCGTCCGCCGTAAGGGCGGCGAGATCGACTACGTCCCCGGCGAGCAGGTCGACTACATGGACGTCTCGCCGCGGCAGATGACCTCGGTCGCGACGGCGATGATCCCGTTCCTCGAGCACGACGACGCGAACCGTGCCCTCATGGGCGCCAACATGCAGCGTCAGGCCGTTCCGCTGGTCAAGGCGGAGGCCCCGCTGGTCGGCACGGGCATGGAATACCGTGCCGCGGTCGACGCCGGCGACGTGGTCGTGGCCGAGGTCGGCGGTCTGGTCGAGGACCTGTGCGCCGACTACGTGACGGTGCACCAGGACGACGGCCACCGCCGGACCTACCTGCTGCACAAGTTCCGTCGCAGCAACGCCGGCTCCTGCGTCAACCAGAAGCCCGTCGTCTTCGAGGGCGACCGGGTCGAGGCCGGCCAGGTCATCGCCGACGGTCCGTGCACCGACGAGGGGGAGATGGCCCTCGGCCGGAACCTGCTCGTCGCGTTCATGTGCTGGGAAGGCCACAACTACGAGGACGCGATCATCCTGTCGCAGCGCCTCGTGCAGCAGGACGTCCTCACCTCGATTCACATCGAGGAGCACGAGGTCGACGCCCGCGACACCAAGCTCGGCCCGGAAGAGATCACCCGCGACATCCCCAACGTCAGCGAGGAAATGCTCGCCGACCTGGACGAGCGCGGCATCATCCGGATCGGTGCCGAGGTCGTGCCCGGCGACATCCTGGTCGGCAAGGTGACGCCCAAGGGCGAGACCGAGCTGACCCCGGAGGAGCGGCTGCTGCGCGCGATCTTCGGTGAGAAGGCCCGGGAGGTCCGGGACACCTCGCTGAAGGTGCCGCACGGCGAGACCGGCACGGTCATCGGCGTACGCACGTTCTCGCGCGAGGACGGCGACGAGCTGCCCCCGGGCGTGAACGAGCTGGTCCGGGTCTACGTCGCCCAGAAGCGCAAGATCCAGGACGGCGACAAGCTCGCCGGCCGGCACGGCAACAAGGGCGTCATCTCGAAGATCCTGCCCATCGAGGACATGCCGTTCCTCGAGGACGGGACGCCTGTCGACATCGTGCTCAACCCGCTCGGTGTGCCCTCGCGTATGAACATCGGCCAGGTCCTGGAGACCCACCTCGGGTGGATCGCCAAGACGGGCTGGGAGGTCGAGGGCGACGACGCCGACTGGAAGCGGCAGCTGCGGGCCATCGAGGCGCATGAGTCTCCGAAGGACAGCAATGTCGCGACGCCGGTCTTCGACGGCGCCCGCGAGGAGGAGATCAAGGGCCTTCTCGAGTCGACGGTGGTCAACCGTGACGGTAAGCGGCTGGTCAACGGCGACGGCAAGGCGCAGCTCTTCGACGGTCGTTCCGGTGAACCGCTGCCGGACCCGATCTCGGTCGGCTACGTCTACATCCTGAAGCTGAACCACCTGGTCGACGACAAGATCCACGCTCGTTCGACCGGACCGTACTCGATGATCACGCAGCAGCCGCTGGGTGGTAAGGCGCAGTTCGGTGGCCAGCGGTTCGGCGAGATGGAGTGCTGGGCGATGCAGGCCTACGGTGCGGCATACGCACTGCAGGAGCTGCTCACCATCAAGTCCGACGACGTCCTGGGCCGCGTGAAGGTCTACGAGGCCATCGTCAAGGGCGAGAACATCCCGGAGCCGGGAATCCCCGAGTCGTTCAAGGTGCTGCTCAAGGAGCTGCAGTCGCTGTGCCTGAATGTCGAGGTGCTCTCCAGCGACGGCGTCGCCCTGGAAATGCGTGAGACCGACGACGAGGTCTTCCGGGCCGCGGAAGAACTCGGCATCGACCTGTCGAGGCGTCCTAACGAGGGCGTCAGCAGCGTCGAAGAGATCTGACGGAAGCGTCCCCGGTGGTTGAAACTGCCGGGGACGCCCCCGCCGGCCTGGAAAATATCCGAGCAACGAAACACGAGGGATAGACCAAGTGCTCGACGTCAACTTCTTCGACGAGTTGCGCATCGGCCTTGCTACCGCTGACGACATCCGCCAGTGGTCGCACGGTGAGGTCAAGAAGCCCGAGACGATCAACTACCGCACGCTCAAGCCCGAGAAGGACGGACTCTTCTGCGAGAAGATCTTCGGTCCGCAGCGGGACTGGGAGTGCTACTGCGGTAAGTACAAGCGGGTTCGGTTCAAGGGCATCATCTGTGAGCGCTGCGGCGTCGAGGTGACCCGGTCCAAGGTGCGTCGTGAGCGCATGGGCCACATCGAGCTGGCCGCGTCGGTCACGCACATCTGGTACTTCAAGGGTGTGCCGAGCCGGCTGGGCTACCTGCTCGACCTGGCGCCCAAGGATCTCGAGAAGATCATCTACTTCGCCTCGTACGTGATCACGAGCGTTGACGCCGAGGCGCGTCACCGCGACATGTCCACCATCGAGAACGAGATCTTCGCCGAGAAGCGGCAGTCCGAGAACAGCCGCGACTCCGAGATCGAGAAGCGGGCCGCCAAGCTCGAGCAGGATCTCGCCGAGCTCGAGGCCGAGGGTGCCAAGGCCGACGTGCGCCGCAAGGTCAAGGAGGCCGGCGAACGCGAGATGCGCCAGATCCGTGACAAGGCGCAGCGCGAGATCGACCGGCTCGACGAGGTGCTCGACACGTTCCGCAAGCTCGACAGCAAGCAGCTCGTCACCGACGAGCTGCTCTACCGCGAGCTGCGCGACCGCTTCGGCGAGTACTTCACCGGTGGCATGGGCGCCGAGGCGATCAAGGCCCTGCTGGAGAACATGGACCTCGACGCCGAGGCCGAGTCGCTGCGCGAGACCATTCGCAGCGGCAAGGGCCAGCGCAAGATCCGTGCGCTCAAGCGGCTCAAGGTCGTCGCCGCGTTCCTGAACACCCGCAACTCGCCGCTCGGCATGGTGCTGGACTGCGTCCCGGTCATCCCGCCGGACCTGCGCCCGATGGTGCAGCTCGACGGTGGCCGCTTCGCGACCAGCGACCTGAACGACCTGTACCGCCGGGTCATCAACCGCAACAACCGGCTCAAGCGACTGATCGACCTCGGTGCCCCCGAGATCATCGTCAACAACGAGAAGCGGATGCTGCAGGAGGCCGTCGACGCGCTGTTCGACAACGGCCGCCGCGGCCGGCCGGTCACCGGCCCGGGTAACCGTCCGCTGAAGTCGCTGTCCGACATGCTCAAGGGCAAGCAGGGCCGCTTCCGGCAGAACCTGCTCGGCAAGCGCGTCGACTACTCCGGCCGTTCCGTCATCGTCGTCGGCCCCCGGCTCAAGCTGCACCAGTGCGGCCTGCCGAAGCAGATGGCGCTGGAGCTGTTCAAGCCGTTCGTGATGAAGCGCCTGGTCGACCTGAACCACGCGCAGAACATCAAGTCGGCCAAGCGGATGGTCGAGCGTCAGCGCGCCGTCGTGTGGGACGTCCTCGAAGAGGTCATCAGCGAGCACCCCGTGCTGCTGAACCGCGCGCCGACCCTGCACCGCCTGGGCATCCAGGCCTTCGAGCCGCAGCTGGTCGAGGGCAAGGCGATCCAGATCCACCCGCTCGTCTGTACGGCGTTCAACGCCGACTTCGACGGTGACCAGATGGCGGTGCACGTGCCGCTGTCGGCCGAGGCGCAGGCCGAGGCCCGGATCCTGATGCTCTCGTCGAACAACATCCTCAAGCCGGCCGACGGCAAGCCCGTCACCATGCCCACCCAGGACATGGTCATCGGCCTCTACTACCTGACGCACCTCACCAAGGGTGCGAAGGGTGAGGGCCGGGTCTTCAGCTCGGACGCCGAGGCGCGGATGGCGTTCGACAACGGCGAGCTGCACCTGCAGGCGCAGGTGAAGATCAGGCTGCCCGAGGTGCTCGAGGTCGACAACGGCGCTGCCGAGCCGACCTGGGAGCGGCCCGAGGGCTGGGAGTCGGGCGACAAGCTGCTCGTCGAGACCACCCTGGGACGGGTGCTCTTCAACGAGACGCTGCCGCCGGGCTACCGCTACGTCAACTACGAGATCCGCAAGGGTCAGCTCTCCGCGATCGTCAACGACCTCGCCGAGCGCTTCCCCAAGGTCGCCCTGGCGGCGACCCTGGACGCGCTCAAGGAGGCCGGCTTCCACTGGGCCACCTGGTCCGGTGTGACGATCGGTATGGGCGACGTCATCGGCCCTCCGCGCAAGCCGGAGATCATCGCCCGCTACCAGGGCGAGGCCGACCGCATCGACAAGCAGTACCAGCGTGGCCTGATGACCGCCGAGGAACGTCGCGGCGAACTCATCGACATCTGGACCAACGCGACCAAGGACATCTCGAAGGAGATGGAGACGGCGCTGCCGCAGGAGAACCCGCTCTGGGTCATGATCAACTCCGGCGCTCGCGGTAACCTCCTCCAGCTCCGGCAGATCGCCGCGATCCGTGGTCTGGTGGCCAACCCCAAGGGCGAGATCATCCCGCGCCCGATCACCTCGTCGTACCGCGAGGGTCTGACCGTGCTGGAGTACTTCATCTCCACGCACGGTGCCCGTAAGGGCCTGGCGGACACCGCGCTGCGTACCGCCGACTCGGGTTACCTGACCCGGCGTCTGGTGGACGTCTCGCAGGACGTCATCATCCGTGAAGAGGACTGCGGCACCGACCGCGCGATCCCGATGACGGTGAGCGACCGCGAGCCCGACGGCACCCTCGTCGTGCACACGCACGCCGAGACCGGCGTGCACGCCCGCACCATCGCGGACGACATCGTCGGCCCCGACGGCAGCATCGCGGTGGCGCGTGGCGAGGACCTCAACTCGATCCTGGTCGACAAGCTTGTCGCCGCCGGGGTGGAGACGGTCCGGGTGCGCAGCGTCCTGACCTGCGAGTCGAAGCTCGGCGTGTGTGCGGCCTGCTACGGCCGCTCGCTGCCGACCGGCAAGTCGGTCGACATCGGCGAGGCCGTCGGCATCATCGCGGCCCAGTCCATCGGTGAGCCCGGCACGCAGCTGACGATGCGTACCTTCCACACCGGTGGTGTCGCGGGTGAGGACATCACCCAGGGTCTGCCGCGTGTGCAGGAGATCTTCGAGGCCCGCGTGCCCAAGGGCAAGGCGCCCATCGCCGACACCCCGGGACGCATCCGCATCGAGGACGGCGAGCGGTCGCGGAAGATCATCGTGATCCCGGACGACGGCAGCGAAGAGATCGTGTACGACAAGATCTCGAAGCGCGTCAAGCTCCGGGCGCTCGACGGCGACCACGTCGCGGTCGGCGAGAAGCTCACCGAGGGCACCATCGACCCGCACGAGCTTCTGCGGATCATGGGTCCGCGGGCGGTCCAGGTCCACCTGACCAGTGAGGTCCAGGAGGTCTACCGCTCGCAGGGTGTGCTCATCCACGACAAGCACATCGAGATCATCATCCGCCAGATGCTCAAGCGGGTGACGGTCATCGACTCCGGCGCGACCGAGTTCCTGCCGGGCGTGCTGGTCGACCGGGCGCTCTTCGAGTCGGAGAACCGCCGGCTCGTCGGCGAGGGTGGCGAGCCCGCCGCCGGTCGTCCGGTGCTGATGGGTATCACCAAGGCCTCGCTGGCGACCGACTCCTGGCTCTCGGCGGCCTCCTTCCAGGAGACCACCCGGGTGCTCACCGACGCTGCGATCAACTCGCGCAGCGACTCGCTGGTGGGCCTCAAGGAGAACGTCATCATCGGCAAGCTCATCCCGGCCGGTACTGGCATCAGCAAGTACCGCAACATCCGGGTCGAGCCGACCGAGGAGGCCAAGGCCAAGGTGTACTCGATGACCGGGTACCCCGAGACCGACTACGGCTTCGGGCCGGCCAGCGGGCAGGCTGTGCCGCTGGACGACTTCGACTTCGGGTCGTACCGCTAAGGGTTTCACGTTTCACCACCGGGGCGGCCGCGCATCACTGCGCGGCCGCCCTTCGGTGTTCCTAAGATGGATGGGTGACACTCCCCGCCACCGCCGTGCCCACCCGCCACCCGATGGATCCGGATCCGGCCCCATCGACCAAGGCGCGTGCCGTCTTCGCGCTCGGCCTGGTGGGGTTCCTGACCGGGGCGTTCGTCGGCGGAGTGATTCCCGCCACCATCGCATTGCTGCTGGCCCGCCAGGTCGAGCACCAGGCCTACTCGGCGGGCGGCTACCTGACCGGCATGGTCTGGGTGCGCCGCGGCCGGCGGCTGGCCTGGGCGGGGATCGTGCTGGCGCTCACCACGCTGGTGGTGGCGACGATCGCCGGTCTGCTGCACCTGGCCGGCGGGCCGGTCGGGCAGGACTTCGGCGCGAACACCGACTGAGGGCCCTCAGCGCGCCCTGGGGCTGCGCCGGACCACGTTCGGGTGACATGCTCGATGAGCCTTTTTCAATTGCCCGGGCGGCAGCCAACGGCCCGGTTGCCGCCGGCCCGGGGCCAGGGTTGAAAATTGCTCACTGATCCAGCGGGTTCGCGGTGAGAGGGACGTTTGTGACGCAGCAGCCAGGTTCGTGGTCGGCACCACCGGCGGCGCCGTACGGACAGCCGCCGGCGGTGCCGGCGCAGGCGCACGGCGTCATGCCGCCGAAGTCGAACGAACTGTGGACGCCGGAGCGGGTGGAAGCCGTGCCCGGCACCGGGTTCGGCCTGGTTCAGCTCAGAGTTACGCCGATCACGTCCGGCCTGGCGGTTGGCGCGCTGATGGCCGGCATCGCCTCGATCCTGGTATCCACCTTGGTGCTCTGCTTCGGCATCGCCGGCTCGTCGGAGGGCTGGGGCGGCTGGGTGGCGGGAGCGTTCGCCCTGCTGAGCGTCCTGTTCGGCGGCGGAGCCATCGCTGTGGGCCTGGTCTCACGGCGGCAGATCCGCCGCTCCGGTGCCGAGGGCCGGGTCCGCTTCACCGGCAACGGCGTCGCCGTCGCGGGGGTCTGGTGCGGGGGAGCCGGGCTGGGAATCGCGGTGCTGACGTTGTTGTTGGTAGTGGTATTGCAGTCATCGTGAGACCTCGTGGTGCCGGATCCGACACCGCGGCTCTGTCGTGCCGGGGCACCCGGTACACTTGTTAGTTGGAGATGTCCATCAGGGGAAGCAGGCTCGTTTTGACCTGTGTCCCCGAGGTGGGTACTCTTTCCCCTCGTGCCCGGGCTCGCCCGGGCAACTCGTGCGTGCGCCCGAGTCTGTGGTAATCGACGGGGCAGTGGCACGACAGGGTTACAGCCCTGACAAAGACAGAAACACTCGTTGCGTGTGTCAAGCGCGCGGCGGGACCGTGAGCCGGACGACACGCCCGACCGCGGGTGTCGGAGACCCAAACCGGGGTCTCACGACGCACATCGCAAACGAAGACATTGCGGCCGCTAAAAGGGCGGCCGAAGGGAGCGGAGAAACCCGGTGCCCACGATCCAGCAGCTGGTCCGAAAGGGCCGCCAGGCGAAGACGAGCAAGACCAAGACGCCGGCGCTGAAGGGAAGCCCCCAGCGGCGCGGCGTGTGCACGCGCGTGTACACCACCACCCCCAAGAAGCCGAACTCTGCGCTGCGCAAGGTCGCTCGTGTGAAGCTCAGCAGCCAGATCGAGGTGACGGCGTACATCCCGGGCGTCGGCCACAACCTGCAGGAGCACTCGATCGTGCTCGTGCGCGGCGGTCGTGTGAAGGACCTCCCGGGCGTCCGCTACAAGATCGTCCGCGGTTCGCTGGACACCCAGGGTGTCCGCAACCGCAAGCAGGCCCGCAGCCGTTACGGCGCGAAGAAGGAGAAGAGCTGACATGCCGCGTAAGGGCCCCGCTCCGCGCCACCCGGTGGTTCCGGACCCGGTTTACAACTCACCGCTGGTCACCCAGCTGGTGAACAAGATCCTGGTCGGGGGCAAGCGTCAGCTCGCCGAGCGCATCGTCTACGGCGCCCTCGAGGGCTGCCGGGAGAAGAGCGGCACCGACCCCGTGGTGACGCTCAAGCGCGCCATGGACAACGTCAAGCCGACCCTTGAGGTCCGCAGCCGCCGTGTCGGTGGCGCGACCTACCAGGTGCCGGTCGAGGTCCGCACGCCGCGGCAGACGACCCTCGGTCTGCGCTGGCTGGTCCAGTACTCCAAGGCCCGCCGCGAGAAGACCATGATCGAGCGCCTGCAGAACGAGCTGCTCGACGCCAGCAATGGCCTCGGTGCTGCCGTGAAGCGGCGCGAGGACACCCACAAGATGGCGGAGTCCAACAAGGCCTTCGCGCACTACCGCTGGTAAGACCCCGCTGCCGGCCCGGTTCCCGCCGGGCCAACGCAGTCAGTCGTACCGGTCCTGTAGAGACGACGACGAAGAAAAGTAGGGATTGAAGTGGCCGCCGCAGACGCGCTCGCCAAGGTACGCAACATCGGCATCATGGCGCACATCGACGCTGGTAAGACCACGACGACCGAGCGGATCCTGTTCTACACCGGTATCACGTACAAGATCGGTGAAGTCCACGAGGGCGCGGCCGTCATGGACTGGATGGAGCAGGAACAGGAACGCGGCATCACCATCACCTCCGCCGCCACGAAGTGCGAGTGGAACGGGTACACGATCCAGATCATCGACACGCCCGGCCACGTCGACTTCACGGTCGAGGTCGAGCGGTCGCTGCGTGTGCTCGACGGTGCCGTCGCGGTCTACGACGGCGTCGCCGGCGTGGAGCCCCAGACGGAGAACGTCTGGCGGCAGGCGGACAAGTACCACGTCCCCCGGATGTGCTTCGTCAACAAGCTCGACCGGACCGGCGCTGACTTCTTCCGCTGCGTGCAGATGATGATCGACCGGCTCAACGCCACGCCGCTCGTCCTCCAGATCCCGATCGGGCTCGAGGGTGACCACATCGGCGTCGTCGACCTGATCGGCATGCGGGCGCTCACCTGGCGTGGCGAGACCACCAAGGGTGAGGACTACGCGATCGAGGAGATCCCGGCAGATCTGCTGGACTCCGCGACCGAGTGGCGCGAGAAGCTCATCGAGACGCTCGCCGACGTGGACGACTTCGTCATGGAGAAGTACCTCGAGGGCGAAGAGGTCTCCCAGGACGAGATCAAGGCCGCCATCCGGCGCGCCACGATCGCCAGCAAGGCCAACCCGGTGCTGTGTGGCTCGGCGTTCAAGAACAAGGGCGTTCAGCCCATGCTCGACGCCGTCGTCGACTTCCTGCCGTCGCCGCTGGACGTCCCCGCGATCGACGGTACGGCCGTCGACGGTGAGACCCCGATCGTGCGCAAGCCGTCGAACGACGAGCCCTTCTCGGGCCTGGCGTTCAAGATTCAGACGGACAAGCACCTCGGCAAGCTCACCTACGTCCGGGTCTACTCCGGCACGCTCGATTCCGGCTCCCAGGTGGTCAACTCCACCAAGGACCGCAAGGAGCGGATCGGCAAGATCTACCAGATGCACGCGAACAAGCGTGAGGAGCGCCCGTCGGCGCAGGCCGGCGACATCATCGCCGTCCAGGGTCTCAAGCAGACCACCACCGGCGACACGCTCAGCGACCCGGCGAACCCGGTCATCCTGGAGTCGATGACCTTCCCGGAGCCGGTCATCCAGGTCGCCATCGAACCGAAGACCAAGTCGGACCAGGAGAAGCTGGGCGTCGCGATTCAGCGCCTCGCCGAGGAGGACCCGACCTTCCGCGTCTTCAACGACGAGGAGACCGGTCAGACGGTCATCGCCGGCATGGGCGAGCTGCACCTCGACATCCTCGTGGACCGCATGCGCCGCGAGTTCAACGTCGAGGCGAACATCGGTAAGCCGCAGGTGGCGTACCGTGAGACCATCCGCGGCACCGTGGAGAAGCTCACCTACGTGCACAAGAAGCAGACCGGTGGCTCGGGCCAGTACGCGAAGGTCGTCGTCACCGTCGAGCCCCTGCCGCTCGCGGCGGACGGCCCGACCTACGAGTTCGTCAACGCGGTGTCCGGCGGTCGCATCCCCAAGGAGTACATCCCCTCGGTGGACGCGGGCGCGCAGGACTCGCTGCAGTACGGCGTCCTCGCCGGCTACCCGCTTGTCGGCGTGAAGCTGACACTGGTGGACGGTCAGTTCCACGAGGTCGACTCGTCGGAAATGGCGTTCAAGATCGCCGGCTCGATCGTGATGAAGGAGGCGGCCCGCAAGGCCGACCCCGCACTCCTCGAGCCGATGATGTCCGTTGAGGTCACCACCCCTGAGGACAACATGGGTGACGTCATCGGTGACCTCAACTCCCGCCGCGGCATCATCCAGTCGATGGAGGAGCGTCACGGCGCTCGCGTCATCAAGGCACTGGTGCCGCTCTCGGAGATGTTCGGCTACGTCGGCGACCTGCGGTCGAAGACTCAGGGCCGGGCGAGCTACAGCATGCAGTTCGACTCCTACGCCGAGGTTCCTCAGAGCGTCGCGAAGGAGATCATCGCTAAGGCCACCGGCGCCTGACGCGTTGAGGCACGTGCGGTCCGTCGAGGACCGCACGTGCACGAGCAGTCGACAGAGTCCTGAGCGCCTTATCGGCGTGCCGGGCGAGAAGAAAAGACACAGTCCACAGGAGGACACCAGTGGCGAAGGCGAAGTTCGAGCGGACTAAGCCGCACGTCAACATCGGCACCATTGGTCACATCGACCACGGTAAGACGACGCTGACTGCGGCAATCACGAAGGTCCTGCACGACCAGTACCCGGACCTGAACCCCTACACGCCGTTCGACGAGATCGACAAGGCGCCGGAGGAGAAGGCCCGCGGCATCACGATCTCGATCGCGCACGTCGAGTACCAGACCGCGTCGCGGCACTACGCGCACGTGGACTGCCCCGGCCACGCCGACTACATCAAGAACATGATCACCGGTGCCGCCCAGATGGACGGCGCGATCCTGGTGGTCGCCGCGACCGACGGCCCGATGCCGCAGACCAAGGAGCACGTGCTCCTGGCCCGCCAGGTCGGCGTTCCGTACATCGTTGTCGCCCTGAACAAGAGCGACATGGTCGAGGACGAGGAGCTCCTGGAGCTCGTCGAGCTCGAGGTCCGCGAGCTGCTCAGCACCTACGAGTTCCCGGGCGACGACCTGCCGGTCGTGCGCGTCTCGGCACTCAAGGCGCTCGAGGGCGACGAGGAGTGGAGCGGCAAGCTCATGGAGCTGATGAACGCGGTCGACACCGCGATTCCGCAGCCCGAGCGTGAGACCGAGAAGCCGTTCCTCATGCCGATCGAGGACGTGTTCACGATCACCGGCCGCGGCACCGTTGTCACGGGTCGCGCCGAGCGCGGCATCCTCAAGCCGAACGAGGAGGTCGAGATCGTGGGTATCCGCGAGAAGTCGACCAAGACCGTTTGCACCGGCATCGAGATGTTCCGCAAGCTGCTCGACGAGGCCCGCGCGGGCGAGAACGTCGGTCTGCTGCTGCGTGGCATCAAGCGCGAGGACGTCGAGCGCGGCATGGTCGTCGTGAAGCCCGGCACCAGCACCCCGCACACGGAGTTCGAGGGCCAGGTCTACATCCTCTCGAAGGAAGAGGGCGGCCGGCACACCCCGTTCTTCCAGAACTACCGCCCGCAGTTCTACTTCCGCACCACGGACGTCACCGGCGTCGTCACGCTGCCCGAGGGCACCGAGATGGTCATGCCGGGCGACTCCACCAGCATGTCGGTCAAGCTGATCCAGCCGATCGCCATGGAGCAGGGCCTGAAGTTCGCGATCCGTGAGGGTGGCCGCACCGTCGGCGCCGGCACGGTCACGAAGATCAACGTCTGAGTAAGCACCCCGATTAGCAATGCCGCGATCGATGCGGCATACTAGTCAGGTTGCGTCCGCGCAGGGTGGTTGGCTGCTCTCGCTTTCGAGAGAGGGCGGTCAGCCACCCTCGCCGGGTGTCCGGCGTGGTTGTTCGTAGCCGCCGGCATCCCCGATCCCGACGGATCAAGGAAGACTCCCTGGAGAATTCCTTGCGGGCATGATCGCTCCAGATTCTTGGGGCGGAGCCTGGTTCACCAGCGCGACACGCCCGACCGCGGGGGTCGGACATCGCAGGACCAACGGTCCTGCGGGCATGCGAGGGCCACAGCTTTCGCACGTAGCGGCATCGAGAGAAGGAAACAGAAGCCACCATGGCGGGACAGAAGATCCGCATCCGGCTCAAGGCCTATGACCACGAGGTCGTCGACTCCTCGGCGCGCAAGATCGTCGAGACGGTTACGCGTACCGGTGCGCAGGTTGCTGGCCCGGTGCCGCTGCCCACGGAGATCAACCGTTTCTGCGTGATCCGTTCGCCGCACAAGTACAAGGACTCGCGCGAGCACTTCGAGATGCGCACGCACAAGCGTCTGATCGACATCATCGACCCGACTCCGAAGACGGTCGACTCGCTGATGCGCCTCGACCTTCCGGCTGGCGTCGACATCGAGATCAAGCTGTAGGGATCCGGACAATGGACAGGCAAGTGAAGGGCATCCTGGGCGCCAAGCTCGGCATGACCCAGGTCTGGGACAACAACAAGGTCGTCCCGGTAACCGTGGTGCAGGCCGGCCCGTGCGTCGTGACCCAGGTCCGCACCCCCGAGACTGACGGCTATACCGCGGTTCAGTTGGCGTACGGCGCCATCGACCCGCGGAAGGTCAACAAGCCGGAGGGCGGCCACTACGCGAAGGCGGGTGTGTCGCCGCGGCGCCACATCGTGGAGCTGCGCACCAGCGACGCCACCGAGTACGAGCTCGGCCAGGAGGTCACCGTTGAGGCGTTCGCGGTCGGTACGCCGATCGACGTCACCGGTAAGACCAAGGGCAAGGGCTACGCCGGTGTCATGAAGCGGCACGGTTTCCACGGCCTCAAGTCGAGCCACGGTGTGGAGCGTAAGCACCGTTCGCCCGGCTCCATCGGCGCCTGCGCGACGCCCGGCCGCGTCTTCCGGGGTACCCGGATGGCCGGTCGCATGGGCAACAAGCGCTTCACCGTGCAGAACCTCACGGTGCAGGCGGTCGACGTGGAGAACAACCTGCTGCTCGTCAAGGGTGCCGTTCCCGGCCCCAAGGGCGCGCTGATCCTCGTCCGTACGGCGGCGAAGAAGAAGGGTGGTGCCAAGTGAGCTCGGTTGACGTGATCAACACCGAGGGCACGAAGGCCGGCTCGGTCGAGCTGCCCGGCGACATCTTCGACGTGCAGGCGAACATCCCGCTGATGCACCAGGTCGTCGTGGCGCAGCTCGCTGCGGCCCGTCAGGGTACGCACAAGGCGAAGACCCGTGGCGAGGTCGCCGGCGGCGGCAAGAAGCCTTACAAGCAGAAGGGCACCGGTCGCGCCCGTCAGGGCTCGATCCGCGCGCCGCAGTTCACCGGCGGTGGCGTCGTGCACGGACCCGTGCCGCGCGACTACAGCCAGCGGACCCCGAAGAAGATGAAGGCCGCCGCCCTGCGTGGCGCCCTCTCTGACCGGGCACGCGACGGCCTGGTGCACGTGGTCGAGGGCTTCATCGCCGGCGAGAAGCCGTCGACGAAGGCCGCGATCGCCACGCTGCGCAAGGCGACCGAATCGAACAAGGTTCTGGTCGTCCTGAGCAGCCACGACGAGCTGAACTGGATCTCGCTGCGGAACGAGCCGACCGTCCACCTCATCGAGGCCGGCCAGCTCAACACGTACGACGTCCTGGTCGCCGACGAGGTCGTCTTCACCAAGGAAGCCCTCGACGAGTTCCTGGGCGTTCCGGCCGAAGCCGCCGAGGAGGGGGACAAGTGAGCACGATCGCCGACCCGCGCGACATCATCGTCGCGCCCGTGGTCTCCGAGAAGAGCTACAGCGTTCTCGACCAGAACTGGTACACGTTCCTGGTTCACCCGGACGCCAACAAGACTCAGATCAAGATCGCGATCCAGCAGATCTTCGACGTCCGCGTGCTGACGGTGAACACCGCGAACCGCGAGGGCAAGCGCAAGCGCACCAAGACCGGGTTCGGTCAGCGCAAGGCGACCAAGCGCGCGATGGTGAAGCTGGCTGACGGTGACCGTATCGAGGCCTTCGGCGGCCCGGTCAGCTAAGGGGTTGTAAATCATGGCTATCCGTAAGTACAAGCCGACCACGCCGGGCCGTCGTGGCTCCAGCGTCGCCGACTTCGCCGAGATCACCCGGTCGACGCCGGAGAAGTCTCTGCTGGCCCCGCTGCCCAAGAAGGGTGGCCGCAACGTCCACGGTCGCATCACCACGCGGCACCAGGGCGGCGGTCACAAGCGGCAGTACCGGCTGATCGACTTCAAGCGCAACGACAAGGACGGCGTGCCGGCCAAGGTCGCTCACATCGAGTACGACCCCAACCGCACGTCCCGCATCGCACTGCTGCACTACGCCGACGGCGAGAAGCGCTACATCCTCGCGCCGAAGGACCTCAAGCAGGGCGACCGGGTCGAGTCGGGTGTCGGCGCGGACATCAAGCCGGGCAACAACCTGCCCCTGCGCAACATCCCGGTCGGTACGACGGTCCACGGTGTGGAGCTTCGTCCCGGCGGTGGCGCCAAGCTGGCCCGTTCGGCCGGCGTTGGCATCCAGCTGCTCGGCCGTGAGGGTGTGTACGCCACGCTGCGTATGCCCTCCGGTGAGATTCGCCGCGTCGACATCCGCTGCCGCGCGACGGTCGGCGAGATCGGCAACGCCGAGCAGTCGAACATCAACTGGGGCAAGGCCGGCCGCATGCGATGGAAGGGCAAGCGCCCGACCGTCCGTGGTGTCGCCATGAACCCGGTCGACCACCCGCACGGTGGTGGTGAGGGTAAGACCTCAGGTGGTCGCCACCCGGTCAACCCCGCCGGTAAGCCGGAGGGCCGTACCCGCCGCAAGGGCCAGGAGAGCGACCGCATGATCGTTCGCCGCCGCTACGCCACCCGCAAGCGCGGGTAACGGGAGTTAAAAGATGCCTCGCAGCCTGAAGAAGGGCCCGTTCGTCGACGACCACCTCATCAAGAAGGTGGAAGTCCAGAACGAGAAGAACTCGAAGAACGTCATCAAGACCTGGTCGCGACGCTCGACGATCATTCCCGACATGCTCGGGCACACGATCGCCGTGCACGACGGGCGCAAGCACGTCCCGGTGTTCATCACCGAGGCCATGGTCGGGCACAAGCTCGGCGAGTTCGCTCTGACCCGCACGTTCAAGGGTCACGAGAAGGACGACCGCAAGAGCCGTCGTCGCTAAGCAGTCCACGGATTAAGAAACAAGAGGGGTTACAGCGATGCCAGTCAAGGGCGACGCTCCGGCGCTTCCGGGCGCACGGGCGGTTGCGCGCCACGTGCGCATCTCGCCGAACAAGGCGCGCCGTGTGATCAACCTCGTCCGCGGTCTGCCCGCGAAGGAGGCTCTCACGGTTCTGCAGTTCGCACCGCAGGCCGCGAGTGAGCAGGTCTACAAGGTGCTCGCGAGCGCGATTGCGAACGCGGAGAACAACGAGCGGCTCGACCCGGACGCTCTCCTCGTCAGCGAGGCGTTCGTCGACGAGGGTCCGACGCTGAAGCGGTTCCGGCCGCGTGCGCAGGGCCGGGCGTACCGGATCCGCAAGCGCACCTGCCACATCACCGTGGCAGTGGAGGCGGTCCAGGTGGCCACTCCGGCCCGCAAGGCCGCCGCGAAGAAGGCCGCGCCTGCGAAGAAGGCGGCGCCCGCCGCCGAATCCCAGCAGAGCACGGAGGGTGCCGAGTAATGGGTCAGAAAGTTCACCCCACCGGGTTCCGTCTCGGCATCTCCACCGACTGGCGGAGCCGCTGGTTCGCGGACAAGCTCTACAAGGACTACATCGGCGAGGACGTCAAGATCCGCCGCATGATGTCCAAGGGCCTCGAGCGCGCCGGCATCTCCAAGGTCGACATCGAGCGCACCCGTGACCGGGTCCGCGTGGACATCCACACCGCCCGGCCGGGCATCGTCATCGGCCGTAAGGGTGCGGAGGCCGACCGGATCCGCGGCGAGCTCGAGAAGCTCACCGGCAAGCAGGTGCAGCTCAACATCCTCGAGGTGAAGAGCCCGGAGTCGGACGCACAGCTCGTGGCGCAGGGCGTCGCCGAGCAGCTGTCCAGCCGGGTCAGCTTCCGCCGGGCGATGCGCAAGGCGATGCAGTCCGCGATGAAGAACCCGGTCTGCAAGGGCATCCGCGTGCAGGTCTCCGGCCGCCTCGGCGGCGCGGAGATGAGCCGCACGGAGTTCTACCGTGAGGGTCGCGTTCCGCTGCACACGCTGCGCGCCAACATCGAGTACGGCTTCTTCGAGGCCCGTACGACCTTCGGCCGCATCGGTGTGAAGGTCTGGATCTACAAGGGCGACGCCGTGCCGGGTCGCGAGGTCGCCCCCGAGGCGCCCGCGCGTCCGCGCCGTGACCGTGCCGACCGCCCCGAGCGTCCGCGCCGTGGCCGTTCCGGTTCGTCCGGTACGACCGCGGGTGGCACCGAGGCCGGCCGTGCCGCCCAGGCCGCGGCTGTGACCCCCGCCTCGGCGGAGGCCGCGCCCACGACCGACACCGCCGTTGCTCCGGCCGCGGCCGAAACGCAGCAGGAGGGCTGACACATGCTGATGCCGCGTAAGCCCCCGAAGGGCTTCCGCAAGCCGCACCACCCGGACCGCCACGGCGCGTCCAAGGGCGGCAACCGGGTGGTCTTCGGTGAGTTCGGTATCCAGGCCCTGGAGCCGGCGTATGTGACCAACCGGCAGATCGAGTCGGCCCGTATCGCCATGACGCGCCACATCAAGCGTGGCGGTAAGGTCTGGATCTCGATCTTCCCGGACCAGGCGCTGACCAAGAAGCCCGCCGAGACCCGCATGGGTTCCGGCAAGGGCTCGCCGGAGTGGTGGGTGGCGAACGTCAAGCCGGGACGCATTCTCTTCGAGATGTCCTTCCCGAACGAGACGATCGCGCGCGAAGCGATGCGTCGCGCGATCCACAAGCTCCCGATGAAGTGCCGCATCGTGACGCGCGAAGTGGGTGAAAGCTGATGGCAGCGGGCGTTAAGGCCTCCGAGCTGCGTGAACTCCCGGAAGAGGAGCTCGTCACGCGACTCAAGGAGTCCAAGGCGGAGCTGTTCAATCTCCGCGTCCAGGGTGCGACCGGTCAGCTCGACAACCACCGTCGTCTGCAGGTCGTCCGCAAGGACATCGCGAAGATCTACACGATCATGCGTGAGCGTGAGCTGGGGCTCTCGGCCGCGCCGACTGAGGTGACTACAGCATGAGCGAGAACGCAGCTGCTGAGCCGCGGAGCCAGCGCAAGGTGCGCGAGGGCCTCGTGGTCAGCGACAAGATGGACAAGACCGTCATCGTCGAGGTCGAGGACCGCGTCAAGCATGCGCTGTACGGCAAGGTTCTGCGGCGCACCCGCAAGCTTCAGGTGCACGACGAGCAGAACGCCTGCGGCGTTGGCGACCGGGTCTCGCTGATGGAGACCCGCCCGCTGTCCGCCACCAAGCGGTGGCGGGTCGTGGAGATCCTCGAAAAGGCCAAGTGAGTTTGCTGGGCCGGCCGGGTTACCCGGCCGGCCCGGCGGCCCGTCCAACCGCCCCGCCGCAGCCCTGGAAACGGACTAACGGCGGAGCAGAGTTCCGCCAAGCTTCGGCTCGTTGCCGGAGAACTGGCAGACATAGGAGACAGACGTGATCCAGCAGGAGTCGCGACTGCGCGTCGCCGACAACACGGGTGCCCGGGAGATTCTGTGCATCCGCGTTCTGGGCGGCTCCGGTCGCCGTTACGCGAGCATCGGTGACGTCATCGTGGCGACGGTCAAGGACGCCATTCCGGGTGCCGGTGTGAAGAAGGGTGACGTCGTCAAGGCGGTCATCGTTCGCACCGCCAAGGAGCGCCGCCGTCCCGACGGCTCGTACATCCGCTTCGACGAGAACGCCGCCGTCATCATCAAGGACGGTGGCGACCCCCGCGGTACGCGCATCTTCGGCCCGGTCGGCCGCGAGCTGCGCGACAAGCGGTTCATGAAGATCATCAGCCTGGCGCCGGAGGTGCTCTGACCGTGAAGATCAAGAAGGGCGACACGGTCGTCGTCATCGCCGGCAAGGACAAGGGCGCCAAGGGTAAGGTCATCGCGGCCTTCCCGCGGCAGGACAAGGTCCTGGTCGAGGGCGTCAACCGCATCAAGAAGCACGAACGCATCCGCACGACCCAGCGCGGTTCCAAGACCGGCGGCATCGTCACGCAGGAAGCCCCGGTTCACATCTCGAACGTGCAGATCGTGGACTCCGAGGGCAACCCGACCCGCGTCGGGTACCGCACCGACGAAGGCGGCCAGAAGGTTCGCATCGCGCGTAGCACCGGTAAGGACCTGTGATGACTGCCGCTACTGAGACCAAGACGCTGCCCCGCCTGAAGCAGAAGTACCGTGGCGAGGTCATCGCCGCCCTTCAGGAGCAGTACAAGTACGGCAACCCCATGCAGATCCCGGGCCTGGTGAAGGTCGTCGTGAACATGGGTGTCGGCGAGGCTGCCCGCGACGCCAAGCTGATCGACGGCGCCGTGCGGGACCTGACCACCATCACCGGTCAGAAGCCGCTGGTGCGGCGTGCGACCAAGTCGATCGCGCAGTTCAAGCTGCGCGAGGGCATGCCGATCGGCGCGAAGGTCACCCTTCGCAACGACCGGATGTGGGAGTTCCTGGACCGGCTGCTGTCGATCGCGCTGCCGCGTATCCGTGACTTCCGCGGTCTGGACGGGCGCAAGCTCGACGGCCACGGCAACTACACGTTCGGTCTGACCGAGCAGTCGGTGTTCCACGAGATCGACCAGGACCGGATCGATCGGACCCGGGGCATGGACATCACGGTGGTCACCACCGCCACGACCGACGAGGAAGGCCGGCAGCTGCTCAAGCTCCTGGGCTTCCCGTTCAAGGAGAACTGAGCATGGCTAAGAAGGCGCTGATCATCAAGGCGGCCGCGAAGCCGAAGTTCGCCGTGCGTGCGTACACCCGCTGCCAGAAATGCGGACGTCCGCACTCGGTCTACCGCAAGTTCGGTCTGTGCCGGGTGTGTGTCCGGGACATGGCCCACCGCGGTGAGCTGCCCGGCGTGTCGAAGGCTTCCTGGTAACCAAGCAATACCGCTTCGCCGTAGGCCCGGAATGCCTGGGAACCCCGGCGAGAAAGGTTGACGAATACCCATGACGATGACGGACCCGATCGCAGACATGCTCACGCGTCTGCGTAACGCCAACCAGGCGTACCACGACAAGGTGACCATGCCCTTCTCGAAGATCAAGGCGAACATCGCCGAGGTCCTCAAGGCAGAGGGCTACATCGCGTCCTGGACGGCTGAGGACCCGGCTGAAGGCGAAGTCGGCAAGCGGCTGGTCGTAGAGCTCAAGTACGGCCAGAACCGCGAGCGCAGCCTCGCCGGCATCAAGCGCGTGTCCAAGCCCGGTCTCCGGGTGTACGCCAAGTCCGACGAGCTCCCGCGGGTGCTCGGTGGCCTGGGTGTCGCGATCGTTTCGACGTCCCAGGGGCTGCTGACCGACCGGCAGGCCCGCAAGCGGAGCGTTGGCGGGGAAATCCTCGCCTTCGTTTGGTAACGGAGACTCTGACATGTCGCGAATCGGACGTAAGTCGATCCCGGTACCGGCCGGCGTCGACGTCACCATCACGGGCCAGACCATCAAGGTCAAGGGCCCCAAGGGCGAACTGCAGCACATCGTTGCCGAGCCGATCAAGGTCGAGAAGGCCGAGAACGGTGAGCTGTCGGTGAACCGCCCCAACGACGAGCGCCGCGCCAAGGAGCTGCACGGTCTCTCTCGTACCCTGGTCGCCAACATGATCATCGGCGTCACCGAGGGCTACAAGAAGACCCTGGAGATCAACGGCACGGGTTACCGCGTGACCGCGAAGGGCAAGGACCTCGAGTTCGCGCTCGGCTTCTCGCACCCGGTCAACGTGGTCGCTCCGAACGGCATCAGCTTCTCCGTCGAGAAGCCGACCCAGTTCACCGTGGCCGGCATCGACAAGCAGCTCGTCGGCGAGGTTGCCGCGAACATCCGGAAGATCCGCCCGCCGGAGCCGTACAAGGGCAAGGGCGTCAAGTACCAGGGCGAGGTCATCCGCCGCAAGGCTGGAAAGGCAGGTAAGAAGTGACCGCCACGCTGCTCAAGCGCCGCAATGGCGGCGGTGCCGCGTACAAGCGCGCTGTCGGAAAGGCGCGCCGGCACTTCCGGGTCCGCAAGAACGTCCGCGGCACCGCCGAGCGTCCCCGTCTGGTCGTCACCCGGTCCACGCGGAACATCACCGCGCAGATCGTCGACGACCTCAAGGGCCACACGCTCGCGTCGGCATCCACCCTCGATGCGACCCTGCGGGGCGGCGAGGGTGACAAGAGCTCGCAGGCCGCCAAGGTCGGGGCTCTACTCGCCGAGCGGGCCAAGGCCGCGGGCGTTTCCAAGGTCGTCTTCGACCGCGGTGGCAACCGGTACGCGGGGCGGATCGCCGCGCTTGCCGACGCTGCCCGCGAAGCCGGACTCGAGTTCTAGGAGGGAAGACCAATGCCTGGTCAGCAGCGCCGAGGCGGCGGGTCCGGCGGTAACAACGAAGGTGGCCGCCGCGACAACCGCCGTGAGGGCGGTCGCGGTAACGCGCCCGTCGAGAAGACCCCGCATCTTGAGCGGGTCGTAGCGATCAACCGCGTCGCCAAGGTCGTCAAGGGTGGTCGTCGCTTCAGCTTCACCGCCCTGGTGATCGTCGGCGACGGTGACGGCACCGTCGGCATCGGCTACGGAAAGGCCAAGGAGGTGCCCGCGGCGATCGCCAAGGGCGTCGAGGAGGCCAAGAAGCACTTCTTCAAGGTGCCGCGCATCGCCGCGACGATCCCCCACCCGATCACGGGTGAGGCCGCCGCGGGTGTCGTGCTCCTGAAGCCGGCGTCCGCCGGTACCGGCGTCATCGCCGGTGGCCCGGTGCGTGCCGTGCTGGAGTGCGCCGGCATCCACGACGTGCTCAGCAAGAGCCTCGGCTCGTCGAACCCGATCAACATCGTGCACGCGACGGTGGCGGCCCTGAAGGGCCTGGAGTCCCCGGAGGCCGTTGCGGCCCGCCGTGGCCTCCCGGTCGAGGACGTCGCTCCGGCGGCCATGCTGGCGGCGCGTGCGGAAGCGGCGGTGCGGTGATGGCACGCCTGAAGGTCACCCAGCTCCGCTCCGCGATCGGCCGTAAGCAGAACCAGCGGGACTCCCTGCGGTCGCTCGGGCTGAAGCGGATCAACGATGTGGTGGTCAAGGAGGACCGCCCCGAGATTCGGGGCATGATCTTCGCCGTGAACCACCTCGTCAGTGTCGAGGAGGTCGAGTAATGGCGATCAAGGTTCACCACCTGCGCCCGGCGCCCGGTGCCAAGACCGCGAAGACCCGTGTGGGTCGCGGTGAGGGCTCCAAGGGCAAGACCGCCGGTCGCGGCACCAAGGGCACGAAGGCGCGTTACCAGGTTCCGGCCCGGTTCGAGGGTGGGCAGATGCCCATCCACATGCGCCTGCCCAAGATGAAGGGCTTCAAGAACAAGAACAAGGTCGTGTTCCAGGTCGTGAACCTGGACCGGCTCGCGGAGCTGTTCCCCAACGGCGGCGAGATCGGCCCGCTGGAGCTCGCCGAGGCCGGCGCGGTCCGTCCGGGCCAGCCGGTCAAGGTTCTGGGCTCCGGCGAGCTGGGCGGCGTGACCCTGCGGGTCACGGCGCACGCGTTCAGCGAGTCCGCCAAGGAGAAGATCGCAGCTGCTGGTGGTTCCGCCACCGAGCTGTGAGGCTTTCCGGGGATGCTCGCCCGGGCATCGCGAGATGCTCGGGCAGCATCCCCGTTGTGGCGTCTGAACTGGCGTTTTGCCAGTTCGGACGTCGCTGTTTCAGCGGTCACCGGATGGATCTTCGCCCCGGGGCGGAATTGATGCGGCGACCGTGCCTCACAACAGGCACGTCAGACTGTTAAAGTCCGTTCCCAGCTAGGGATATCGGTCGTCCGGACCGATGCCTCCCCCCATCCGCCGATTTACACGCGGCCACCTCGCGCAGGAGGAAGAAGTTGCTCTCCGCCTTTTCCAGTGCGTTCCGGACGCCTGACCTGCGCAAGAAGTTGCTGTTCACAGTAGCGATCATCGCGGTCTACCGGCTCGGCGCCACTTTGCCCAGCCCAGGCGTGTCCTACACCAACGTTCAGAACTGTCTGGACGTGGTGAACAGCACCAACGCCGGCGGCGGGGTGCTGAACCTCCTCAACCTCTTCTCCGGCGGCGCGCTCCTGCAGCTGTCGGTCTTCGCGCTCGGGATCATGCCGTACATCACGGCGTCGATCATCCTGCAGCTGCTCACCGTGGTGATTCCGCGGCTCGAGCAGCTCCGCAAGGAGGGCCAGTCCGGCCAGGCGAAGATCACGCAGTACACCCGCTACCTGACCCTGGGCCTCGCGATCCTGCAGTCCTCGGCGTTCGTGGCCCTGGCCCGCTCCGGCCAGCTCTTCGCCAACGCCTGCCCGCAGGACCAGGAGAAGTTCCAGATCGTCCCGGAGAACACCGGCATCCCGATGTGGCTGACCCTGGTCATGCTGGTGGTCACCATGACGGCCGGTACTGGCGTCGTCATGTGGCTCGGTGAGCTCATCACCGACCGCGGCGTCGGCAACGGCATGTCGGTCCTCATCTTCACCTCGATCTCCGCCCGCCTTCCCGGCGAGGGCTGGACGATCAAGGAGACCAGCGGTACCGCGAAGTTCCTGCTGGTCATCGCGCTCGTGCTGGTCGTCATCTGCGCGGTTGTCTTCATCGAGCAGGCCCAGCGCCGCATCCCGGTGCAGTACGCGAAGCGCATGATCGGCCGGCGCATGTACGGCGGTACCTCGACGTACATCCCGCTCAAGGTCAACCAGGCCGGCGTCGTGCCGGTGATCTTCGCGTCCTCGCTGCTCTACCTGCCGCAGCTGTACCTGCAGTTCTTCGACCAGAACAACCTCAAGGGCTACCAGCAGTGGATCCAGAACAACCTGGCCAACCCCAGTAACTGGATCTACATCACCACGTACTTCCTGCTGATCATCTTCTTCACGTACTTCTACGTCTCGATCACGTTCAACCCGACCGAGGTCGCGGAGAACATGAAGAAGTACGGTGGATTCGTCCCGGGCATCCGTCCCGGCAAGCCGACCGCCGACTACCTGGACTTCATCCTCAGCAGGATCACCCTCCCGGGCGCGCTCTACCTCGGTCTGATCTCGGTTCTGCCGAACTTCTTCTTCATCTGGCTGAACAATGCCCAGTACCAGAACTTCCCGTTCGGTGGTACGGCGGTGCTGATCATGGTGGGTGTCGGCCTGGAGACGGTCAAGCAGATCGAGAGCCAGCTGATGCAGCGCAACTACGAAGGGTTCCTCCGGTAGTGGGGGCGCGGAGCCGGGGGGCTCTTGCGTCTGTGGTTTGCGAGGCTCGTTCTCACCGAAGCGAGGCGATGTAGGTGCGGCTGGTACTGGTGGGCCCTCCGGGGGCCGGTAAAGGGACCCAGGCTGAGTTCATCGCTGCCCATCTCGCCGTACCGAAGATCTCCACCGGTGACATCTTCCGGGCCAACGTGTCGCAGGGGACGCCCCTCGGCGTCGAGGCGAAGCGGTACATGGACGCGGGCAACCTCGTCCCGGACGAAGTCACCATCAACATGGTCCGCGACCGGCTCGCCGAGCCCGACGCCGGCGACGGCTTCCTGCTTGACGGTTTCCCGAGAACCGTCCCGCAGGCGTCGGCGCTCGACAAGCTGCTCGCGGACCTGGGCACCGCACTCGACTTGGTGATGGAGCTCGTGGTCGACGACGACGAAGTGATCCGGCGGCTCTCGGGCCGCCGGACCTGTCGCGGCTGCGGCAAGATCTGGCACGTCGAGTTCGACCCGACCAGCAAGGAGAACATCTGCGACAGGTGTGGCTCCGAGCTGTTCCAGCGCGACGACGACAAGGCGGAGACCATCGCCAACCGCCTCGTCGAGTACGCGGACAAGACCGCTCCGCTCGTGGACTTCTACGGGGCGCAGGGCAAGCTCGTCGGCATCGACGCGACGGGGCCGGTCGAGGACGTCACGGTGCGCGCCATCGACGCCCTGCGGTCGTACGGGGGCTGAGATGCGCCGTCAGCAGCTGGATATTCAGCTGAAGACCCCCGAGCAGATCGAGCTCATGCGGGGCGCCGGCCTGGTGGTCGCCGCCGCGCTCGACGCGATGCGGGACGCGGTGGCGCCAGGCGTCTCCACGGCCGACCTCGACGCGATCGCGGAGAAGGTCATCCGGGACGCGGGCGCGACCCCGTCGTTCAAGGGCTACCACGGCTTCCCCGCCTCGATCTGCGCCTCGGTCAACGAGCAGGTCGTGCACGGCATCCCGGCGGCCGGTCAGGTCCTCAAGGAGGGCGACCTGGTGTCGCTCGACTGCGGCGCGGTCCTGAACGGCTGGCACGGCGACTCGGCGATCACGGTCGGGGTCGGCGAGACCGACCCGGCGCTGCTGAGGATGGCGGCGGTGGCCGAGGACGCCATGTGGGCCGGCATCGCCGCCGCGGCCCGCGGCGCGGCCAACGGCCGGGGCCGGCTCACCGACATCTCGTTCAACATCGAGAAGGCCGTCCGCAAGGCGGGCCGCTTCGGCATCGTCGACGGCTACGGCGGCCACGGCATCGGCACCGAGATGCACCAGGATCCGCACGTGCTCAACCACGGCAAGCCCGGCAAGGGTCCGCGCCTGGTGCCCGGCATGTGCCTGGCGATCGAGCCGATGATCACCATGGGCTCGCCGCGCACCGCCGAGCTCGACGACGGCTGGACCGTTGTCACCCGCGACGGCTCGATGGCGGCGCACGTGGAGCACACGATGGCCCTGCTCGACGACGGCGTGTGGGTCACCACCGCGCCGGACGGCGGCCGCGCCCGCCTCGGCGATCTGGTCACGGCCCGCCAGCCGGCCCTCGGCTCGCTGGCAGAGTAAAACCATGGGTCGTGAGGAGATGCGGGCCGGCGACAGTGAGCGTCAGGCTGTCGCCGACCAGCTGAAGGTCGCGCTCGACGAGGGCCGGCTGGATCTGCACGAGTACGACGAGCGGTTGCAGCAGGCGTACGCGGCGAAGACCTACGGCGACCTCGACGGTCTCGTGACGGACCTGCCCGGGGTGATCCCGGCGCAGCGGTCCCGTCTCGAGCCCCGCCAGCAGCCCGCCACGCCGTCGGCGGCGTCCGGGGTGGATGGGAAGGGCAAGGACGGTGGACGGCCGTTCCTGGCGTCGTACAGCGGCGTGGTGCTGGTCTGCGTTGTCATCTGGGCCATGTCCTGCCTCGGCTCCGGCGAGTTCGTCTACTTCTGGCCCGGTTGGATGCTGATTCCGCTCCTGTTCGGATTGATCGGCCGGATCACCGGCCGGAATCGGTAGCGCGCTTCCTGGCCCGCTGCTGGCATGCTGGAGTGCATGGGGCGGGACGAGATGCGAGCGGCCGATGCCGATCGGCAGGCCGTCGCCGACCAGTTGAAGGTCGCGCTCGACGAGGGCCGGCTTGACCTGCACGAGTACGACGAGCGGCTGCAACAGGCCTATGCGGCCAAGACCTACGGCGACCTGCACCCGCTGCTCGACGACCTGCCGTCGGCCCGCACCAC
Source organism: Amorphoplanes digitatis (assembly GCF_014205335.1). NCBI lineage: Bacteria > Bacillati > Actinomycetota > Actinomycetes > Micromonosporales > Micromonosporaceae > Actinoplanes > Actinoplanes digitatis. The sequence continues at coordinate 8,015,247 of NZ_JACHNH010000001.1, read as the reverse complement.
CGCGCTGCCCGGCGCCGTGGTCCCGGCCGGCGTGTCCGCGGTGGCCGGCACCGATGCCGAGCTGACCCGGCGGTGGGTGTTCGAGGTGTGGAGCGCCTGGGTGCCGGTCGTCGGCATCACCACGGTGATCTGGCTCATCTCCTGGATCGGCGCGGGCGATCCGATCTACTTCTGGCCCATCTGGGTTGCCGGGCCGTGGGGCGTCGTCCTCGCCTTCGTCACGGTGGCGGGCATCGCCAACGGCGAGCCCCGCAAGCAGGCCGAGAAGAAGGCCCGCAAGGAGCACGCGAAGCAGCTGAAGCGGGAGCGTAAGGCCTTGGAGGCCGAGTCCGCCCCGCAGGGCGAAACCCCCTTGACCGGGACGGAACCAGACAAACAGGCAGGGTGAATCTCCCGCCTCGTCCGGTTCTGCGCATCGCCGACACACCCGACCCCGGGTTACGGGGACCTCGGTTTGGTGTCGATGCACGGGCGCGCGTACACTGGCTAGCTGGCGCGCAGCGTCCACTCTTCCATGTCCACCAGCGCTTCGGTGGCGGGAGAGCCGCGGCTGGTCCCGGATCGATCCCTCGACCCGGAATGAGCGTTGCGAGCCTGCCCCAGAACCCGATGTCAGGTAGCGGAGGACATGCCAAAGAAAGACGGAGCCATCGAGATCGAAGGCCGAGTGATCGAGCCCCTGCCGAACGCCATGTTCCGTGTGGAGCTTGCGAATGGTCACAAGGTGCTGGCTCACATCAGCGGCAAGATGCGGCAGCACTACATCCGCATCCTCCCCGAGGACAGGGTCGTCGTCGAGCTTTCGCCGTACGACCTCACCCGTGGGCGAATTGTCTACCGTTACAAGTAAGGGTCGCGGGGGCTTTTCCAGTCCCGTCTGACGAGAGTTAAGGCACAACCGTGAAGGTCAAGCCGAGCGTCAAGCGGATCTGCCAGAAGTGCCGGGTTATCCGCCGGCACGGCCGGGTCATGGTCATTTGCAGCGACCCGCGCCACAAGCAGCGCCAGGGCTGATTTTCAGCCTGACGCTGTACAGATCCGTTTCATGAACAAGCTCGTCCCAGCCGCCGAGTCGACACGTCGATGCGCGCGGTTTCACCCCCGGTCGGAGGCCGGGGCCCGTCTGGGCAGGCGGGGTGGGTCGGGCACAGACCTCCGTGAGACACCTGAGGAGTAAGCCCACAAATGGCTAGACTCGTCGGCGTCGATCTTCCCCGCGAAAAGCGGATGGAGATCGCGCTCACCTACATCTTCGGGGTCGGTCGGACCCGCGCCGTTGAGGCGCTCACCGCGACCGGCATTGACCTGAACAAGCGCGCCAAGGACCTCACGGACGAGGAGCTGGTACAGCTCCGCGACTACATCGAGGGCAATTTCAAGGTTGAAGGCGACCTGCGCCGCGAGGTCGCCGCCGACATCCGCCGCAAGGTTGAGATCGGCTGCTACGCCGGCATCCGCCACCGCCGGGGTCTCCCCGTCCGCGGACAGCGGACCCGGACCAACGCTCGTACCCGCAAGGGTCCGAAGCGCACGGTCGCTGGCAAGAAGAAGCCCGGTCGGAAGTAATAGGAGCGCACTGACTTATGCCACCGAAGGCACGCGCTGGGGCCCCAGTCAAGAAGGTCCGGCGCAAGGAACGCAAGAACGTCGCCCACGGGCAGGCGCACATCAAGAGCACGTTCAACAACACCATCGTGTCGATCACCGACCCGACCGGTGCTGTCATCTCCTGGGCCTCCTCTGGCCAGGTGGGCTTCAAGGGCTCCCGCAAGTCGACTCCGTTCGCCGCGCAGCTGGCCGCCGAGGCCGCCGCACGCCGGGCCATGGAGCACGGCATGCGCAAGGTCGACGTGTTCGTCAAGGGCCCCGGTTCCGGCCGGGAGACCGCCATCCGTTCGTTGCAGGCCGCGGGCCTCGAGGTCGGCCAGATCTCCGACGTCACGCCCCAGCCGCACAACGGTTGCCGTCCGCCGAAGCGTCGCCGGGTCTAAGGGAGAGATCGAAGCATGGCTCGTTACACAGGGGCGGACTGCAAGCGCTGCCGCCGCGAGAAGATGAAGCTGTTCCTCAAGGGCAGCAAGTGCGACGGGCCGAAGTGCCCGTTCGAGTCGCGTCCCTTCCCGCCCGGCCAGCACGGCCGCGGTCGGACCAAGGAGACCGAGTACCTGCTCCAGCACCGCGAGAAGCAGAAGGCCCGCCGCACCTACGGCGTGCTCGAGAAGCAGTTCCGCGGTTACTACGAGGAGGCTGTCACCAAGCCCGGCAAGACCGGTGAGGTGCTGCTGCAGATCCTCGAGTCGCGTCTCGACAACGTGGTCTACCGGGCCGGCTACGCCGCGTCCCGCGACATGGCCCGCCAGCTTGTCAAGCACGGCCACATGCTGGTCAACGGCGTCAAGGTCGACATCCCGTCGTACCGGGTGAAGGACCACGACATCGTCCAGGTTCGCGAGAAGTCGCGCGAGATGACGCCGTTCGTGGTCGCGCAGGCTCAGGCGGGTTCCCGCCCGGTGCCGGCGTGGCTCGAGCCCATCCCGAGCGAGATGAAGATCCTGATCCACTCGCTCCCGGCCCGCCAGGTCATCGACACGCAGGTCCAGGAGCAGCTGATCGTGGAGCTCTACTCCAAGTAGCGCTCAGGTTCCGGCGTCCTCCGTAGGGGGACGCCGGAGCCGCACCACCACAGGACGGGCGTCATATAGCGGACGCCCCGAACGAAAGAAGAATCGCGTGCTCATCAGCCAGCGCCCGAGCCTCTCGGAAGAGTCGCTCAGCGAGACCCGCTCCCGGTTCACCATCGAGCCCCTGGAGCCGGGCTTCGGCTACACCCTCGGCAACTCGCTGCGGCGGACCCTGCTGTCGTCCATCCCGGGCGCGGCGGTCACCAGCATCAAGATCGACGGCGTGCTGCACGAGTTCACCACCATCCCCGGTGTCAAGGAGGACGTGGTCGAGCTCGTCATGAACGTCAAGGAGCTGACCGTCAGCTCCGAGCACGACGAGCCCGTCAGCATGTACCTGCGCAAGCAGGGCCCGGGCGATGTCACCGCGGGTGACATCCAGCCCCCGGCCGGCGTCTCCGTGCACAACCCCGACCTGAAGCTGGCCACGCTCAACAGCAAGGGCCGGCTCGACATGGAGCTCACCGTCGAGCGGGGTCGTGGCTACGTCACGGCCGCGCAGAACAAGAACGCCGGCGCAGAGATCGGCCGCATCCCGGTCGACTCGATCTACTCGCCGGTCATGAAGGTGACCTACCGCGTCGAGGCGACCCGTGTCGAGCAGCGCACCGACTTCGACCGTCTGATCATCGACGTCGAGTCGAAGGCGTCGATCTCGCCCCGTACCGCGCTGGCGTCGGCCGGCTCGACCCTCGTCGAGCTGTTCGGCCTCTGCCGCGAGCTGGACGAGACCGCCGAGGGCATCGACATCGGACCGTCCCCGCAGGACGCTCAGCTGGCCGCCGACCTGGCCCTGCCGATCGAGGAGCTGGACCTCACGGTCCGGTCGTACAACTGCCTCAAGCGCGAGGGCATCAACACCGTCGGTGAGCTGATCGGGCGGACGGAGGCCGACCTTCTGGATATAAGGAATTTCGGTCAGAAGTCGATCGACGAGGTCAAGATGAAGCTCGCCGGAATGGGCCTGGGCCTGAAGGACAGCGCGCCGTCCTTCGACCCGGCGCACGTGGTCGACTCGTTCGGCGACGTGGACTACGACACCGACGACTACCGCGAGACCGAGCAGCTGTAAGCGCGGCTGCCGCGGCCATGCTGTGCTGCAAATGAGCGGCTCCGCCGCACGGCAAGGGTAATTCCTCAAAGGCGGCAAATAGGCGGCTCTGCCGCACTGCAAGGTTTATTCCTCGAAGGAGCAACAAATGCCCACGCCCACCAAGGGTCCCCGCCTCGGCGGCAGCCCGGCGCACGAGAAGCTGCTGCTGGCCAACCTGGCCACGGAGCTCTTCCGGCACGGGAAGATCAAGACCACCGAGACCAAGGCCAAGCGCCTGCGCCCCCTGGCGGAGCAGCTGATCACCAAGGCCAAGCGCGGTGACCTGCACGCCCGCCGCCGGGTGCTGACCGTGGTCAAGGACAAGGACGTCGTGTACGCCCTGTTCGAGCAGATCGCGCCGCGTTACGGCAACCGGCCGGGTGGCTACACCCGGATCACCAAGACCGGTCCCCGCAAGGGTGACGCCGCTCCGATGGCCGTCATCGAGCTGGTCGAGGAGCTTGAGGTCGCGGCCACCACGGCGCCGGCCAAGAAGGCGGCCCGCAAGGCCGCCGCGCAGCAGGACAAGGTCGAGGCGCTCGCCCGCGAGGACGAGACGCCCGCCACCGCGTCCGACGCCGCCGGCGACCAGGGCACCGAGGTCGAGGGCGAAGACACCGACGCCAAGGCCTGATCCTTCGCAAGGTTGTGAGGCCCGGCACCCCTGGTGGGTGCCGGGCCTTCCTCTTGTACGGCTACCTAGTCCACGAATTTTGCGGGGTATCAGGTCGACATGGACGAAACAACGCGACTGCGCCTGGACGTCTCCTACGACGGCCGGGAGTTCTCGGGCTGGGCCGCGCAGCCGGCCCGGCGCACCGTCGCCGGCGTCCTCGTCGAGGCGCTCGAACGGCTGGTCGGCCCCGTCCCGCTGGGCCTCACCGTCGCCGGCCGCACCGACGCCGGGGTGCACGCGACCGGCCAGGTCTGCCACATCGACCTGCCGACGGCCGCCTGGTCCACCCTGGAGGGTTCGCTGCTGCGGCGGCTGGCCGCGCTCATGCCCCCGGACGCCCGGGTACGGGCCGTGACGCCGGTGCCGTCCACCTTCGACGCCCGCTTCTCCGCCACCTTCCGGCGCTACGAGTACCGGGTCGCCGACACCGTCTCCGGTCCCGAGCCGCTGCGCCGCTACGACACCCTCTGGTGGGTGCGGCCGCTGGATCTCGAGCGGCTGCGCGAGGCCGCGGCCGGGCTGGTCGGGCTGCACGACTTCGCCGCGTTCTGCAAGCGCAAGGAGCACGCCACCACCGTGCGGGCCATCACCCGGCTCGACTGGCGGCGGGAGGAGGACGGCGTCGCCGTCGCCACCGTGCAGGCCGACGCGTTCTGCCAGGCCATGGTGCGCAGCCTGGTCGGCGCCATGCTGACCGTCGGCGACGGCCGGCGGGACGCGTCCTGGCCGGCGAAGCTGCTGACGCTGCGGGAACGGTCGAGCGAGGTGACCGTCGCGCCCGCGCACGGCCTGACGCTGATCGCAGTGGGCTACCCGGCCGAGTCGGACTACGCCGACCGGGCCGAGGCGACCCGGCGCCTGCGCGCGTAAGGCTAGGGCCTGTCCTGCCGATCATGACGGCCTGCGCCGGGCCCAGCTTCCGCCTCGCGGCGCGGTCCGAACGGCCGAATACAACACCGGTATTCGACCGTCCGGCCCACTTGCGACGCGAAACCTGGACCTCGGCTCGGCGTCGCCATGATCGGCAGGACGGCCCTAGGGCTGGCCGGCCCGGCTGCTGATGATCGTCTCGTCCAGGTAGCGCCCGATCAGGTCGGCGGTGATCCGTTCCGCGTACGGGTCGTCGTCCTCGACGAGTCGGCCGTCCGGGCGGGCGATCACGCAGTAGAGCAGGTAGTGCCCGCGCTGGTGCCAGCCGACCTGTGCCAGCGGCTCCGCGAGTGGATCGCTGCCGAGCCCGCCCATCGCGGCGAAGCTGCCCCGGCCGGTCTCGACCAGCGGCCCGGCCTGCGAGGACACCAGCGTCGCGCCGGCCTCCTCGGCGAGGTTGAAGACGCCGGCGGTGACCTGGTAGCCGCCGAACGGCGCGGTCAGGCCCGCCCGGACCACCTGGTTGCAGCCGTGCTCGGCGAGCAGGGCGCCTAGTTCGCCGGTCGTGGCGACGTCGCAGTCGGTGTCGATGTGGGTCATCGTGACCTGGTACGGGGCCGTGCCCGCGACCAGGCGGATCTCCGGCTGCGGGAACACCTCGCGCTGACTCAGCGGCTCGGCGTCCACCTCGCGTGAGGCGATCGCCGCCGAGGAGACCGCCGGCGCGGCCGCCGAGTCGCCGAGCCCGCGCCGCTCGTCGGCGATGATGAAGAACGCGCTCAGCCCGATGATCGACACGATGATCACGGCGCCCATCCCGCTCATCAGCGTCTGCAACGCCCGCTGCGCCTGCTGCGGCTCGCGGGACGGCCGCCGCCAGGGCCCGCGCCGCGGCCGCTGCGGCCGGGCGGCGTGCGAGTGCGCGTGCGCGGACCGGGTGTGCGCGGCGCGGGTCTGGCGGTGCTGCGGCGCGGCCTGTCGGGTCAGGCCCTGCCGGGCGAGCACCTGGCGGGCGAGGGCCGGTCCGGCCAGCGCCTGTCGCGTCAGCACTGCGAGTCCGCCCTCCGGGATCGCGCGATGTGCGGAGCGGGGGTGCGGGTCGCCAGGCATGAAGGTCACGGTAGGAGCGCACCGTGATCGATGGACGCACAGACTGTGCGGCACCCCCGGCGGCCTCCCGTCGTTGCGGTCCACCGGTTGAGGGAGGATGGGCGTCGTGACCGCCGATCATTACTTCAGCGCCGAACCCGCCGCGCCCGAGAACCGGAGCCGCATCGAGTTCACCGCCGCCGGGCGGGCCTATGCCCTCACCGTCGCGGCGGGTGTGTTCTCCGCCGGGCGGCTCGACCCCGGCACCGCCGTGCTGCTGCGCAAGGCTGACCTGCCGACGGCCGACGCCGGCGGCACCCTGCTCGACCTCGGGTGTGGCTACGGCCCGATCGCGTGTGTGCTCGCGACCGAGGCGCCGTCGGCGACCGTGTGGGCGATCGACGTCAACGCCCGGGCCCGCGACCTGACGACGGAGAACGCGGCCGCGCTGGGCCTCGCCGGCCGGGTGGAGGTGGCGTCACCCGATGACGTGCCCGGCGACGTGGCGTTCGACCAGATCTGGAGCAACCCGCCGACCCACGTCGGCAAGGCCGAGCTGCACGCCCTGCTGGAGCGGTGGCTGCCGCGGCTGAAGCCCGAGGGCGTCGCCTGGCTCGTGATCAACCGGAATCTGGGCGGCGACTCGCTGCACACCTGGCTCACGTCGCTGGGCTGGGACGTGGCGCGTACGGCGAGCCAGCGGGGGTTCCGGGTGCTGCGCGTGACCCGGAAAACCGGCTGACCCGCCACACTTTGTCGGGGAGGATGCTCGCGTGGGTTACGTAGACGTCTCAGGCGTCGGATTCGTGCTGCCGGACGGCCGCGAGCTCTTCTCCGACGTGTCGTTCCGGGTCGGCGAGGGCGCGAAGGTGGCGCTGGTCGGGCCGAACGGCGCCGGCAAGACCACCCTGCTGCGGATGGTCGCCGGTGACACGCCCACGCCGGTCGGCACCATCGCCCGCGCGGGCGGGCTCGGGGTCATGCGGCAGTTCATCGGCATGATCGGCGATGACCGTACCCTCGAGGATCTGGCCCTGTCCCTGGTCGCGCCGCCGCTGCGCGCGGCAGGCGGTGCGCTCGCGGCCGCGCAGGCCGCGCTCGACGCGAGCCCCGACGCGGAGAGGGCGCAGATCGGGTACGCCAACGCGATCGCCGGCTGGGGCGAGGCCGGCGGCTACGACGCCGAGGTGCTCTTCGACGTCGTGGCCGTGTCCATTCTCGGCAAGCCGTGGGACGAGGTCCGGCACCGTGGCGTGCGCACGCTCTCCGGCGGCCAGCAGAAGCGGTTCGCCCTCGACCTGCTGCTGCGCGGCGGCGACGAGGTGCTGCTGCTCGACGAGCCGGACAACTTCCTGGACGTGCCCGGCAAGCGCTGGCTGGAGGCCCGGCTCCGGGAGTCGCCGAAGTCGGTGCTCTACGTGTCGCACGATCGTGAGCTGCTGGCGCAGACCGCGGACCGGGTCGTCGCCGTCGAGGGCGGCGGGGCGTGGACGCATCCGGGCGGCTTCGCGTCGTGGCACGAGGCCCGCTCGGATCGTCATGAACGCCTGCTCGAGCTGCGCCGGCGCTGGGACGAGGAGCACGAGAAGCTCCGCGAGCTGGTCTTCACGCTGAAGAACAAGGCGGCGTACAACGACGGGCTGGCGTCGCGCTATCAGGCGGCGCAGACCCGCCTGCGTAAGTTCGAGGAGGCCGGCCCGCCGCCGCTGCCGCCCAAGGAGCAGTCGCTGCGGATGAACCTGCGCGGCGGGCGCACGGGCAAGCGCGCGGTGATGTGCACCGGCCTGGAGCTGGAGAACCTGACGTTCCCGTTCGACCTGGAGATCTGGTACGGCGACCGGGTCGCGGTGCTCGGCGCCAACGGCACCGGCAAGAGCCATTTCCTGCGGCTGCTGGCGGCCGGCGGCACCAGTCCGGACGTCGACAACAAGCCGGTCGACGGCGCGCCGCTGGCACACGTGGCGCACAGCGGCGTGGCGCGGCTCGGCGCCCGCGTCCGGCCCGGCCACTTCTCGCAGACGCACGACCGCCCGGAGCTGCTGAAACGCACCCTTGTCGAGATTCTGTGGCGCGGCGACGACCACCGCAGCGGCACGGACCGGGCCGGCGCGATGAAGGCGCTCAACCGCTACGAGCTCGCGGCGCAGGGCGACCAGGTCTTCGGCACGCTCTCGGGCGGCCAGCAGGCGCGGTTCCTGGTGCTGCTGCTCGAGCTCTCCGGCGCGACCGTGCTGCTGCTCGACGAGCCGACGGACAACCTGGACCTGGCCTCGGCGGAGGCGCTCGAGGAGGGCTTGCAGGCGTTCGAGGGCACGGTGATCGCGGTGACCCACGACCGCTGGTTCACCCGGGGCTTCGACCGCTTCGTGCTGTTCCAGGGTGACGGCGAGGTCGTGGAGACCCCGGAACCGGTCTGGGACGTCCGCTGACCCGGCGGCGGTGACGGGCGTCACCCATGTTGATCATGGGTGACGTGGCCCGGGATTTCGCGGGCGAAAGGCCTGCGTGCGTGCTCTCTGGAGTGGCACAGCCACCCACTGTGGAGTGACGAGGGGGCTTTACGGGCGCCCCGGTGCGGGGTTACGGTCTGCGCGGAACCAACCCCACGGGAGTCCGGTGCACCGGGCTGAGAGGGGGGCTGTCGCGGCCCCCGACCGTCGAACCTGATCCGGGTCATGCCGGCGCAGGGAGGAGCGCGTTGTGGGCCCTGATTTCCCGCATCTTCACCTCATCACCGACGCACGCCGCGGGCGTGAGCCGCTGTCCGTCGTCGCCGCAACGGTCGCCGAGGCGCACCGCCGCGACGCGACCGGGCGGCTGGCCGTTCAGATCCGCGTCGAGGACGACGTCAGCGACCGCGAGACGTACGAACTGGCGGACGCCGTGCTGGAGATCTGCCGCCCGTATGGCGTGTTGTGCTTGGTCAACGACCGTCTGCACGTCGCGCTGGCGGTCGGCGCGGACGGCGGGCACGTCGGCGCCGGGGACCTTCCCGTCGCGGCGGCGCGCCGGGTGCTCGGGCCCGCCGGCGTGCTCGGCGCCACCTGCCGCGACGCGGCGGCGGCCCGGGCGGCGCGGCGGGCGGGCGCGTCCTATCTGGGCGTCGGCCCGGCCTTCGCGACCACGACCAAAGCCGGCCTGCCGGATCCGCTGGGCCCGGCCGTCATCGGCGAGGTCGCCGCCGCCGTCCCGGACACCCCGATCGTCGCCATCGGCGGCGTGACGGCCGCGAACGCGGGCTCACTGATCGCCGCGGGAGCCGCCGCGGTGGCCGTCGTCGGCGCGATCGCGAACGCGGCCGATCCGGGGCGGGCCGCCGGGGAAATGCTGGCGGCGCTCGCATGAGCGAGCTTGCGAGCGAATCAAACGGCTCAGTGTCTGACTCATGTCGTCGCCGCAGCGAAGCGGAGGTGACGGCATGAGCGCGACCGAGGTCGTGGTTGTCGGGGGCGGGATCATCGGGCTCTCGATCGCCTGGCGGTGTGCGCAGCGCGGGCTGGCGGTGACCGTCCACGATGACGGCGGCGACGGCGGTGCCTGGTACGCCGCCGCGGGAATGCTCGCGCCGGCCGGTGAGGCGGGCTTCGGGCAGGAGGCGCTGACCGAGCTCATGGTCGAGTCCGCGGGCCGGTGGCCCGGATTCGCCGAGGAGCTGAGCCGGGCGTCCGGCATCGACGTCGGCTACGACCGCACGGGCACGCTGACCGTCGCGCTGACCGCCGACGATGTCGCCGAGGCGCAGCGGCTCTGGGCGTACCGGCGAGGTCTTGGTCTCGGGTTGAGCCCGCTCGGGCCGAGCGCGCTGCGCGAGCTGGAGCCGGCGCTCTCGCTGCGGCTGCGTGGCGGCGCGCACGCGCCGGACGACCGGCAGGTCGACCCGCGCCGGGTGGTCGCGGCGCTGCGCGCGGTCCTCGGGCCCGCCGTGCTCCGGAGCCGGGTGGACGACCTGCCGGCGGGCGTGCCGGTGGTGGTCGCGGCCGGATCCGGGACCGCCGCGCTGACCGGGCTGCCGGTGCGGCCGGTGAAGGGACTCGTGCTGCGGCTGCGCGGCGAGCCCGGCCTGCTGCGGCACGTGGTCAGCGGGTGGGCCGACGGGCGGCACGTCTATCTGGTGCCGCGCGCCGACGGCGAGGTCGTCGTCGGGGCCACCCAGGACGAACGCCGGGACAGCACGGTGACCGCCGGGCAGGTGCGCGACCTTCTGCGGGCCGCCACCGACGTGGTGCCTGAGCTGGGCGAGTGCGAACTGACCGAGACCGTGGTGCGGCACCGGCCGGCGACTCCCGACAACGCGCCGCTGCTCGGCGCGCACACCGGCGGCCCGATCATCGCCGCCGGGCATCACCGCAACGGGGTGCTGCTCGCGCCCGTCACCGCCGACCTGATCGCCGAGCTGGTGGCGACCGGGAAGGCCGATCCGCTGCTGGACGCGTTCGCGCCGGGGAGGTTCGCATGAGGGTCATCGTCAACGGCGCCGAGCGCGACGTCGAAGTCGCCGACGTCGCGGCGCTAGTCGCGCAGCTCACCGAGGCCCAACGGGGGGTCGCGGTCGCCGTCAACGGCGAGGTCGTGCCGCGGTCCGCGTGGACCGGCGCGCCGCTGCGTGACGGCGACCGCGTCGAGGTGCTCACGGCGGCGCAGGGTGGCTGACATGTTCGGTGAGTCCCGGCTGATCCTGGGTACCGGCGGCGCGGAGAGCCTGGCCGCGCTCGAGGCCGCCGTCGTCGCCTCGGGCACCGAGATGGTCACCGTCGCGCTGCGCCGGGTCGACGCCGCCGGGCCGGGGCTGCTGCCGATGCTCGACCGGCTCGGCATGCGGATCCTGCCCAACACGGCCGGCTGCTACACGGCCGCCGACGCGGTGAAGGCCGCGCACCTGGCCCGGGAGGCCTTCGAAACGGACCTGGTGAAGCTCGAGGTCATCGGCGACGAGCGCACCCTGCTGCCGGACGGGGTCGAGCTGCTGCGGGCGGCGGAAACCCTGGTGGCGGACGGGTTTCAGGTGCTGCCGTACACCAGCGACGACCCGATCCTTGCCCGCCGGCTGGCCGACGCCGGGTGCGCGGCGGTGATGCCGGCCGGCGCGCCGATCGGCTCCGGGCTGGGCATCTCCAACCCGCACCACATCCGGCTCATCCGGGACAGCGTCGACGTGCCGGTGATTCTCGACGCGGGTATCGGCACCGCCTCGGACGCCGCGCTCGCCATGGAGCTGGGCTGCGACGCGGTGCTCATCGCGAGCGCGATCACCCGGGCCGAGGATCCCGCGCGGATGGCCGCCGCGATGCGGCACGCGGTGCGGGCCGGGCGGCTGGCCTTCGGCGCCGGCCGGATTCCCCGGCGCTTCCACGCGCTCGCGTCCACATCGGACGAGGGGCGGCCGGAATGGTGATCCCGTCCGGCGTCGTCGTGCTCACGGACCGCGGGCTCGCGGCGCGGCCGCTCGTCGAGGTGGTCGCGGCCGCGGTTCGCGGCGGCGCGGCGTGGGTCATCCTGCGCGAGAAGGATCTGGCGTACGCCGCGAGGCGCGCGCTGGCGACGGCCCTGCGTGCCGTGGTCCCGCCGGGCCGGCTGGTGGTCGCCGGGCCGGATCCGCTCGGCGGCGACGCCGTGCACCTGTCGCGGACGGATCCCGTGCCGCCGGATGCCGGGATCGTCGGCCGCTCATGCCACGGCGAGCCGCGACTGTCCACGGAGGACTATGTGACGCTCTCGCCGATCTACCCGACGGTGACCAAGCCCGGCTACGGCCCGGCGCTCGGCCCGGCGCGGGCCGCGGAGCTTGCCGGCGACGTGCCGTGGCTGGCGCTCGGCGGGATCGACTCGCCCGCGCGGGTCGCCGAGTGCATGGCGGCGGGCGCGGCCGGGGTGGCGGTGCTCGGCGCGGTGATGCGGGCGGCCGATCCGGAGTCGGTGACCGCCGCACTCGTGGCGGCGGCGGGGGTGCGGGCATGACGCCGACCGTGGTGCTGACCATCGCCGGCTCCGATTCCGGTGCGGGCGCGGGCATCCAGGCCGACCTGAAGACGTTCGCGGCGCTGGGCGTCTACGGCGTCTCCGTGCTCACCGCGGTGACCGCGCAGAACACGCGCGGCGTCACGGCGATCCACTCCGTGCCCGCCGAGGTGGTCGCCGCGCAGCTTACGGCGGTGCTCGACGACTTCGCCGTCGCGGCCGTCAAGGTCGGCATGATCGGCGATCCCGCGGTCGCGGCCCTGCTCGCCGACCGCGCCGCCGAGCTGCCGGAACTCGTGGTGGATCCGGTGCTCGTCGCGACCAGCGGCAGCCGGCTCTCCGGTGTCGCGGCCGTCGAGCCGCTCATCCCGTACCCCCGGGTCCTGACGCCGAACCGGCACGAGGCCGGCGCCCTCCTCGGACGGGAGGTGGGCACGGCCGAGGAAATGGCCGATGCGGCCGCCGAACTCGCGGCCCGCGGGCCGCGAGCGGTGGTGGTGACCGGCAGCGAGCTGGCCGTCGACGTGCTGCACCACGACGGGCGCACGGTCGTGCTCTCCGGCGAGCCCGTCGCGACCGCCAACAATCACGGCTCGGGCTGCACGTTCTCGTCCGCGATCGCGGCCCGGCTGGCGCTGGGCGACGACGTCGTCGCCGCGGTGCGTTTCGCCAAGAAGTACGTCGCCGGGGCGCTCACCGGCGGCCGGAACTGGAAGCTCGGCCGGGGGCCGGGTCCGCTGCACCACTTCGTCTGAGGGTCGATCCGGCGATCGCGCGATCCCGTGCGGTCGAACGCCGCCCTGTTCGTCACGATTGGGGAGGAAATATGAGGCGCAAGGTGTACGTCGAGGGATCCCGTCCGGACCTGCGGGTGCCGTTCGCGGAGGTCGAACTGTCGGGGGACAACCCGCCGGTGCGGCTCTACGACACGTCCGGGCCGGGCAGCGATCCCGCCGTCGGGCTGCCGCCGCTGCGCGGCGCCTGGATCGCCGAGCGCGGCGACGTCGCGCCGGTCGCCGGCGCCGGCACGCCGCTGGCGGGAGAGCGGCCCACCCAGCTCGCGTACGCGCGGGCCGGGCTGGTCACCGCCGAGATGGAGTTCGTCGCGATCCGCGAGGGTGTCGAGCCCGAGGTGGTCCGCGAGGAGATCGCGGCCGGGCGGGCCGTGCTGCCGGCCAACGTCAACCACCCGGAGATCGAGCCGATGATCATCGGCGCACGGTTCCTGGTGAAGGTCAACGCCAACATCGGCACGTCCGCGGTCACGTCCTCGATCGCCGAGGAGGTCGACAAGCTCACCTGGGCGACGCGGTGGGGCGCCGACACCGTGATGGACCTGTCGACCGGCAAGCGGATCCACGAGACGCGCGAGTCGATCGTCCGCAACTCGGCAGTGCCGATCGGTACCGTGCCGATCTACCAGGCGCTGGAGAAGGTCGACGGCGACCCGGTCAAGCTGAGCTGGGAGATCTTCCGGGAGACCGTGATCGAGCAGGCCGAGCAGGGCGTCGACTATATGACCGTGCACGCCGGGGTGCTGCTGCCGTACGTGCCGCTGGCCGTCGACCGGGTCACCGGGATCGTGTCGCGCGGCGGCTCGATCATGGCGGCGTGGTGCCTCGCCCATCACACCGAGAACTTCCTCTACACCAACTTCGCCGAGCTCTGCGAGATCCTGGCCCGCTACGACGTCACGTTCTCGCTCGGCGACGGCCTGCGGCCGGGCTCGATCGCGGACGCCAACGACGAGGCGCAGTTCGCGGAGTTGCGGACCCTTGGCGAGCTGACGCATGTCGCCTGGGAGCACGGCGTGCAGGTCATGATCGAAGGGCCGGGACACGTGCCCATGCACAAGATCAAGGAGAATGTGGACCTGCAACAGGAGCTGTGTGCCGGTGCGCCGTTCTACACGCTCGGTCCGCTCACCACGGACATCGCGCCCGCGTACGACCACATCACGTCGGCGATCGGCGCCGCGATGATCGGCATGTTCGGCACCGCGATGCTCTGCTACGTCACGCCGAAGGAGCACCTCGGGCTGCCGGACCGCGACGACGTGAAGGCCGGGGTGATCGCCTACAAGATCGCCGCGCACGCCGCCGACCTGGCCAAGGGCCACCCGGGCGCGCAGGACTGGGACAACGCCCTGAGCAAGGCGCGGTTCGAGTTCCGCTGGGAGGACCAGTTCAACCTGGCGCTCGACCCGGATACCGCCCGGGCGTACCACGACGCGACGCTGCCGGCCGCGCCCGCCAAGACCGCGCACTTCTGCTCGATGTGCGGACCCAAGTTCTGCTCGATGAAGATCACCCAGGAGCTGAAGGAGTACGCCGCCCGCGGGATGAAGGACAAGAGCGACGAGTTCGTGAACGCGGGAGGTCGCGTGTACCTCCCGGTCACGTCGGATCAGAGCTTGTAGAAGTTGACGTAGTGGTCGGGGGTGAACCAGGTCTCGCGGGTGGACCGGTTCACCACGATCCGGTACGCGTCCCGCGCCGCGCCCCGGGCCCGGGGATAGACGTCGTACTCGCTGTAGGTGGCGTTGAGCGGCAGCTGCCGCTCACGGTTCTGGAACGTGCCGCCGGTGTAGTTGTACTGCCCGTACGGCCAGCTGTACCAGCCCGCGCTGGTCGGCCAGCCCAGCGAGCTCCACCCGGTCCGCGCGGTGCGTGCGGCCGAGCAGCGCGACAACGTGCAGGTGGAATAGACCGCCGCCTCGGCGGCCGGTGTGTGCGTCGGCGCCACCACGGCGGGGGCGACGAGGCCGGCGGTGGCGAGCGCGAAGGCGATCGCGATCGCCGACAGCAGGCGGCGTAGACGGGAGGGGCGGTGTGCGTCAGGGGTCATGGCGGACTCCGATGCGTCAGGGCCCATGGCGTTGGGCCGTGACTACATGGTCAGTCCGCCGGCGCGCCCGCGGTACATCCCCGACACGTCATTCCATCGGTGTTCGACTATGTGTTGCCGGCTATTGGCCCAGGCCACTGACCCAGCCCACGTAGTCGGCGTCCCGGCCGTGCCGGGGCTTACCGTCCGGGACCGGGTCGGCGTTGCGCTGCCGCGGCGCCGGAGTCACCGACAGCGGAGCGCTGATCGGATTCGGTTGCGGCAGCGGCGCGCTGATCGCGGTCGGCTCCCGGGTCAGCGGCTCGGCGTTCCGGCCCCGGGCGAACGCGTCGTAGGGCGCGGGCTCGTCGTCGGTGTAGTCGCCGACGGCGACGCCGCCGGGCTGCGGGCGGGCGATGAAGGCGTCCGCGACGTTCGCGCGCCGTCCCTGGCGGCGGGGCTTCTGCGGCTTGCGGCCTGCCGCGGACGGCCCGCTCGGCCGAGCACCGGTCTGCGGCCGGGTAGCCGCCTCGGTGGTCGTCGCCGGCTTGTCGCCGGAGGCGTTCTTCGCCGGGCGGGCGGGTGAGCCGGGCGCCCCGGTGCCGGCGGCGGCGATCTCGGAGTCGGACCGGCCGGTCCGCTTCGGCAGCGGCGGCTTGTCCTGCCCCGGTGCGCCGGCGTCGTCGTCCGGGCCGGGGCCGCGGCGCACGACCGCGGCCAGCACCGAACCGAGCACTCCCGCGCCGGCGGCGGTCATCGCGGCCCAGTAGGGCACCACCTGGTAGCGGTCGTCGCCCGCGCCCGGGCCCGCGATCAGGTACGCGAGCGTCAGCAGCGCCGGACCGGCCAGCCCGGCCAGCGCGACGGTCAGAAGGGGCAGCTCCCGGCGGCGGGCGACCAGGCCGAGCGCCAGGCCGATCAGCAGGGCCAGCGCCGGCATCGTCGCCAGCGCGGTCCGCTGCGTCACCGCGGGCGAGAGGAACCCGGCGTCGAACACCCCGAGCCGGACGGCGGGCAGCGGGTCACTCGGCGCCAGCGACGGCGCGACCGACACCACCGCGACGACCCAGATCGCGATTCCCGTCACGACGATGCTCCACCGCGCCACCGCCTGCGCCAGGGCGGCCCACGCCGCGAAGATGCCGACAAGCGCGCCGAGCCCGGCGCAGATCGCGATCACGACGACCTCGTCGACGCCGGCGACCTGTGCGGTGCGGGCCGGCTGCATGGTCAGCGGCACCACCACGCCGGCGCCGAGCGCCGCCGCGAGGGAGAGCGCCAGCTCGGTGCCGACGCCGAGCCGCACCCGGTCCGGGTACCAGCGCCGCAGCAGCACCGCGCCGGCCAGCGCGCCGGCCGCGGCCGCCACCATCGCGAACCAGGAGATCCACGCGAGCTGCGCCGTCCACTGATCACGCGTGGTCACGTCCAGCACCCGCGTGAGCCGGACGATGCCGAGCCCGTACGCCACACCGAGCTGACTCGCGCCGGCCAGCGCGGCCACGCCGAGGGTCGCCGACAACAGCTTGACCCAGGTCCGAAATGCCATGCCAGGCACGTTACGGGGTGCTCAGGAGCGCGGCCAGTCCACGGCGCGCTTCTTAAGGATGGCCAAACCTCCGGCTAGGCGGAAGCGCCGCCGGCCTTCAACTCAACGATGCGGCCGATATACGCAGTGTCACCCGCGTTGGTAAGCATGTGGGTCTGACCGGGCTCCCGGAAGACCACGCCGCCGGTCTCCTCCTCGACGTCGATCCGCTCGCCCGCGGCCGTGTGGATCACGTTCCGGGCGCCCTGGACGGCGACCACCACGTACGCAAGGCCGTGGTGGTGCAGGGGCTGCGTCTCGCCCGGCTCAAGGGCGATGTGCCAGATCCGCACCTTGTCGTTCTCGAGCATGATCTGCTGCCCGACGGGGCTCAGCGCCTGATCGCTCACAGCTCTCCTACCTGGGGGAGGACCCGGGAAGCGATCAGCTCCACGTGGTCGAGGTCGTCCATCTCGATGATCCGCAGGTGTACCCGGGTCGCGCCGATCGCGGCCAGCTCGCCGATGCGCTGCACGAGCGCGTCCGGCGATCCGACGACCGGGTCCTCCGGCGGCAGGGCGCTCGGCACGTGCAGGGGCGCGGCCCGCCGCTGGGCCTCGGACTCGGTGCGCCCGACGGCGACCACCACGCCCGCCGACAGCCGCAGGTCGCGCCCGTGGCGCGCGGCCGCCTCGCGTACCCGGGAGAAACCCGCCGCCGTCTCCGCGACGGTCTTGAACGGCATGTTGAACTCGTCCGCGAAGCGGGCGGCGATCTCGGGCGTGCGCTTCGGGCCGCGGCCGCCGACGATGATCGGCGGCCCGGGCCGCTGCACCGGCTTGGGCAGCGCGGGCGCGTCCAGCAGCCGGTGGTGCTTGCCGTCGAAGGAGAAGCGCTCGCCCTCCTCGGTCGCCCACAGCCCGGTGATGATCGCGAGTTGTTCTTCCAGCCGGTCGAAGCGCTCGGCCAGCGGCGGGAACGGGATGCCGTACGAGGTGTGTTCGCGCTCCAGCCAGCCGGCGCCCATGCCCAGCTCGACCCGGCCGCCGCTCATCGCGTCCACCTGGGCCACCATGATCGCCAGCGGCCCGGGCAGCCGGAACGTCGCCGAGTTGACGAGCGTGCCCAGCCGGATCCGGGAGGTCTCCCGGGCCAGGCCGGCCAGGGTGATCCAGGCGTCGGTCGGTCCGGGCAGCCCCAGCTCGGCGCCCATCGACTGGTAGTGGTCGGCGCGCAGGAACCCCTCGAACCCCGCGTCCTCGGCGAGTCGGGCCAGCCGTAGCTGGTCCTCGTAGGTGGCGCCGCGGTGCGGCTCGGTGAACAGGCAAACGCGCATGGGCCGTCCTATGCCATCAGCAGTTCGTGCAGCTCCGCGCTACAGCGGGCCACCTCTTCCAGGTGCGCACCCCGGCCGAGCGTGCGGGGCCGGGGGATCTTGATGTCGAGGACCTCGCGGATCCGGCCCGGTCGCGGGCTGAGCACGACCACCCGGTCGGCGAGCAGCACCGCCTCGTCGATCGAATGGGTGACGAAGACGATCGTGGTGCCCAGCTCCATGTGCACCCGTTGCAGCTCTCCGGAGAGCTCCTCGCGGGTCAGCGCGTCCAGCGCGGAGAACGGCTCGTCCATGAGCATCACCCGCGGGTTGGCGATCAGCGAACGGCACAGCGCCACCCGCTGCTGCATGCCGCCGGAGAGCTCGTGCGGCAGCCGCTTCTCGAAACCGGCCAGGCCCGTCATGGCCAGCAACTCGTGCGCGCGCCCCCGGTGCGCCGCCTTGCGCCAGCCGAAGATCTGCACCGGAAGCAGCACGTTGTCGAGCACCGAGCGCCAGGGCAGCAGGGCCGGGCGCTGGAACATCATGGCGATGTCGCGGCGCGGGCGGTCCACCCGGTCGCCGGAGACCCGGACCTCGCCCGCGGTCGCCGGCAGCAGGCCCGCGATCAACCGAAGCAGCGTGGACTTCCCGCAGCCGGAGCGGCCGAGGACGGCGACGAACTCACCCTCGTGCACCTCAAGGTCGATCTCCCGTAGCGCTTCCACAGTGCCGCGACGGCCCGCGAAAGTACGGGAGACGCTGGTGAGACGGATCATCTGCGCGCGCTCCCATAGGGTTGAATCGATGCGCTGACACTGTAGCCATCCGGTGTTGCACAGTGATGATCAGCCCGTCCACAAGGGTGTCCCGGACCCACCTGACATCGATCATCATGTTGGCTTCCCCTACGCTAACGCGCGAGTTTCGCACACCACCTCCCGGCGCCGCGGCACCCTCCGCCCGACGCCGGCCAGCTCAACACCCTCGGTTGGGAAGGAACACGGTGCACAGAAGAACGTTCACTCGCACGCTCGTGGCCGCCGCGTTGGCCACGACCCTCGCCGCCGCAGCCGGTTGCAGCGACGACGCAGACGGCGGCACGGACAGCGGCGCGCAGACGCTGGAGAAGATCACCTATCTGACCTCGTTCGGCAACTTCGGGCGCGACTCATACGCCTACGTCGCGAAGGAGAAGGGCTACTTCCGCGACGCCGGCTTCGACGTCGAGATCAAGGCCGGTGCCGGCAGCGGCGAGAACATCAAGCAGATCGTCGCCGGCACGGCGCAGTTCACGCCGATCGACCTCACCGGCGGCCTGTTCGCCGCGGGCGGCGCGGGCAAGGTCACCGGCTTCACGGCGGTGGCGGCGATCCAGCAGCGCACGATGGCCGCGGTCATGTCGCTCGACGGCTACGGCATCAACTCACCGAAGGACCTCGAGGGCAAGACCGTCGCCGACCTGCCCGGCTCGGTCGTCCGCAGCCTGTTCCCGACCTACGCGAAGGCCGCCAACATTGACCACAACAAGGTCAAGTTCGTGAACGGGACGCCGCAGACGCTGTTCGGCACGCTCGCGCAGCACAAGGTGGACGGCATCGGCCAGTTCGTGGTCGGCAAGCCCACGATCGAGAACATCGCCAAGGGCAAGACCGCGGTGCTCCTGCCGTACAGCGACTACCTCCAGGACCTCTACGGCAACGCGCTGATCACCTCGACCAGCTACGCCAAGGCGAACCCGGAGAAGGTGAAGAAGTTCACCGCGGCCCTGCTCAAGGGCCTCCAGGACTCGATCACCAGCCCGGACGAGGCCGGCAACCTCCTGAAGAAGAACGTGCCGACCGCCGACCCGAAGTCGGCCGCGGCCGAGCTGACGCTGATGAGCCCGTTCGTGCGCTCGGAGGCCTCCGGCGTGCCCGTCGGCGCGCTGGACAGCCAGCGGGTCGCGCGCAGCATCGCCATCCTCCAGGGCTCCGGTCAGATCGAGGCCGGGCTCACGCCCGAGCAGGTCATCGACTTCTCGCTGGTGCCGAACGCCTGATCCGGCTCCGGCACGGGACCCGTCTCACGACGGGCGGGCCCCGTGCCGCCGGGGAGTGGGAGCTTCATAGATGACCGGCCTGGCGACGGCCCCTGTCCCCGACGCGGCGACCCCGGCGGAACCCGCGCGCCGCCGCACCCTCTCGGCCGTGGTCTGGCCCGTGTTCGGCCTGGCCATCGCGCTCGCCGTCTGGTGGGCCTGCACCGAGATCTTCGCGATCAACACGGTCGTGCTGCCGTCGCCGCCCGAGGTGGTCGACGGTTTCCAGCGGTACCGCGAGTTCCTGCTCACCGAGACCTGGCACACCGCGTACGCGACGCTGCTGGGCTTCGGCCTGTCCGTGCTGGTCGGCGTGCTGATCGGCGTCGCCATCGCGGCGTGGCGGCCATTCGAGCGGATGTTCTCGCCGCTGCTCGTCGCGTTCAACGCGGTGCCGAAGGTGGCGCTCGCGCCGCTCATGCTGATCTGGTTCGGCTACGGCCGCACGCCGATCCTGGCGATGGCGTTCATGGTCTGCTTCTTCCCGATCGTGCTGTCCACCGCGACCGGCCTGACCAGCACCCCGGCCGACCTGGCCGAGCTGGCCCGGTCGATGGACGCCTCCCGGTCGCAGACCTTCGCCCGGGTGCGGCTGCCCGCGGCTTTACCGCAGATCTTCGTCGGGCTCAAGGTGGCGATGCCACTCGCGGTCATCGGCGTGGTGGTCGGCGAGATGCAGTACGGCGAGAGCGGCCTCGGCACGATCATCGTGCAGACCAGTGGCCAGGGTGACACCGCTACGGCATTCGCCGCGATCACTCTGCTTGCGGTGATCAGCATTGTCTTCTATTACATCCTGGTGCTCGGGGAAAGACTACTGCTCCCGTGGGTTCGGGCGACTACCTCGAGCCGCTGACGCGTACGCGAAAAAGCCGGTCGGCGAGAACGCCGGCCGGCTTTTCCGTGCGTGAATCCGTCAGCTGAGCAGCCGCCAGCGGCCGCTGCGCGCCACCAGCAGGGTCAGCGCCTGCGGCATCAGCCCGGAGTGGTTGTCCGGGGTGAGGCGGATCGGGCCGGAGAGGCCGTCGGTCTGCGAGGTCTCCAGCACGTCCCGGATCCGCTGGCGGTCGCCGCCCACCTTGGCGACGGCGTCGGCGATCAGGTCGACCGCGTCCGCCGCGAACGACGCGACACCCGAGTAGGTGCCGTACCGGGAGGTGTAGTCGCGGAACCACTGCTTGCGGGTGGCCTTCGCCGGCGTCGTCGCGATCACGTCGTCGATCGCCAGGATCTGGGTGAAGACCATCGTCGTCTTGTCGGTGGCGGCCCTGGCCGCCTGCGGCAGGAACAGGTCGCCGGCGGCGGCCGCGTCGAAGTAGACCTCGCCGGCGTAGGCGGCCGCCTTCGCGCTGGTGGCGGCGAGGGTCGCCTGGTCGCTGCCGGCCCAGACGACGAGCGCGTCCGGCGCGGCGTCGGTGAGCGTGCCGACGGTCTGGGTGATGTCGGTGGCGGTCGGCTTGACCGACAGGGCGGCCGTCACGTTGATGCCGGCCTTCTTGAGCTCGGCCATCATCTTGGTCTTGCCGCCGCGGCCGTACAGGTCGTCGGAGTAGAGCAGCGCGGCGGTCCGGGTCCGCTTGCGGATCAGCTCGGCGACCAGCGCCGCGGAGCTGTCGGTCGAGTTCGGGCCGAGCTTGAAGACGTACCGCCGGCTCTCGACCGGGGTGGTGACCTCGTCGGCCGCGGCCAGCGCGATCGTCGGGATCTTCTGATCGTTGATCGTCTTGGCGGCGCCGACCACGCAGGCGTCGCAGGAGCCGGTGATCACGGCGGCGACCGTCTCGTCCTGCGCGAACGTGCTGATGTTGCGCAGCGACGCGGTCGGGTCGGACCGGTTGTCCAGTACGCGAAGGACCAGCTTGCGCTCGCCGAGGACGCCGGACGCGTTGACCTGCTCGACCTTGAGCTGGAGCGCGCGGGTGTATGCGAAGTCGACCGTCGCGCCCGAGGCCAGGTCGGCGCCGATCACGATGTCGGCGGCCTCGCCGGATTCGGTGTCCGAGTCGCAGCCCGTGAGCGGGGTGACGATGAGCGTCGCCGCGATCACGGACGCCGTCAGACGTCGGGGGAGCCTCACTGCGGGTGCCTCCTAGGGGGCGGAGCACGGGTTTGAACCATCTCGGCGGGCGCAACGTTGTCCGGTGTGGACCGCGGGAACACGGACAGTCCGTCCGTCCAATCGCGCCAAACCTTGCCAACGTGAAGGTCCCTGGTCAAGCTGTGCCGAATATGGTGAGCGGGATAGCTTTCCCACATAGTGGTTGGAATCTTGATGCATATGCGTCACTGCACCAACACGGATAGTTATCACGATTACATTCGTGCACTTCAACGCCTACGCATTGTCGATTGTTGAACCGAATGGGTGATTGCCATCGCGTTGTGAACGCTGTTTCCGGAACGTCTCAGGCTTCCCAAACGGTTGCCGGTTCTGATGAAATCGCGGCCGTGCCGCGTGTGGCACCAGCCCTGCCGCTTGATTCGGCTGGGCCCGGGAGACAGCACTCGGGCGGGCGCAGAGATGCGGGGATGACCAGCGAGGAGATGTCGTGAGCACCGGTTCTTCGGCCCAGGCTTCGACCTATCCCGCGGGCGGCACCGAGTTACCCCCGGGTAGCGGTGCGGACGCCGGCCGGTCGAGCGGGTTCGGCACCCGGGAGCGGCGTGGCCGCATCCCCCGGCTCCGGGACGCCAGGATCCGTTCCAAACTGGCACTGATTCTCTTCGTGCCGCTGCTCGCGGTCCTCGCGCTCGCCACCGTCCGCCTCGTCGACGTCGGCGGAAGGGCGCTCGACGCCCGCCAGGTCGAGGACCTGACCCGGCTGTCCACCGACATCTCCCGGCTCACGCAGTACCTGCACAAGGAGCGGATGGCGGCGGCGCAGTACCTCGCAGACCCGGCGGCCAAGCCGGACGGGTTCAACGCCGCGATCGAGCAGAGCGACGCCCGGATCCAGGAGTACACAGCGGACCGTGCCGAGCTCGACGAGCCGCCGGCCGCCGTGGCCGACCGGCTCACCCGGATCGACGACCACCTACAGACGATGGACGCGACCCGGACGAAGATCACCGATCGCGACGAGATCGCGATCTCCGAGGCGGTGCTGCGCTACAGCGTCGTGATCACCGACCTCGTCGGCTACGGCGAGGTGCTGAGCCAGTACGCGGGCGAGGGCACCGTCGCCGACAGCCTGCGAGCCGTTTCCGCGTTCGCCCGGGCCAAGGCCGGCACCGCCGAGCAGGAAGCGGTCGCCTACGCGGCCCGCGCCTCCGGCGACCTCAGCGCCGAGCAACTCTCCGTCTTCACCGCCACCCAGACCAGCCAGCAGGAGGCCCTGGAGGGCTTCGCCCTGGTCGCCACCCCGGCGCAGCGGTCGCTTGTGGACAACACGGTGACCGGCGACGCGGTCAACCTGGCCGACGGAATCGCCACCCGGCTCAGCCGCTCCGACCCGATCGAGCCGCTGGAGATCACCCAGTCCTTCGGCGCGGTGGTCGACCTGATGCGCTGGGCCGAGCAGCGGCTCGAGCAGCAGACCCTCGCCGAGGCCGTCGACGAGAGCTCCTCGGTCGCCCGCCAGGCCGCGGTGGAGACCAGCCTGGTCCTGCTCACCCTGATCCTCGCCGTCGCGCTCGCCGTGGTGCTGGCCCGCTCGCTCAACCAGTCGCTGCGCCGGCTGCGCGAGGGCGCGCTGGCGGTGGCCAACCGCGACCTGCCCGACGCGGTCGCCCGGCTGCGCGACGCCCGCAACCTGGGCGACGGCGGCGCCGACGACATCGTCAGGCAGGTGCGCGACCCGATCCGGCTCAACAACCGCGACGAGGTCGGCCAGGTGGCGCAGGCGTTCAACGTCGTGCACCGCGAGGCCGTACGCATCGCGGCCGAGCAGGCCGCCCTGCGGACCAGCGTCTCGGCGATGTTCCTCAACCTGGCCCGCCGCTCGCAGAGCCTGGTCGACCGGATGATCGGCGAACTGGACCAGATCGAGCGCGGCGAGGAGGACCCGAAGCGGCTCGCCCAGCTCTTCGAGCTCGACCACCTCGCCACCCGGATGCGCCGCAACGACGAGAACCTGCTGGTTCTCGCCGGCGCCGACTCCAGCGCGCCGCGCCGCGAGGACGCCCTGGTCGTCGACGCCCTGCGCGCCGCGCAGTCCGAGGTCG
The DNA here is from genome assembly GCF_014205335.1 of Amorphoplanes digitatis. Classification (NCBI taxonomy): domain Bacteria; kingdom Bacillati; phylum Actinomycetota; class Actinomycetes; order Micromonosporales; family Micromonosporaceae; genus Actinoplanes; species Actinoplanes digitatis. The sequence continues at coordinate 7,990,970 of NZ_JACHNH010000001.1, read as the reverse complement.
AGCTCTACAACCGCATCGAGTTCGGCACCGTCGACACCGACATCTCCATCATGGCCGTCGCCGTGAACGACGTCGTCCGCCTCGTCGCCGAACTGCTCGACAACGCCACCCGCTTCTCGCCGCCGAACACGGTGGTGGTCGCGGACGGCCGGCGCATCCGCGACTACGTGGTGATCCAGGTGGAGGACCGCGGCCTCGGCATGTCCGAGGAGCAGATGGACTCGCTGAACCGCCGGCTTGCCGAGACGCCCGACGTCGACGTCGCCGCGTTCCGCCTGATGGGCCTGGCCGTCGTCAGCCGCCTCGCCAGCCGTTACGGCATCCGGGTCGAGCTGCGGGCCAACATCGAGGGCGGCACCGTCGCCCAGGTGGTGCTCCCGAACCACATCGTCATCCTGCCGAACAGCCGGTCGGTGGACGGGCCGCGCGGCAACCGGCAGCTCGACCCCGGCCCGGCGAGCTGGAACGACCCGATGCCGCTCGGCCGCTCCAGCGCCGCGACGGCGACCCTGCCGGCCGTCTCCGGAGAACCGTGGGGCCAGCGCTCCGGCGGCTTCCCCGCCATCACCGCGCAGCAGCCGCCCCATCCGCAACTGCCGGTACCGCCCTCGCACCTGCCGGGTCGCGGCAACGACCTGCCGAGCCCGGACCGCCCGGCGCTGCCCAAGCGCGGCGACGCACAGCCCGGCGAGCGGCCGCCCCTGCCGGTCCGCGTCCCGCAGCCGGCGGATCCCGCGCCGGCGTACGGCGCCGGCTCGCCGACGATGGCCTATCCGGCGGTGACCACCGCGGCACCGGACCGGGGGGTCCAGCAGGACTACGCGCCGGCGACGGGCTTCGTCACCCCCGACGGCGCCAGGATCCCGGCGCCGAGGCGCCCGTCGAGCCCCAACCCGAACGGCTGGGGGGCCGCGCTCGCCTCCATGCCTCCGGCGCCGGCGCCCCCGGTACCCGCGCTGGCCGGCGAGACCGGCGAGACCTCGCCGATCTTCCTCGAGATGCAGCAGAGCTGGTTCAAGGGCCACGACGGGCCGATCACCGGGGAATGGAGCATGCCGACCGCGGGCTATGCGCCACCCCCGAACCAGCCGCAGTCACCGGCCGCGATGGCGGCGCCGGTCTCGGCACCCGTCTCGGCACCCGCCGCGGCACCCGTCTCGGCACCCGCTGCGGCGCCGGTCTCGGCCCCGGTCGCCGCGGCCGCCCCGATGGCGCCCCCGGCGCCCGTGGCACCGCCGGTCTCCAAGCCACAGAACGCAGGGCACAATGGTTCGCGGTCGGCGGACGCCGGCTCGGACAACGGTGCGCAGACGGTGCCCCGGCCACGCCGGTCGGCCGAGGAAGCCTGGCGCACCGCCGCCGACGATGGATGGCAGCGGGCGATGGCGGCGGCGGAACCCGTCGTCAACGACACCACCCGCTCCGGACTACCCAAGCGGGTTCCACAGGCCCAGCTCGTCCCCGGTGGCGTGCAGGACGGCCCGCGCAACCAGAACCGTCGCAGCCCGGATGAGGTGCGCGGCCTCCTTTCCGCGTACCACCGAGGTGTGCAACGCGGGCGTACGGCCGGCAGTGAAGAAACAGCTGTCGTGAACGCCCCCGCTCCGAAGGAGAACAAACAGTGACCAGGCCCCCCACCATGCAGGACATGGGCTGGCTGCTCAGCAACTTCGCCGACAGCGTGGCAGGCATCGCGCACGTCGTCGCGGTCTCGGCGGACGGCCTGCTGCTGGCCTCGTCCCGGGACCTGCCGGCCGACCGCGCCGATCAGCTCGCCGCGATCACGTCGGGCGTCGTCAGCCTCACTGACGGCGCCTCGCGCATGTTCAACGCCGGCGAGGTGCAGCAGACCATCATCGAGATGGACAGCGGATACCTCTTCCTGATGTCCATCAGCGACGGATCGTCGATGGCGGTGCTCGCGGCGCGCAGCTGCGACGTCGGTCAGGTCGGCTACGAAATGGCTCTGCTGGTCGAGCGGGTCGGCGCCGCCCTGGTGCCCGCACCCCGTGAAGCCGTCGCGCACCAGGTCTGACCTGGAGCGATATACGCGCCAGAAGCCGCTGAACGCCGGAAGGAGGTGACCGCACGATGGGAGAGCCGCATGATCCCAGGGGCAACCTGGTCCGTCCATATGCGGTCACCCGGGGCCGGACGGAGCCGAGGCGCGACATTCCCATCGAGGCGGTGCTGGTCGCCAGCCAGCCCGCCGTTCAGGAGGCCCGGTTCGCCGGGCATGACAAATACCGCATCGCCGTGCTGTGCGAGCCGCGGGCGCAGTCGCTGGCCGAGATCGCGGCCTACAGCAGGCTCGCGCTCGGTGTGGCCCGGGTTCTTGTCGCCGACATGGTCGCCGACGGGCTTTTGACGCTGCACAGTGCCGCTCCCAAACAAGGCTTCACGGAGCGGATGGATCTGCTGGAAAGGGTGTTGAGTGGACTTCGCAAGCTCTGAGCGGGCGGGGGCGCAACCCAAGGAGATCACCTCCGCGAAGATCGTCGTAGCCGGCGGTTTCGGCGTAGGCAAGACGACCCTTGTCGGCGCGGTCTCCGAGATCGAGCCCCTGACCACCGAGGCCGTGATGACCTCTGCTGGTCAGGGCATCGATGACGCGTCCAAGGTGCCCGGCAAGGAGACCACAACGGTCGCCATGGACTTCGGCCGCATAACGATGGCCGAGGACCTGATCCTCTACCTCTTCGGCACGCCCGGCCAGACCCGGTTCTGGTTCATGTGGGACGAGCTGATCAGGGGCGCGGTCGGTGCGGCCGTCCTGGTGGACACCCGGCGCATCTCCGACGCCTTCGCGCCGCTGGACTATTTCGAGAACCGGCACCTGCCGTACCTGGTGGCGCTGAACTGCTTCGACGGCGCTCCCCGGTACGAACCGGAAGAGGTCCGCGAGGCCCTGGCCATCGCGCCGCACGTCCCACTGATCATGTGCGACGCGCGGCACCGGGACTCGGTGAAGACGGTACTGGTCGGGGTGGTCGAGCACGCGATGGCGACCCTCGTGGCCGAGCAGGGCAGAGGATTCCCGGCGACCGTCGGCTGATCCTCACAGCGGGCGGTCTGCTTGTACCAACGGGCGGGCCGCTTGCCGGTCGCGCCCGTCAGGCGGGCAGCCGGTAGCCGCGTTTCACGACCGTCTGGATCACGCCAGGCGCTCCCAGGCCGGCCCGGAGCCGGGCCACCGCCATCTCCACCGCGTGTTCGTCGGCCCCCCGGGGCAGGGCCCGGAGCAGGGCCGCCCGGGACAGCACCCGGCCCGGCATCGCGGCCAGCGCCCGCAGAACCGCCATCGGTGCCGGCGCCAGCGGCCTCAGGTCGCCGTCCACGATCGCCGCGTGGCCGCGCAGCACGAGGGTGTGACCCGCCACCTCAAGCCTTATCGCCCTCTTGGGCAGTTCGTCGACGATTGTCCGGACCAGCGCGCTCAGCCGGGCCCGGGCCGGCGTCACCACCGGGATGTCGTGGCGGCGCAGCGGCGCCGCCGTCACCGGGCCGACGCAGGCCGTCAGAATGTCGCCGCGAAGGGCGTCCAGCAGCGTGTCCGTGCTCGGGCCCGCCGCGCTCAGCAGCGCGGTGACCGCCGGGGCCGAGGTGAACGTCACGGCGTCCACGAGGCGGCCCGCGATCAGGTCCACTAGGCGGTGCAGGGGCGCCGGGTCCAGCGGGGCCGCCCACCGGTACACCGGTACCTCGATCACCCGGGCCTTGGCCGCCTCCAGCGCCTCCGTGTACTCCGGCTGGCTCTCGCCGTGCAGCTGCATCGCCACCGTCATGCCGGCGATGCCGCGGGCCGCGAGGTGCTCGACCACCTCCGCATAGCTCTCGCCCTCCGGCGACCACTGGTCGTGCAGGCCGGCCGATCTGGTCGCCGCGCGGGCCTTCGGGCCCCTCGCCACCAGATATGCCCGGGAGAGCACCGCCCGCAGCGGCTCAGCCAGGCCCCAGCCCTCCGCGGCCTCCAGCCAGCCGCGCATGCCGATCCCCGTGTTGACAAGCACGATGTCCGGGGGCGTCTCCAGGCAGGCCCGGGTCGCCGCCCGCAGCACGGCGTCGTCCGCGATCGGGACTATGCGCAGCGCCGGTGCGATGACCACGCGCGCGCCGCGGCTCTCCAACAGCGCCGCCAGCTCGTCGCGCCGGCGGTCGGATGTCACGCCGATCGTGTATCCGGACAACGAGGCCGTCGGCGCCGCCAGCGCCGATGCCGTGATCACGGTTCTTCGCGGTCTCCCGGTCCGGTCCGTCATCCGGCGATCCGCCCTCCACACACCCTCGTGCGGGGAGGGCCCTTGAGAAGCCGCGGCGTGACCGGCCGGTCCACCGAAGGGCACGCTCGGAGATCGTCGTCCTCAGCGTCGACCCGCTCCCATGTCACGCTTACGTTCTCCGCCGTACCTCCGGCCGGCGCACGCCGCGGCCCTGTGCCGAGCCGCAGTACCGGCTCGGCGGACACCGCCAGGTCCGTCCTCAACCCTGGCGGCGGCTCGTGGGTGGTGCTCCTGAACGCACTGCCGGGCCGGAGCCCTGGCCGCGTCGTCGCGGTGACCGCACCACTCGCCATGTCCGGAAGCGTGCCGGGGGGTAATTTCGGACTCGGGTCCCGTATGTTTCGAACCTGCTAAGAGGCATTCACGTACGCTGGGTACCACCGTGGGTGGGATCACGCAGCCCCGTGTCGGCGCGCCGCGGGGCACCGCCTAAACTGGGGGCGCTACGTTATCCGGTCCCGTCTGCATGGCGGGCCCAACCGCCCGTTTTGACCGCGCGCCGCGCAGGCGGGTATTGTTGCCTGCTGTTGTGCGACAGCTGCGAGCGTACCCATTCGGGGTATGTTTGATGTTCGTGCTCCTTGCGACCAGCGCGCGCCCCCAGACCGACGACGAGACAAGGTAATTCTGTGCGTACGTACAGCCCGAAGCCGGGTGAGATCGAGCGTCAGTGGCACATCATCGACGCCTCCGACGTCGTTCTGGGCCGGCTCGCCACCCACACCGCCACCCTCCTGCGGGGTAAGCACAAGCCCACGTTCGCCCCGCACGTCGACACCGGCGACTTCGTGGTGATCATCAACGCGGGCAAGGTCGCGCTGACCGGCAACAAGCGGCAGACCAAGGTCGCGTACCGGCACTCCGGCTACCCGGGCGGCCTCAAGAAGGTCGGCTACGAGGAGCTGCTGTCGAAGCGCCCCGAGCACGCGGTCGAGCTGGCCGTCAAGGGCATGCTCCCGCACAACAAGCTCGCACGTCAGATCCTCAAGAAGCTGAAGGTCTACCCGGGCGCCGAGCACCCGCACGCCGCGCAGCAGCCGGTGCCGTTCGAAATCAAGCAGATCGCGCAGTGAGCGCGGGCGAAGGAAACAGCATGACCGACATCGTCGAGCCCGAGGTCGTCGAGACCGTCGAGGAGCCGGCCGCCGAGGCCCCCGCCGAGACTGTCGTGGTCGTCGAGGCGCCGGCGCCTGCCGTTCGCGCCCCGCGCCCGGGTGACCGTCCGATCCAGACCGTCGGCCGCCGCAAGGAGGCCATCGTCCGGGTGCGCCTCGTGCCCGGCAGCGGCAAGATCACCTGCAACGGTCGCGACCTGGACGCCTACTTCCCGAGCAAGGTGCACCAGCAGCTCATCCGCGAGCCGCTGAGCACCGCCGAGAAGGCCGAGCAGTTCGACGTGATCGCGAACCTGCGTGGCGGTGGCATCACCGGCCAGGCCGGCGCCCTGCGCCTCGGCATCGCCCGCGCGCTCATCACGAACGACCCGGACGACCGCCCCGCCCTGAAGAAGGCCGGCTTCCTGACGCGGGACTCCCGGGTCAAGGAGAGCAAGAAGTACGGTCTCAAGAAGGCCCGCAAGGCTCCGCAGTACTCGAAGCGCTGATCGCAGCGCTCGTCTTGCACCACGTCTGACCGACGGCCGGGTGCGCTCCCTCGCTTGGGGGCGTGCCCGGCCGTCCGCGTTTCCCTCCTCACACAAAAACTGCACCGGTCCGTCCCTCCGCGAGGAGGGCAGGCGGCCGGCGAAAGGAACGACCGACATGGGGCGACTCTTCGGCACGGACGGCGTACGCGGGCTCGCGAACGGTGACCTCCTCACTCCGGAACTGGCCCTGTCGGTCGCCGTCGCGGCCGCCCGGGTGCTCATCGAGAGCGACGCCAGCCACCAGCCCCTAGCGATCGTCGGACGCGACCCCAGGGCCAGCGGCGAGATGCTCGAAGCCGCGGTCGTGGCGGGCCTGACCAGTGCCGGAGCGAACGTCGTCCGGGTCGGCGTGCTGCCGACCCCCGCGGTCGCCTTCCTCGTCGGCCAGACCGGCGCCGACCTCGGCGTGATGCTGTCCGCCTCGCACAACCCGATGCCGGACAACGGCATCAAGCTCTTCGCCCCCGGCGGCCAGAAGCTCCCGGACGAGCTCGAAGCCAAGATCGAGGCGGCCATCGAGGACGGGCACGGTCTCATCGGACGCCCGACCGGCGCCGGCGTCGGCCGCGTGCACGACCTGCTCGACGGCGCCGAGCACTACATCAAACACCTGGTCGAGTCGACGCCGCACAGCCTGGCCGGGATCAAGGTCGTTGTCGACTGCGCGAACGGCGCGGCCAGCGAGGCCGGCCCGACCGCGTACACCGAGGCCGGCGCCGAGGTCATCGCGATCCACGCGGAGCCCGACGGCCTCAACATCAACGACAACTGCGGCTCGACGCACCTCGAGGCCGTCCGCGAGGCGGTCCTGGCCAACGGCGCCGACCTGGGCCTGGCACACGACGGCGACGCCGACCGCTGCCTCGCCGTTACCGCGGCGGGCGACGTGGTCGACGGCGACCAGCTCATGGCGATCCTGGCGCTGGCCATGCGCGACGCCGGCACCCTGACCGACAACACCCTTGTCGCGACCGTGATGAGCAACCTCGGCCTGCGGCTGGCGATGAAGCAGGCCGGCATCCGCCTGCTGGAGACCAAGGTCGGCGACCGGTACGTGCTGGAGGAGCTCGCGGTCGGCGGCTACGCCCTCGGCGGCGAGCAGAGCGGCCACATCGTGATGCCCGAGTTCGCGACGACGGGCGACGGCGTACTCACCGGCCTGCACCTGATGGCGACGATGGCGGCAAGCGGCAAGTCGCTGGCCGACCTGGCGGCCGTGGTGCACAAGCTGCCGCAGGTACTGATCAACGTGCCGGTCAAGGACCGCCAGGCGGGCGCCTCGGCGCCGACGGTGCAGGCGGCCGTGGCGCTGGCGGAGAACGAGCTGGGGGAGACCGGCCGGGTGCTGCTGCGCCCGTCGGGCACTGAGCACCTCGTGCGGGTGATGGTCGAGGCCGGCACCGAGGAGCAGGCGCGAACCATCGCCGAGCGCGTGGCCGAGGAGGTCCGCACGGCTAGCCCGGCCTGACCGGGCGCTGAGGCCGGCCTGCTACCTGGTTGGGCAGCAGGCCGGCCTGGTGCGCAAGGTGGTGGGGTCGGCCTGCTACCTGGTTGGGCAGCAGGCCTGGCCTGGTGCGCAAGGTGATGGGGCCGGCCTGCTTGCTGGTTGGGCGATGGGTCCGAACCATGTCTCAGGGTGTGCGCCGCTCGCGGCCAACAGGCGCCGAGTCTGCCTGTTGCTCCCGTCAGGCCAGGGTGCGGAGGCGCCTTGCCGCCTCGTCGATGACTTCCTCGCGCTTGCAGAAGGCGAAGCGGATCAGGTGGTGGCCCTGCTCCTGGTGGTCGTAGAAGACCTGGGTGGGCACGGCCACCACGCCGCACCGCGCGGGCAGTTCCCGGCAGAAGTCGACGCCGTCCGTGCCACCCAGCGGGGTGATGTCGGCGGTCACGAAGTAGGTGCCCGCGGACGGCAGCACCTTGAACCCGGCGTCGGACAGGCCGGCCACCAGCCGGTCCCGCCGGGCCTGTAGGCCGGCGCGGAAGCCGTCGAAGTACGAGTCCGGCAGTTCCAGCGCCACGGCGACCGCCGGCTGCAACGGTCCCGCGTTGACGAACGTCAGGAACTGCTTCACCCGCAGCACCGCCGACACGAGCGGAGCGGGGCCGGTCGCCCAGCCGACCTTCCAGCCGGTGCAGGAAAAGGTCTTGCCCGCGGACGAGATCCGCAGGGTGCGCTCCAGCATGCCCGGCAGCCCGGCGAGCGGGATGTGCGGCGTGGACGAGTCGGTGAAGACCAGGTGCTCGTAGACCTCGTCGGTCACGGCGTACACATCGTGCTCCCGGCAGAGCCGCGCGATCAGCGCGAGCTCTTCCGCAGTGAACACCTTGCCGGTGGGGTTGTGCGGGGTGTTCAGCAGCACCAGGCGGGTGCGGGGGCCGAAGGCCGCGCGCAGCTCACCCTCGTCGAAGCCGTAGCCGCCGTCCGGGCCCGGGCGCAGCGTCACGGGCCGGCGGACCGCGCCGGCCAGGGCGATCGAGGCCGCGTACGAGTCGTAGTACGGCTCGAAGCACACGACCTCGTCCCCGGGCTCGCACAGCCCGAGGATGCTGGCGGCGATCGCCTCGGTGGCCCCGGCGGTGACGGCCACCTCGGTGTCCGGGTCGCGGCTCAGCCCCCAGAACCGCTGCTCGTGCGCGACGATGGCGGCCCGCAGCGCCGGGATGCCGGCCAACGGCGGGTACTGGTTGGCGCCGGAGCGCAGCGCCTCGGCGGCCGCGGCCAGCATCTCCGGCGGGCCGTCGGTGTCCGGGAAGCCCTGCCCCAGATTCACCGAGCCGGTCCGCGCGGCGAGCGCGGACATCTCGGTGAAGATGGTGGTGCCGAACGGGCGCATGCGGCCGACGAGTGGATCGGCCGGGGTCGACGTCGTCACGCCAGCCAGCCTACGGCCACCGGCCCGGGAGCGCGGCCGGCCACGATCGTCAGAGGATGACCTTGATGCAGGAGGTCGTGATGAAGGTGCCGGTGGTCGTCTTCGCGGCGACCTCCTCGCCGTCGACCTTCGCGGTGCAGCTCAGCTCGCCCTCCGAGGTGCTGCCGCGAACGGCCACCACCGAGACGAGCGCCGAACCCTGCATGGTCAGCGTCTTGCGCCAGGGCAGGGAGGCGTTGCGCACCCGCTGGGGCTCGCCGCCGAACTTCTCCAGGTAGATGATCTCGACCGGGCCATCGCCGGTGACCTCGTACTCGACCTCGATCTTCCGGTCCTGATTCAGGCCCGGAATGTTCGGCAGGTCGGTCGGCAGGTCGGTGGGCAGGTCCGTGGGTAGGTCCGTCGGCAGGTCGGTGGGCAGGTCCGTGGGCAACTGGGTCGGTAGGGACCCGATGGTCTCCTCGGCCTTCTGCTTCGCGTTGTTGACCAGCAGCACCACCGAGGTCACGCCACCCGCGCAGAGCAGCAGGGTCACCGCCACCAGGACGGCGACCAGCGGGAGATTGCTGCGCTTCGGCGGTGGCGGCGGTGCGCCGTATCCCGGCTGCGAGCCGTATTCGGGCGGCGGGCCGTATCCGGCCGGTGGGCCGTATCCGGGCGGGCCGTATCCGGGCGGCGGCATCTGCTCGGGCGGCGCCTGTACGGGCGGCGGCTGGTACGCCGGCGGCGGAAACTGCCCCGGCTGCGCGGGGAACTGAGAGGTCGGCGGGTAGCCGTCCGGGGGCCCGCTGGCCTGCTGGTTCGCACCGGGCAGCGGGGCATACCCGGGCTGGAACGTCGGCGTGGGCGGCCGCGGCGGCTGGTACGGCTCGGTCGCGAGGGGGTCGCCCGACGGTGACGACCACGGCTGACCGGACACGGGTTCGTTCCCCGGGTACTGGCGTGTCGGGTCCGAAGGCGGTGGGTAACTCAATCGTCTCTCCAGAGCAGGCGTCGGGCCGACGGTACGCCCTCGGCGCCAGATCCGGATCACCCAGTCGTGTCACTCGCCGCCCTGACCTGGCCACAGAGTGACCCACGGTGGGCCGAACGGCCCTTTCGATCACGTACGATGCGCGAAAGTATGCCTCTTGCGCAGTGGCCATGAGCGGAAGTCCGCTACGCTGCCCCACATGTGTGGGATCGTGGGTTACGTCGGCGCTCGGCCGGCTTTGCAAATCGTCCTCGACGGGCTCCGCCGGCTGGAGTACCGCGGCTATGACTCCGCTGGTATCGCGGTCATCGATGGCTCCGTCATCCTGACCGAGAAGAAGGCCGGCAAGCTGGCGAACCTGGAAAAGACGCTGGCGGACCGGGCGAGTGACGGCATCGTCGTCGGCTCGACGGCCATCGGACACACCCGTTGGGCGACCCACGGCGGGCCCACCGACCGCAACGCGCACCCGCACCTCTCGGCGGACGGCCGCGTCGCAGTGATCCACAACGGCATCATCGAGAACTTCTCCCGCCTGCGCGCCGAGCTCGAGGCGACCGGCGTCGAGTTCGTCAGCGACACCGACACCGAGTGCGCCGCCCACCTGCTCGCCGCCGAGATGCGCGTCCTGCGCGAGTCCGGTGCCGAGGAGGGTCCGCAGCTGCTGGCCGAGGGCATGCGCCGCACCGTGCGGCGCCTGGAGGGCGCCTTCACCCTGCTCGCCGTCGACGCCGCGGTGCCCGACGCCGTGGTCGCCGCCCGGCGCAACTCGCCGCTGGTCGTCGGCCGAGGCAAGGGTGAGAACTTCCTCGCCAGCGACGTGTCCGCGTTCATCGAGCACACCCGCGAGGCGGTCGAGCTCGGCCAGGACCAGGTCGTACTGATCACGCCCGACGCCATCGAGATCACTGACTTCACCGGTGCGCCCGCCACCGGCAAGGAGTTCCACATCGACTGGGACGCCTCCGCCGCGGAGAAGGGCGGCTACGACTACTTCATGCTCAAGGAGATCGCCGAGCAGCCGCAGGCGATCGCGGACACCCTCCTCGGCCGCCTCTCCGAGCGTGGCGAGATCGTGCTCGACGAGGTCCGCCTCACCGACCAGGACCTGCGCGACGTCGACAAGGTCTTCATCGTCGCCTGCGGCACCTCCTACCACGCCGGGATGGTCGCCAAGTACGCCATCGAGCACTGGGTGCGCATCCCGTGCGAGGTCGAGCTGGCCAGCGAGTTCCGATACCGCGACCCGATCCTGGACCGCTCGACCCTGATGATCGTGATCAGCCAGTCCGGCGAGACCATGGACACCCTCATGGCCCTGCGGCACGCCAAGGAGCAGAAGGCCCGGGTCCTCGCCATCTGCAACACGAACGGCTCCACCATCCCGCGCGAGTCGGACGCCGTGCTCTACACCCACGGCGGCCCCGAGATCGCAGTGGCCTCCACCAAGGCGTTCGTCACCCAGCTGGTCGCCTGCTACCTGATCGGCCTGCACCTCGCACAGATCCGCGGCGTCATGTACGCCGACGAGGTCGCCGCTGTGGTCGAGCGGCTGCAGCGCACCCCGGACGACCTGCGTGGGCTCCTCGCCGGCATGGAGGACGTCCGGGCCCTGGCCCGCGATCTGAGCACCGCGTCGACGCTGCTGTTCATCGGGCGGCACGTCGGCTTCCCGGTCGCGCTCGAGGGCGCGCTGAAGCTCAAGGAACTGGCGTACATGCACGCCGAGGGCTTCGCGGCGGGCGAGCTGAAGCACGGCCCGATCGCCCTGATCGACGAGGGCACCCCGGTCGTCTGCGTCGTGCCCTCGCCGGCCGGCCGCGGCGTCCTGCGGGACAAGGTCGTCTCCAACATCCAGGAGGTACGCGCCCGCGGCGCCCGCACCATCGTGATCGCCGAGGAGGGCGACGAGGCGGTCCGCGCCTTCGCCGACCACCTGATCCAGGTACCGCGTACGCCGACGCTGCTCGCGCCCCTGATGACCACCGTGCCGCTGCAGATCCTCGCCTGCGAGATCGCGGCCGCCCGTGGCCACGACGTCGACCAGCCGCGCAACCTGGCGAAGTCCGTCACCGTGGAGTGACATCACCCCTCCCTTTCGGGACGTCGGCCGGCGTGTCCAGCGACTCGCTGCCGGCGTCCCGGTAACCCGGCCACTCGGCATCCGACCGCCCTGCGAAGGCGCGGGCCGGAATGCCGGGTCGCTCGGGTAGGCCCATGAAGGCGTGGGCGCCGGTTGTGGGCTCGCCCCGGCAGGCCCGCGATGGTGTGGGCGCTGGATGTCGGCTCGTGGCCGGTGATGGCGTGGGTCCCGGATGCGGGACGGCCTGGGTAAGCCTGTGACGGTGTGGGTGCCAGTCGTGGGCTCGTCTGGGTGGCCTGTGATGGCCTGGGTGCCGGTAGTGGGCTCGCCTTGGCGGGCCTGCGCTGTATGCGGGCCCGTGGCCCGTGATGGCGTGGGTCCTGGATGCGGATCGCCTGGGTAGGCCGGTGATGGCGCGGGCCAGAATGTCGGGTCGCCTGGGTGGGCCTGTGATGGCGTGATGGCCGGATGTGGCTCGCCTGGGGTGGGCTTGCGAAGGCGTGGGTTCCGGATGCCGGGGCGCCCGGGCTGGTGTCGAAATGTAGATCGTTTCCTGCTCGGTGAAGGTTGGAACCGCGCGCTGTTCGGCAGGGCCTGGCTGAGGGCGAGGTCCTCGGCCAGGGACCCGGACGCCGACGGCGAACCGGTCATGTCCGTGCGGGAGGTGGCAGCAGACCGCCCGGCGGCGCGTGCGATCCGCTGTCGAGTCCACGCCGACGCCCGGTGAGCCCATGAGGGCCAGATCGTCGGTGGGCGGGCGGCCGTGGGGAACCTGTCACCGCCCGGGTATGGACCGTCGCGGTGTTGACCCTCGGGCTCGGACGTCATCGGCAACCTCCCGGGTGGAAGCGGTTCGGCCGCCGACGTTAGGGCAAACCACGGGTGCCGGTGCTGCCCCTGTGGACAGCGGTCCGGGCGTACGACGGTTGTCCACAGCCCTGGCGCACGACTGATCGGGACAGCGGGCGGGCCGATAGGGTTTACCTGTGATCGTGTCTGTCGGGATCGACGTCGTGCTGGTCGATCGATTCGCCAAGGCGCTGGAGCGCACCCCGATGCTCGCCGACCGCCTGTTCACCGATTCGGAGCGAATGACCTCGTCCGGCAATCCGCGATCACCGGAGTCGCTGGCCGCGCGGTTCGCGGCCAAGGAGGCAGTGGCCAAGGCGCTGGGCGCGCCGGCCGGGCTGCGCTGGCACGACTGTGAGGTCGTCACGGATCCCGATGGGCGGCCATGGCTGACCGTCTCCGGTACGGTCGCGGCGGTGGCGGCGGAGCGGGGCGTCAGCAGGTGGCACCTGTCGCTGTCGCACGACGGCGGCATCGCCTCGGCGATGGTCGTCGCGGAGGCCTGAGTTCCCAGGGGGTTACGGCATGCGGCAGGCGTGGCGGGTGGCGGACGTACGTGCGGCGGAGAAGGCGCTGATGGCGACCCTGCCGGCGGGCACGCTCATGCAGCGCGCCGCGGCCGGGCTGGCCCGGCGGTGCGCGCTGCTGCTGAGCGAGTCCGGCGGGGTCTACGGCGCGACCGTGGTGCTGCTGGTCGGCAGCGGGGACAACGGCGGCGACACGCTCTATGCGGGTGCCACGCTGGCCTCGCGTGGCGCGGGCGTCCGGGCGATCCTGCTGCGACCCGACCGGGTGCATCTCGCCGGACTCGCCGCGTTTCGCCGGGCGGGTGGCGTCACCGTCGGTGACCTGCCGGACCGGGTGGACCTGGTCGTCGACGGGATCGTCGGCATCGGCGCGAGCGGCGGCCTCCGCGAGCCGGCGGCCGCGCTGGTCAGGCGCCTTCCGGGCCTGCGCGGGCGGGGCGGCGCCCGGCCGCCGGTGGTCGCCGTCGACGTACCGAGCGGGGTTGCGGTCGACACCGGTGACGTGCCCGGTGACGCCGTCCACGCCGACATCACCGTCACCTTCGGTTGCCTGAAGCCCGCGCACGTCGTCGGTGCCGCCGCGGTCCTGGCCGGCCACGTCGAGCTGATCGACATCGGGCTGAGCGAGACGCTGCACGGCGACCCGGCGGTGCGGGTGCCCGACGCCGCCGACATCGCCTCCTGGTGGCCCCGGGCCGACGCCGGCTCGGACAAGTACAGCCGCGGCGTCGTCGGCATCGCCACCGGCTCGGCGACCTACCCGGGTGCGGCCGTGCTCTCGGTCACGGGCGCGCTGGCCGGCCCCACCGGCATGGTCCGTTACGCGGGCAGCGCCGATCGCGACGTGGTGCACCGGCACCCGTCCGTGGTGGTCGCGCCGCGGGTCGCCGACGCGGGCCGGGTGCAGGCCTGGGTCTGCGGCTCCGGGCTGGGCACCGACGACGGCGCTCGCACGGAGTTGCGCAGCGTCCTGGCCACCTCCCTGCCGGTGCTGCTCGACGCGGACGCCCTCACCCTGCTCGTGGGCGGCCAGCACGCCACCGACCTGCGCCGGGACGCTCCGCTGGTGATCACTCCGCACGACGGCGAGTTCGCCCGGCTGGCGGGCGAGCGGCCGGGCGCGGACCGGGTCGGCGCGGCCTGCCGGCTGGCGGCCTGGATCAACGCCGTCGTGCTGCTCAAGGGCGACCGGACGATCGTGGCGACCCCGTCGGGCGAGGCGTGGGCCAACCCGACCGGCAGCCCCGCGCTGGCCACCGCCGGCAGCGGCGACGTGCTCGCGGGCCTGCTCGGCTCGCTGCTGGCCGCCGGTGTCCCGCCGGAGCGAGCGGCGATCATGGCCGCGTATGTGCACGGCCTCGCCGGGCGCCGGGCCGAGCGGGACGGCCCGGTGACGTCGCCGGATGTGGCAGCGGCGTTGCGCCCTGTGCTGGCTGAGCTGCTGTGACGCGGTTTTGTCGTACCGATCAGTAGGCTGGTGAGTATGTGGCAGGCCGAGGTCCGGATAGATCTGGACGCCATCCGGGACAACGTTGAAACGCTGCGCGCCGGCACCACCGCGGAGGTCATGGCGGTGGTCAAGGCGGACGGCTACGGGCACGGCATGCTGCCGTCCGCCCGGGCGGCGCTGGCCGGCGGCGCGACCTGGCTGGGGGCCGCCACCCTCGACGAGGCGCTGACCCTGCGCCGGGCGGGCATCACGGCGCCGGTGCTGGCCTGGCTGCTCGCACCGGGCCTGCCCCTGCACGAGGGCGTCACGGCCGACGTCGACCTCAACGCGGCGAGCCTGGACCAGCTCGGCGAGTTGGTCACGGCCGCCCGCCGGGCCGGGCGCCCGGCCCGGGTGCACCTCAAGATCGACACCGGCCTGGCGCGCGGCGGCGCCACCCCGGCCGAGTGGCCCGCGCTGCTCGAGGCGGCGGCCAAGGCGCAGGCCGGCGGCGAGGTCGAGGTGGTCGGCATCTGGAGCCACTTCGTGTACGCGGACGCGCCCGGCCACGAGACCGTCGATCACCAGCTGGCGGTCTTCGCGGAGGGGCTGGCGACCGCCGAACAGTTCGGCATCGAGCCGCGCTACCGGCACATCGCGAACTCGGCGGCGACCCTGACCCGCCCGGACGCGCACTACGACCTGGTGCGCCCGGGCATCGCCGTCTACGGCCTGTCGCCGCTGCCCGCCGGCCACGAGACCGGGCTGCGCCCGGCGATGACGGCCCGGGCCCGGGTGACCCACACCAAGCGCGTCCCGGCCGGCCAGGGTGTCTCGTATGGGCACGCCTACTACACGGCGCGCGAGACGACGCTGGCGCTGGTGCCGCTGGGCTATGCCGACGGCGTGCCCCGGCACGCCTCCAACGTGGGCCCGGTGTGGCTGGGCGGGCGCACGCGGACGATCGCGGGCCGGGTCTGCATGGACCAGATCGTCCTCGACTGCGGCGACGACCCGGTCGCACCCGGAGATGTGGCGACGCTGTTCGGACCGGGCGACGACGGCATGCCGACGGCCACCGACTGGGCCGACGCGGTCGGCACCATCAACTACGAGATCGTGACGCGCTTCGGCGGCTCCCGCGTCTCCCGCGTCTACGACGGCACAGCCGGAGTCCCCACCCCAGATCCCGCGGGCCCAGATCCCGCGGTCCCCGGTCCTGCGGTTTCGGGTCCTGCGGTTTCGGGCTCTGTGGTTCCGGGTTCTACGGATCAAGATTTCACGGCCTCGGGGGCCGTGGATCAGGGTGCTGTGGTTCGGGATCCCGGGGCTCCGGGTGCCGTGGCCTCGGCTGAGGAGGTTGCATGAGTCCGGCGAGGATGCCCGCACGGTCCGGTCCGCGGCGGCGGAGGCGGGCCAAACAGGTCGGGATCGTCGGCGCGGCCGTCGGTGTCGCCGCGGCCGGCCTGGCGACGGCCTTCGCCGTCGAGCGTGCGCTGGTCCGTAAGTCGCTCAACGCTCCCGGTGATCCCCATGCCGACGTGGAGTTCGGCGATCAGCCGTTCGACTCCGAGCTGACCGTGACCGCGGCCGACGGCACCGATCTGCGCGTCGAGATCGTCGAGCCAACGACGCCGACCGGCAAGCCCACCATCGTCTTCGTGCACGGGTTCGCCCTGGACATGGGCACGTTCTTCTTCCAGCGGCAGGTGCTCGCCGAGCAGGGCGACCATCGCCTCGTCTTCTACGACCAGCCGGGGCATGGGCGGTCCAGCCGGCTCAAGTCCGGCGACTACGACATCGCCGCGCTGGGCAAGTCGCTGGCGGCCGTGCTCGACGCGACCGTCCCGGATGGACACATCATTCTGGTCGGGCATTCGATGGGCGGCATGACGATCATGGCGTTCGCCGAGCAGTTCCCGGAATGGTTCGGCGAGCGGGTGACGGGCGTTGTGCTGATGTCCACCTCCGCCGGGCTGATCGACAAGTCCAAGCTCGGGCTGACCACGCTTGTCGCGCGGGTCAGCGCGCCGTTCTTCCCGCTGTGGGGCGGGGCGGCCCGGCTCGGCGGCGGCACCATCGACCGGGCCCGGGTGGTCTCCTCCGACCTGGCCTGGCTGCTGACCCGCCGGTACGGCTTCGGCGACGCCCGGCCGAGCCCGTCGTTGGTCACCTTCGTGGAGCAGATGAACTCCAAGACGCCGGTGGAGACCCTCGCCAAGTACCTCCAGACGCTCTACACGCACAACCGCTTCCCGGCGCTGTCCACGCTCAGCGGGGTGCCCGTGCTGGTGCTGGTCGGCACGAAGGACTACCTGACCCCGGTGACCCACTCGGAGGAGATCCTGCGATACCTGCCGCAGGCAGAGCTGGTGAAGTTCGACAACAGTGGGCACGTCGTCATGCTCGAGAAGGCCGACGAGGTCAACGCCGCGCTGCTCCCGTTCCTGAAGAAGATCTCTTGACCGCCACCGGATTCCGGCTGGCCACAGTGGACGACACGCAGGCGTTCGGCCGGCGACTCGCCGCCGTGCTGCGGCCCGGCGACCTGGTGCTGCTGACCGGGCCGCTGGGCGCCGGGAAGACCGCGCTGGTGCAGGGGATCGGCGCGGGGCTGGGCGTGCTCGGTGCCATCACCTCGCCGACGTTCGTCATCGCGCGGGTGCACCGGCCCGACCCGGCGCTGGGTGGGGCGCTGCCGTTGGTGCACGCTGACGCGTACCGGTTGGGCGATGCCGCCGATCCGCGCGCCGAGATCGACGACCTCGACCTGGACGCCTCCGCGGAGCACTCGGTGACGGTGGTCGAGTGGGGCACGGGCCTGGTCGAGCAGCTCAACGACGAATACCTGGCCGTCCGGATCGACCGGCTCGACGACGACACCCGGGTCATCGACCTCGTTCCCCATGGCGGCGACTGGGCCGCCCGACTGGAGAAGATGTGAACCTGCCTGACCTGCTCCCGGACGCCTGGCGCGCGGAGCTGACGCCGCTGCTCGACGCGGACGCCACCGCGTCGCTGAGCGCGTTCGTGGACGAGCAGTACCGCACGCACACCGTGTATCCGCCGATCGAGGATCTGTTCGCCGCCTATCGGCTGTGCTCGCCCGAGCAGACCCGGGTGCTGATCCTCGGGCAGGATCCGTACCACGGGCCGGGGCAGGCGCACGGGCTCAGCTTCAGCGTCCGCGAGGGGGTGCGGATCCCGCCGTCGCTGCGCAACGTCTTCAAGGAGCTTGCCGAGGACGTCGGCGTGCCGCCGGCGACCAGCGGCGACCTGACCGGCTGGGCCCGGCAGGGTGTCCTGCTGCTCAACGCGGTCCTGACGGTCCGGGCGGCCGCCGCGGCGTCGCACGCCAACAAGGGCTGGGAGGCGTTCACCGACGCGACGATCCGGGCGCTGAACGCCCGCGACGAGCGCGTGGTGTTCCTGCTCTGGGGTGGCTACGCACGTAAGAAGGCGGCCCTGGTCACGAACCCGGCGCACGTCGTCCTGGAGGCCGGCCACCCGAGCCCGCTGAACCCGAAGGGCTTCCGCGGCTCCCGCCCGTTCAGCTCGGCCAACAAGGCGCTGGCAGACGCGGGCCGCCCCCTCGTGGCCTGGGATCCCCGCCCGGACGCGTAACCACACCGACCCCGAACCGGCGAGCCGGCACCGAGGCTCCCCGACGGCCCGCCGCTGACGAAGGCAGCCAGGGCCGGGTGCTGCGGGCCGGGTGCTGCGGGCCGGGTGCTGCGGGCCGGGTGCTGCGGGCCGGGTGCTGCGGGCCGGGTGCTGCGGGCCGGGTGCTGCGGGCCGGGTGCTGCGGGCCGGGTGCTGCGGGCCGGGTGCTGCGGGCCGGGTGCTGCGGGCCGGGTGCTGCGGGCCGGGTGCTGCGGGCCGGGTGCTGCGGGCCGGGTGCTGCGGGCCGGGTGCTGCGGGCCGGGTGCTGCGGGCCGGGTGCTGCGGGCCGGGTGCTGCGGGCCGGGTGCTGCGGGCCGGGTGCTGCGGGCCGGGTGCTGCGGGCCGGGTGCTGCGGGCCGGGTGCTGCGGGCCGGGTGCTGCGGGGTTCGTGCCCGGCGCGGGCGGGTGGGTTTCCGGCGGCTAGGGTGCTTTACGTGCTTGTACTAGCGCTGGACACCTCCACGCCCGCGGTGACCGCCGCCCTCGCAGAGGTCACCGACACCGGCGTGAAAGGGCTGGCCGAGCGCCGTAGCGTCGATCCCCGTGCGCACGGTGAGCGGCTTGCGCCCCAGGTGCGGCTGATCCTCGACGATGCCGGGGTGCGGACTCGGGAACTGGCCGCGATCGTCGCCGGTGTCGGGCCGGGGCCGTTCACCGGGCTGCGGGTCGGGCTCGCCACCGCCGCGGCCATGGGGCAGGCGCTCGGCATTCCCACGTACGGGGTCTGTTCGCTCGATGGGCTCGGCCGGGCCGCCGGGCCGGGGCGTGTGCTGGTCGCCACCGATGCCCGGCGGCGTGAGGTCTACTACGCCACCTACGTCGACGGGGTGCGTGTCACCGATCCGGGCGTCGACAAGCCTGCCGACGTGCGGGTCGAGGTCGATCGGGCCGTCGGCGAGGGTGCGCTGAAGTACGCCGAGATCTTCGGGGTGCCTATCGACGACCGGGTTCTCTTCCCGCCGGGTGAGGCCCTGATCGCACTCGCCGCCGAGCGGGTCCGGCGGCGGGCGCCGGGTGAGTCGCTCACGCCGCTCTACCTGCGGCGGCCGGACGCCGTCGAGCCGGCCGGGCGTAAGCCGGTGCTGCACTGATGCGCATCACGCGGTTCCGGTGGTGGCACATCGCCGAGGTGCTTCCGATCGAGGAGGATCTCTTCGGGTCCGAGAAGTGGTCCGCCGCGATGTTCTGGAACGAGCTCGCCCAGCGCAACTTCTACCTCGTCGCCGAAGACGAGGGCGGCAAGGTGGCCGGGTATGCCGGTCTCTCCGTGGTGGATCAGGACGAGTCCTGGGTGCAGAACATCGCCGTGTCCCGCGATGCCCAGCGGCGGGGGACCGGGCGGCAACTGCTCGAGGCGCTGCTCGCCGAGGCCGGCGGGCGCAAGGTGCTGCTCGAGGTCGCCGTCGACAACGCACCGGCCCAGCGGCTCTACGCCGGCTACGACTTCGAGCCCGTCGGGATCCGGCGCGGCTACTACCAGCCCAGCAACACCGACGCCCTGGTGATGATGAGAAGTGCCTGACGAACCCCTGGTCCTCGGGATCGAGACCTCCTGCGACGAGACCGGTGTCGGCATCGTTCGCGGGCACACCCTGCTCGCCGACGCGCTCGCGTCCAGTGTCGAGCAACATGCGCGGTTCGGCGGGGTCGTGCCCGAGGTCGCCAGCCGCGCACACCTCGAGGCGATCGTGCCGACCATGCAGCGGGCCCTCGACGACGCGGGGGTGACCCTCGCCGACATCGACGCGATCGCCGTGACGGCCGGGCCCGGCCTCGCGGGTGCGCTGCTCGTCGGGGTCGCCGCCGCCAAGGGGTACGCGCTCGCCGCCGACAAGCCGATCTACGGCGTCAACCATCTGGCGGCGCACGTCGCCGTCGACACGCTGGAGCACGGGCCGCTGCCGGAGCCGGCCGTCGCGATGCTCGTGTCGGGCGGTCATTCGTCGTTGCTGCTGGTCGACGATCTCACCGCGGGGGTGACGCCGCTGGGCGCGACGATCGACGACGCGGCCGGTGAGGCGTTCGACAAGGTCGCCCGGCTGCTCGGGCTGGGTTTCCCGGGTGGGCCGGTGATCGACAGGATCGCGCGTGATGGCGACGCGGCCGCCATCGCGTTCCCGCGTGGACTGACGGCGCCGAAGGATCAGCTCAAGCACCGGTTCGATTTCTCGTTCTCGGGGCTGAAGACCGCGGTCGCGCGGTGGGTCGAGGCCCGCGAGCGCGCCGGCGAGCCCGTGCCGGTCGCCGACGTTGCCGCCAGTTTCCAGGCCGCCGTCTGCGACGTGCTCACCGCAAAGGCCCTGGACGCGTGCCGGGAGAACGGCGTCGAGACCCTGGTCATCGGTGGTGGTGTCGCCGCCAACTCGCGGCTGCGGCTGCTCGCCGAGGAGCGGGCGGCGAAGCTGGGCATCCGGGTACGGGTGCCGCGGCCGGGCCTCTGCACCGACAACGGTGCGATGGTGGCCGCGCTCGGCTCGCATCTGGTGGCCGCCGGGGTCGCGCCCAGCCGGCTCGACCTGCCGGCCGATTCCGCAATGCCATTGACCTCGGTCACTGTTGCGGGGTAGGAAGCCTGCATGATCGCACGAATGTGGGAGGTACGGGCGCTGGGCAGCGGCTTCGACGAGCTGCTGGCCTGGGTCTGCGACGAGGCGTTGCCGCAGGTGGAGGTGCTGCCTTCGCATGTGTCGAGCGAGGTCTACTCGTCGACCGACCACCGCATCGTCGTCATCTCGAAGTGGCGCAACACCCCGGCCGACCTGCCGGCGCCGCCGGAGCGGTTGACGGCCCGCGCCCCGCACGTGTGGGATTTCACACCCGTCGACAGGTAGCGCGCACGCTCAGCGTAGCGCCAGCCCCACACCGAGCAGCACCTGCTTCTCCTGTGGGTCTCCTCGGGCAGGTCGCGGACCACGGCGGCGAGCTCGTCGAGGGTGCGGGCGTCGCTGGCCACGCCGACCCGCTTGGCGAACTCGTCAAGGGTCAGCCGGCCGGCGCCGGTGTGGCGCTCGGTCCTGATCGGAGGCCCGCATGCTCACGCGGGCAATGTAGACCGCGCCCGCCCACCGGGCGAGGGCGGCGAACGCTCAGAGGAGCGGGTCCGCCAGCAGCCGTTCGAAGGCCAGCTCCGCGGCGCCGATCAGGGCCGCGTCCGTGCCCAGCTCGGGGGTGCGGAGCCGGACGTGTTCGCGGCAGGCCGGCAGCGCGACCTCGTTGAGGCGGCTGCGGATCTGGGCGGCCGCGACCAGGTACACGTCCCGCAGCGTGCCGCCGAAGATCACGGCTTCCGGGTTGAAGATGTTGATCAGGTTGCCGACGCCCAGGCCGATCCAGTCGCCCACCTGGCGTACCGCCTGCTGTGCGGCCCGGTCGCCGCGCATCGCCGCGTCGACCACCCCGAGCACCGCGTCCCGGCCGCTCTCGTTGGCGCGGCCCGCGAGTTCCAGCAGGGCGTACTCGCCGATCTCGGTCTCCCAGCAGCCCCGGGAGCCGCAGCTGCAGGGCTTGCCCGACGGGTTGATCACCATGTGGCCGACCTCGCCGCCGTAGCCGCCGTGGCCGGTCACCCGGCGGCCGCCGGCGATGATGCCGCCGCCGACGCCAACGTCGCCGTACAGGTAGATGACGTTGTCGTGGCCGGCCGCCGCGCCGCGGCTGTGTTCGACCATGGCCGAGACGTCGGCGATGTTGCCGACGGTCAGCGGGCCGACGTCGGCGCCCTCGAAGCCGCGCAGTTCCGAGCTGAGGGCCTCGCCGACCGGCTCCTCCACCCAGCCGATCGTCGGCGCCAGGCGGACCATGCCGTCGTCGCGGCGGACCATGCCCGCCACGGCCAGGCCGCCGCCCACGTAGCGGGCGCCCTCCGGAACGTCCCTGCGCATCTCGTGGATGAACTCGGCGAGCGGCTGGACCGCGTCGGCGACCTGCATGCCGCGCGGCCGGTCCGTCTCGCGGCGGTCCAGGATCTTGCCGCCCAGGCCGACCCGGGCGGCGCGCAGCCGGTCCACCTCGATCGCCAGCGCGTACGCGTACACCTGGTACGACTCGGGCCGGACGACAAGTGACGGTCGCCCGGCCCTCAGGGTCTCCTCGGGCGGCCGCTCGGTGACCAGGCCGGCGGCGGCCAGTTCGGTGGTCAGCGTCCCGATCGTGCTGCGGTTCAGCCCGAGCTTCGTGGTGAGCTCAGCTCGGGATGTAGCACCGTGAACATGTACATATCTCAGCAGCGTGCCCAGGTTGTGCCTGCGAACCTCCTCGTGGCTGGGGCCGGCTCGCATCAGTGAGCCGCCCCCGTGCCCGCGGGCCGGTTCATCGGTTACCGGTGGCTGCCGCTCTGCGGCGTGACAGGGCGTCGACGCTTGCGGCCAGCAGCAGGATGAGGCCGGTCACGATGAATTTGACGCCGGAGCTGTAGCCCATCAGGCCCATGCCGTTGTCGATGACCGCGATGACGGCGCCGCCGATGACGGCGTCCATGACGCGGCCTTTGCCGCCGAAGAGGCTGGTGCCGCCGATGACGGCGGCGCCGACGGCGTAGAGCAGGACGTTGCTGCCGCCGGAGTTCGGGTCGACGGAGTTGGCGCGGCTGGCCGCGATGATGCCGCCGACCGCCGCCATGGACGAGCCGATGACGAAGACCGAGATGCGGATCCGGTCGACGGGGATACCGGCACGGCGCGCGGCTTCCTTGTTGCCGCCTACCGCGTACACGTGTCGGCCGTAGGTGGTCCGGCCCAGGATGAAGGTCCAGACGATCAGGAAGACCGCGATGATCGGGGCGACGATGGGTACGCCCTTGACCGAGCCGCTGATCAGCGGGTTGATGCTGCGTTCCTGGGTGAGGACCGCGACCGCGGAGAACAACAGGATGGCGAGGCCGCCGATGCGGGCCAGCACGACGCCGATGGGGTCGGTGACCAGGCCGCGGGTGGCGCGGCTGCGGACCTGGGCGAATTCGACCAGGGCGTAGCCGGCGACGGCGGCGATGGCGAGGATCCAGCTGACCGCCACGGTCATGTTCTTGTTGGCCAGGGCCAGCACGAACGGGTCGCGGATGGAGATGTTCTTACCGCCGCTGAGCAGGACCAGCAGGATGCCTTGGAAGGCGAGGAACGCGGCGAGGGTGACCACGAACGACGGGATACCGACCTTGGAGACCAGGAAGCCGAGGATGAAGCCGATGACCAGACCGGTGATCAGGGCGGCGGGGATGGCGGTGTACCACTGCCAGCCGTGATCGGTCAGCAGGATCGCCATCACCGCGCCGCAGACGCCGCTGGCGTAGCCGGCGGAGAGGTCGATTTCGCCCAGCAGCAGGACGAAGACCAGGCCCATCGCGATCAGGGTGACCGCGGCGCCCTGGGAGAACAGGTTGGCGAAGTTGAGGGCGCTGAAGAAGGTGGGGCGGGCGATGCCGAAGATCAGGCAGAGCACGATCAGGCCGAGGATGGCGGGCAGGCTGCCGATGTCGCCGCCGCGTACCCGGCCCCAGTAGTCGTGCAGGTGGCTAGCGAGGGTCGGCTTGACCACCTGGACGCCGGCGCTCGTTGTGGTCGTGGTCATTGGTCGGCTCCCGGAGGCGTGATGTCGATGAAGCCGGACGCCGCCGGCTTTTCGGGCGGCAGGCCGAGGTTGCCGCTGCGCCCGGAGGTGATCAGTTCGACGATCTGGGAGTGGGTGACGTCGCTGGTCTTCACCTGGGCGGCGGCCCGGCCGAGGTAGAGGGCCGCGACACGGTCCGAGACCGCGAAGACGTCGTTCATGTTGTGCGAGATCAGTACGACGCCCAGGCCGTTGTCGGCGAGCCGGCGCACGAGCTCGAGCACCTGCGCGGTCTGCGCGACGCCGAGGGCGGCGGTGGGCTCGTCGAGGATGACGACGCGGCTGTTCCAGAGCACGGCCTTGGCGATGGCGACGGTCTGTCGTTGGCCGCCGGAGAGGCTGGCGACGAGCTGCCGGAGTGATTTCACGGTACGCACGGAGAGGCCGGCCAGGGTGTCGCCGGCCATCTGTTCCATGGTCGGCTCGTCGAGCACGATGCCGCGTACTTTCTCGCGGCCGAGGAACATGTTCTGGACGATGTCGAGGTTGTCGCAGAGTGCGAGGTCCTGGTAGACGACTTCGATGCCCAGCGCGGACGCGTCCCGGGGGCTGTGGATGGCGACCTGGTTGCCGTCGAAGATCACCGTGCCCGCGTCGATGGTGTAGATGCCGCTGATGCATTTGACCAGCGTCGACTTGCCGGCACCGTTGTCACCGACGAGTGCGGTGACCTCGCCCGGATAGACGCTGAGGCCGACGTCGTGCAGGACCTGTACGGGACCGAAGCTCTTGTCGATCCCGCGCAACTCCAGAAGAGGTGTCGCGGCCACAGGTGTTTCTCCTTCACTCGATGCGGCGCCGCCCACCCCCGTCGGGCATGGGCGGCGCCGTCGGTCACGAGATGGGGTCAGCTGATGCCATTGTCCGCGCAGAGCTTGGCGAAGTCTCCGGCACAGAGCTGATCCTTGGTGACGAAGCCGTCGGCCACAACATCCTTGACGCTGTCTTTGAAGATCGGGTCCGGGGTCAGCAGGACCGCGGGGATCTCCTTCTTCGTCTCCGGGTCCGTGACGGTCTGCCCGGTGTCCTTCCTCGTGCCCTTGGCCAGGCCGATGGCGAGCTCGGCGGCCGCGTCGGCCTCCTGCTTGATGGCCTTGTAGACCGTCATGCACTGGTCGCCCACGAGGATGTTCTGCAGACCCTGAACGGTCGCGTCCTGGCCGGTGACCGGGACCTTGCCGTTGAGCTTCTGCTTCTTGAGCACCGAGATGACCGCGTTGCCCAGGCCGTCGTTGGCCGCGAGCACGCCCTTGATCTTCGGGTTCTCGGTCAGCATCTGCTCGAAGATGGTGCCGCCCTGAGCGTTGTCCCAGTCCGGAACGGACTGGTCCGGGCCCTTGACGAACTCACCCGACTCGAACTTGGGATTCAGGACCGAGTCGTAGCCCTCCTTGAACAGGGTGGCGTTGTTGTCGGTCGGCGAGCCGTTGAGCCGGGCCACGACGGGCTTGACGGCCTTCATCTCGGTCAGGCACTTGACCAGGCCCTCGCCCTGGAGCTTCCCGACCGCCACGTTGTCGAAGCTGACGTAGTAGTCCGCGTTGCCGCCGAGCGTGAGCCGGTCGTAGTCGATGGTCGCGATGCCGGCCGCCCGGGCCTTGTCGAGGACCGCCTTGCCGGTTCCGGAGTCCAGGTTGACGATCATCAGCACCTTGACGCCGCTGGAGATCATGCCCTCCGCGATCGTCTGGAACTGGCTCTTGTCGCCCTGCGCGTTCTGGATGTCGACCGGTACGCCGGCCGCGTCGAACGCCGCCTTCAGGTACTTGGGGTCGTCGGTGCTCCACCGCTGCGAGCTGGCAGTGTCCGGCAGGATGACGCCCACCTTGCCGACGGACGAGCCGCCGTCTGTGCCTGAGTCGCCACCGCTGTCGTCACCGCATGCAGCCATGCTGCTGGTGGCCAGCAGGCCGACCGCGGCGAGGGCGAACATTCCCTTACGCATTCCTAGAGTCCTTTCGGATAATCCGGACCTTGCTTCGGATTCTGGTGTGCGCTGCCGGGAACGTCACTCACCCGACCCGCTGCGGAATCGGACACTCTTGTTGTATCGGGGCAACGTATTCCCGGTGCTGAACGTGGCACGACGGGCCTGATTGCAAGGTCCCGCAGCCCGCGTGAAACGGCAGCGCGGCGACGGTGGGTCACCGCGCGGCCCGTGAGTCACTTCACAACGTGACGCTAGGTCACTCCACGGCTCTGGATTGCCGGATCTTGATAACGGTGTCGTAACGGAAGGGTGTTGTGAGAGGTCTGGAGCTCTATGTCCGAATTTTGGCTATTTTTGCGTCCGCGAGCCGGATGAGGTCGGCCGGGTCGAGAGACACCTGTAGGCCGCGGCGCCCGGCCGAGACGTACATCCGGTCCAGGGTGGCGGCCGAGTCGTCGACGACCGTCGGCAGCCGCCGGCGCTGCCCCAGCGGGCTGATCCCGCCGCGGACGTAGCCGCTGCTGCGCTCGGCCGCGGCGCGATCCGCGAGCGCGGCGCGCTTGCCGCCGGCGGCGCTCGCCAGCGCCTTGAGGTCCAGCTCGCCGGTCACCGGTACCACCGCGACGACGAGCCCGCCGTCGACCTCGGCGATCAGCGTCTTGAAGACCGCCGCCGGCGTGACCCCGATGGCCGCGGCGACCAGAGCGCCATAGTCGTGTGCGTCGGCCGCGACGTCGTACGGGTGCAGCTCGTGCGCCACCCGCCGCGCCGTGAGCAGGACGGTGGCCGGGGTACCGGCAGCCTTCTTCGCCACGAGCAGGAAGGCTAGCGGCAGAGCAGGGCCGTCGGCGCGCCCGCCACCCGGGTCAGCACGAGCGACGCCGGTGCGTTGCCGCGCAGCCGCAGGTCCCGGCGCAGCTGCTCGGGCTCGAGCGCGGAGCCGCGCTTGCGGATCTCCAGCCGCCCGACGCCGCGCTCGCGCAGCAGCGTCCGCAGCCGCTTCAGGGAGAACGGCAGCACGTCGGTGATCTCGAGCCGCCGGCCGAACGGGGTGTCCACGGCGGTGTCGGTGTAGACGTAGGCGATCTCTGGGTCGGCGATCCGGCCGCCGATCGTCGCGGCGAACTCGGCGACGAGGTGCGAGCGGACCACGGCCGGATCCGGGTCGTACAGGAAGGCGCCGACCGGGCCGACCGGCGCCGCCGCGGTGCCCGAGCCGGTGAGCTCGGCGCCCGACGGCAATAGGATCGCCCGCCGAGCGAACTCCGCCAGCGGACCGCACCAGAACGCGGCCTCGACCAGATCGCCGCCGACGCTTACCCACTCGCCCTCGGCGCCCGGCGGTAGGAGCGCGTGATCGATGCCGGGGGCGAGCTTGAGCACCGTGCGTGGCACCCGGCCGGGCAGTGCGGCGATGAAGTCCCACGGCGGCGACCACGAGCGCGGGTCCATCACCCGGCCGCGGCCCGCCCGCCGGCGCGCCGGGTCGGCGAAGACCGCGTCGAACCGCTCCACCGGAACGCTCGTCGCGTCCGCGCACTCCACGGTCACCAGGTGGGCCAGGCCGGCGGCCTCGGCGTTCGCGGCGGCGAGCGCGGCCGTGAGCGGGTCGGCGTCGACGGCGTACACCCGGATGCCCGCTCGGGCCGCCGCCAGCGCGTCCGAGCCGAGGCCGCAGCCGAGGTCGGCCAGGGTCTCGACGCCGGCCGCGCGCAGCCGGCCGGCGCGCCGGTCGGCCACCGCCGCGCGGGTCGCCTGTTCGAGCCCGGCCCGGGTGAACAGCATGGTCTGGGCGGCCGTGCCGAACTTGGCCTCCGCGCGTATCCGCAGGTCGGTCTGGGTGAGTGCGGCGGCGGCCAGGCCGGGGGAGAGTCCGCGGGTGCGCAGCGCCGTCGCGGCGGCGAGCGGGTCCGCGCCGGTGACCTCGGCGGCGGCCGTCAGGGCGGCGGCTCCCTCGGGGGTACGCAGGGCGGCGAGCAGTTCGAGGTCCACGGAAAGTCATTCTGCTGGAAGCTGACGCGTTGGCACTCTGGTTGACGGAGTGCTAGTTCCGGCATAATCTCCGATTAGCACTCTCAACCTGAGGGTGCCAGCGTGCTCCCCGACCGGGGACGTGCGCCTGCGCCAGGCGGACCGGCACCCGCGACGACGGCCCCGCCCGGTGGCATGAGGCATCAGCCCGGCCTGTCCATTGGCCGGCGACAACACCTGTACCCAGGAGGGTATGCCCGTGACTACCGCGACAAAGGTTGCGATCAAGCCGCTCGAGGACCGCATCGTGGTCCAGGCGAACGAGGCCGAGACCACGACGGCGTCGGGCATCGTGATCCCCGACACCGCCAAGGAGAAGCCGCAGGAGGGCACCGTCCTCGCCGTTGGCCCCGGCCGGATCGACGACAAGGGCAACCGCGTTCCGATCGACGTCAAGGTCGGCGACACCGTCCTGTACTCGAAGTACGGCGGCACCGAGGTCAAGTACGCCGGCGAGGAGTACCTGGTGCTCTCCGCCCGCGACGTCCTCGCGGTCATCGAGAAGTAGACCTGATCTGACAGTGCTGAGCGCCCTGGCCCGGCTTCCGGTCCAGGGCGCCGGTGCGTTGAAGGGACCATAAATGGCGAAGATTCTTAGTTTCTCCGACGACGCCCGGCACCTGTTGGAGCACGGCGTCAACACGCTCGCCGACACGGTCAAGGTCACTCTCGGCCCGCGCGGTCGCAACGTCGTCCTCGACAAGAAGTTCGGCGCGCCGACGATCACCAACGACGGTGTCACCATCGCCAAGGAGATCGAGCTCTCCGACCCGTACCAGAACCTCGGTGCGCAGCTGGTCAAGGAGGTGGCGACGAAGACCAACGACGTCGCCGGCGACGGGACCACCACGGCGACCGTGCTCGCACAGGCGCTGGTCCGCGAGGGCCTGCGCAACGTGACCGCGGGCGCCAACCCGATCGCGCTCAAGCGCGGCATGGACCTGGCCGCCGAGGCCGTCTCCAAGGCGCTGCTGGAGAAGGCGGTCGAGGTCGACGACAAGAAGTCGATCGCGAACGTCGCCACCATCTCGGCGCAGGACGCCACCATCGGCGAGCTCATCGCCGAGGCGATGGAGCGGGTCGGCCGCGACGGCGTCATCACCGTCGAGGAGGGGTCCGTCCTGGACACCGGCCTCGAGGTGACCGAGGGTCTGCAGTTCGACAAGGGCTTCATCTCGCCGAACTTCGTGACCGACGCCGAGTCGCAGGAGGCCGTCCTGGAGGACGCCTACCTGCTGATCACCACGCAGAAGATCTCCAGCGTCGAGGAGCTGCTGCCGCTGCTGGAGAAGGTTCTCTCCGGCGGCAAGCCGCTGCTCATCGTCGCCGAGGACGTCGAGGGCCAGGCGCTGTCGACCCTGGTCGTCAACGCGCTGCGGAAGACCTTCAAGATTGTGGCCGTGAAGGCACCCGGCTTCGGTGACCGGCGCAAGGCGATGCTGCAGGACCTTGCGATCGCGACCGGTGGCGAGCTCATCGCCCCCGAGCTCGGCTACAAGATCGACCAGGTCACCCTCGACATGCTGGGCACCGCCCGGCGGGTCGTGGTGGACAAGGAGAGCACGACCATCGTCGACGGTGGCGGCCGCAAGGCCGAGATCGAGGACCGGGTCGCGCAGATCCGCAAGGAGATCGAGGCCTCGGACTCCGACTGGGACCGCGAGAAGCTCTCGGAGCGGCTGGCCAAGCTCTCCGGCGGCATCGCGGTGATCAAGGTCGGCGCCGCGACCGAGGTCGAGATGAAGGAGCGCAAGCACCGCATCGAGGACGCCATCGCGGCGACCAAGGCCGCGGTCGAGGAGGGCACCGTCCCGGGTGGCGGCGCCGCCCTGGCGCAGGTCGCCTCGGTGCTCGACGGCAACCTCGGCCTCACCGGCGAGGAGGCGGTCGGCGTGCAGATCGTCCGCAAGGCGCTTGTCGAGCCGCTGCGCTGGATCGCGCAGAACGCGGGCCACGACGGCTACGTGGTGGCGGGCAAGTCGGCCGAGCTGGGCTGGGGCCACGGCCTCAACGCGGCCACCGACGAGTACGTCGACCTGGTCGCGGCCGGCATCATCGACCCGGTCAAGGTGACCCGCAGTGCGGTCTCCAACGCCGTCTCGATCGCCGCGCTGCTGCTCACCACGGAGAGCCTCGTGGTGGAGAAGCCGGCCGATTCGGAGCCCGCCGCGGGCGGTGGCCACGGCCACAGCCACGGTGGCCACGGCCACCAGCACGGCCCGGGTTTCTGAGTCGAAAGAGTAAAAAGGGCGCGTCGCATTCCGCGGCGCGCCCTTTCTCGTGTGTGATGCGGGATTCGGGGAAAGAGGCGCGGATGATCGTCGTGGTTGAGGGTCCGACCGCGGCCGGCAAGACGTCGTGGTGCCGACGTTACGTGGGTCGTTACGTCGCCGAGTACGCCGCGACCGGCCGGGAACCCACCGACGCGGTGGCGCTGGCCCGGCACTGGGCGCGGGTGAGCATGGACCGCTGGGCGCAGGCCCTGGAGCTCGAGCACGCCGACGGCGTCGCGTTCTGCGACACCGACCCGGTGAAGCTGCACTACGCCTGGGGGATGGCGGCGCTGGGGCTGGCGCCGCGCGCCCGGTTCGACCGCGAGCTGACGGTGACCCGGGAGGCGTTCCGCGCCGGCAGGCTCGGGTTCGCCGACGCGGTGCTGGTCGGCCTGCCCGAGGTCGAGACGCTGCAACGCCGGCGCGACAGTGACGAGACCCGGCGGCGGCGCAACTTCGCGGCGCACGTCCAGCTCCGCGAGCCCCTCCAGCAGTGGTACGCGACGCTGGACCGGCTCGACCCGGGCCGGGTGATCTGGGAACTGCCCGCCGAGGGCGTACCGAAGCTGCCGGAACCCCGTGCCGATCGCGGCGCGGTGGAGTTGCTGGACGCCCTGGTGGCCGCCCTGCCGCCGCTGCGGCAGGTCGTCACCCAACCGTAAGGACTGTTCGGCACGCGCCGATGCAGGATGGAGGCGTGAACCTCTCGCCGCGGGCCGCGCTGGCCGGCGTCGCCGCGGCCGGCGTGGCCATCGGTGTCGCCGAGATCGTCGCCGTCCTCACCGGTCCGCTCTCGTCGCCACTGCTCGCCGTCGGCGGCGTGGTGGTCGACACCGTGCCCGGGCCGGTCAAGGACGTGGGCATCGCGGTCTTCGGCACCCACGACAAGACCGCCCTGATCGTCGGCACCGTGATCCTGCTCTGCGGCTACGCCGCGCTGCTCGGCGTCGTCGCGGTGCGCAGCCGGGCGGCCGCCTTCGCCGGTGTCGCCCTGTTCGGCGTGATCGGCGTGACCGCCGCGGTCACCCGGCACGACGCCGGGTTCACCGCCGCGCTTCCGTCGATCGTCGCCATGCTGGTCGCGGCGCTGGCCCTGTACTACCTCGTGCGGCTGGCCGTCACCGCGGACCCGGCCCCGGCGGCCCCGGGCGGCGACGATGGTCGGCCGGTGGACCGGGCCGGAACGGAGGAGAACCGGCGCCGATTCCTGCTGGCGCTGGGCGGCGCCGCGGCGGTGGCCGTCGTCGGGGGTTTCGGCGGCCGGTTCCTGACCTCGCGGCGCGCGGTGACCGCCGCCCGCGACGCGGTCGTGCTGCCGGAGCCGTTGCGGCCGGCCCCGGCGATCCCGGCCGGCGCCCAGGTCAGGGGCGCGGTGCCGTACGTCACGTCGAACTCCGACTTCTACCGGATCGACACCGCGCTGTATCCGCCGCAGATCGACCCGGCGACCTGGGAGCTGCGCATACACGGGATGGTCCGCAACCCGATCACCCTCACCTGGGAACAGCTGCTGCGGCGCCCGATGGTGCAGCGGTACGTGACGCTGGCCTGCGTGTCCAATGAGGTCGGCGGCGACCTGATCGGCAACGCGCTCTGGCTCGGCACCCCGATCAAGGACCTGCTGGACGAGGCGCAGCCGCTGCCCGACGCCGACCAGGTGGTGCAGCGCTCGGCCGACGGCTGGACCTGCGGAAGCCCGACCGCCGTGCTGCGCGACGGCCGGGACGCCCTGCTGGCGATCGGCATGAACGGCCGTCCTCTTCCGGTGTCGCACGGCTTCCCGGCGCGCATGGTCGTGCCCGGCCTGTACGGCTACGTCTCCGCCTGCAAGTGGATCACCGAGATCGAGCTGACCCGGTTCGCCGACTTCGACGCGTACTGGGTGCCGCGGGGCTGGTCGGCGCAGGGTCCGATCAAGACCCAGTCGCGGATCGACACGCCCCGTGACGGCGCCGGGCGCAAGGCGGGCGCGGTCACCGTCGCCGGGGTCGCCTGGGCACAGCACCGCGGCATCCGGTGGGTCGAGGTCCAGATCGACGGCGGCCCCTGGGCCCGGGCGACCCTCGCGCCGGCGGTCTCGACGGACACCTGGGTGCAGTGGTCATACGTTTGGCAGGCGACGCCGGGTGAGCACTTCGTGCGGGTCCGGGCCGCCGACGGTGACGGCGCGGTGCAGACCGGTGCCCCCGCGCCGCCGGAGCCGGACGGGGCGACGGGGTGGCATTCGGTGCAGGTCACGGTCGACTGAGGGTGTCACCCAAAAGCCGCACTTTTGGTCCGACGTCAACCCCAAGTTCGCTCATACGGTGGCTTGCATGTCCACCGATGCGGCGAACACGCCGTTGAACATGCCGACGTGGCTCCCCGCAGGGAACCGCGCCGGAAGCTGTGTGGTGCCACGCGTCGATCGGCGTCAGGCCGCCGGTGCCTGCCGTTGTGCCGGAACCGCCGACTTGTGGGGCCGGCCGAGGCGGGCCTCCAGCCGGGCAAGGTCCACCCGTCCGTGATGCCGATCGGCAAGGTCCTCCCAGCCGACCGCGAGCAGCCGCAGCCGCTCCGCTTCGCTGAAACCTCCCCAAACGCCGTACGGCTCACGGACAGCCAGTGCGTGAGCAGCGCACTCCGCCCGGACCGGGCAGGCGCCGCACATCGTCTTGGCATTCGCCTCCCGACGGTTGCGCGACGACCCACGCTCACCGTCCGGGTGGAAGAACTGGGCGCTGTCGCGCCCCCTGCACAGGCCGAGTCGCTGCCATTCCCAAAGGTCGGCGATGGGTCCGGGCAGTCTGCGAACGTTCGACATCAACACCCTCCTCCCGCGCGGCACCGCGGAGTGCTGTCATTGAGGGGCCTGACTCAGGCCTGTCGCCCGTGTACCCCGGCGAACGCCGGATCACACGCGACTTGTCGATGTCTTCGTCAGCCGTATCTCATCGGTGCTCCAAGCCGTACCGATGTTTCCTAATTTTTCCATCTAAAGCGCGTAATGCTGCGGCCGTTGCGTGATCTCCTCTGAGAGAGAAGGAGGATCACTGTGCGTACCGTCCTCGTGTGCGTCCGAACCCCACTTGCGGCCCAGACC
This sequence comes from Amorphoplanes digitatis, assembly GCF_014205335.1. Lineage (NCBI taxonomy): Bacteria > Bacillati > Actinomycetota > Actinomycetes > Micromonosporales > Micromonosporaceae > Actinoplanes > Actinoplanes digitatis. Next base: position 7,957,731 of record NZ_JACHNH010000001.1, on the reverse strand, counting down.
GTCGCCTCTACCGCGGCCCGGCTCGGGATGACCGGGGTCGTGCGGACGGCGGTCAGCGAGACCGAGGCCATGATCCGACTGGCTGAAAGGCCGGCCGAGGTTGTCCTGGCCGACACCGCCGTGACCCGTCCCGACAGCGTCGGCTTCACCCGTCGCGTCCTCGCCCGCGCCCCGCAGGCGCAGGTCGTCCTCTTCGGTGCCGAAGATCCGCGGGTCGCCGCCGCGGCTGTCGCCGCCGGGGCCAGAGGTGTCATCCGCGGCGTCGAGCACGACCTGGTCAGTGTCGTCGCCAAGGCGTTGCTGCTCCTGCTCCTGCCGGTGCGGCCACAGGGCATGCCGATCAACGGCGCGAATGCCCAGCCCGCAACGGTCGGCGGCGCCGGTCGTAACAACAACTCGGCGGCCGCTCGCGGCCTGCACCGCGACGGGCTGGCCATGGCCGGCACGCCGAACGGTGGCGGGGTACCCGCGATGCTGCCGAACTCACCGATGGTCCCCGCCCAGCGAGGCGACGGATCGGACATCGACCCGGCCACCGGCCGGCCGATGGCGTGGCCGGGCAACGACACCGGCCGCACCGACGTCCCGACGGGCCGGCGGCTCACGCTCACCGAACGCGAGTTGCAGGTGTTGCGGGGGATGGCCGACGGGAAGAGCAATGCGGAGATCGGGCGTGAGCTCTTCGTCTCCGAGGACACCGTGAAGACCCACGCTCGGCGGCTCTTCCGCAAGCTGGGCGCCCGCGACCGGGCACATGCGGTGGCCGCCGGCTTCCGGGCCGGTCTGGTCGCTTAAACGGTAGGTCTGTTACACCCCGGGGGCCCGGGCGGCGATCAGGAAGCCTCGTCGTCCGTGCCCTCGGCAAGTGTGTCGTGCACCCCGTCGGCGTAACCACGGGCGTATTCCCACGTCACGTAGTGGTCCGGGTCCGGGTCGTAGGCCGGCTCGTGCACCCGCGGGCGGCCGTTGCTCAGCAGGTGGCGAAGGTTGCCCCGGAGCAGGTCCCAGTCGAAGTAGTGTGGCTCGTGACAGTCCTCGCACTCGATCACCAGACCGCGGATGCCCGTCGGACTCAGCAACGCCTGGTAGATCTCCAGGTCGGAGAGGTCCTCGAGGACGTCCTGCCGCTCAGGCTCGGTCAGCGGGTCACTCTCGGCGTCCTCCGAGAGGTCGTCGAGACCGGCGGCCGGGTCGGCAGGGTCGCCGTTGAACGGGTCGATCGGCTCTTCTTGCACGATGTCTACCGTACCCATGTATGGCGGGTGTGTGCTGGCCCGCACGCGCTGTCCGCCCAACAGAACGCCCTGACCGGATGGGTAGGATGAAACACTCCGCCTCTTCGCTAGGGATGATCTGTGGATAACGAGTCGGCCCGCACGGTTCCGCTGGGTCTCACCTTCGACGACGTGTTGCTCCAGCCGGGCGAATCGGATGTCGTGCCGAGCCGGGTCAACACGATCACCCGGTTGACCCGCAACGTCGAGCTCTCCATCCCGCTGCTCTCCAGCGCCATGGACACGGTGACCGAGGCGCGGATGGCGATCGCGATGGCCCGCCAGGGCGGCATCGGCGTGCTGCACCGCAACCTCTCGCTCGAGGAGCAGGCCGCACAGGTCGACCTCGTGAAGCGCTCCGAGTCCGGGATGATCACCAACCCGGTCACCTGTAGCCCCGACGACACCCTGCGCGAGGTGGACCAGCTCTGCGGGCGCTACCGCATCTCCGGCCTGCCGGTCGTCGACGCCGAGGGCGTGCTCGTCGGCATCGTCACCAACCGCGACATGCGCTTCGTCACCGACGACAGCGTCAAGGCGCGCGAGGTGATGACCAAGGCGCCGTTGATCTCCGCGCCGGTCGGTGTCGGCAAGGAAGAGGCCCTGGCGCTGCTCCAGCGGCACAAGGTGGAGAAGCTGCCGCTCGTCGACGACGCGGGCCGGTTGCGCGGACTGATCACGGTCAAGGACTTCACCAAGAGCGAGCAGTACCCGCGCGCCGCCAAGGACGCGCAGGGCCGGCTCCGGGTCGCCGCGGCGGTCGGCGTCGGCGAGGACGCCTACAAGCGGGCCCGTGCCCTGATCGACGCGGGCGTCGACGTGGTCATCGTGGACACGGCCCACGGCCACCAGCGCGCCGTGCTCGACATGGTGTCCCAGCTGAAGAAGGACACCACGATCGACATCGTCGGCGGCAACATCGCGACGTACTCGGGCGCCAAGGCCCTCGTCGAGGCGGGCGCCGACGCGGTGAAGGTCGGCGTGGGCCCCGGCGCGATCTGCACCACCCGGATCGTCGCGGGTGTCGGCGTGCCGCAGATCACCGCGATCATGGAGGCCGCGCGGGCCTGCCGCCCGGCGGGCGTCCCGGTCATCGCCGACGGCGGCATCCAATATTCGGGCGACATCGCCAAGGCGATCGTGGCCGGCGCCGACACCGTGATGCTCGGCGGCCTGCTGGCCGGCTCCGAGGAGAGCCCCGGCGACCTGATCTTCATCAACGGCAAGCAGTTCAAGACCTACCGCGGCATGGGCTCGCTGGGCGCCATGCAGTCCCGCGGCCAGGCGAAGTCCTACTCCAAGGACCGCTACTTCCAGCAGGACGTCACCGAGGACAAGCTGGTACCCGAGGGCGTCGAGGGGCAGGTACCCTACCGCGGCCCGCTGTCGCGCGTGGCGCACCAGCTGATCGGTGGCCTGCGCGCGGCGATGGGTTACGTCGGCGCCGAGACGATCCCTGATTTGCAGGAGCGGGGACAGCTCATCAGGATTACCGCGGCAGGCCTCAAGGAGAGCCACCCGCACGACATCCAGATGACCGTTGAGGCACCTAACTACCACTCCCGCTAAAGGGGTTTGAAGCATGCGTGACGTCGTGGAGATCGGCCTCGGCAAGACCGCCCAGCGCGGCTACCACCTGGACGACATCGCGATCGTCCCGAGCCGCCGCACCCGCGACGTGGACGACGTGTCCACCGACTGGCGCCTCGACGCGTACCCGTTCAAGATCCCGTGTGTGGCGCACCCGTCGGACGCGACGATGAGCCCGGCGTCCGCGATCGCCCTCGGCCGCCTCGGCGGCCTCGGCGTGCTCAACGCCGAGGGCCTCTGGACCCGCTACGAGGACCCGACCAAGATCCTCGAGGAGCTGGCCTCGCTCGACGAGGAGGCCGACGCCACCAAGCGCCTCCAGGAGGTCTACTCCGAGCCGATCCGGCCCGAGCTGATCGCCGAGCGGGTCCGGGCCATGCGCGACGGCGGCGTCACCGTCGCCGTCCGGGTGTCGCCGCAGCACACGCTGGCGCTGGCGCCGGTGATCCTCGACGCGGGCGTCGACCTGCTGGTCATCCAGGGCACGCTGGTCTCGGCCGAGCACGTGTCCACGACGGACGAGCCGCTGAACCTCAAGGAGTTCATCGCCGACCTCGACCTGCCGGTCATCGTCGGCGGCTGCACCGACTACAAGACGGCGCTGCACCTGATGCGCACCGGCGCGGCCGGGGTCATCGTCGGCATCGGCGCGGACGAGTGGTCCACGACGGACACCGTCCTCGGCATCCGGGTCCCGATGGCGACCGCGATCGCCGACGCCGCTGCCGCGCGCCGCGACTACCTGGACGAGACCGGCGGCCGCTACGTGCACCTGATCGCCGACGGCGGCATTCAGACCTCGGGCGACATCGCGAAGGCGATCGGCTGCGGCGCCGACGCGGTCATGCTGGGCGAGCCGCTCTCGCTCGCCGAGGGCGCCCCGGCCGGCGGCGCGTGGTGGCACTCGGCGGCGAGCCACCCGAGCCTGCCGCGCGGCGGCTTCTGCATCGCGGGCGAGCCGGACGGCACCCTCGAGGAGCTGCTCTACGGCCCGGCCGACCGGCCGGACGGCCAGCTCAACCTCTTCGGCGGCCTCCGCCGGGCCATGGCGAAGTGCGGCTACCACGACGTCAAGGAGTTCCAGAAGGTCTCGCTGGTCCTCGACCGCTGAGGATCGGACACATCATGCGCAGGTCACGAGCCTGGGTCGCGGCCGTCGCGGTGCTGGCGCTGGCCGGCTGCACCGACGCGGTCGCGCCCGCGCCCTCGACGTCGGCCTCGACGGCGGCCAGCTTCGCGGCGGGTGCGGAGGGCGCCGGGGATCCGTACTTTCCGACGTACGGCAACGGCGGCTACGACGTCGGCGACTACGACCTGCGGCTGCGCTACGACCCGGCCCGCGGTGAGCTGAACGGCACCGCGACGATCACCGCCACCGCCACGCAGGATCTCTCGCGGTTCAACCTCGATCTCGCGTTTCTCGTCGCCCGCAAGGTGACCGTCGACGGCCGGGCCGCCACCAGCCGGTCCGACGGGAACGAGCTGGTGATCACGCCCGCGGCCGGTCTCGCCTCCGGCGCGGCCTTCACCGTCGTCATCGACTACGGCGGCAAGCCGCAGGCGCTGAACAACAAGACGCTCGGTGTCGGCGGCTGGCTGACCACCCGGGACGGCGCCTTCGCCATCGGCCAGCCGGAGTCCGCGAGCACCTGGTTCCCGGTCAACGACCACCCGTCCGACAAGGCGACGTTCTCGCTGGCCATGACGGTTCCCGGCGGGGTCGAGGCGATCAGCAACGGCGTGCCCGGCGCGCGCAGCACCGCCGCCGGCTGGACCACCTGGACCTGGCGGGAGTCCAACCCGCTGGCCGGCTATCTGGCGTTCGTGGTGATCGGGCAGTACCGGGTGCGGGTCGGCACGCACGCCGGCCGGCCGATGATCATCGCGATCCCGGAGTCGCTGCCCGCGACCGGCAACGCCGCGCGTGCCCTGGACCGCACCGGCGAGATCGCCGACTATCTCGCCACCCGGTTCGGGCCGTATCCGTTCGCCGCGTACGGCGGGGTCGTCCTCGACGACGACCGGGTCGGCTACGCCCTGGAGACGCAGTCGCGGCCGGTGTACGGGAACACGTTCTTCCGGGGCAGCGCCAACGCCACGGTGGTCGCGCACGAACTGGCGCACCAGTGGTACGGCGACAGCGTCTCCCTGCGCCGCTGGCAGGACATCTGGCTCAACGAGGGCTTCGCCACGTACGCGGAGTGGCTCTGGGACGAGCACCAGGGCGAGCGGACCGTCCAGGAATCCTTCGACCGGGCCTACGCGAACTTCGACTGGTCGATCCCGACCGGCGACCCGGGCGTGGACCACCTGTTCAGTGAGGCGGTCTACGTGCGCGGCGCGATGACCGTGCAGGCACTGCGCCACACGATCGGCGACGACGCGTTCTTCGCGCTGCTCAAGTCGTGGCCGGCCGAGCACCGGGACGGCAACGCAAGCACCGAGGACTTCATCGCGGCGGCCGAGAAGGCGTCCGGCAAGGACCTCGGCGACTTCTTCGAGGCCTGGCTGTTCGGCGACCGGAAACCTACTTATTGATCAGCTTGGGGTGGTCCGCGAGGTACGCCTCGGGCGTGCCGGCCGCCGCCGCCTTGAGGAAGCCGCGGCCGACCGGGGTCAGCTGCTCGCCGATGTAGCGGCCGTTGTTGATGACCGAGTCGCCGGGCAGCCCGACCAGGGTCAGCCGCGACGGGTCGAGGTCGCGCAGCGCGTACGCGTACTCGATGGCGTTGCGGTCGCCGGAGACGACCAGGGTGTCGCCGAGCGCGGTGAGCACCGCCTCCGCCCGGGTCAGGTCGGCGGGCAGCCCCGCGCCCATGGCCTTGGTGAGCAGCGCCCGGACGAGCTGGCGCTGGTGGCGCTGGCGGGTGTAGTCGCCGCCGGCCGTGTAGCGCTGGCGGGCGTAGTCGATCGCCTGCCAGCCGGTCAGCGTCCGGGTGCCGGGCAGGTAGGTGGCCTGCGGGCCGGTGTACCCGCCGCCGCCGGGGCGCAGCTTGCGTGCCGTGCCGTCGGGGCGGCGGTGCTGCGAGACGACCTTCTGATCGATCTTCAGGGTGACGCCGCCGAGGGCGTCGGTCAGCCGGCTCAGCCCGTCGAAGGTCAGGATCGCGCCCGCGTCGAAGCCGTCGACGCCGGTGTAGTCCGAGATCGTCTTCGCGAGCAGCTCGTAGCCCTGCGCCACGTCGGCCTTGTCGGTGCCCCGTACCTTCGCACCGGAGCTCATCGCCTCGGTGAGCTTGCGCCGCCCGCCGCCGTACCCGTTGGCATCGAACGCGGGCACGTCCACGCGGAGGTCCCGGGGCAGCGAGTAGATGTATCCGGACTTGAGATCCTCGTTGATGTGCATCACCATGATCGCGTCAGCGTGCGGTTGCCAGTCGGGGATGCTCACCCGGGTGTCGACGCCGATCACCAGCAGGTCCAGCGGGCCGGTGATGTCGGCGCCGGGCGATGGTGCGGGGCTGGTGGCGCTCGGCGGGGCCGGCAGCGCCGACGCGGCTCCCGGGCCGGGCGCGGCCTGCGGGTCCGGCTCGTCGTCGCCGCCGCGCAGCGCCGCGACGATACCCACCCCGGCCAGCAGCAGCACCACTGTCACCGCGCCGACGATCGTCCAGATGAGCTTGGTTGTCCGCATGCTGGAACAGTAGGCGACGACTTCACACTGCTCAATGCCGCGACTTCTCGCGTTTTGGTACGTGCTGTGGATTTCGGGTAGATCGGCCGTACGCTGGCCGCCGCGATTCGCCGTGGCGGTGGGTCGATCACGGGGAGGCGCGGCCCACATGAAGTTCGTCTCGCGACGGGTAGCCGTCGGTGCGCTGTCGGCGGCGGTTGTCGTGACGATGGCCGGGGTGTCGACCTGGGCGCTTGCGGCCGACACCGCCTCCGGGCCGGTGCGTCTCGTCGTCGGCCTCAAGGCCAGCGCCCCCGAGGCCGTGACCGCGGCGGGGACCGTCCACGCGATGGGCATCCGGTCGATGGACGTCGCCGCGCCCGCGCAGAAGGCCATGGAGGCCCTGCGCGCGCAGACGATGGAGGTGCCGGCCGCTCGCAAGGCGTCGGTCATCGCGGCGCTCAAGAGGGACCCGAACGTCAAGTACGTCGAGGTCGACCGGGCGCGCGCGGCGTTCGACGTGACCCCGAACGACCCGGAGTACGTCGCGGGGAAGCAGCCCGAGATCGACACGGTCAAGCTGCCGGCCGCGTGGGACACCACGAAGGGCTCCGCGGTCAAGGTCGCCGTGCTGGACACCGGGGTGACCGGTGCCGGTGACCTGGCCGGCGCGGTGCTGCCCGGCTACAACTACGTCGACAACAACACCAAGGCCGCCGACGACAACGGTCACGGCACCATGGTCGCCTCGCTGATCGCCGCCCGCGGCGACGACGCCGCCGGCATGGCCGGCGCCTGCTGGGGCTGCTCCATCCTGCCGGTGAAGGTGCTCGACTCCGAAGGCGGCGGCTGGGACAGCGACATCGCCAAGGGCATCGTCTGGGCCACCAACAACGGCGCGAAGATCATCAACATGTCGCTCGGCGGCGAGGACTACGCGCAGGTGCTCGCCGACGCGGTCGCGTACGCCAACCTCAAGGGCGTGCTGGTCGTCGCCGCGGCCGGCAACGAGAACACCAGCGCCAAGTCCTACCCGGCGGCACTGCCGGACGTGCTCTCCATCGGCGCCACCGTGCGCGGGTCCGACGAGCGCGCCGACTACTCCAACTACGGCCCCAGCTGGGTCGACATGGTCGCGCCGGGCCAGGTCCTGGTCCCGGTCGGCGACAAGTTCCAGGTCCTCGAGGGCACCTCGTTCTCGACGCCGATGGTCGCCGGCGCGGCCGCCCTGGTGAAGTCGCAGCACCCCGAGTACACCGGCTGGTCGATCTCGCGGGCGCTGCGGGTCGCGGCCCGCCCGCTCGACTACGACGGCGACGGTGAGCACGACGCCTGGGCGCAGTACGGCATGCTCGACGCCGCCAAGGCGCTGACCATCGGCACCGAGCTGGACCCGCCGACGATCACCGGCATCTCGTACCCGGGCGCGAACTGGCGGCTGCGCGGCACGTTCAACGTCACGCCGACCGGCGTCGCCGACGCCTGGTCCGGCATCCGCAACGTCGACCTCTACGTGGACGGCGTCTACAAGTCGCAGGACCGGACCGCGCCGTACGCGCTGCCGTTCAACACCGCCGGCCGCAACGGCACGGTCAAGATGCAGCTGCGGGTCTACGACAAGGCCGGCAACCGCACCACCTACGACCGCACCATCATCGCGGACAACACGGTTCCGACCGTGAAGATCACCAGCGGGCCGAAGAACAAGGCGAAGGTCAAGGGCACGGTGAAGCTCGCGGTCACCGCTTCCGACACCTACGGCATGCGCCGGGTGGAGATGCTGATGAACGGCAAGGTGATCCAGACGGACACCGCCGCGCCGTACAAGTTCAGCTTCACGGCGTCCAAGCAGCCGAAGAAGATGAAGGTGCAGATCCGGGCGGTCGACCTGGCCGGCAACGTCAAGTACGAGGCGACGCGCAACTACACGCGCTGACGGCTTCTGCTACCCGGGCGCAACCGACGGGGTACGGGGTCTCCAACGGGCGGGGCCCATCGTGACCGGATGACTGCGCTGCGGGTACTGGTCGTCGGTCTTCTGGTGTGTGGCGTCTCGCTGGCGGGCGGTCCCGCCGTCGCGGCGCCGGTGGACGAGGCGCCGGTCTCGCTGATCGTCGGCCTGCACGGCGGCGGCGACGTGGTCGCCTCCCTCGATCGCAGCGTCGACGTCCTCGGCAGCGAGCGGCTCGCCGGTGCCGGCGCGGTCACCGTCGACGTCCCCGCCGACCAGGTCACCGAGGCCGCCGACGCGCTGCGGGCCGACCCCGCCGTCGCGTACGTGGAGCGGGACCAGGTCGCCCGGATGGCCGCCGTCACCCCCAACGACCCGTCCTACTCCAGCCAGTGGGGCATCGCCCGCACCGATGTCGGCCGAGCCTGGGAGACGACCCGGGGCGCCGGCGGCGTGGTCGTCGCCGTGGTGGACACCGGGGTGCGCAAGCTGCCCGACTTCGCCGGGCGGGTGCTGCCGGGCCGCGACTTCGTCAACCACGACAGCAACGCCGACGACGACCAGGGGCACGGCACGATGGCCGCCGGCGTGATCGCCGCGAGCGGCGACAACGGCGTCGGCATCGCCGGCATCTGCTGGAACTGCAAGATCCTGCCGGTCAAGGTGCTCGGCGCCACGGGCAGCGGCAGCTACAGCGACATCGCCGAGGGCATCCGCTGGTCCGCCGACCAGGGCGCGGACATCATCAACCTGTCGCTGGGCGGTACCGAGGACAGCCGGCTGCTGCGCGACGCCGTCGCGTACGCCGCGGGCAAGGGCGCGCTCGTGATCGCGGCGGCCGGCAACAGCGGGTCGTCGAAGCCGAACTACCCGGCGGCGGTGCCGGGTGCGCTCGCCGTCGGCGCCTCCACCGCCGAGGACGCCCGCTACTCCTGGTCGAACTACGGCAGCGGGTGGGTCGACATCGCGGCCCCCGGCTGCAACCCCGCACAGGAGCGCGGCGGCGCGGTAAGCCAGTTCTGCGGCACCTCGTCGGCCAGCCCGTTCGTGGCCGGCATCGCCGCCCTGCTCGCCTCGACCACTCCGACGCCGTCGGCCGAGACCATCCGTACGGCGCTGACGACGTCCGCCACCAAGATCTCCGGCGGCTGGGTCGCCGCCGGCTCCGGCCGGGTCGACGCCGCGGCCGCCCTCGCCGCACTGCCGGTCGCCGACGACAACGTGGCTCCGGCCGTGTCCTTCGCCTCGCCGAGCGGAAACGCGCTGGTCCGGGGCACGGTCACGGTCTCGGCCCGCGCCACCGACGACGTCGGCATCGCCAAGGTGCAGCTGCTCGCCGACGGCGTGGTCGTGGGCACCGACCGGGTCGCGCCGTACGCCGTCTCGTGGCGGACCTCCGGCCGCGGCCGGACCGTGGCGCTCGGGCTGCGCGCGTACGACCGCGGCGGCAATGTGGTGAACGCCACCCGCTCGGTGACCGTCGACAACTGGGGGCCCTCGGTCCGGATCACCGGCGGCCCGGCCGGCGGGACCCGCAAGGTCCGCAAGACCAAGTACGTCGCCGCCGCGGCCGCCGACATCCACGGGATCAGCCGGATGGAATTGCTGGTCAACGGCAAGGTCACCCAGCGGTACGCGGGCACCGCCCGCAGGTTCGGCGTGCAGACCTGGAAGCACGGCAAAGCCATGACCGTGCAGGTGCGCGCCTACGACCGGGCCGGCAACGTCCGGTACGCCCCGGCCCGGAAGTGGTACCGCTGACGCCGGTAAACTCGCGCGTCATGAGCACACCGCGTCCGGTCCTTGTCGTCGATTTCGGCGCTCAGTACGCCCAGCTGATCGCCCGACGGGTCCGCGAGGCGCGGGTCTACTCGGAGATCGTGCCGCACTCGATGCCGGTCGCGGAGATGCTCGCCCGCAACCCTGCGGCGATCATCCTGTCCGGCGGCCCGTCGAGTGTGTACGAGCCCGGTGCGCCGTCGCTCGACCCGGCGCTGTTCGACAACGACGTGCCGGTCTTCGGCATCTGTTACGGCTTCCAGGCGATGGCACAGGCGCTGGGCGGCACCGTCGCGCACTCCGGCGCGCGGGAGTACGGCCGTACCGTGCTCACGCCGCTCGCCGAGCCCGGCACGCTGCTGCGGGAGCTCCCCGCGGACCTGCCGGTCTGGATGTCGCACGGCGACGCGGTGACCGAGGCGCCGGCGGGCTACGCCGTGACCGCTTCCTCGGCCGGCGCGCCGGTGGCCGCGTTCGAGAGCCTGGAGACCCGCCGGGCGGGCGTGCAGTTCCACCCCGAGGTGGCGCACACCCAGCAGGGGCAGGAGATGCTCCAGCGCTTCCTCTACGACATCGCCGGCATCGAGCCGACCTGGACGTCCTCCAACATCATCGACGACCAGGTCGCCGCGATCCGCGAGCAGGTCGGCGACAAGCAGGTCATCTGCGGCCTGTCCGGCGGCGTCGACTCGGCGGTGGCCGCGGCGCTGGTGCACAAGGCGATCGGCGACCAGCTCACCTGCGTCTTCGTCGACCACGGGCTGCTGCGTGCCGGCGAGGCCGAGCAGGTCGAGAAGGACTACGTCGCGGCGACCGGCATCCGCCTCAAGGTCGTCGACGCCGCCGAGTCCTTCCTGGGTCACCTGGCCGGCGTCACCGATCCCGAGCAGAAGCGCAAGATCATCGGCCGGGAGTTCATCCGCACGTTCGAGGCGGCGGCCCGCGAGCTCGACGCCGAACGGCACATCGAGTTCCTCGTGCAGGGCACGCTCTACCCGGACGTGGTCGAGTCCGGCGGCGGCACCGGCACGGCGAACATCAAGTCTCACCACAACGTCGGCGGCCTGCCGGACGACCTTCAGTTCGCGCTGATCGAGCCGCTGCGCACCCTGTTCAAGGACGAGGTGCGCGCGCTCGGCGCCGAGCTGGGGCTGCCGGAGGAGATCGTCCAGCGGCACCCGTTCCCGGGACCCGGCCTGGCGATCCGGATCATCGGCGCGGTCGACCGGCACCGGCTCGACGTGCTGCGCGCCGCGGACCTGATCGCCCGTGAGGAGCTGACCGCGGCCGGCCTGGATCGCGACGTGTGGCAGTTCCCGGTGGTCCTGCTGGCCGACGTGCGCAGCGTTGGCGTGCAGGGCGACGGCCGGACCTACGGGCACCCCGTCGTGCTGCGGCCGGTCTCCAGCGAGGACGCCATGACGGCGGACTGGTCGCGCCTGCCGTACGACGTCATCGCCAAGATCTCGACCCGCGTGACCAACGAGGTGCCCGAGGTCAACCGGGTGGTCCTCGACGTGACCAGCAAGCCGCCGGGCACCATCGAGTGGGAGTAGGCCCCGCCGGGGCCGCGGATTCCCGCGGCCGGCTCCGTCATGCGGCCGGCGGCTGACCCCAGGTCGGGTCGGCCGGGTCGCGCCACGGCGGCGCGGCCGGTGCGGCCGGCGCGGGCTCCTCGGGCATCAGGAACCAGGCGATCGGGTACGCGAGCACGCCCGCGCCCCAGGTGAGTGCGACGAGCACGCCGAAGCCGACCCGGATGAGCACGGGGTCGACGCCGAGGTAGCGGCCGAGCCCGCTGCACACGCCCGCCACGATGCGGTCGTCGAGCGGTCGGCGGAGCTGCTTGTACGGGGCGATGGTGGGTTGAGTCATGACCCAAGAGTGCGGCGAACGGGTCACTTGCCGCCTCGGTGAGAGCCCCGATTCCGACCCTGATTCGCGGTACCGAGATGGGTGATTCGGGGGTTTGCTGTCTGTTATCGCCCGGGTGCGCTCAGTGCGGAGAACCGCCCTGATCAGCGATTACTGTGGGCTATCGTCCTGTCAGGAATCCGACAGTCGATTTCTGGAGGTCACATAATCCGGGCAGAATGCCGCCCGTGACCCCCGCTCTCGAGCCGCTCCGCAGGATCGCGGCCTACGCCGTCGCGACCGATCCCCAAGGCCGCGTCCTACTCGTCCGCGCCTCGACCCGTTCCGGCACGCCCGGCGTGTGGTCGCTGCCCGGTGGCGCCGTCGACCATGGCGAGGACCCGAACCACACCGTCGTCCGCGAGACCGCGGCGGAGACCGGGCTGTCCGTCGCCGTCGCCGGCCTGCGCGACGTGCTGGCCGACATGAGGTCCCTGCCGCACCGCGGCGTCACCATCCACACCGACCGCCTCGTCTACGAGGTGTCGATCCGTGGGGGCAACATCTGTGACCGCGTGGGCCAGCCGACCGACCTGGCCCGCTGGCACACCCTCGAGGAGGCGGAGCGGCTGCGCCTGCGGCCGTTCACCGCCGCCGCGCTGGGCCTCTCGGCGGCCTCCGCCGACCTGCGGCCCGAGGAGGTGCCGGAGTTCCCGTCCTTCTACGCCGTCGCCGGTCCGGACGGGCTGCACCGCGCGCAGCGCTTCGCGGCGTACGCGATCGCCACCGACCCGCGGGACCGGCTGCTGCTGACCCGCATCGCGCCGGGCTATCCCGGTGCCGGCCGCTGGCACCTGCCCGGTGGCGGCACCGACTACGGCGAGCAGCCCGGCACCGCCCTGATCCGCGAGCTGGTCGAGGAGACCGGCCAGGTGGGCCGCCTGGTCGAGCTGCTCGGCGTCGCCAGCCACCGGGACGCGGCGTCGCTGGGCCCCGAGGGCTACCCGATCGACTGGCACGGTGTCCGCGCCTTCTACCGGGTCTTCGTGGACGCCCCGACAGAGGTGGTCGTCAAGGACGTCGGCGGCTCGACCTCCGAGGCGTGCTGGATGGCGGTCAAGGCGGCCGCCGAGCTGCCCGGGGACCAGGTGACCGAGGTGACGGCCGAGGCGCTGCGGGCGGCGAGGCTAGCCTGAGGGGCGTGAAGGTCAGACGAATCGGCGCGTACGGGGTGTGCCGCGACGGCTCCGGCCGGGTGCTGCTCGCCCGCAACTCCGGCCTGTCGTCGTTCCCGGGGCTGTGGACGCTCCCGGGCGGCGGCGTCGAGCAGGGCGAGGACCCCGACGAGACGGTCGTCCGGGAATTCGCCGAGGAGACGGGCCTCTCCGTACGCGTGGCGGGCCTCCGCTCTGTGACGTCGGACGTGTTCCAGCTGCCACACACCGATACGTGGGAACACACCGACCGGATCATCTACGACGTGGAAAACGCCGGCGGCAGCCTGCGCAACGAGGCCGCGGGCACCACCGAGGCCGTCGACTGGGTGCTGCCGGAGCGGCTGCCGCTGATGCCGTTCACCGCCCGCGTGCTCGGCCTGCCCGACACCGCCTCCGACGTGCCGGACGACCCGGACGAGGCCGTCGCCCGCACACCGGGGCGCGGCCAGCGCTTCGGGGCGTACGGGCTGGTCACCGACCCGGACGGCCGGATCCTGCTCACCAAGATCGCGACCGGCTACCCCGGGGCCGGCCGCTGGCACCTGCCCGGCGGCGGCACCGACCACGGCGAGGCGCCCGAGGCGGCCGTCGCCCGGGAACTGCTCGAGGAGACCGGGCAACACGGACGGGTGACCGGGCTGCTGGGCACCTCGCATCTGCACGACCCGGCGGCGATAGGTCCCGAAGGGGTGCCGATCGACTGGCATGTCGTCCGGGTCCTGTTCAGGATTCTCGTGGACGAGCCGACAGAAACAGTGGTGACCGAAGCCGGCGGATCCACTGTCGCGGCGGGGTGGTTCGACGCCACCACGGTGCGTGATCTCCCGCTGACCGACGTCGCGAGGTCCGCCGTCCAGCGCTTGGCGGGGGAGACGACGCATCGATGACCGGCCCAGGCGGCCGGTGATCGGCCTAGGAGGCTTCGGTTAGAATCGTCACAGGGCCAGGCAGCATGGGTGCCCCCCGCGCCCGTCGAAGGAACGGAACTCAAGAGGACGTCGTTGCACACGGCGCTGAAGAGGTCTGCGAGGTCTATCGCCAAGACCGCTCGGCTATGCGATTGTGTAACCCGCCTAACATGACTGTCCGTAGACGTACGGGCGAAGGGCAGCACCCCGGAACGGCTCTAGCCGCCGGGGATTCCGACCCCAAGATGGAGGAGCACGTGCCGAGAACCCCTTGGCGCCGGCGTCGCACGACGGATAGTCCCCGTCCCGCCGGACGTCGTTGGGCAGGCCGGCTGCGCCGCGGTGGAACGATCGCGCGGCAAGCCCTTCTGGTGCGCGTGGGACGCAGGTCCGGCGAAGCCGGACGCGCCGCCACCGCCACCCGGGCCGAGGTGATCTACACCGGCACGGAGCTCCTACCCTCCCCGTACGGCCGCAGCCGTGCGATCGCGACCTCGGACAGCCACGGCCCCGCGCCGCTGGCCCAGCCGGTCGTCGTCGAGGCCGACTCGGCCTCGCTGCTGCCCGGTGAGCACACGATGCGCCGCCGCGTCAGCTTCGCGCTGGTCAACGGCTGCACCCTGGCCAGCCTCGGCCTGGGGCTGCTCGCGATCTTCCTGGCCATGCAGGGCGAGACCCGGATCGCGGCCGCCTGCCTGGTGGCCTGCGTCGTCTTCGACGGTCTCGACGGCGCCCTGGCCCGCAAGCTGGGCGTCTCCAGCCCGTTCGGCGCGCAGATGGACTCGCTGGCCGACATGTGCTCGTTCGGCCTGGCCGCGCCCGTCGTGGTTTACGCCTCGCTCGCGCACTCGGTGCCGACCGCGTTCGCCGCGGTGGCCTGCATGCTGGTGGCCGGCTGCGCCGCGATCCGGCTGGCCCGCTTCAACGTCTCGCCCAAGGACGGCCGGTTCTTCTCCGGCGTGCCGACGACGATGGCCGCCGCGGTGCTGGCCCTCGCGGTGCTGATCGGCCTGCCGCTGCCCGGCGAGGTGGTGCTGGGCGGGGTGGCGCTGATGGCGTTCGCGATGGTCTCCAGCTTCCCCTACGCGAAGCTGGCCCGGCTCGTGAAGCTGCCGCCGTGGCTGTGGCTGCTGCCGATCGTGGGCGCCCTGGTGGACCCGCGCCTGACGTTCGTGCTGGTCGTCGCCGCGTACCTGTGCAGCGGCCCGGTGCTGTGGCTGCGGACCCGCCGCGCCGTCGTCTGACCTCTCCGGTCATTGGAAAGGCCGCCTTCCCCGGCTGGGGGAGGCGGCCTTTTCCGCGTTCGGTGTGCGGATCAGATCCAGCGGGCGATCACGGAGCTGGCGCCGATGACCTTGTCGCCGACCGCGACGGTGGCCTGCGCCTTGTCCGCCGGCAGGTAGACGTCCGTGCGGGAGCCGAAGCGGATCAGCCCCATCCGCTCGCCGCGGGCCACCAGGGTGCCCACCGGGGTGCGCTGCACGATCCGGCGGGCGATCAGGCCCGTCCGCTGGGCCACCGCGACCGTGCCGTGGTCGGTGTCCAGCACCGTGTACGCCGCCACGTTGTGCTCGGCGGCCGCCGTCATCGCGTTCGCGTAGCCGCCGTCGATCACGAAGTAGTCCGTGACCCGACCGGCCACCGGCACGCGGTTGACGTGAACGTCGAGCACCGACAGGAAGACCGCGATGCGCAGGAACTCGCCCTCGCCGAGGCGCTCGTCGGTCAGGCGCTCCACCGACAGCACCCGGCCGTCGCTGGCCGCAACGATCGCGTTCGAGTCGGCGGGGATGTCGCGCTCCGGGTCGCGGAAGAACGCCGCAACCGGGAGCGCGGCAAGGGCCGGGATCAGCCACAGCTTCGACTTGGGCCGGGCGCCGCGTGCCAGCGCGGCCAGGCCGAGCGCGATGCCCGCCGCGGCGACGCCGTTCGAGTCGATGTGCATCGTGCGGGTCACCGGCACGCTGGACGGGCGGTAGGCCGGCGCCAGCGTCGCGGCGACCCGGGTGTCGGCCTGGCTGAAGCGCAGCCGGTGCACGCGCAGCGGCGGCTGGTTGCGGGCCACCAGGTCGGTGCCGACCCCGAAGAGCGCGCTCTGCCGGAACAGCTCGGCGGCCGCGCCGCCGGTCTGTCCGGGCACGGCGGGAACCGCGACGGAGACGACCGCGCCCTCGGTGAGGTACTTGCCCAGGCTGTCCAGCACCGCGCGGGTCTCGTCGGCGGTGCCGGTCAGCGGCTCGCCGAGGATGACCACGTCGGCCGGGGTGGCCTCGGCGAGCGAGTCCAGGATCCGGACCCGGTCGGAGACCCAGCTGCCAAGCCCGGCGATGTGGTCGCGGAGCAGGTCGGCGGTGCTGCGGACGCCCGCGACCAGGGTCAGGTTGTCGCCGGGCAGCAGCGCCTCGATGGCGGCGGCCACCACGGCCGAGGCGTGGTCGGCCCCGATGACCAGGGCGCTGGTTGCGGCGTTGTGGCGGGCGAACTCTGCGGTAAGGGCGCGGGCGGCGCGCGGGCCGACGCCGGTCACAGGCGCGGTGGACACGGCGGGAAACGGCGTCATGGCGGTACGAGCTCCTCGCGCTGTCGGATTTCCTCTGCTCGAAGAGCATATGGCGCCGTCCGCAGGCCTCACCCGTTGGTGTGACCTGCGGACGGTGTGTTTGCGTTCAGTCGCGCTGCGGTAGCTCGCCGGTGTCCTCATCCGTCACCGGAGCCTCGTCCGCCGCGGGCTTCGGTGCGGCGGGGGCGGGCGGCTCCGGTGCCGGCGGCGTGGAGACCGGGTGCTTCAGGTACGCCGGGTTCAGGTCGACCCGGTCCGCCGGGTTGTGCAGCAGCTCGCGGACGATGTCGGCGTGCATGCCGGGCGGCAGGTCGCTGCCGGGCGTCTCCACCTCGGCCTCGGCCTGCACCGCGGCGGGCACCTCGGCGCGCTTGCCGGAGCGGATCGCGCCGAGCAGCCCGAGCACCCCGAACAGGATCAGCCCGCCGGCCACCAGCCAGCCCGCGGCGGGCAGCTGGACCGAGGTCACCCGGGTGATCGCCCACCAGGCCGCGACCAGCAGGAAGATCAGGCCGAAGCTCAGCGAGATGCCGTCGGTACGGTGCGGCCTCATCGGGCAACCTCCACGTCGCCGGTGTTCATCTCGATGTTCAGCCGCAGCTTGCCGCCGCCGGCGCCGTCCGCGCCCAGGTCGGTGACTTCCTGCGTGTTGAGGTCGCTGCCCTCCCACTGGCGGCCGAAGATCTCAGCCCGGCCGCCGTCCATCTGGACGGTCGTGGTGGTGTCGACGTTGTCGGGGAGCAGGATCCGTAGCTGGCCGAGCTTCATCGCGACCGTGGTGACCTGCTCGTGGTTGGTGAAGTCGACGGCGCGCAGGTCAAGGGTGGCCGTACCGATGGTGAAGTCGTACCGGTCGGCGACCGCGCCGATGCTCTGCGGCCGGTAGGAGCTGTTGCCCAGCTCGCCGCCCCAGGTCTCGGCGCCGCTGGAGACGGCGAGGCCCACGCAGGCCAGTATCGCCAGGAAGATGAGCCCGCGGGAGCGGCCGAACCAGGTGCCCACGATCAGGCCGAGGGCGATCGTGGTGAGCGCGGCGGCGAAGTAGGCCGAGACCGAGAGGTCCGCGCCGGCGAGGTCGATCAGGGCCAGCAGGCCCATGACCATCACGATCATGAAGAACGTGATGCGGCCGAGCTTCGAGCGCTCCCGGGGCGGCTTGGGCTGCCGCGGCCTCGGCGGCGCCGGCGGGTGCACCGCCGGCCCGGCCTTCTGCTGTGCCCAGGGGCCGTGCGGTGCGAACGGCGGCCGGTAGCCACCGGGCGGCGGCGCGTACGCGGTGCTGGGCGGGATGTACGCCGCCTGCGTGTAGCCCGGCGGCGGGTAGCCGGGCGGGGCGGAGGCAGGCGGGCTGTAGTTCGGGGGCCGGGGCGGCAGCGGCGCGGTCACCGGCTCGCCGGCCGGTCCGGCCGCGGCCGGGAACGCCGCGGTCCGCTCGTCGTCCGGCTTCGCCGCGGCGGACGACGCGGGTGCCGGTGCCGCGGGAAAGGTGGCGGCGCTCGCCGCCGACCACGGCCCGTCCGCCGCCGACGCCGGGTCCGGCGCCGCGGAGCCCCGGTTCGCGTTCAGCCGGCCGTTGCGCTTTAGCACCAGCGCGCCGCAGGCCAGGACGGCAGCGGCCAGCAGGGTCGCCCGCAGGCCGTCCCGGACGACGAACGCGAAGGTCAGCACGGCGGCCGCGCTCACCACCACGATCGACAGCGGGGTCATCGCCGAGCGGCCGCGGCCGAGCAGCGACTCGACCGGGGATCCGGTGTCACCCTCGGCCGGGGTCAGCAGCCAGGCGACCAGGTAGATCAACACGCCGACGCCGCCGAAGAAGCTGAGCACGGCCAGCACCACGCGCCAGAGCACGGGGTCGGTGTTCGTGGCGTTGGCGATCGCGCCGGAGACGCCGGCGAGGTACCGGCCGCGGACGGGCCGGATCAGCTTCTCCCGGGAGAACGTCGGCCCGTCCGTCCCGCCGAACCACGGCGGCGGCTGGGCGCCGGGCGGCGGTGCGGCGCCGGGCGGCGGGGGAGGCGGGGGGTCCGACTCGGTGGTGGCGTCCGCGGCCGGCGGCTCGTAGGCCGCGGGCGGAGGGTCGGACGCCGGGGGTACGGCGGAAGGTGCCGGAGCGTCCTGCGACGACCCGGAAGCTTCGCGGGACTGGGCAGCTTCGTCGGTCATGCCTTCGATACTGGCGGTACCCCTACCCGAACCGCCTCAGGCGGCGACCCTGACGCCACCCTGAGATCCAGGGGCCCTGCGGATAGGGGAGTTACCCCGTGGCCGTCGGCCCCGGCTCGTGTGACGATCGAACAGGCCGGACATCACCGTGCCCGGAGCCTGGAGGAGGAGCGATCACCGCCGCAGCCGCACCACCGCCGCGCCGCCTGTACCGGCCGCGCGACCACCGTGTCATTGCCGGTGTCGCCTCCGGCCTCGCGCGTCATCTGCGCGTACCGGTCACCGCGGTACGTATCGCCCTGGTGCTCCTGCTCGGTTTCAACGGCCTCGGCCTGCTGCTCTACGCGGTGTTCTGGGCCGTGCTTCCGCAGCAGCTGCCGACCGGCGAGCAGCGCACCCGCCGGGACCTGGCGCTGCTGCTGCCGTTCGGCGCGATCGGCCTCGGCGTCGTGCTGCTACAGGGCCTGCTCTTCGATGACAACGGCGTGGCCGGCACGGCGGGCTGGCTGGTCGCCGTCACGGCGGTCGGCGCCGGCGTGATCTGGCACCAGTCCGATCCGACCCGCCGGGGCTGGGCGGACAACCCGCGGGCGCCCTGGTTCGCCGCGGTGGTAGCGGAGAGTGATCGCCGCTCGTTCCTGTTCCGGTTCATCGGCGGCGGCGTCCTGGTCGCGGTCGGCGTCATCGGCGTGCTTGCCGTGTACACACCCGCCGGCAACCTCAGCACCGTCTTCAACGGCGTGATCTTCGCGCTGGTCGGCCTGCTCGGCGTCGGCGTCGTCATGGCGCCGCTGCTCTGGCGCACGTTCAGCCAACTGCGCTCCGAGCGCGAGGGCCGCATCCGTGAGCAGGAGCGCGCCGAGGTCGCGGCGATGATCCACGACCAGGTGCTGCACACGCTCGCCCTGATCCAGCGCAACTCCACGGACATCAAAGAGGTGCAGCGGCTGGCCCGAGGCCAGGAGCGCAGCCTGCGCAACTGGCTGTACAAGCCGATGGCGTCGCCCACCGAGCGGTTCGCGGCGGCGCTCGAGCAGGCGGCCGCCGAGGTCGAGGACACGTACGCGATCTCGGTCGAGGCCGTGGTGGTCGGCGACACGGAGTGTGACGAACGGGTGGTCGCGCTGATCGCCGCCGCGCGTGAGGCGCTCGTCAACGCGGCCCGCCACTCCGGGGTGGAGACCGTTTCGCTCTACGCGGAGGTCGAGGCCGAGGAGCTGAGCGTGTTCGTCCGCGACCGCGGTGCCGGTTTCGACCTCGCGGGGGTGGAGGATACGAGGCACGGCGTCCGTGGCTCGATCGTCGGGCGGATGCGGCGGCACGGCGGCAGGGCCGAGATCCGCAGCGCACCCGGCGACGGCACCGAGGTACGCCTGACGCTGCCCGCCTCGCGGGAGAGCGTCTCCGCCGGAAAGGAGAACGCGCGATGACCGAGCCCGTAGCCGAGGAGGGTCGGCGGCTGACCGTCTTCCTCGTGGACGACCACGCGATGTTCCGGGCCGGCGTCCGCGCCGAGCTCGGCGCGCACGTGGACGTGGTCGGCGAGGCCAGTTCCGTCGCGGAGGCGGTGGCCCGGATCGCCGCTACCTCCCCGGACGTGGTGCTGCTCGACGTGCACATGCCCGACGGCGGCGGCCGCGCGGTGCTCGACGCGATGCGGCGTACCCACCCGCAGGTGAAGTTCCTGGCGCTTTCCGTCTCCGACGCCGCCGAGGACGTGATAGGCCTGATCAGGGCCGGCGCCCGCGGCTACGTCACGAAGACGATCTCGCCGGACGAGCTCGCCGCGGCGATCAGGCGGGTGGCCGACGGCGACGCGGTGTTCAGCCCGCGGCTCGCCGGTTTCGTGCTGGACGCGTTCGCGTCGCGCCCGGACGTGCCCGTCGCGGACCCCGAACTGGATCAGCTCACCAACCGCGAACGCGAGGTGCTGCGGCTGCTCGCCCGCGGCTACGCGTACAAGGAGATCGCCAAGGAGCTGTACATCTCGATCAAGACGGTGGAGACCCACGTCTCGAACGTGCTGCGCAAGCTGCAGATGTCCAACCGTTACGAACTCTCAAGGTGGGCGGCCGATCGCCGACTTGTGTAGGTGTACCCAACCGTCTGTAGCGGTCGTTTTGCCAAGTAGGGGACAAAGCGGACGTTTTAGCAACTGACGGTTACGGCATCATTACAAGTAATCAGAAACCAGAGGTCAGCGGCATGTAGCCGATCGAGAAGATGATCTTCGAACAGCGGCGGCGGCGCATCGGGCTAATATCGGCTTGATAACGGCGCCGCCATGGCCTAGGGGCCCTGTGCGAAGGTGTCCTCTACTCACACAACCCCTCGTGAGCGCCCTTGAAGGAGTAACTCCCATGCTCGGGAATCGTCCATGGAAGATGGCGGTCGGCGCGACCGCCATCGCCTTGTTGGCCGCTGGCTGCTCTAGCGGCGGGTCGGAAGACACCGACACCGCCTCTAACACCGTCGTCATCGGTATCGGAGAGCCGCAGCACCTGATTCCGTCGAATGCGACTGAGTCGAGTGGCGCCCAGGTCCTCTCCTCGCTGTTCTACCCCCTCATCGACTTCGACGCGCAGAGTAAGCCCGTCGAGGTCGGCGCCGAGTCGGTCACCTCGGACGACAACAAGGTCTGGACGATCAAGCTGAAGCCGGGCTTCACGTTCAGCAACGGCGAGCCCGTCATCGCCGATAACTTCATCGACGCCTGGAACTACGGCGCGTACGGCCCCAACGGCCAGGGCGCGTCCTACTTCTACGAGCGCATCGAGGGCTACGCCGACCTCCAGTCGGTCGACCCGGACGGCGAGGACGGCCCGAAGAAGGCCCCCGAGCCCAAGGCCAAGACCCTCGCCGGCCTGAAGAAGGTCGACGACAGCACCTTCACGGTGACCCTGTCGGCGCCCTTCGCCGGCTGGGAGTCCGTCATGGGCTACACCGCGTTCTACCCGCTGCCGAAGGCCGCCTTCTCCGCCCCCGGCGTCATCGCCGACGGCTTCGAGGACGCGATCATCGGTAACGGCCCCTTCAAGATGAAGGGCACGTGGGAGCACGACTCCCAGATCGTGGTGGAGAAGGTCGACGGCTTCAAGGGCACCGCCCCGAAGATCGACGGCGTGACCTGGAAGATCTACCAGGACCAGAAGGCGGAGTACGCCGACCTCCTCGCGGAGAACGTCGACGTCCAGACGACCATCCCGATCGAGAGCCTGGCCGCCGCCCCCGGCGACCTGGGTCCCCGCTTCCTGAAGAGCCCGAGCTCCTCGTTCGCGTTCGTCGGCTTCCCGACGTTCCAGAAGGAGTTCGCCAAGAAGGAGGTCCGGCAGGCCCTCTCCATGGCGGTCAACCGCCAGGAGATGACCGACCAGATCTTCCTCGGTTCGCAGACGCCGGCCACGTCCTTCGTGTCCCCGGTGGTTGCCGGTTACCGCGACAACACCTGCGGTGACAACTGCAAGTACGACCCGGCGAAGGCCAAGTCGCTCTACGACGCGGCCGGTGGTCCCAAGAAGATCCAGATCACCTACAACGCCGACGGTGGCCACAAGGCGTGGGTCGACGCCATGTGCAACCAGATCAAGGCGTCGCTCGGCATCGAGTGCACGGGCGTCGGCGAGCCCAAGTTCGCCGACCTGCTCACCAAGGTCGAGAAGAAGGAGCCGGTCGGCCTCATCCGCCTCGGCTGGCTGATGGACTACCCGCTGATGGAGAACTACCTGGGCCCGCTGTACGGCACCGGTGGCTCCTCCAACTACTACGGGTACTCCAACCCGCAGTTCGACGCGCTGGTCAAGGAGGGTTCGGCGGCCAAGACGACCGACGAGGCCATCGCCAAGTGGCAGGCGGCCGAGGACATCCTCGCCCAGGACATGCCGGTCATCCCGCTGCGTTTCGGCCAGAACGTCTTCGGCCACTCGCAGAAGGTGAAGAATGTGAACGTCGACCTGTTCTCCAAGGTCGACCTCTACAAGATCGAAGTGAACTGATCCAAGGCGGTTAGTGCACTGGTGGCGCCACGGATTATGTGACACCGTGGCGCCACCGCTGTGTTCCCCTACCTACAGCCGCCGTGCCCACAAGGTGCGGCGGCGCATCTTCCGCGGAAGAGGCTAAATCCGTATGTTCCGCTACATCGTGCGGCGCCTACTTCAGATGGTTCTGACGTTCTTCGGAGCCACCTTCATCGTGTATGCGCTGATGTTCGCCAACCAGGACGACCCCCTCCAAGCGTTGGCGGGCGAACGGCCCCTTACCCAGAGCGTGCGCCAGGCACTGACCGAGCGCTACCACCTCGACGAGCCCTTCCTTACGCAGTACTGGTACTACATGAAGGGCATGCTCAGCGGGGACTTCGGCACCTCGCTGACCGGCCGCAAGATCAGCGACATGATGCTCCAGGCCTGGCCGGTGACCATCAAGCTCGCGCTCATCGCGATGATCATCGCCGCGACCGTCGCGGTCACCGCCGGCGTCATCTCGGGCATCCGCCGGGGGAGCGCGTTCGACAACGTGACCCTGGTGATCACGCTGATCATCCTCTCCCTGCCGATCGTGGTGCTCGCCCCGATCGCACAGCTGTTCTTCGCCATCAAGTTGGGCTGGTTCCCGCCGACGGCCGGCGCGCATCCGACGTTCTGGGCGCTGTTGTTGCCGGCGTTGGTCCTCGGCAGCCTCGTGATCGCGACCGAGCTGCGGGTCACCCGTTCGTCGGTCGCCGAGAACCTGCGCTCCGACTACGTTCGCACGGCCCGGGCCAAGGGTCTGTCCCGCAAGCGGGTGATCGGCGTGCACGTGCTGCGAAATTCGCTCATTCCCGTGGTGACGCTCATCGGTGTCGACATCGGCGGTCTGATGTCCGGCGCGATCGTCACCGAAGGTGTCTTCAACATTCCCGGCGTCGGGTTCAACCTCCTTCGTGGCATCAAGACCGAGGACGGCCCGCTGGTAGTCGGCTTTGTCAGCATCCTGGTGATCGTCTTCCTGGTCGTGAACCTGCTGGTCGACCTGCTGTACGCCGCCCTGGACCCGAGGATTCGTTATGAGTGATCTCGAAGCAGTAGCCGCCGTGGAGGGCCCCGCGGGCAACCCGCCGACCGAGCCGAGGCACGCCAACAAGCGCGACAAGCCCCGCAGCCTGGCCGGCGACGCCTGGATCGACCTGCGGCGTAACAAGATCTTCTGGTTCGCGTCCGTCCTGGTCGTGATCATCGTGGCGATGGCGGCCTTCCCGTCCCTGTTCGGTGCGGGAGACCCACGCGACTGCGCGCTGAGCCGCCAGTTCGGATCGCCGAGCGGCACGGCGTTCTTCGGGTACGACTTCCAGGGCTGTGACGTCTACGCCAAGACCATCTTCGGCGCCCGGAACTCGATCGTGGTCAGCGTGCTCGCCACGCTGCTCTCCGGCGTGATCGCCCTGATCATCGGCCTCGCCGCGGGCTTCTTCGGCAAGTCGCTCGACGCGATCCTGTCGCGTTTCATCGACATCGTCCTCGGCATCCCGTTCCTGCTCGCCGCGATCGTGCTGGCCAAGCGCCTCTCGTCGGACCCGGCCAGCAACGGCGTCGTGGCGGTCACCGTCACGCTCGGCGTGCTCGGCTGGACCACGGCCGCCCGCATCATGCGGTCCGCGGTGATCACGTCCAAGAACCAGGACTACGTCGCCGCCGCCCGCATGCTCGGCGCCGGCTCGGGACGCATCATGTTCCGGCACATCCTGCCGAACTCGATCGCCGCGTTCGTCGTCGTGCTGACGATCCTGCTGGGTACGAACATCGCCGCCGAGGCGACGCTGTCGTACCTGGGCATCGGGCTCAAGAACAGCGCCATCTCCTGGGGCATCGCGATCTCCGAGGCCGGCCCGTACGTCCGGACCGCACCCGAACCGCTTATCTGGCCCTCCATCTTCCTTGCGGCCACTGTGCTGGCCTTCATCATGCTGGGCGACGCCGTCCGCGACGCCTTCGACCCGAAGCTGCGGTGACCGCGACATGACCGATATCAAGGCGCAGATCGACGTCCTACCGGGCCTAGATCCGCACGCACCGTTGCTCGAGGTCACCGATCTGCACGTGGAGTTCCGCACCCAGTACGGCGTCGCGCGCGCCGTCAACGGCGCCAACTTCCTGCTGTCGCCCGGCGAGACCCTCGCCATCCTCGGCGAGTCCGGCTGCGGCAAGTCCGTGACCGCGCAGGCGATCATGGGCATCCTCGACAGCCCGCCCGGCTTCATCACCAAGGGCGAGGTCAAGTACCGCGGCCTCGACCTGCTGAAGCTTTCGGAGAACGATCGCCGCAAGGTGCGCGCCAACCAGATCGCGATGATCTTCCAGGACGCGCTGTCGGCGCTGAACCCAGTGTTCACCATCGGCTACCAGATGGCCGAGCTGTTCCGGAAGCACCGCGGCATGTCCCGCGGCGACGCCAAGCGGCGCTCGATCGAGCTGCTCGACCAGGTCAAGATCCCGGCCGCGAAGGCCCGAATCGGCGACTACCCGCACCAGTTCTCCGGCGGCATGCGCCAGCGCGTGATGATCGCGATGGCGCTGGCGCTGGACCCCGAGGTGCTGATCGCCGACGAGCCCACCACGGCGCTCGATGTCACCGTGCAGGCGCAGA
Source organism: Amorphoplanes digitatis (assembly GCF_014205335.1). NCBI lineage: Bacteria > Bacillati > Actinomycetota > Actinomycetes > Micromonosporales > Micromonosporaceae > Actinoplanes > Actinoplanes digitatis. Next base: position 7,932,198 of record NZ_JACHNH010000001.1, on the reverse strand, counting down.
TCATGCGCCTGCTCGCCGAGCTCCAGCAGCAGCGCAACATGGGCCTCATCCTGATCACCCACGACATGGGCGTGGTCGCCGACGTCGCGGACCGCATCTCGGTGATGTACGCGGGCAAGGTCGTCGAGGAGGCGCCGGTCTACGACATCTACGCGCGACCGGCACACCCGTACACGAAGGCGCTGCTCGAGTCGATCCCGCGGCTCGACATGAAGGGCCAGCAGCTCAAGGTCATCAAGGGCCTCCCGCCCGCGCTGACGGACATCCCGAAGGGTTGCGCCTTCAACCCGCGCTGCACCTACACCCAGGATGTCTGCCGGCAGAACCCGGCGCCGCCGCCGTACTTCGTCGCGCCGGGCCGCACGGCCCGTTGCCACTTCTCGAGGGAGGTTGCGGGCGAATGAGTGACCGCAACGATGTAGTGCTCGAGACCAAGGGTCTCGTGAAGCACTTCCCGATCACCCAGGGCATCGTCTTCAAGTCGAAGGTCGGCGCCGTCCGCGCCGTCGACGGCGTGGACATTCAGCTGCGCCGCGGCGAGACCCTCGGCGTCGTCGGCGAGTCTGGCTGCGGCAAGTCGACGCTGGCCAAGCTGCTTGTCGGCCTCGAGAAGCCGACCTCGGGCGCGATCAACGTCCGTGGTGAGGACATGGTCAAGCTCAGCGGTGGCCGCCTGCGCCGGGCCCGCCGCAACATCCAGATGGTGCTCCAGGACCCGTACACGTCGCTGAATCCCCGCATGACGGTCGGCGACATCATCGGGGAGCCGTTCGAGATCCACCCCGATGTCACGCCCCGCCAGGGCCGTGGCCGGGCGGTGCAGGACCTGCTCGACACGGTCGGCCTCAACCCCGACCACGTCAACCGGTACCCGCACCAGTTCTCGGGCGGACAGCGCCAGCGCATCGGCATCGCCCGCGCGCTGGCCCTGAAGCCGGAGATCATCGTCTGCGACGAGCCGGTCTCGGCGCTCGACGTGTCGATCCAGGCGCAGGTCATGAACCTTCTGGAGGGCCTCCAGAAGGATTTCGGCCTGTCGTACATCTTCATCGCCCACGACCTGTCCGTGGTCCGCCACATCTCGACGCGGGTCGCGGTCATGTACCTGGGCAAGATCGTGGAGATCGGCAACGACCACCAGATCTATGAGCAGCCGACCCACCCGTACACCCAGGCGCTGCTCTCCGCGGTTCCGGTGCCGGACCCGCGGCTGCGCGGTCGTCGCGACGAGATCGTGCTGGAGGGCGACGTCCCGTCGCCGGCCAACCCGCCGTCGGGTTGCCGGTTCCGGACCCGCTGCTGGAAGGCCCAGGCGGTCTGCGCCGAGCAGGAGCCCCTGCTCCAGATCCGGGAGCGCTCGCCGCACCCGAGCGCCTGCCACTTCGCCGAACCCCGCGACGTGGTGCACGCAGTCTGAGCAAGTGCGTTCGAGGAGGGGCCTGCCGATCCGGCGGGCCCCTTTCTCCTACCCCCGTCAGACGGTCAAAGCGGGCCGCGGCCGGCGCGGAGCAGCAACAGGGCCACCTGGGTGCCGTCCGGGCCGAGCGCCTCGCGGAAGCGTTCCACGATCTCCCGCTCGCGGCTGAGCACCAGCCGGGTGCCGCCCGATGCCATCCGGGTGCGGCCGACCTGCTGGCTCAGGCGCGAGCGTTCCAGCCACAGGTCGATAAGCGATTGATCGATCTCGTCGATGCGTTCGCGGATCGTCTTGATCTCTTCAACGGCGGGCTCCGCGCCGGCGCCGGTGGGCTGGTCGATCAGGTTTGCGCTCATGTCGTGCTCCTCGGGTGCTGGCGCCCCGGTCGGCCCGGCCCGGGCAGCATCAAGCCCCGGGCTGGGAGGCCCGGGGCTTGATGTAGGTCTGTCGTTCAGACGCGTCCTACGGTCGCCGGACTTCCGGTGCCGTAGTAAAAAAATCGCGCCTGTTGGATCACGCAGCGAGTATGACCCCGGCCCGGGCCGCTTCGCAAGGAAACGGCCCGAACAGTGGGAATGTCCCGCTCATACAACGGTTTTGCCTGGGTTTTCCGCCGCGGGTCGGCTCAGCCGACCTTCGTGATGCGGTTGGCCGGGCCCGGCGCTACCGGGGCGCCGGCGCCCAGGTAGCCGACCAGGGCGTCGACGTCGAAGCCCGGCGCCGTGGTGCGGCCCGTGCCCAGCGTCAGGTTGGTGAAGCCGTCGCCGCCGTTGGCCAGGAAGTCGTTCGTGGTGACCTGGTAGCTGGCGGCGGGGTCGATCGGGGTGCCGTTGAAGGCCAGGGCCGTCACCTTGGAGCCCGCCGGGGCGGTGCTGTTCCAGGAGTAGGTCAGGCCCGCGGACACCTGGAGGATGCGCTGGGTGGTCTGCCCGCCGAAGCCGACGAACTGCTGCTCCAGCACGTCCTTGAGCTGAGCGCCGGTGAAGGTCTGCGTGACCACCAGGTTGTTGAACGGCTGGACGGTGAACGCCTCGCCGTAGGTGACCTGCCCGTTGGCCTCGCCACCCGACGACAACTCGGCGTCGAAGTCGGCGCGGATGCCACCGGGGTTCATCAGCGCGATCTGTGCGTTGCTGGTCTGTGTCCAGGCCAGCTGCGCGTCGGCGATCACGTCGCCCAGCGGCGACTCGCCGTTGGCGCCGGCGGTGCGGGTGATGTCGCCGGTGATGCTGCCGACCACCCGGTTGGCGATCGGGGCGACCGCGGTGCGGTACTTGTCCGCGACCGCCTTCGCCTTCGCGTCGACCGTGGCCGGGTTCTTCAGGAACACGCCGGCGGCGTCCTTCAGCCAGCCGCCGTTGCCGTCGGAGACGCCGTTCTCCACGATCACGTTCTTGGCCGTGACCTCGGCGAAGCGGCCCGTGCGCCGGTCGATCGAGTAGTCGATGTCGGTGATCAGCTGACCGTTGGTGCCGGCGCTGGTCACGACCGACGTGCCCGCGGAGTTGGGCAGCGTGCACGAGTAGAACCGGTGCGTGTGGCCCGAGACCACCAGGCTGAACTCCGGGTTCAGGCCCGCCACGATCGGCACGATCGGGCCGGAGAAGTTGTTGCAGTCCGACGCGCCGGGAACCGGGACACCCTGGGACGCGCTCTGCTGGCCGCCCTGGTGCACGAGCAGCACCTGCGCCTTGACGCCGAACAGCTTCAGCAGGTTGCCCCACTTGTTGGCCGTCGCGACCTCGTTCTCGAAGCGCACGTTCTTGATCCCGGCCGGGTTGACGATGCCGGGGGTGCCCTCCAGGGTCAGGCCGACGAAGCCGACCGGGACGCCGCCGATGAACTTGATGTCGATCGGCGGGAGGATCGGCAGGCCGGTCTTCTTGTTGATCGTGTTGGCGGCGAGGTAGGTGAACTTCGCGCCCTTGAAGCCGTCGCCGTCCTGGCAGCCGTCGGTCGGGTGGCAGCCGCCCCGCTGCATGCGGATCAGCTCGTCGACACCCTCGTCGAACTCGTGGTTGCCGACCGAGCTCACCTGGAGCCCGACCTCGTTCATCAGCTCGATCGTCGGCTCGTCGTGGAACGCCGCGCTGACCAGCGGGGTGCCGCCGATCAGGTCGCCGGCGCCGACGGTCAGGGTCGACCGGCCGTCCGCGGCCGCCTCGGAGCGCAGGCGCTTCAGGAAGGTCGCGAGGTATTCGACACCGCCGGCCGGCGTGCCGTTCACGGCCGCGCCGCTGCCGCCGGGCGGGTCGATGGCGCCGTGGAAGTCGTTGTAGCTCAGGAACTGGCCCTTGACCGTCTTGCCGGACAGTCCGTAGGAAACGCTGGCGGGCGCCATGCCGGGCAGGTGCTGCGCGGCAGGGGCCGGATTCTCGGAGCGCGTCATCGGCAGGGTGGCGACGACGGCCAGAGCGAGGGCCGGTACGGCGAGATGACGCGTCGCGGCCCAGCCGCGGAGGCGGGGGTGGTCCATAGTATTCGGTCTCCCGATCGGGTCACGGATCAACCAACTGAGACAGCCTCGTGTATCGACGCTGGTCAGCGCTACTACTTCCGGGTGACAGCTTGGTTGCGGCGGCCCGACGATGACCGGTCGGAAGACATATGTCCGACCCTGGACCGCGCTACTGCCCCGGAGAACATTGTCGGTGGTGCGGCATAGACTTGTCCGGCGATGCGAGCCCTTCCGGAAAACTCCCAGCCCCTGTTCGCGATGCCGCCTGTCCAGGGCGGCGGATCACCGGGACAGGACGCTGCGCCCAAGCGGGCGCCGGCCCGCCGGCTTGACCCCGAGTCGCTGCTTGTCGGCCTCAACACCCCGCAGCGCGACGCCGTCACCCACGCCGGGTCGCCGCTGCTGATCGTGGCCGGCGCCGGGTCGGGCAAGACCCGGGTGCTCACCCACCGGATCGCCTACCTGCTGGCCGAGCGGGACGTGCATCCCGGCCAGATCATCGCGATCACCTTCACCAACAAGGCCGCCGGTGAGATGAAGGAGCGGGTCGCCGCGCTGGTCGGGCCGCGGGCCCGGCTGATGTGGGTGTCGACGTTCCACTCGGCGTGCGTGCGCATCCTGCGGGCCGAGCACGAGCACGCCGGGCTGAAGAGCACGTTCTCGATCTACGACGCCGACGACTCGCGGCGGCTGATGCAGATGGTGGCCCGCGAGCTGGATCTCGATCCGAAGCGCTACACCGCCCGCGGCCTCGCCGCCCAGGTGTCGAACCTGAAGAACGAGCTGGTCGAGCCCGAGGAGTTCAAGAACCGGGCGAAAGGCCCCAACGAGCGCGCCGTGGCCGAGGCCTACGTGCTCTACCAGCGCCGCCTGGCCGAGGCGCACGCGCTGGACTTCGACGACATCATCATGGCGACCGTGCACCTGCTCCAGTCGCATCCGCACATCGCCGAGGCATACCGGCGCCGCTTCCGGCACGTGCTCGTCGACGAATACCAGGACACCAACCACGCGCAGTACATGCTGGTGAAGGAGCTGGCCGGGCCGGTGGACGGTGACGTGCCGCCGGGCGAGCTCTGCGTCGTCGGCGACGCCGACCAGTCGATCTACGCGTTCCGCGGCGCCACGATCCGCAACATCCTCGAGTTCGAGCGCGACTATCCCGATGCGCGCACGATCCTGCTGGAGCAGAACTACCGCTCCACCCAGACGATCCTGTCCGCGGCCAACGCGGTGATCGACCGCAACACGTCGCGCAAGCCCAAGCGGCTCTGGAGCGACCAGGGCGCCGGCGAGCAGATCGTCGGCTACGTCGCCGACACCGAGCACGCCGAGGCCGACTGGGTGGCCCGCGAGATCGACCGGCTCGGCGACAACCACGAGGTGCGCCCCGGCGACGTCGCGGTCTTCTACCGCACCAACGCGCAGTCGCGTGTCTTCGAGGAGGTGTTCATCCGCGTCGGCCTGCCCTACAAGGTGGTCGGCGGTGTGCGCTTCTACGAGCGCAAGGAGGTCCGCGACGCGCTGGCCTACCTGCGCGCGGTGGTCAACGACGACGACACGGTGAGCATCCGCCGCGTGCTCAACACCCCGCGCCGCGGCATCGGCGACCGGGCCGAGGCCTGCGTCGAGGCGCTGTCCACACGCGACCGCATCTCGTTCGGCCAGGCCCTGCGCGGCGCCAAGGACGCACCGGGCATCTCGACCCGCGCGGCGAACAGCATCGCCGACTTCGTGCGGCTCCTCGACGACCTGCGGGAGCTGTCCAGGACGGCGCCACCCGAGGAGGTGCTTGAGGCGGCGCTTCAGCGCTCGGGCCTGCTGTCCGAATTGGAGGACAGCCTCGACCCGCAGGACCAGGGCCGGGTGGAGAACCTCCAGGAGCTGGTCAGCGTCGCCCGCGAATACACCGAGCGGGTCGAGGCGCAGGCCGACGAGGACGACGACGCGCCGGCCGCGAGTCTCGCCGGCTTCCTCGAGCAGGTCGCGCTCGTCGCCGACGCCGACCAGATCCCCAGCGACGACCCGGACCACCAGGGCGTGGTCACCCTGATGACGCTGCACACGGCGAAGGGCCTCGAGTTCCCGGTGGTGTTCCTGACCGGCCTCGAGGACGGCGTGTTCCCGCACATGCGCGCGCTGGGCGACAACGCCGAGCTCGAGGAGGAGCGCCGGCTCGCCTACGTCGGCATCACCCGGGCCCGGCAGCGGCTCTACCTGTCCCGGGCGGTGACCCGGTCGGGGTGGGGCCAGCCGCAGTACAACCCGCCGTCACGCTTCACCGACGAGCTGCCGGCCGAGCTGGTCCGCTGGGAGCGCACCGCGGCTTCCTACACGTCGTGGTCCGGCACGGGCGGGGGCGTCGGTGGTCGCGGTGGGGGAGACCGCGGACGCGGCGGAGGCTTCGCAGGGGGTACGCCCAAGGCGCAGCAACTCGCCTCGCGCCTCGGCGTCGACGCCAGCAGGCTCACGACGGCGAGCGAGATGAAGCAGACGCCGAAGGTGGAGGCCGGAGACCGGGTCAACCATCAGCGCTACGGCCTCGGGCGTGTCGTGACCGTGGAGGGCCATGGCCCCGGCGCGCGCGCCCAGATCGACTTCGGCGACCAGGTCATGTGGCTGGTGCTACGCCACGCCCCGGTCGAGAAGCTCTGACGCGCCTCCCGGCGTAGCGGGGCTCAGCCGCGGGCGGCGCAGCCGCCGAGGTTGACGCCGTGGTCCTGCATCCAGCGGGTCGGCTCGATCGGGTTCTTGTAGCTGCCCTTGTGTACCTCGAAGTGCAGGTGCGGGCCGGTCGAGTGGCCCGTGGAGCCCTCGTTGCCGATCTGGTCGCCGGCCTTGACGGCCTGGCCCGTCTTGGTGGTGATGGCCGACATGTGGCCGTAGTGGGTCAGGTAGCCGTTGCCGTGGTCGATCAGCACCGCGTTGCCGTAGCCGTCCTCCACGCCCGCCGACACGACCCTTCCCGCGCCCGCGGCGCGGATCGGGGTGCCGGTCGGCGCGGCCAGGTCGACGCCCGCGTGCAGGCGGCCCCAGCGCGCGCCGAAGCAGGACGTCACCGAGCCCTCGGGCATCGGGTCGACCCACAGCCGCGGCTTGGGCTTGCGGCTCTGCGCGACGGCCGGCATGCCGGTGTCCAGCGACAGCCCGTCGCCGGCGGCACGGAGGCCGGCGTCGGCGTCGGACGCGAGCGGGATGGTCATCGGCTCGGAGGTCTTGAGCTGTGCGGCGGCCGGGGTGCGCGCCTTGGCGGAGGCCGGGCCCGAGGAGGCGCTGAAGTACAGGCCCGCGATGCCCGCGGCGCCGACGCTGGCGACGAGCGCGGCGGCCATCACGAAGTGGCCCTTGCGGGCGGCCGGCTCGGCCGGGTCCCGGTGGGTGTGCGAATCGGCCGTCCGGCGGTGGCGACCCCAGATGTTCCCGTTGGCTCGATGCTGCTGCACGACGGGGTGATCCTCCAAGGGTCTCGGCGTCCGACACATGCCTGTCGGCACCGCACCGCGGATCTTGAGGAGAATCGGCCCGGCGCTACCGCCGCGGTTGCGGCGCGGTTGCGGGCGCGACGTGACGTCGATCCGGGAGGACGGCCGGCCTGATGCGCGCGTTCCTCCGGGACCGGCGGACACGAAAACGCGGCCGGACCGTGAGGTCCAGCCGCGACGGGTCGTGCGGGATCAGGAGGCGCCGACTCCGTAGACCGACTCGATCCGGAGCTTGATGTCGACGCCCTGCTCGCGCAGGAAGACGATCGGGTCGGTCGTCGCGCCGTTGACGTGCACCTCGAGGTGCAGGTGCGTGCCGTAGGAGTAGCCGGTGTTGCCGACCTCGCCGATGATCTGGCCGGCCTTGACGGTGTCGCCGGCCTTGACCATGAGCCGCCGGGAGTGCGCGTAGATCATCTCGGTGCCGTCGGCGTGCTTGACGGTGATGGCGTAGCCGTAGCCGCCGTTGTAACCCGCGGCGGTCACCTGGCCGGCGTGCACGGCCTTGTAGGGGGTGCCCTCGGGCGCCGCCAGGTCGATGCCGGCGTGCAGCTTGCCGAAGCGGACCCCGTAGGGCGAGGTGAACTGGTAGTCGTCGAGCGGGAGCAGCCAGGCCTCGGCCTCGGCCTGCTCGTCGGAGATCTTGGTGCTGGCGGTGCGGTCCTCGCCGCGCGACGCGCGGTCGCCGTCGGCCGAGCGGTCGGCGAGGGCGTCGCCCGCCTCGAGGTTCTGGAGGACCGACGGGTTGATGGTCTTCGCGTCCGGCAGCTGCGAGGCGGCACCGAGGGCCACGACGCCGGCGCCGACGAAGGCGGAGGTGACAACTACCGCGTAGCGGCTGCGCGGAGGTGTGGGTACGCGGCGGCGGCCGCGATAGCGGTCGGGCTCAGACGACAAGCGCTGACGCACGAACAACCCTCCGTCGGTGGCAAAGAAGCGGCAACCACCAAGCTGGAACAGGTGCTGAACGGTGGTTTGCCGGGCGGTCGGTCTGGGGTTAACCAGTTGACAGCCGTGGGCCACGGTAACGAAACGCAACCCCAGTCACAAGTCGCAGCGCCAATTCCCTGACAGTTACCTGTCGGCATTCGGGGGCGATTGTCCGAGTTGGTTGCATTTCTGAGTAGGGGCAGTGTTGGCTCTCCGTAACTGTGTTTTCAACACAAAGTCATGTGACGTGGAATACCTTTAACGGTGCTTGCTTAGTGGGGCCGGATGCTCTTGCGCCGGCAGGTAGTACGGGGCCGCGGCTTCCGGGGTTCAACCGCGGCGGGTTACCGTTCGTTCAGGTGGCAGTTCAGATGGTCGGCCGGCAGTGCGGCCGGTATGCGCCGAAGGGGTCGCAGATGCAAGCACGAATCAGGGTCGTGGTGGCCAAGCCGGGGCTGGACGGGCACGACCGCGGCGCGAAGGTCGTGGCCCGGGCGTTGCGGGACGCCGGCATGGAGGTCGTGTACACCGGCCTGCACCAGACGCCCGAGCAGATTGTCGAAACGGCGATCCAGGAGGACGCGGACGCCATCGGGCTGTCGGTGCTCTCGGGTGCGCACATGACGCTGTTTCGGCGCGTAGTGGAACTGTTAGCGCAGCGTGATGCTGCCGATATCGTGGTATTCGGCGGCGGCATCATTCCGCCCGACGACATTGCCGAACTGGAGAAGATCGGCGTAGCGCATATCTTTACGCCGGGCGCCACCACCGCATCCATCATCGAATGGGTACGCGCCAATGTGGCCACGCCTGTAGCGTGACCATTTAACTGCGAAGAGTTAAGGGGAGAGGCCGGACGCACCCCTCACACGTCCGGCCTCTCTATGCACGATGCCCCGCCGCCACCCCTCGACCGACAGGGCATCGGCCGCTTTCATCGGCGCTCAGCGCTCCGACATCACACTCAACGACGCCTCCCGAGCGGGGTTACGCGACCAGGGGCCACTTTTTCCCGTTTTTCCCGGACGCCGCCGCGAGGCTCCCGGTGAGCCCTCGCCGGCGGTCCGTCGCCGACTTGGCTGCGGACGGCGCCCGACTGGCGTAGAACTCGACCTGTGCCGTCTTGCACACCGCGCACCCGCGACGGTACGAGCGGGGGCCGGGTGGCTAGGCTGCGAATTGAGGCCCTAGGGCCGACATTTCTCTCACGCTGGCGGCGACGCAACGACGCGCCGCGGACATCAGGTCGGGACGCAGGTACGCGGCTTGCCGGGGCAAGCGTCGCGAGCGAAAGGAGACACGTGGACCTGTTCGAGTATCAGGGGCGCGACCTGTTCGAACGGCACGGGCTGCCCGTGCTGGGCGGCGGCGTCGCCGAGACCCCGCAGGAGGCCCGCGCGATCGCCGAGCGACTCGGCGGCCGGGTCGTGGTCAAGGCCCAGGTGAAGGTCGGCGGCCGCGGCAAGGCCGGCGGCGTCAAGCTCGCCGCCGACGCGGCCGAGGCCGAGGCCCGCGCGGGCGACATCCTCGGTATGGACATCAAGGGCCACACCGTGCACAAGGTGATGTTGGCGGAGACGGCGGACATCAAGGAGGAGTACTACTTCTCCTACCTGCTGGACCGGGCCAACCGCACCTTCCTCTGCATCGCCAGCGTCGCCGGCGGCATGGAGATCGAGACGGTCGCCGAGGAGGACCCCGAGCGGGTCGCCAAGATCGCGATCGACGCCAACGAGGGCGTTGACGAGGCCAAGGCGCGCGAGATCGTCGCCGCCGCCAAGTTCCCGGCCGAGGTCGCCGAGCACGTCGTCGACATCGCGGTGAAGCTCTGGCAGGCCTTCGTCGCCGAGGACGCCACCCTGGTCGAGGTCAACCCGCTCGCCAAGGTCGGCGACGGCCGGGTGCTCTGCCTGGACGCGAAGATCACCCTGGACGAGAACGCCGGCTTCCGGCACGCCGACCACGAGGCGCTGGTCGACCAGTCCGCGGTCGACCCGCTGGAGCAGGCCGCCAAGGCCAAGAACCTCAACTACGTCAAGCTCGACGGCGAGGTCGGCATCATCGGCAACGGCGCGGGCCTGGTCATGTCGACCCTCGACGTGGTCGCGTACGCGGGCGAGAAGCACGGCGGCGTCAAGCCGGCCAACTTCCTCGACATCGGCGGCGGCGCCAGCGCGCAGGTCATGGCGAACGGCCTCGAGATCGTGCTCGGTGACCCGGCGGTCAAGTCGGTCTTCGTGAACGTCTTCGGCGGCATCACCGCGTGCGACGAGGTCGCCAACGGCATCATCCAGGCACTGGCCCTGCTCGGCGAGCGCGGCGAGGCGGTCAACAAGCCGCTCGTGGTGCGCCTCGACGGCAACAACGCCGAGGCCGGCCGGGCGATCCTGGACTCGGCCGACAACCCGCTGGTGCAGCGGGTGGACACGATGGACGGTGCGGCCGAGCGTGCCGCCGAGCTCGCGGCTGCGGGGAAGTGACGACATGGCTATCTGGCTCACCAAGGACTCCAAGGTCATCGTCCAGGGCATGACCGGCTCGGAGGGCTCCAAGCACACCCGCCGGATGCTCGCCGCCGGCACCAACGTGGTCGGCGGCGTCAACCCGCGCAAGGCGGGCACGAGCGTCGACTTCGACGGCACGTCGCTGCCGGTCTTCGCCTCCGTAGGCGAGGCGATCAAGGAGACCGGCGCGGATGTGTCGGTCATCTTCGTGCCGCCGGCGTTCACCAAGGCGGCGGTGCTCGAGGCGATCGACGCCGAGATCCCGCTGGCCGTGGTGATCACCGAGGGCGTGCCGGTGCAGGACTCGGCCGCGTTCTGGGCGTACAACATCGCGCAGGGGCAGAAGACCCGCATCATCGGCCCGAACTGCCCCGGCATCGCCTCGCCGGGCGCCTCCAACGCCGGCATCATCCCGGCCGACATCACGCCGGCCGGCCGCATCGGCCTGGTCAGCAAGAGCGGAACGCTGACCTACCAGCTCATGTACGAGCTGCGGGACTTCGGCTTCTCCACCTGTGTCGGCATCGGCGGCGACCCGATCATCGGCACCACGCACATCGACGCGCTGAAGGCGTTCCAGGATGACCCGGACACCGACGCGATCGTGATGATCGGCGAGATCGGCGGCGACGCCGAGGAGCGCGCGGCCGAGTTCATCAAGGCCAACGTGACCAAGCCGGTCGTCGGCTACATCGCCGGCTTCACCGCCCCGCCCGGCAAGACCATGGGCCACGCGGGCGCGATCATCTCCGGCTCGGCCGGCACCGCCGACGCCAAGAAGGAGGCCCTCGAGGCCGCCGGCGTCAAGGTCGGCAAGACCCCGAGCGAGACCGCGCGGCTCATGCGCGAGGTCATGAGCTGATTCGGGTACGGCAACCGGCGCGCCGCCGCACGGATCCTCGGATTCCGTACGGCGGCGCGTCGCCGTTATGGGCGTTCTTGACACCGCCTGAGGAATCGTTAGGCGGCGCGCCGCCGTTTCTGCGTCGCCGCAGCCCGCCCGGCGTGGAAAAGTAGGCCGCGATGCCGACCACCCCCGACCTTCCCGATGGTCGACCCGCCGGCTCGGAGGACCAGTTCGAGGCCGCCGAGGCGGTTCACCTTGCCGCGCGCGAGACGGTGCCGGTCGATGTGCGCCCCTCGGTGCCCGCCGGCCATCCCACGGTGACGGTCGATCCGGGTGACCGCGCGACCGTGCGGATCGATCCGCGCAACCACAAGACTGTCAAGCTGCCCACCCAGCGCCGCCCGAGCGAATCGCGGCGCCGCGCACCGCTGCTGGTTGCCGCCGGCTTCGCGACGTTCTGGGCCGCGCTGGTGTCCTACGTTCCGGTCGCCGCCGTCGTCGGGCTCGCCCGCACGCTCGAGGGCCAGGGCGGGCTGGGCGGCGCCTCGCACGCCGGCCTGGCGGGCTGGCTGCTCGGCCACGGCGTGCCGATCGGCACCTCCATCGGCCCGCTGGGTGTCGCGCCGCTGCTGCTGACCCTGCTGGCCGGCTGGCGCCTCAACCGCGCCGGCCTGCACGTGACCCGCGCGATCGGCGCCCGGCGCCGCGGCTCGCCCCGGGCGGCCCTGCTGGTGGCGACGACGATCGGCCTCGCGTACGCGCTCCTGGGCGCCGGCGCGGCGCTCGCGGTGGACGGCCGGGGCACGGAGGTCTCCGCCGGGCGCGCGGCCCTGAACTTCTTCCTCGCCGGGCTGGCGTTCTCCCTGATCGGCGCGCTGCGCGGCACGGAGGCGCTGGTCGTGACGGCCCGCCGGATCCCGCCGGCGCTGCGCCACGGGCTGCGCGCCGGGGTGGTGTCGGCGCTGCTGATCCTCGCGGCGGGCGCGGCCCTCGCCGGGCTGTCGGTGGCGGTCGGCGGCGGCCAGGCGGCGGACATGATCTCCGCATACCGGACCGGGGTGGCGGGTCAGGCCGGCATCACGCTGCTCAGCCTCGCCTACGGCGCGAACGGCGTGGTCTGGGCGACGGCGTACCTGCTGGGTCCCGGCTTCCTGCTGGGCACCGACTCGGCGATCCGGCTCACCGAGGTGACGGTCGGGCCGCTGCCGACGCTGCCGCTGCTGGCGGGCCTGCCGGACGGCCCGATGGGCGCGAGCGGCGCGGCGCTGCTCGCGGTGCCGGTCCTCGCGGCGATGGCGTCGGGCTGGCTGCTCACCCGCCGGCTCGTCGGCGTGCACCACGTCGCCGACGGCCACCTTGCGCCGCGCAACCCGCGCAACCCGGGCGACCCGGCGCCGGCCGAGCCGGCCTGGTCGCTGGTGCTCGGCGCGGCGCTGCTGTCCGGACCGGTCGCCGGGCTCGTGCTCGGCGTGCTGTCCTGGATGTCGGGCGGCCCGCTCGGCAACGGGCGGCTCGCCGAGATCGGGCCGGTGCCGTGGCAGGTCGCGCTCGTCGCGACGATCGTGGTCGCGGTGTCCGCGAGCATCGGCGCGGCGGCGGGCCGCGCCTTCCGGGCACCGGCCCGCAAGTAGCCTCCGGTACCCCGTACGACAACGGGCGCCCGGGCCGTGAGGCCCGAGCGCCCGTTCTGGCGCTACCGCGTCAGTTGCCGGTGATGCTGTCGTAGCCACCGGTGGAGTAGAAGATGATCTGAACGATGAGCAGCACGGCGATGATGCCGAAGCTGACAAAGGCCAGGGTCGGCTGCTTGCCGACCTTGCGGGCCTCGAGCAGGCTCAGGATCGCGAACACGATCGCGAGCGGGGTGCAGCAGAAAGCGAACACGATGCCGAGGACGCCCCAGAGCGTCGTCTTGTCGTTGGCCGCGGGGGCCGGCTGTCCGTAGGGCGGTGGCGTCACGGCGAATCCTCCAGATAAATCCGTGCAGTGCGGTATGGGGTGAACCATGTGCGCACGCGGGCCATCACGTGAGCGGCCAGCAGCCTAACCGATGATCAAAGGTTTCCGCTGTCCTTGAAACGACCCGTTTAGCGGCCCGGACCTGCTCGACGATAGGGTGCTCGGGTGACAGACCCCGCGCCCGCCCGCCTGGTCGTCCTCGTCTCCGGCTCCGGCTCCAACCTGCAAGCACTCCTCGACGCCGCCGCGGATCCCGCGTACGGCGCGAGGGTCGTGGCCGTCGGCGCCGACCGGGACGGCACGGTCGGACTCGACAGGGCGGCAAGAGCCGGCATTCCCACGTTCGTGGACTCGGTGAAGGCCTACCCGACCCGGGACGACTGGGACGCCGCCCTCGCCGGCCACGTGGCCGCGCACAAGCCCGACCTGGTCATCTCGGCCGGCTTCCTGAAGCTGGTCGGCAAGGAGTTCCTGACCGCGTTCGGTGACCGCTACGTCAACACGCACAACGCGCTGCTGCCGTCGTTCCCGGGCATTCACGGCCCGCGCGACGCCCTCGCGTACGGCGTGAAGATCGCCGGCGCGACCCTCTTCTTCGTCGACGCGGGTGTCGACACCGGACCCATCATCGCCCAGGTCAGCGTTCCCGTGCTCGACGACGACACGGAGGAGACGCTGACCGAGCGGATCAAGGATGCCGAGCGCCGGCAGCTCGTCGAGTACGTCGGCCGGCTGGTCCGCGAAGGCTGGACCATCACGGACAGGAAGGTCTCCATCCCATGACCGAGCGTAGCGAGGGTCGCCGTCCGCTGAGGCGGGCACTGCTCAGCGTGTACGACAAGACCGGCCTGGTCGAGCTCGCGCAGGCGCTGCACGCGGCCGGGGTGCAGGTCGTCTCCACCGGCTCGACCGCGTCGACCGTCGAGGCCGCCGGCGTGCCGGTGACCCGGGTCGAGGAGCTGACCGGATTCCCGGAGTGCCTGGACGGCCGGGTCAAGACGCTGCACCCGAAGGTGCACGCCGGGCTGCTCGCCGACCTGCGGCTGCCGGCGCACTCCGCACAGCTCGCCGACCTGGCGGTCGAGCCGTTCGACCTGCTGGTCAGCAACCTGTACCCGTTCACGCAGACGGTCGCCTCCGGCGCGAGCGTCGACGAGTGCGTCGAGCAGATCGACATCGGCGGCCCGGCGATGGTGCGCGCGGCCGCGAAGAACCACCCGTCGGTCGCCGTGGTGACCTCCGTCGCGGCGTACCCGTTGATCCTGGACGCCCTGCGCGACGGCGGTTTCACGCTGACGCAGCGCAAAATGCTCGCGGCCCGCGCCTTCGCCGACATCGCGGAGTACGACGTCGCGGTCGCCAACTGGTGCGCGACCACCCTCGCGCCGGCGGAGTGGCCGGAGTTCGCCGGGCTGGCGCTCGGGCGCGAGAGCGCGCTGCGCTACGGCGAGAACCCGCACCAGCAGGCCGCGCTCTATCTCGACCCGAACGCGCCCGCGGGGCTCGCGCAGGCCGAGCAGCTGCACGGCAAGGAGATGTCCTACAACAACTATGTGGACGCGGACGCCGCCTGGCGCTCGGCGAACGACTTCACCGAGCCGTGCGTGGCGATCATCAAGCACGCCAACCCGTGCGGCATCGCGATCGGCGCCGACGTCGCCGAGGCGCACCGCAAGGCGCACGCGTGTGACCCGGTGTCGGCGTTCGGCGGGGTCATCGCCGTCAACCGGCCGGTGACCGTCGAGCTGGCGAACCAGCTCGACGGCATCTTCACCGAGGTCATCGTCGCGCCGTCGTTCACCGACGAGGCGCTCGCGGTGTTCCGCGGGAAGAAGAACCTGCGCGTGCTCGTCGCGCCGGCCTGGAGCCCGCCGCCAGCGGAGATCAAGCAGATCGGCGGCGGCGTGCTGGTGCAGCTCTCGGACCGGATCGACGCCGCGGGCGACGACCCGGCGAACTGGACGCTGGCCACCGGCGAGGCGGCCGCGCCCGAGGACCTCGCCGACCTCGCCTTCGCCTGGCGGGCGATCCGGAGCGTGAAGAGCAACGCGATCCTGCTCGCCCACGACGGCGCGGCCGTCGGCGTCGGCATGGGCCAGGTCAACCGGGTCGACGCCGCGCACCTCGCGGTGAGCCGGGCCGGCGCGGACCGGGCCAAGGGCAGCGTTGCCGCCTCGGACGCGTTCTTCCCGTTCCCGGACGGCCTCGAGGTGCTGATCGCGGCCGGCGTCAAGGCGGTCGTGCAGCCGGGCGGCTCGGTGCGCGACAACCTGGTGATCGAGGCGGCCGAGAAGGCGGGCGTCACCGTCTACCTGACCGGCACGCGGCACTTCTACCACTGATGGACGTCGTCCGGAACGAGACCTTCTCCGGCGAGGACTGGGCCCTGGACGAGGTGGAACGCGCACACTACGAGGACTGCGCGTTCCACGACGTCGACTGGTCGGAGGCGAAGCTCGCCGGCTGCACGTTCACGCACTGCGAGTTCGGCAACGTGCGGTTCAACGCCACCGAGCTGACCGACTGCGCTATCACGCAGTCGGTGATCCGCCGCAGCTCGTTCTTCGACGCCACGCTCGCGGGCTGCAAGCTGACCGGCACCCAGTTCCTCGACTGTGGGCTCCGGCCGCTCACCGTCGACGGCGGTGACTGGGGTTTCGTCTCGCTGCGCGGTGCCAACCTCACCGCCGCGCGGTTCGGCGGCCTGCGGCTGCGCGAGGCGGACCTCACCAACGCCGACCTCACCAGGGCGGACCTGCGCGGCGCGGACCTCTCGAACGCCCGGCTGCAGGGCGCGGTGCTCAAGGGCGCCGACCTGCGCGGAGCCGACCTGGACGGGGTCGCGCTGCGCGACGTCGACATCGACGGCGCGCAGATCGACCTGGCGCAGGCGATGCAGTTCGCCACGGCGTTCGGTGCGCGGGTCAGCGGCTAGCGAGTGGCTTACCTCGCCTATTCGGCCCTCCCGGGTAATGGATCGTTAACCGGCTGATACGGTCCGGAAAAAGTCGTCCTGCCGACCGGGAGTGAGAGACATGGGCAAGAAGGTCACCGTCGTAGGCGCCGGTTTCTACGGGTCCACGACCGCACAGCGTCTGGCCGAGTTCGACATCTTCGAGACCGTGGTGCTCACCGACATCGTCGAGGGCAAGCCGGAGGGCCTCGCGCTGGACCTCAACCAGTCGCGGCCGATCGAGGGTTTCGAGACCAAGATCGTCGGCGCCACCACCGGGCCGAACGGCGAGGGCTACGAGGCCATCGAGGGCTCGGACGTGGTCGTCATCACCGCAGGCCTGCCCCGCAAGCCGGGCATGAGCCGCATGGACCTGCTCGGCGTCAACGCCAAGATCGTGCGCCAGGTCGCCGAGAACGTGGCGAAGTACGCGCCGAACGCCGTCGTCATCGTGGTGTCGAACCCGCTCGACGAGATGACCGCGCTCGCCCAGATCGCCACCCAGTTCCCGCGCAACCGGGTACTCGGCCAGGCCGGCATGCTCGACTCGGCCCGCTTCACCAACAACGTGGCCGAGGAGCTGAAGGTCCCGGTCTCCAGCGTCACGACCCTGACGCTCGGCTCGCACGGCGACACCATGGTGCCGGTCCCGTCGAAGTCCTCGGTCAACGGCAAGCCGCTCGCCGAGCTGCTCCCGGCCGACAAGGTCGAGGAGCTCGTCACCCGTACCCGCAACGGCGGTGCCGAGGTCGTGGCGCTGCTCAAGACCGGCTCGGCGTACTACGCGCCGTCCGCCGCCGCCGCTCGCATGGCCAAGGCCGTCGCGGAGGACTCCGGCGCGGTCATGCCGGTCTGCGCCTGGGTCGACGGCGAGTACGGCATCTCCGGGGTCTACCTGGGCGTCGAGGCCGAGATCGGCGCCGAGGGCGTGAAGAAGGTCGTCGAGACCGAGCTCACCGCCGCCGAGCTGGCCGGCCTGAAGGAGGCCGCCGAGGCCGTCCGCGCCAAGCAGGCGGACGTCGCCGACCTCTGATCCCGTCAAGCGTGAAAGGCCAGGGCCGACGGCCCTGGCCTTTTTTCGCCCTGCCGGACCGGCGTCCCGCCGGTAGCGCGATGATGGTGAGCGGACCCACAGGGCAAGGGGCGGGAGCGATCTCCAACCGGCCTCCAGTACGCTTGTACTGCTAAAACATAGTGTCCCGGGAGAGGAGCGCCGGTCGATGGCGAAGATCAAGGTCAACAACCCGGTCGTGGAGCTGGACGGCGACGAGATGACCCGGATCATCTGGAAGCAGATCCGCGAACAGCTGGTGCTGCCGTACCTCGACGTCAACCTGGAGTACTACGACCTGTCGATCGAGCACCGCGACGAGACCGACGACCAGGTGACCATCGACTCGGCCAACGCCATCAAGCGCCACGGCGTCGGCGTGAAGTGCGCGACGATCACCCCGGACGAGGCCCGCGTCGACGAGTTCGGCCTGAAGAAGATGTGGCGGTCGCCGAACGGCACGATCCGCAACATCCTCGGCGGCGTCGTCTTCCGCGAGCCGATCATCATGTCGAACGTACCGAGGCTGGTACCGGGCTGGACGAAGCCGATCATCATCGGCCGTCACGCACACGGCGACCAGTACAAGGCGACCGACTTCGTCGTGCCGAGCGCCGGCAAGCTCACCGTCACGTTCACGCCCGAGGACGGCTCCGCGCCGATGGAGTTCCACGTCGCGGACTACCCCGGCGGCGGCGTCGCGATGGCGATGTACAACTACGACGAGTCGATCCGCGACTTCGCGCGCGCCTCGTTCCGGTACGGCCTGGCCCGCAACTACCCGGTCTACCTCTCCACGAAGAACACGATCCTCAAGGCGTACGACGGCCGGTTCAAGGACCTGTTCGCCGAGATCTTCGAGACGGAGTTCGCCGAGGAGTTCAAGGCCGCCGGCCTGACCTACGAGCACCGGCTGATCGACGACATGGTCGCCGCCGCGATGAAGTGGGAGGGCGGCTACGTCTGGGCCTGTAAGAACTACGACGGTGACGTGCAGTCCGACACGGTGGCGCAGGGCTTCGGCTCGCTCGGCCTGATGACCTCGGTGCTGATGACCCCGGACGGCAAGACCGTCGAGGCGGAGGCCGCGCACGGCACCGTCACCCGGCACTACCGGCAGTGGCAGAAGGGCGAGAAGACCTCGACCAACCCGATCGCCTCGATCTTCGCCTGGACCGGCGGCCTCAAGCACCGCGGCGTGCTCGACGGCACCCCGGCGGTCACCGAGTTCGCCGAGACGCTCGAGCGGGTCTGCATCGACACCGTCGAGGCCGGTCAGATGACCAAGGACCTCGCGCTGCTGATCTCCCGGGACGCCCCGTGGCTGACCACGGACGAGTTCATGAACGCCCTGGACGAGAACCTGGCGCGTAAGTTCGCCTGATTCCGTACCGCAAAGACCGCCGGTGGCAGCCGGCGGTCTTTTTTGGGTTTTGGATGAATGCGGTAAATCGCATGTTTAGGATGCGTTACCAAGGGGCAGGGCATTCGTTCTTCTCGGTAGAACGGATGACGGTCGTGTCGCTTCACCAGTCGCCCGCCGGTCTGGCCGCCTTGTCCCGGGCGCCGACCGGCTCTGGAAGTTGACGCGATCAGTAGGCGCGTACGCCTGCCGTCCTTCCCTGCGGGGGGCCTTCGTCCCGGGCCCCCCGCCCCCCACACTCCGCCCGCGCGCTCAGCGCGCGTCGCGCAGCAGCTGGGCCGCGGTCTCCGGGACGATGTCGTTGACGAAGGCGCCCATCGCGGACTCGGAGCCGGCCAGGTACTTCAGCTTGTCCGCCGCCCGGCGGATGCTGAACAGCTGGAGGTGCAGGTAGCCCAGCTCGCGGCCCGCGCCGGTCACCGCCTGGTGCCAGGCCGAGATGTAGGGCATCGGCCGGTCGAAGAGCGCGTCGAAGCGCTTCAGGATGTCCAGGTAGATCGGGCCGAAGGCGTCGCGCTCCGCGTCGGTCAGTGCCGGGATGTCCAGGACCTGCCGGTTCGGGGCGAGCTGGATCTCGAACGGCCAGCGCGACGCGGCCGGCACGTACGCCGTCCAGTGCTCGTTGGCGGCGACCACACGGACCTGAGCCTTCTGCTCGGCCTCGAGCACATCCGCGTACAGGTTGCGGCCTCCGGTGCGCTCCGCGTGCCGCTGAGCGGCCCGGAGCGCGGCCTGGGTGTGCGGAGGGACCATCGGGTACGCGTAGATCTGCCCGTGCGGGTGGCTCAGCGTCACGCCGATCTCGATGCCGCGGTTCTCGAACGGGAAGACCTGCGCGACGCCGGGAAGCGAGGACATCTGCCGGGTACGGTCGGCGAGCGCGTCGACCACCGTGCGCACGCGTTCCGGCGTCAGCGCGCCGAAGGAGCTGTTGTGGTCGCTGGTGAAGCAGACGACCTCGCAGCGCCCGACGCCGGGCCGGACCGGCACCAGGTCGGTCAGCTCGGTGACCTCGTCCGCGTTGATCCGGTCGCTGAACGACGGGAACTGGTTCTCGAAGACGACCACGTCGTAGTCCGGCGCGGGGATCTCGCTCGCGAAGTCCGGCGTCGACGGGCAGAGCGGGCACTTGTCGCTCGGCGGCAGGAACGTGCGGGTCTGCCGGTGCGCGGCGACCGCCACCCACTCGTCGAGCAGCGGGTCGTACCGCAGCTGCGACGTCGGCGGCGGTGGCGGCAGCTGCCGGGTGTCCGGCCACCCGTCGCGGTCCGTGCTCGGCGTCTCGTCGAAGTAGATGAGCTCGCGGCCGTCGGAGAGCCGGATCGCGGTCCTCTTGAGGATCATTGAGCGGTTACCACCATCAGCTCGTTCACCTGTTCCGCGAGGACCGCGCGCGCGGCCTCGTCCAGCTGGTCGTCCGTGATCACGACGTCGGCGCGGTCGAGCGGCACGATCGAGGAGATGCCGACCGTGCCCCACTTGGTGTGGTCGGCGAGCACGACAAGCCGCTCGGCCGCCTCGACGAGGGCGCGGTTGACGTCGGCCTCCATGAGGTTCGGCGTCGTGTAGCCGGCCCGCTCGCTCATGCCGTGCACGCCGAGGAAGAGCACGTCGAGGTGGAGCGTGCCGATCGCGGCGACCGCGACCGGGCCGACCAGCGCGTCCGACGGCGTGCGCGTCCCGCCGGTCAGCACCACGGTCTGGTCCGGGCGCCCGGCCCGGTAGAAGATGTCGGCGACCGGGATGGAGTTGGTGACCACGGTCAGCGCCGGCACGTCGACGAGCCGCTGGGCGAGCCCGGCGGTCGTGGTGCCCGCGGACAGCGCGATGGCGTCGCCGGGTGAGACCAGCGCGGCGGCGCGCATGGCCATCGCCGCCTTCTCGGCGCGCTGGCGCACCGACTTGGCCGCGAAGCCCGGCTCGTGCGCCGAACCAGGGCTCACCGTGGTGGCGCCCCCGTGTACCTTCGCCAATAGGCCCCGGTCAGCCAGGGACTCCAGGTCGCGGCGGATCGTCATGTCCGACACGCCGTACTCGACGGCCAGCTCGCTGACGCGCACGCCGCCCGCCGCCCGCACCCGGTCCAGGATGGCTGCCTGGCGCTGCTGCGCCAACATCAGCACTCACCCGCATTGAGTCGTTCTAACCGCACGAATTCGAACACGTGCGAACACTACCTGCTGATCGGGTGTGCGCAAAAGAGTGTGTGTTAGATACCTCGGCCACGCTTGTGCAGCGCGGAGAGCACGTTCTCCACCCGGACCGCGCCCGCGATGGCCGCCAGGGCGATCGCCGTACGCGGCTCCTTCCAGTTCGCGCGGACCGCCTCCTTGCTGAACTGCCAGGCCTGGCTGCGGTTACCGGACGCCGCCGACCAGCACGCGAGCTGGCCGTACACCCGGGCGGCGCCCGGCCGGCACCCGCTGATCTCGGGGTGGCGCTGCATCATCCAGCGCAGCGAGGAGATCTTCGTGGCGTACTCGTAGGCGTAGTGCGAGGTCCGTCCCCAGAGCACCCGGACCAGCGGCTCGTCCAGGTGCACGATCGGCGCACGGCGGGCCGCGCGCAGCAGCAGGTCCCAGTCCTCGTTCTGGCTGCCCGGCGCGTCCTCGGCGACCAGCCCGATCGCCGACTCCACCAGCGACTCCCGGCGCACCACGAACGACGACGAGTGCAGCATCGCCATCCGGGAGCGGGCCAGCTCGTCGACGGTCACCCGGCTGCGGCCGGCCAGCCGCGGGGTGGTCCTGCCCTCGTACTCGACCTCGATCGCGCAGGTGGCGAACTCGGAGTCCGGCTCGGCGAGCAGGGCGGCGATCTGGCGGCGCAGCTTGTCCGGCGCCCACCGGTCGTCGTCGTCGCAGAACGCCACGTACTCGGTGTCCAGCGCCAGGATGCCGGTGTTGCGGGCGCCGGCCAGGCCGGAGGTCCGCCAGTTCGTCAGCACCAGCACCTGGGTGCCCTCGGTGGAGGCGAGAAGGTAGTCGGGCTCGGTCTGGTCGTAGACGACGACCACCTTCATCTCGCCGGGGTAGCGCTGGTCGCGTACGGCGGCGATCGCCTTGCGGACGAGTTCGGGGCGGTTGCGGGTGGGGATAACGACACCGACGGACGGCCAGTTCATCACGCCTCCTGGAGCATCTCTGCGGGGTTGAGCGGGTACCCGTACGCGCGCAGCATCGGCGCGCACACCGCGCCGACGAGGCGGCGCTGACCGCTGGGCAGCGCGCGCATCCACGCGTCGTCGCGGCGCAGCGGCAGCCGGCCGACGCTGAAGCGCATCGGGTTTCCGGCGGCGCTGTGCCCGACCCGCAGGTCGGCGTACCCGTCGCCGAGGAAGGCCAGGTCGGCGTCGCCGACGGGGACGCCGGCGTACTCGGCCAGCTCGCGCAGCGCGGCCCGCGGGTCGGTGAGGAACTGCTCGTAGCGGATCCGGCGCACCGGGACGCCGCGCCGGGAGAGCAGCCCGAACGCGGCGTTGTGCGCGTTCCAGAGCAGGGCCGAACGGCCGGGGGAGTAGCGGGTCATCTCGTCGCCGCCGTCGGTCTCCGGCCGGGCGACGGTCTTGGTCCAGGAGTACGCGACCCCGCGCGCGTCGCGGACCACGTGCACCACCCGCAGATCAACGTCGTCCGCCCAGCGCAGCACGTGGGCGAGGGCGCTGTGCTTGGAGGAGTCGACGATGACCGCGGCGCCGGAGACCTCAGCGGCGGCCGCGTAGACCCTGGCGTAGTAGCTCGCGTACTCGCGGACGTCGGCGCGCTGGGCGGCGGGCAGGCCGCTGCCCGCCAGGCGGGGGATGTGCCGGGTGCGCTCCACGACGTCGCGCAGGGCGTGCACCCGCTCGACGTCCACATTGGCCCATCCGCCGAAGGCCGAGAGGCCGACGCGCCTCCAGAACGTGCAGGCGGAGAAGTGGGCGCCGCAGCCGCAACGCTCGTCGTCGCGGATATCGCGCTGCCACAGGTGGACGACTTCGCCGAGCGCGCACACGGAGGGGAGTTCGCCGAGGAGGCGTTCGACGAGAGTTGTCCCGCTCCGCCCCAACCCGCCCAAATATAGGATTCGTGCCACTTTCGCCCACCTTCACTCGTTTCGCTCCTATAACGAGCGAGCAGGGCTGAAGGAGGCGTTGCATGACCGTCGAAGCATTCGACCGGGTCCATCTGGACGGCACGGGAATCGACCGCATCACCGAGGCGGAGGTCGTCGCGGTCGTCCGGGAGGCGATCACCCTCGGCCGGGGCGGTCGCATTCTCACCCCGAACGTCGACATCCTGCGCCAGGCGCAGATCGACGCGGGAGTCCGCGTACACCTCGACGACGCCGACCTGATAGTCGCCGACGGCATGCCGCTGGTCTGGGCCAGCCGGCTCAGCGGAACGCCGCTGCCGGAACGGATCGCGGGCAGCAGCCTCATCTGGTCGCTGTCCCGCGGGCTCGGCCACGACCGCCGGTCGATCTTCGTCATCGGCGGCGCGCCCGGCGCGGACGGTGCGCAGAACGGCGCGGCCCGGGCCGCCGACCGGCTCGCCCGGGAGTGCCCCGGGCTGCGGATCGCCGGGACCAGCTGCCCGCAGTTCGGCTTCGAGAAGAAGAAGCGGACCTATGCCAGGTTCCTCGCCGAGGTCGTCCGCGCGAAACCCGACCTGGTCTTCGTCGGCCTCGGCTTTCCCAAGCAGGAGAAGGTCATCACCCGGCTGCGCGCCGAGATGCCCAAGGCCTGGTTCATCGGCTGCGGCGCGGCGGTCAACTTCGTGGCCGGCGACGTCGAGCGGGCGCCGCTCTGGATGCAGCGGACCGGCCTCGAGTGGGCACACCGGCTGGGCACGGAGCCCGGCCGCCTGGCGAAGCGCTACCTCAAGCACGACGCCCCGTACGCGATGCGCCTGCTCGCCGGCGCCGCTAGCCGGCGCCGATGAGCCCTGGTCGGACCGGGACGAGGCCGTCCCGGTCCAACCATCAGCTCGGGTTGAAGTACGGGTCCTTCGTCAGCCGGGTGAAGGCATCGAAGGCCGGCTTGTCGCCGGCGAGCTGGAACTGCTGCTTCGGGCCGTTGCCCTCGGGGTTGGACTCGAAGTAGACGACGCCCTTGATCTGCGGGTTCGCCTTGAAGGTGCCGGCGGCGTTGCGCAGCCAGGCGGCCCGGCCCTCGGAGCCCCAGGCCTTGGCCACCCCGAACTCGCCGACGATGATCGGCTTCGGGCGCTGGGCGGCCCACTGCAGGAACGGCCCCATCAGCGTGCCGATCGGCTGGAAGAGGTTCCCCGCGTAGACGTCGACGCAGGTCCAGTCGACCTGGTCGTCGCCAGGGTAGAAGGCCGGCGCGTCGCCGCGGATGAAGCCCTCCGCGGTCGGGCACCACACCCACGACACGTTCTCCACCCGCTGCTGGGCGAAGATCTCCCGGATGTGCTTGTACGCGGCGATGTAGTCCTCGCCGGACCACATCGTCGCGCGCAGGTTCGGCCGGTCCATCTCCCACCGGATCCGCAGCAGCACCGGCCTGTCCACCTTGCGGATGGCCCGGGCCTGCTGCTTGATCAGGCGGTCGTGCTCGCCCGCGAGGATGGAGCGGTTGTCGCCGGTCGCCCAGCTCACCATCAGCGTCGCGCCCTGCGCCAGGAACTCGGCGTCCGACTCGGTGCCGACCATCTGCTCGAAGCGCCGGTAGGTGTTGATGATGTCCAGCGGCCGGCCCAGCTCCTCCTCCAGGCCGTCGACGGCCTCGACCCGGCCGACGTGGGTGAGCTCGTCCGGCTTGATCCAGGCGCCCAGGTAGGCGCCGGTCGCCGGCGCCTCGAACGGCCCGGACTCGAACGGACCCGGGTTGACGGCCACCGCGGCGGGCGCGCTGGTCAGGTCCGGCGCCGGCGCGGGTTCGGGCTTGTCCCGCCGGTGCGAGGTGCAGCCGGCGAGCACGAGGATGAGCAGGCCCAGCAGGGCTATGACGCGACGCATGGCAGCGGCTACCTCTTCCGGCGGGCCGTGTAGAGGACGTTTACCGCGAAGCCGTCCGCGCCCGGCAGCCGGCGCATTGCCGCGTCGGCGGCGCGGGCCAGCCGCAGGTTGTCCAGCGACTCGGTCAGCATGGAGAAGCCGCGCCGCTCGATGATCTCGAAGCCGTGCCGGTCGAACAGCTCCTCGACCTCGTCGTGTGACAGTTCGGCGAACCAGCGCTCGCCCGAGTGGCGCCGGGCGCGCAGGTGCCGCAGGGAGCCCGCGTTGCCGTGGTTCTCCACCACCAGCAGGCCGGAATCGGCCTCGGGCAGGACCTTCGCGGCGAACGCGATCGCCCGGTCCCGCACGTCCGGGTGCACGTTGAGCAGCAGCCGGAACATCGTCACGATCGCCGGGTGCCCGGCCGGCACCGGGGTCGGCACCGGACCGTCCATCGGCACCTGGTGCCACCGGGCCTGCGAGCCGACCTCGGCCGCCTTCGCCATCATCTCGGCCGACGTGTCGTAGCCGTGCGCGTCACGGACCAGGCCGTGCAGCGTGCGGATCGCGCGACCGGTGCCGCACGCGAAGTCGTGCTGCACCGGTGGGGTGTCGAACTCCCGGTCGACGAGCCCGCGCAGGTAGGCACGCTGCCGCTCGTTGATCCGCGACGCGTAGCTGTCCGGCGCGTAGGTGACGTGCTCGTACTTGTCGACGGCGTTCGCGTCCTGGAACACCTTTGTGTATTCGGTGGTCAACCGGTCCTCCTCTGGATGAGCTTGCGGGGCTGGAAGGCGTCGAGGGCGAGGGGGCCGCGCAGCAGCCAGACGCCCACGGCGTACGCGGGTACTGCCGTGGCTACGGCCAGCGTGAGGCCGGCCGGTCCGGCGCCGGTCACGGTGGTGACGAGCCCGGGTACCAGGCCGAAACAGGCGGCGGAGAGCCCGGCCGCGGTGAGCGTGCCCGTGCCGAACGGGTGCAGCCGGGCGGCGCGGCCCACCTGCACGAGCGGCAGCAGGTTGTTGGCGACCATCGCGCACGCCAGGCCGATCGCGGCGCCGAGGGCGCCGTACCGGGGGATCAGCAGCACGTCCAGGCCGATCGTCACGCCCAGCGCGATCAGGACGTTGACGAGGTTCCACGAGGTGCGCCCGGCCATCGCCAGGACCATGTCGACCATGCCGCAGCCGGTGGCGACGAGCATGGCGCAGGCCAGCACGACGACGACGTCGGCGCCCCGCGGGTACGCGTCGCCGAACAGCCCCAGGTAGACCGGCGCGAGCAGGATCACCAGGAAGTTGATCGGCCAGGTCACCAGCACGAGCCAGCCGGTGGCGGTCTGGTAGAGGTGGTTGGCCGTCTCCCGGTCTCCGGTCGCCAGCGCCTCGGCCAGCCGGGGCTGCACCGACTGGGAGATGCCCTGGTTGGCGAACTGGATGAGCACCACGAACCGGCCGGCGACGGCGTAGATCGCGGCGGCCGCCAGCCCGCCGAGGGCGGCGACCAGGAGCACGTCGACCCGTTGCAGCGCGAGCTGCGCGACGCTGGCCAGGGCCCGCGGGCCGGTGAAGCGCCAGAAGTCGCGGCGCAGCCGCCGGCGCTCGCCGCGCCGGGTCCGCGCCTGGTGCGGCCGGCCGGCCAGATAGGTCCGGCGCAGCGCGAACGCCGCGAGCACCGTCACCGGCAGGTACGGCACGGCCCAGGCCAGCGCGAACTCCGGCAGCGTCGCCATCGTCGAGAGGCCGGCCACCCCGACCGCGCCCACGCACAACAACTGCAGCGCGCTGCGCGTGATCCGGTCGAGGGTGACCGTCGGCCGCATGGCCTTGTAGCCGCGGGTCGCGGTCAGCAGCGCGTCGGTGAGCGCCTGCAACGGCAGGAAGACCGCCAGCACCCGCAGCCCGGTGGTGTGCGCGCCGACGACGTGCGGCGACTCCTGCGCGGTGAGGTGCGCGATCGCCGGCGCGCCGAACCACATCGCGAAGCCGAGCAGGACCGCGAACGCGAGGACCGGCGTCAGGCCGGTGCGCAGGCAGGCGCCGAGCAGGTGATCGTTGCCGGTGGCCCGCAGCCGGGCCGGCCAGTAGACCAGGCCCGTCTGCGTGCCGAGCTTCGCCAGCCCGCCGGCCAGCACGAACGCCGCCGTCGCGGCGAAGAAGGCGCCGGCCTGCTCGGCGCCGAGGCCCCGCGCGACCACCCAGGTGACCGCGACGCCGGTGCCGCCGGCCAGCGCGGAGCCGGCCATGTTGGCCAGCCCGCCCCGCGCGACACCCTGTGTAGTTTTTCGGCGCGGCGGGTCGGCGACCGCCGTCGCGGTCATGCCTGACGCCAGATGGGCACCCGGCCAAGCCAGGTGGTCAGCGCCTCGTCGTGCGACGCGAAGTAGTTCGTCAGGTCGCGGCGCAGGCCCGGGTCCATGTCGGCCTGCCGGGGCCGGGCGTTGTGCCGCTCGAAGGCCGGGTGCCCCAGGTCGAGGCGCAGCCCGAGGAACGAGCAGACCTCGTCGTAGATCTCCTCGGGCTCGGTGAAGAACCGCTCGCTCTCCACCACGTGGATGCGTTCCCGGCCGACGTGCTGCGCCATCACGCTCAGGTAGCGGGCGTACTCGCCCCGCGACCGGTAGGCGTGGTGCTGGTGCGCGAACGAGTAGTAGGTCGGGTCGGTCGCCAGCTTGTGCTCCTGGCGGTGCAGCCGGGGCGGCTCCAGCGCGAGCGCGTTGCCGAAGTCGCGCTCGTGCTCGAAGCCGCGGGCCAGCTCGTGATGGTGCTGCGAGTAGGCCCGCTCCACCGGGTCGCGGACCAGCACCACGAGCTTGGCGTCGGGCAGGTCCGCGGCGATCCTGGCGGCCGCCTGCGGGTGGTACATGTAGTACGGGCTCGACTCGAAGGTCTGCGCCTCGACGCCGTACTTCGTGCGGATCCGCTCGGCGCTGCGTTGCAGCGGGAAGTGGCCCTTGTACCAGCCCTTGCCGCGCTCATACGACACGTCGAAGTAGTGCACGCCCTTGTGCAGCACTGCCTTGAGCACGGTCGGGTGTGCGGCGAGCGCGCGGTAGAGCGAGGTCGTGCCGCAGCGCTGGCCGCCGCAGATCAGGAACGACGGTTCCATCCGTGCGGGCGCGGTGAGCCGGCCGTACGAGCGGGAACCCAGGTGTACGACCCGTTTCACCGGGCTCGGGACCTTGGAGACGTCCATTTACAGCTCCTCGACCCGGCGGATGAGCACCGGGAGCAGCCAGGTGCCGAGGACGCCCAGCCGGGCACCCGCCTCGGCCTGGCGGTCGGTCAGATAGCGGGCGGCGAGGTCGATCAGGTACAGCAGGGCGGTGAGCTCGCGGGCCTCGTCGGCGACGCCGAACGCGGCGAGCAGCTCGCCGGCCCGGCGCACGGTCGCCTCGACCGCGTCCGTGGCGTCGCCGGTGGACTGGATCCGGCGCTGCAACTCGTGGTGCACGGCGTCGAAGCCGACGGGCACGCCCCGGGCGAACCGCTCCCAGTCCCAGACCAGCAGCGTGTCGGCGATGTTCGCCATGTTCCACGGTGCCCAGTCGCCGTGCCAGGCGCCGTAGCGCAGCGTGTGCTGCCCGGCGTGGGTGGCCAGCAGCTCAGCCGCCGAGGCCAGCGCGGCGCCCTCGGGCCGGTCGCACACGGCCGCGAGCCGGCCCCGCAGCTCGGCCCAGTACGCGCTCCCGACCAGGGTCCCGCTGGTGTATCCGTAGCAGCCGGCGATGTCCAGCATCGCGGCGGTCAACCGGCGCGGGGAGAGCGGCGCCCGCGGCAGCCACACCGGCAGCGCCGACTGGACCAGCACCTGGAGGCCGCGCCAGTCACCGGCGTGCAGCACCGTCGGCACGGTCAGCTTGGTGAGCCCGGCGGTGCCCAGCGCCCGCAGGGCGGCGGTCTCGGCGTGCACCAGGTGCCGGGTGAGCGAGCCGGTGCCGAGCTTGCCGAACGCGAACGTCTCGCCGTCGGGGGTGATCAGTTGCAGCACCGGCTTGCGGTTGGCGCGGGCCGGGCCGATGTGGATGCTGATCGCCAGGTCGCGCCCGAGCGCCTCGCGCAGGTGCCCGTCGATGCTCGCGGCGTGCGGGCCGGTGATGCGCACCCGGTCGCGCAGCAGCAGGCCCGACGCGCCGGTGCGCAGGGCGGCCACGACGGCGTCCCGCTTGAGCCGGGCGCTGACCGACTGCGGCTCGGCGTAGCGCCGGACCGCGGCCGCCGCGACCCGCCGGGACGTGTTCGGCACCAGCAGCCGGGGCCGGCGCGCGTCGGGCACGACCAGGTACTCGGCTATCTGCTCGCCGTGCTCGCCGGTGGTGTCGCACGGCGCCGGGTAGAGCAGCGCGAGTACCTCCGCCAGGTATTGCGCCCGCAGTGCGGCGTCTGCCACGGTCAGTTCCGCCGGAGCGGTCTTCACCGGACTCAAGTGCCATCCCCCTCGATCTCGTTGCGCCAGAGCAGCGCGTACGCCAGGAACATGAAGACCAGAGGGGTGGCCAGCGAGTTGTACCAGAGCATGGCCGAGAAGGAGCTCACGATCGCGGCGCTGCCGGCGATGCCGATCGGGGTGCGGTCGCGCCGGAACCGCCACAGGCCGTAGGCGAAGAAGCCCAGGTAGGCGACCGTGCCGACGGTGCCGTGCGCGAACATCAGCTGCCAGAACTGGCCGTTGCCGCCGACCGTGAAGTTGCCGCAGCGCTCGCACTCGGAGCTCTCGCCGACCGCGATGGAGTTGCGGCCGCCCATGGTGTTTCGGGTCGAGCCGTAGCCGATCACCGGGGAGTCGGCGAAGCCGTCGATCGCGCGCTCGATCAGGAAGGAGCGCACCCCGTTGGACTTGCCGTTGTCGAGCCGCGCGGTCACCGTGTCGCCGAGCGGGGTGGCGACCAGGGCGACGACCAGCGCGGCCGCGGCGAACAGGACCGCGGGAACGATCCAGATCCGGCCCATCAGCACGTAGCGGACCGCGACGTAGAGGACGACGACGCCGATGCCGATCCACAGGCCGCGGTTCAGCGAGACGACCGCCGGCACGATCGACACGGCGAGGCAGAGCAGCGCGAAGAGCTTCGCACCGCGGCGCCCGGAGGCGAAGGCGGCGACGACGAGCCAGCCCATCAGCAGGCAGAAGTTGTTGCCCCAGGTGTTGGTGTATCCCCACGGCGCGGCCGGGCGGGGCTTGTCGCCGCCGACCAGGTCCATGATCTGCGCGGCGTACGGGTGCACCAGCGACTGCACGAAGCCCTTGCTGCGTACCCCGTGCGGCAGCAGCCACTCGACGGGCGAGGTGAACTCGAAGCGCCCGGCCACCATGCCGAGCAGGCCGCCGAGCACCGTGATCACGAAGAGCCAGCCGAGCAGCTTGACCAGGCGCCGGCGGGGGAGCTCGGCCTCGGTCAGGTTGCCCGCGTAGACGAGCAGGACGGTCAGGGACGCGTACAGGCTGAGGCGGTAGACGACCGCGACCAGGCGGTCGGCCGCGGCCTCGACCACCGTGCCGGAGGGGTCGGCGCCGAGCGCCGCGACGCTGACCACGACCGCCGTGAGGAACAGCAGCCACCAGGCGAAGCCGGGTGGCAGCCGCAGCGGCCGCCCGGCCGCGTGGCGGCGCAGCAGCAGTACCAGCATCGGCGCCGCCATGATCGGAAAGATCAGCACGCCGAGCCCGAGCGCCCACCACGCCGGGTAGAACGCGAGCACGCTCGCGAGCGGCCAGGCGGGCAGCGCGGTCGGCCGCCCGCGCGCGGCCGTGCCCGCAGCCGTGCCCGCCGGCCCGGCCGCCCGGGTGCTGAACGTGCCTGGGCCGCCCGGGACGACCAGCGTCACTTCTCTTCCGGCTGGTCGGCGTGCTTCTCGGCGGTCTTGGTCTGCGCGCCCGCGCTCGGCTGCGGCGCGGTCTTGGTCTGCGTTCCCGCGTTGCCCTGCGGCCCGTTCGTGTTCAGGTCGATTACCGCGGTGACCTCGTCCATGCCGGCCTCGCGCGGCCGGACCGGCGCGCCGCCACCCGGCGAGGGCGGCGTCCGCAGCGGCTGGGTCCGGTCCGCGTCCAGGACCGCGGTCTCGTCGGGCCGGGGCTCCCTGCGTTCAGCCTGGAGGGTGACGACCGGCAGGTTCTCCTCGACGCCGCG
This sequence comes from Amorphoplanes digitatis, assembly GCF_014205335.1. Lineage (NCBI taxonomy): Bacteria > Bacillati > Actinomycetota > Actinomycetes > Micromonosporales > Micromonosporaceae > Actinoplanes > Actinoplanes digitatis. The sequence continues at coordinate 7,901,107 of NZ_JACHNH010000001.1, read as the reverse complement.
CATGCCGGTCAGCCGGGGCAGCACGACGGCGCCGAGCAGCGGCGTGCCGACCCGGCTCAGCTGCTCGGCCGCGTCAAGCAGCGCCGGGCGCTTGGCGCGGCGCAGCTCCACCGCGAGGATGGCGGCGTCGGCGAGGCTGGCCAGGCTCTGCGCGTCGGCGCTGCTGGTGGTCGACGGCGCCTCGATGACCACGTAGCCGGCCTGCCGGCGCAGCGCCTGTAGCGTGTCGCGCAGCCGCTGCGACTGCATCAGGCCGGCCGCCGTCGCGGCGCCGCCGGTCGTGATGACCCGCAGCGACGGGATCCGCGGGGTGCGCTGCATCGCCTTGTTCAGGCCGATCCGCCCGGCCAGCAGGTCGGACAGCCCGGGCATCGCCGAGACGCCGAGCATCCGCGCCAGCGGCGCGGCGTCGACCACGCTGTCCGGCAGGTGCGCGCCGATCAGCACGACGTCGCTGCCGGTACGGGCCAGCGCGGCGGCCAGGTTCGCGGCGACCAGCGTGGAGGCGGAGCCGCGGCTGGCGCCGGTGACGACGAGGATCTGGTCGCCGCTGTTCAGGCTCGCCAGTACCTCGTTGCGCAGCCGGTTGAAGACCCGCCCGCCCGGCCCGTACGGCTGGAGCACGTCGTCGAAGTGCGGAGCGGTCCGCTCGTCCAGCGCCGCGAGCACCGGCATGCGCCCGCGGTCCCGCACGTCGGCCGCGGTCTGTAGGCGACCGTCGAAGCGTTCCCGGGCGAACGCCAGTGCCAGCCCGACCAGCAGGCCGGCCATCCCGCCGGTGGCGATGTTGAGCAACGCGTTCGGGCTGGTCGGCGCGTCGGGTTCGCGGGCGTCGCTGATGATGCTGCCGGCGCCGACGGTCGCCGTGGTCAGCTCGTTGAGCCGGGCGGTCAGGTTGTTGAGCTGGTTCTGCGAGTTGTTGCGCAGGCTCTCCAGGTTGCTGCGCTCGAAGCTGCCGTTCTCCGCCTTGGCCAGCCGGTTGTTGATGCCGGTCAGGTTCGCGGTGAGCTGCCTGACCTTGAGCGTCAGCGTCTTGATCTGCTGGTCCAGCCCGGCGCGGGCCGTCTCCTCGCGATTGCGCAGGTAAGCCTCGGCGAACGCGTGCGAGCCGTTCTGCGCGCCCGCCGGTGTGTCCGCCTCGAAGCGGATCACCAGGACGGTGGTGTTCGCGGGCACCTCGACGGCGACCTGGCGGGCGAGCTCGAGCGGCGAGACCTCGGCGCGCAGCAGCGTCGCGGCCTTCACCGCGACCGCGCCGGAGGCGACGAGCTGTGCCTCGGTGTCGAGGTTGATCGTGCCCTTGGTGCGGCCGCCGGAGGCGTTGGTGTCCCCGGAGACGGCCTGCACCAGCACCGATGTCGACGACTCGTAGACCTTCGGCACGGCCTGGGTCACCGCGGCGCCGAGCCCGAGGCCCACCCCGCCGGCAGCGAGAACCACCCACCAGTGCCGGCGGAACACGCCCAGGTAGTGCGAGAGGTCGGCGGATACCGGGCGCGGAGCTTCCATCGGTAAGGCGGCCCTTTCGGGATGGAGTTGAGTACACAGCAATCGGGCTTTTCGCCCCCCGAGGGGGTAAACGGCCCGTGCCCCGTTGCGTAACTACTCCACCGCGATCGGTTACTTCATATTTGGTTCCACCCAGCCGGTCTCCACCAGATAGGCAAGCACCACGTCGATGGCCTCCGGCACCGTCATGTCGGTCGTGTCCAGCGTCAGCTCGGCGTCGGCCGGCTCCTCGTACGGGTCGTCGACGCCCGTCATGCCGCGTAGCTGGCCGGCGCGGGCGCGGGCGTACAGGCCCTTGCGGTCGCGGCGCTCGCAGACCTCGAGCGGGGTCGCCACGTGCACCAGCACGAAGCCGGCGCCCGCCTCGGTGGCCATCCGGCGCACGGCGGCCCGCGCGTCCTCGTACGGGGCGATGGGGCAGGCGATGGACATGCCGCGGTGCCGGGCGACCTCCGCGGCCACCCAGCCGATCCGCCGCACGTTGCGGTCCCGGTCGGCGCGGCTGAAGCCGAGCCCGGCCGACAGCTCCCGGCGCACGACGTCACCGTCGAGGAACGTGACGGTCCGCTCGCCGTCCTCCCGCAGCGAGTCGGCGAGGCCGCGGGCGATCGTCGACTTGCCGGAGCCGGAGAAGCCGGTGAAGAAGACGACCAGGCCGCGGTGCCGCCGCGGCGGGCGCATCCGGGTCAGCTCCTTGGCGACGGCCGGCGGTGTGTGCCACTCGGGCAGCGGGAAACCGCGGTCGAGCAGGTCCTCGATCTCGGCGGTGCTCATCGCCAGCCGCCGGTTGCGCGGCGGGATGTCGTCGCGCCAGCGCCACTGGCCGTCGCGGTTGTCGTAGGCCAGCTCGCGGGGTACCAGCACGCGCAGGCCGGCGCCGGAGAGCATGTCCCCGGTGGAGAGCACGTGGGTGACGCCGTATGCCGTGGCGACCCGGGCGCGCAGCAGCGCGTCGCGCATCTCGTCGTTGCGGGGCATCAGCGGCACGGCGACGATCGTGGCCGGTGGCATCCGGTCGCGGGCCGCGAAGATGGCGCGGACCAGCGCCTCCGGCGGCAGGCCGTCGGGGCCCGGGCCGGTCACCGGGATGATGATGAGCAGGTGCGCGGCGAGGGTGCGCGCGGCGTGCGCGATCTGCGCGAGCTGCGGGCGGTGCAGCGGCCGGTCGGCGATGACGCCGAGGACCCGGCCGGGCGGGAGCAGCGCGTGCACCTCCTCCGGGGTACGCCGCAGGCGCTGGAACGGGCCGTGCCCGCCGTCGCCCATCCGGCGTACCGCCCCGCCGATCGCGTACATGCCGGCGGTGGTCGGCCAGGCGTCGGTCACCTCGATCGCGGCGACCGGCGCGCCCTCGGGGTCGGTGAGCACCACCGTGCGGCGCAGCGGATCGTCGAGGTCGAGGCCGGTGGCGAGCTCGGCCGGTATCTCGCAGGTGACGCCGACCGGCCACGGTGTCCCGTCGGCGAGCCGGCCCCGGCGGCGCAGTGCCGTCAGGTCGGCGCGGCCGAGGAATCCGGTCAGCGGCGCATATGCGCCGGAGAGAAGTAATTCGAGGTCGGCGAGTTCGTGCCCGCGCGGCGTGTACGTCGGCGCGTCACGCAGCACGTCCTCTGGCAGCACAGAACCGTCGTTCACCTAAGACTCCCCCTGCAGCGACTTGAGGGACAGTTTCGCAGCAGGACTCCCCGCGGTCGAGCGGGGCTCGGCAGTCTGTCCGTTCCGGACCCTCGCCACGCGGGCAACCGGCCCAGGTAGTCGACAAAACGGACATTTGATCCAATACTGGGCGACCGTGAGACGTCGACCGCTCCGGACCAGGCCCTTGCACATCATCGCCATGACGGTGATCTTCGCCCTCTCGCTGGTCGCCACCCTGTCATGGGCGTGGACCGGCGGCGTGGATCAACTCGGACTGCCGTTCGGCCCGGGCGACGGTCCGGCCGCGCCGGTGCCCGGCCGTCCGCTGCCGCCGCTCGGCGGTGGACGGGTGCCGGCCGCGCCGGGCGCGTCCGCGGTACCCGGCGTGCCGGGCGTGGTGCCCGGCGCCTCCGCCTCCGCCGGCGTGCCGGGCGTACCCGGTTCCGCCGCACCCGGCGCGAGTCCGTCGGGCGCCGGCCCGGCGCCGGCCGCCGGCGAGACGCGGAGCTCGGAGTCCGGTGCCCGGCGCTGCCGTACCGGCAGCAAGCTCGTGCCGACCTGCGGCGTGCTGTGGGGAGTGGCGCCCGGCGCCTTCACCGACGGCCGCGGCAAGCGGGCGCTGGCGCAGTTCGAGGAGAAGACCCAGCGCCACCAGGACGTCTTCCACGCGTACCACAAGGGCAACCGGCAGCTCTTTCCGACCGAGGCCGAGGCCTCCATCGCCCGCGAGCCGGGCCGGGAGCGCATCCTCTTCCTCAACTGGAAGCCGTCGGGCGCGTCCTGGGCCGCCATCGCCAACGGCGACCGGGACACCGACGCGTTCCTCGACCGGCTGGCCCGGCACATCAACACGACGTTCCCCGAGCGGTTCTTCTTCACGGTGCACCACGAGGCCGAGGACAACGTCCGCGAGCGGGCCGGCTCCGGCTACCGGGCCGAAGACTACGCGGCGATGTACCGCCACGTGGTGGAGCGGCTCCGCGCCCGCGGCGTGGACAACCTGGTCACGGTGCTCGTGCACATGGCATACGTGCCGCACACCAGCGAGAGCTGGTTCCAGAGCATGTACCCCGGCGACAGCGTCGTCGACTGGATCGGCTTCGACACCTACGCGTACGGCGACCCCGGCTACGGGCACGGCGACTTCGCGGAGCTGCTGAACCGGCAGAGCTCGGCCCGCCCGAACTGGCCGGGCTTCTACAACTGGGCCACGCGCCGGCACCCGTCCAAGCCGCTGATGGTCGCCGAGTGGGGCGTCTGGACCTCGAAGCGCAACCCCGGCCACAAGGCGGAGTTCTACCGCGAGGTCGGCCGGCAGATCGGCCGGTTCCCGCGCATCCGGGCGATGGTGCACTTCGACACTCCGCACAGCCAGAAGGGCCGCGACTCCCGGGTCGACGCGACACCCTCGTCGCTACAGGCGTATCGCGAGCTCGGACGGCTCCCGATCTTCCAGGTCGACGTCGTGCCATCCCTGTCCTGAGGCGTAGGCGGTCTCAGGGGTGAGTCCGGGGTTCACCTGATCCGCAACCGTGACAGCTCTTCCTAGGCTGTCGCTGTGAGCCTCATCGACACCCAAGGGTTGACCAAGACGTACGGCGGGCGGGTGACTGCCCTCCAGGACCTGACCGTCTCCGTCGAGCCCGGGATCATCGGACTGGTCGGCGCCAACGGCGCCGGCAAGTCGACCTTCATCAAGATCATGCTCGGCCTGATCGCGCCGACGTCCGGGCAGGTGCGGGTCTTCGGCATCGATCCCACCGTCGACCCCGACCGGGTGCGCGCCAAGGTCGGCTATATGCCGGAGCACGACGCGCTCCCACCCGACGTCTCCGCCGCGGAGTTCGTCACCCACCTCGGCCGGATCAGCGGCCTGCCGCGCACCGCCGCCCGCGAACGCGCCTCCGAGGCGCTGCGGCACGTCGGGCTCTACGAGGAGCGCTACCGGCAGATCGGTGGCTACTCGACCGGCATGAAGCAGCGGGTGAAGCTGGCTCAGGCGCTGGTGCACGACCCCGACCTGCTGCTGCTCGACGAGCCGACGAACGGCCTCGACCCGGCCGGGCGCGACGCCATGCTGGCGCTCGTGCACCGCATCGGCACGGAGTTCGGCATCTCCGTCGTGGTCTGCTCGCACCTGCTCGGCGAGGTCGAGCGGATCTGCGACTCGCTCGTCGCCATCGAGGGCGGCCGGCTGCTGCGCGCGGACCGCATCTCGGCGATGACCGAGGCCAGCGACGTGCTCGCGGTCGAGGTCAGCGAGGGCACCGAGGAGCTGGCCGCCGCGCTGACGGCGCTCGAGCTGCCGGTGACCCGGGACGGGCGGCTGTTGCTCGTGCCGCTCGACCGGGAGGAGACCTACGACCGCATCCTGCGGGCCGTCGCCGACCTGGACCTGCCGCTGCACCGCCTGGACCAGCGACGCCACCGGGTGGCCGAGCTCTTCGCGCCGAGGGAGACCGCCGATGTCTGAGTCCAGCGTCATCCACGACATCGGTTATCAGCGCTACACCGGGCCCCGGCTGGGCCGCAGCGCGGTGTTCGGCGCGATCTACGTGCACGGCGTGCGCGCGGCCTACGGCTTCGGCCGGTCGGCCAAATCGAAGATCTTCCCCTGGCTGGTCTTCGGCATCGTCACGCTGGTCGCGGTGATCATCGCGGCGGTACGGGCGCAGACCGGCACGGTGCCGCTCAACTACATCCAGTTCGCGGACGCGATGAGCTGGCTGATCATCTTCTTCGTCGCGATCGTCGCGCCGGAGCTGGTCTCCCGGGACCTGCGCGCCGGGGTGCTGCCGCTCTACTTCAGCCGGCCGGTGCGCGCCGCGGACTACGTCGGCGCGAAGGTCGCCGCGATGGTGACCGCGGTCTGGGTGCTGCTCGCCGGCCCGCAGCTGATCATGTTCCTCGGCGCCGCCCTCACCACCAAGAAGGGCATGTCGGGCGTCTGGGGCGAGCTCGACGACCTGCTCTGGGGCTGGTCGTACAGCCTGCTCTGGGCCCTGCTGTTCACCGGGATCGGCCTGCTGATCGCCTCGCTGACCGGCAAGCGCGCCTTCGCGGCCGGCGGCATCGTCGCCGTCTTCCTGATGACCACGCCGGTCGTCGGGGTGCTGGCGACCCTGCCGTCGCGGACCGCGCAGGAGCTGGCCTTCCTGGCGAGCCCGATGACCCTGGTCAGCGGCGTCGCGCAGTGGATGGTCCCCAACGCCAACACCGGCCTGCCCATCGGCCGCTTCGGCCCGGTCTACGCCATCGAGGCGGCCGTCCTGATCGTCACCTGCCTGCTGCTGCTACTGGCCCGCTACCGGAAGGTGGCCTCGCTGTGACCACGGTGGAACTTCAGAACGTGTCCCGCTGGTACGGCAACGTGGTGGCGGTCAACGACATCAGCATGACGCTGGAGCCGGGCGTCACCGGCCTGCTCGGCCCGAACGGCGCCGGCAAGACCACCGTGCTGCACATGATGGCCGGCTTCCTGTCGCCGTCGCGCGGCGCCGTGACCATCGACGGCGCGCCGACCTGGCGCAACCCGGAGATCTACCGCCGGCTCGGCCTGGTCGCGGAGCGCGAGGCGGTGCACGGCTTCCTCACCGCCCGCGAGTTCGTGCGGGCCAGCGCCAAGATGCAGAAGCTGCCGGACCCGGCGGCCGCGACCGAGTGGGCGTTGCAGATGGTCGAGATGACCGACGCGGCGGACCGCCGCATCGAGACGTACTCCAAGGGCATGCGGCAGCGCACCCGGGTGGCGGCGGCGCTGGTGCACAACCCGCAGGTGCTGCTGCTGGACGAGCCGTTCAACGGCATGGACCCGCGGCAGCGGATGCACATGATGGACCTGCTGCACGAGCTGGGGGAGCGGGGCCACACGATCCTGTTCAGCTCGCACATCCTCGAAGAGGTGGAGCAGGTGTCGGGCACCGTCCAGGTGATCGTCGCCGGCCGGCTGGCGGCCTCGGGCGACTACCGCAAGATCCGCCGCCTGATGACACACCGCCCGCACGTCTTCGCGTTGCAGTCCTCGGACGACCGGCGGCTGGCGGTGGCGCTGATCGGGGAGAAGTCGGTCTCCGGCGTGGAGATCGACCACGCCGGCCTGACGGTCCGCGCCGGCGACTACGGCGGCTTCACCCGCGCCCTGCCGCGCATCGCCCTTGAGGAGGGCATCCGGCTGCGCAAGCTGTTGCCGTCCGACGAGTCCCTGGAGAGTGTCTTCTCCTACCTGCTGGAGGCCTGACGTGTCGACCGTTGCGTGGATCACCGCCCGCGGATTGTTCGGCCGGCGCCGGGTGCTCCTGCTGCTGCCCCTTCCGGCGCTGCTGATCGGCCTCGCCCTGCTCTGCGAGGCCTACGACGTCAACCCGGCGGACTGGGGCGAGCCGGTGCTGGTCGGCCTCGGCCTGGCCGTGGTGCTGCCGGTGGTGTCCCTGATCGTCGGCACCGGGGTGCTCGGCTCCGAGGTGGACGACGGCACCATCGTGCACATCCTGACCAAGCCGCTGCCCCGCCGCGACATCATCCTGGCGAAGCTGGGCGTGGCGATCGTGGTGAGCGCCGTGACCGCGGCGGTTCCGCTCTTCGTGGCGGGCACCCTGGCCGACTCGGCGCGCCTCGGCGCGGCCCTCGCGATCGCCGCCGCGATCGGCGCCTGCGCCTACTCGGCGTTCTTCCTGATGCTCAGCCTGCTGACCCGCCGGCCGGTGCTGCTCGGCCTGGTCTACATCCTGATCTGGGAGGGGCTGCTGAGCAGGTTCATCAGCGGCACCCGGGTGCTGTCCATCCAGCAGTACGTGATCACGATCGCGGACAAGATCACGCCGACCGCGCTGTACGAGGACGAGGTGTCTCTGACGGTCGCGGTCGTCATGTCCGTGATCTTCGTCCTGGGCTGCACCCTGGCCGCGGTCGACCGCCTCCGCAGCTTCAGCATGGCGGGCGAGACCAGCTGACCTGACGTCGACGGCCGGGCACCCTGAGAACAGGGGCCCGGCCGTCGCCGTTCAGGCCGGATCAGCCGGTGTTGCGCATGCCGGCGGCGATGCCGTTCACCGTGGTCAGCAGGGCGCGTTCCAGGGCCGTCGAGTCCGACGGAGACCGGCGGGCGCCCGGCGCCGCCGGCGGGCCGTCGTTCAGCTCGCGGTACTGCCGCAGCAGCGCCACCTGTAGGTGGTGCAGCGGCTCCAGGTAGGTGTCGCGGACGCCCAGCGTGCGCGACAGCTCCGGCTGGCTGGAGAGCAGCTCGTCGTGGCCGGTGATGGCCAGGATCTGCTCGACCGTCTTGGCGTACTCCCGCTCGATGGTGGTGAAGATGCCCTTGAGCTCGGCCGGCACCAGGGTCTCCACGTAGCGCCGGGCGATGTTCAGGTCGGTCTTGGCCAGCATCATCTCGACGTTGGAGATGAAGGTGCGGAAGAACTGCCAGTTCGCGAACATCTCGTGCAGGACCTCCGCCTGGCCGGCCTCGCGGACCGCGGCCAGGCCGGTGCCGACGCCGAACCAGCCCGGCACGATCTGCCGGGTCTGCGTCCAGCCGAAGACCCACGGGATCGCCCGCAGGCCGCCGAGGCCCGCGTCCGCGTTCGGGCGCTTCGCCGGGCGGGAGCCGATGTTCAGCGCGCCGAGCAGCTCGGTCGGGGTCGCCGCCCAGAAGTACGCCGGCAGGTCCGGGTTCTCGACGAGCGCCCGGTACGCGCCGAAGGCGGCGCCCGACGCCGTGTCCATCGCCGCGTCCCAGCGGGCCAGCGAGGAGAGGTCGACCGACGGCGTGGTGTGCAGCAGCGTCGCCTGGAGCACGGCCGCGACGGTCAGCTCGAGGTTCTCCCGCGCCAGGGTCGGCAGCGTGTACTTGTCGGAGATGACCTCGCCCTGCTCGGTCACCTTGATCGCGCCGTCGAGCGTGCCGTACGGCTGCGCCAGGATCGCCTCGTGCGTCGGGCCGCCGCCGCGGCCGACGGTGCCGCCGCGGCCGTGGAACAGCCGGAGCCGGACACCGTGCCGGGCCGCCACGTCGCGCAGCGCGCGCTGCGCCTTGTGGATCGACCACTGGCTGGTGGTGATCCCGGCCTCCTTGTTGCTGTCGGAGTAGCCGAGCATCACCTCCTGGAGGTCTCCCCGGGCCTTGACGATCTCCCGGTAGGCCGGCAGGGAGAGCATCTCGTCCAGCAGGTCGCCGCCGGCGTCCAGCTCCGCCGGGGTCTCCAGCAGCGGCACGATGCCGATCCGGGCGCGGCCGTTGTGAATGTCGATCAGGCCGGACTCGCGGGCGAGCACCGCGGCGGCGAGCACGTCGTCGACGCCGAGCGTCATCGAGATGATGTACGACTCGATGACGTCCGCGCCGAACCGGTCCTGCGAGTCGCGGATCGTGTTGAACACGTCGAACGTCTTGCGCGCCGAGTCGGTGAGCGGGGTGTCGGCGCTGGCCAGCGGCCGGCGCCCGGTCAGCTCGGTGGCGAGCAGCTTGGTGCGCTCGGTGCGGTCCAGCGACAGGTAGTCGTCCACCTCGCCGACCCGCGCGTACATCTGCGCCAGCACCTCGTGGTGCTTCTCCGCGTGCTCGCGCACGTCGAGCGTCGCGAGCTGGAGGCCGAAGCCGGAGACCGCCCGGATCGCCGACGCGACCGTACCGACCGCGGTGAGCTGACCGGAGTTGCGGGCCAGCGAGGCGCGGATCAGCTCGAGGTCGGCGATCAGCTCCTCGTTGCCGAGGTAGTCGCGCCCCGGCACGTGCGCGGTGCCGCGGTGCAGGCGTTCGCGGGTGTTGGCGAGCTTGGCCTTGATGCAGCGCACCTTGAGCCGGTACGGCTCCTCGGCGTTGGTGCGGCGGAAGCGGGGCGCGACCTCCCGCAGCGCGTCGAGGTCGTTGGCGAGGCTGGCGGACAGGTCGAGCGAGACCCCGCGCAGCCGGCGGGACACCGACAGCTCGTCGATGAGCGCGTCCATGGCCGCCTCGGTGGCCTGGATGCCGTGCTCGTGCTGGATCATCAGCACGTCGCGGGTGACGGCCGGGGTGACGAACGGGTTGCCGTCGCGGTCGCCGCCGATCCAGGTGCCGAAGGTCAGCGGGCGCGACGTCGGCGAGGTCTCCACGCCGAGCCGGCGCAGCGTCTCGGCGAGGTCGTCGAGCACCTGCGGCGCGGCGTCCGCGTACAGGTCCTTGAGGTAGTAGACCGCGTTGCGGGCCTCGTCCGTCGGGTCCGGCCGGTCCAGCCGCAGCTCGTCGGTCTGCCAGAGCAGGTCGATCAGCTCGGCGAAGCGCCGCGTCGAGGCGGTGGTGTCCGAGGCGCCGTACAGGATCGCGGCGCTCGCCTCGGCGTCCAGCGAGTCGGCGAGCTGGCGCAGCTTGGACAGGATCGAGCGCCGGGCGGCCTCGGTCGGGTGCGCGGTGAAGACCGGGCGGACGGCCAGCCGGCGCGCGGCGGCGGCGATCTCGTCGGCCGGCACGCCCTGCTCGGCGATCCGCTTGGCGGCCTGGTCCAGCCAGCCGCCGTCGCGGGCGCGGCGCCGCTGGAGGTCGCGGGCGCGGTGCACCTGCTCGGTGATGTTCGCGAGGTGGAAATAGGTCGAGAACGCCCGGGCCAGCTTGGTGCCGGTCGTGACGTCCAGGGCGGCCAGGCGCTCGGCGGCGGCCGGGGCGTCGGCCCGGACCAGCGCACGCACCTCCTCGACCAGGTCGAGCAGCGGCTTGCCCTCCTGCCGGGCGAGGGTCTGGCCGAGCAGGGTGCCGATGCGCCGAATGTCGGCGCGCAGGGCGGCGTCGGGGCCGTCGGGGTCGAGCTGGCCGTGCTGGTCCGTCACCGGAGCGCTCCTTTTGCATCGCGTGCGGAAGGACGGCGCTGTCCCGACTCTGCCGATCGTATCGGTGGGCCGCCCAGCCTGCGTGATTTGAGGTAAGTCTCATACGTCCTTACGTCCGCTTCACGCCTTTCGGGATTACCTGTGCGACACAAAGGTTTCGGGGAGGAAAAGCATGACAAGTAGGACCCGAGTTCTGGTGGCCGGAGCGGTGGTCACCGCCGTCGGCCTGACCGCCGCCGGCATGGGGGTCGCGAACGCGGCCACCGATCCGCCGCCGCTGTCCTTCACCCGCGCCGCCGCCAGCGTGGTGGCCGAGCGCTACGTGTGGGGAGACGAGAGCTACCTCAACTTCGATCTGGGCGTGCACGTGATCGCGGGTAAGGACCCGTTCGAGATCCGTGCGGCCCGCAAGTCCTACGCCGATCCGATCGTCGCCGAGCAGGTCGTCGTGAAGAACGGCAAGAAGAAGAACGTGGCGCTGCCCGCCGGGATGGTCACCGGCTGGGGCGGCCTGAAGGACTTCACCGCGGTCACCATCAAGAACGCGGCCGGCGCCGAGGTCGCGAGCTACACGACCGACTTCTGCCCGAACTCGTACGAGTCGGCGCGGACCCGGCGGGACGCGCCCGCCGAGACGCCGTACCCGCAGGGCTGCTCCGGGGACAACCCGTTCACGCTCGGCTCGGTCTGGGGCATCCAGGCCGGCTGGAACGCGCCGACCTCCAGCCTGCCCCGCACCGGCGACGTGCAGATGCCGGACGGCGACTACACGGCGACGGTCACGCTCGGCAAGGCGTACCGGGACTACTTCAAGATCGCCGCGGACTCCGCGACGCAGACCGTCAACGTCAAGGTCGAGACGATCGACGAGGGCCAGGGCGCGCGGTCGGCCAAGGCACCCGAGTCGTTCAAGGCGAAGGCCAAGGCCGCGCGGGCGGGCGACGACCCGAACCAGGCGGCCGCCGTCGCCGAGCACAGCGAGCACGCCGGCCAGGGCGACGAGTCCCGGCAGATCTCCGCGTACAAGCCGGAGTTCCGGCCGCCGGCGAAGAAGCCGAAGGCCGTCAAGGCCGCCAGCATCCCCAAGGGCCCGCGGCCCGACCTGCGCTCGCTGCCCGCCTGGGGCATCTCGCTGTCGCAGGAGGAGGACGGTAAGTCGTACGTCAACTTCGGCGCGACGGTCTGGAACGGTGGCACGTCGCCGCTGCTTGTCGACGGCTTCCGGCAGACCGGCACCGAGCTGATGGACGCGTACCAGTACTTCTTCGACGCCAAGGGCAAGGAGGTCGGCTCGGTCGCCGCCGGCACCATGGAGTGGGACGCCCGCGAGGGGCACCGGCACTGGCACTTCACCGACTTCGCCCAGTACAACCTGCTCTCCAGCGACAAGAAGCAGGCGGTGCGCAGCGGCAAGGAGGCGTTCTGCCTGGTGAACACCGACGCGGTCGACTACACGGTCCCGAACGCCAAGTGGCGCCCGGAGAACACCGACCTCTCCAGCTCGTGCGGCCAGAACACGGCCGTCGCGGTGCGCGAGGTGCTCGACATCGGTAACGGCGACACCTACTCGCAGCAGCGACCTGGCCAGTCCTTCGAGATCACGGACCTGCCGAACGGCACCTACTACATCGAGGTCAAGGCCAACCCGGTCAACCGCCTCAGCGAGGTGAGCACGACGAACAACACGTCGCTCCGGAAGATCGTCCTGGGCGGCACGCCGACCGAGCGCACCCTCGAGGTGCCCCCGGTCAACGGCATCGAGGGCTGACGCGGCACCGGCCGGTCGCGGCGCGAGCCGCGACCGGCCCGGTCAGGACCGGGGACGGGCCAGATCGAGGGCGTACCGGGACCACCACTGCCCGGCCGGCGGCGCGCCGCTGCCGCAGGCGCCGTCGGACTCGCCCGGCCGCTTGACCCACAGGAACGCGTCGGCGAGCGGCACCCCGGTCCGGGTCGTAGGCTCCTCGCCGAGTGCCCGCCCCGGCGGGTTGCACCAGTGCCGGTCGCCCGCGCCCTTCTGCGCGGGCCCGTTGCCGTTGCGGCTGGTGTCGACCACGAAGTGCGCGCCGCGGAGCAATGTGGACAGCCGGCTGCCGTACGTGATGTTGTCCGCGGTCGTCTCGAAGTTGGCCACGTTCAGCGAGAACCCGTACGCCCGGTCGAGGCCGGACTTGCGCAGGGCGGCGACCAGCCGGGCCGGCTGGGTGATCCAGGTCGGGTTGCCCGCGTCGAGGTAGACCAGCACGCCCGGCGCCGCCCGCAGCGCCTCGACAGCCTCGGCCAGCAGCGCGTAGCGCTGTTCGGCGTCGTCCTCGCTCAGGCAGCCCTGCACCGCCTGCGGGATCGCGTCGGGCTCCAGCACGATCAGCGCCGGGTGCCCGCTCAGGGAGCCCGCCAGCGTCCGTACCCAGGTCCGGTAGTCCGCGGCGTCGGCCGCGCCGCCCGCCGAGTGGCCGGCGCAGTCGCGGCCGGGGATGTTGTAAAGGGTGAGCACCGGCAGTTGGCCCGCCGCGGCCGCGGCCGTGACCAGGCTCTGTGCCCGCTGTGAGTAGCCGGGTGCTGCGTCGGCGAACCACGTCGCGGTCGGCCGGTCGGCGATGCGCCGGATGATCCGGGCCTCGGCGGTACGCCCGGCGCTTTCCCACTCCACCGCCTGTCGCGCGGCCGAACCGTTCGGATCGACGTAGAGCCGGCGGTCCGAGAGCCGCCCGCCGCCCGACGCTTCCGGGGTGACGGGCTCCCGCCGCTCGGTGGACGCCGAGGGACCGGCCACCACCGGCGAGTCCGCGCCGCGCGTCGAGAGGGTCACGATGGCGGCGAGGACGAGCGCCAGGGACAGCCCGGCGGCCAGTATCGGCCAGTGCGGGCGCATCGAGCGGAGGTTCGCCATCAACGCACCCGCACCCAGCGCCCGGTCGACGGCACGCCCTTGTCGTCGATCAGGAAGAGCATGTACCAGCCCGCGGGGACGAGGCCCTTGTCCTGCGGGACGGTCACGGTGACCCCGTCGGCGGTGCGCGCCAGGTCGAGGGCGACCGAGCGCTGGTCGACGTCGGTGACGTGGGTGACCGCGCCGGGCCGCAGCAGCCGGGCGGCGCGGATGCGCCCGGCGTCGGCGGTGGCGAAGCCGGCCTTCGCGCCGCGCTCCAGGGTGTCCGGCCCGGCGCCGACGCCCGGCCGTGGGCCCTTGAACAGGTACGGCGGCGAGTAGACCTCGATGCGCTGCTCGAACGTGCCGGGGTCCTTGCCGGCCCGGTCGTAGAGCGGGTCGCTGCCCAGCGTGATGACCCGGCCGTCGGGCAGCAGCAGCGCCTCGGAGTGGTAGTTGCGCCCGACGGTCGACTCGGCGGCCGTCTCGAACCGGTCCCGGTCGGGCCGGTAGATCTGCGCGTTGTACAGGTCGCTGCGGGTCTGGCCGCGGTATTCGCCGCCGCGGTAGCCGGAGGAGCCGCCGGTGGTCAGCACGGTGTCGTCGGGCAGCAGCACGGTGCTCAGGTAGCGGGCGGGCTGCGGCAGGTCGGGGCCGGGCCGGTAGGCCGGCTTCGGTTCGTCCAGGTCGGCGATCGCGGTGCGCCGGGTGGAGACCGGTGATTCGCCGACCTCGCCGCCGCCGAAGATCATCACCTTCTGGTCCTGCGCGGGCGGCAGCAGTACCGAGGAGCTGGTCTCGGTCATCCGTGGGTCGGGCAGGCCGGGTACGACCTGGAACTTATTGTTCGTCAGGTCCCACAGCCCGGGGGTGCGGCCCTCGGTGTCCGAGCCGTAGCCGGAGTTCGAGCCGGAGAAGAAGAGCCGGCCGTCCTGCATCAGGTGCAGGCCGGGGTAGGTGGGGAAGACGCGCTTGAGCTTCGGCGCGGCCACCCAGCGCTTCTGCGCCCGTACGTAGCTCTCGTTGTCGCCCGGCAGGATCCGGCCGAACTCGTCCAGCCCGGACACGGCCAGCACGTCGCCGTTCGGCATCTCGGCAAGCGTCGGGTACCAGCGGCTGCGGACCATGTCGCCGGTGCGCACGTAGCGCTCGGTCTGCGGGTCGAACTCGTACGACGTCCGGTCGCCGCCGTACTCCTGCTTCTCCCGGGTGATCTTGTCGGAGAGGCCGTAGATGTTGCGCTGGTCCAGGCCGGTCAAGCCCGCGAGCGTGTACTGCGCCGGGTGGTCGACGATCGAGGCGTCGCCCGCGGCCTCGGCGTCGACCCAGACCTCGGCCGCGCCGGCGTGCGTCATCACCTGGTCGCCGTGCTTCATCGCGATCGCCGCCGGCACGGTGACGTCGTCGCGGGTGAGGTAGGCCCGGCCGTCCTTGGCGGTCAGCCGGGTGCCCTTCGGGAAGACCCGCGGGCCGCCCGCCGGCGACTCATTCTTGATCTTCATGACCCCGGCGGCGTGCGTGATGTCCTTCTCCAGGACCTCGTACGACTTCGTCCCGCCCGCGATCAGCAGCCTGCCGTCGGGCAGGAACGTGTGCCCGGCGCAGAACACGTCGGTCGGCGTCGGCACCTCGGCGAACGAGTTCCGGGCGGGGTCGTACAGGATCGACCGGAACGTGCCGGCCTCGAAGTTCTCGCGGTTGTTCCCGCTGCCGGCGATGATCAGCACCTTGCCGGTGTGCAGCAGCGCCGCGTGGATCGCGTTGACCCGGAAGGTGTGCGGCACCGGCAGCCGGGCCCAGTGCCCGTACTGCTGCTTGTAGGCCAGCCGGTTGATGTTGAAGTCGTGCAGGGCGTCCGAGCCGAACGCCACCATCGGCTGGTTGACGAAGACGAGCAGGCCCAGGACGACGAGGCCGATCGCTCCGCTCAGCAGGCGGCGGGCCGTCGACGGGCGGGGGCGGGGCTTCATGCGTACGACTCCACGGGTTCCTCGGCGGGCTTCTCGGGCGGTGCGCTCTCGGGCGGTGTGACGGCCCGGCGGCGCTGGTGTTCCTGGCCGACCCAGATCGCGGGCGGCATCAGGCAGATCACGAGGTTGATGGCCGGCCAGGCCCACATCGCGCCGTGCACGTGCGCGCCGATCGGCGCCGAGATCAGCAGCACGACGTAGAACGCGGCCCAGCGCAGCCCCGGCGCGAACGTCAGCAGCCGGTCCGGGCTGGCCGAGTCGCCCTTGGGCGTCACCACGAAGCCGGCGTTGCGGCGCAGCAGCGCGCCGAGGAACGACGACACGTATACCGGCGTGGACAGCGTTGACATGAGCATGCCGGCGAGCCCGGACGAGCCGGCGTCCTCGTGCGGGCTGGTGTTGTGGCGGCGGTTCCAGACGTAGAGGCCGACCTGGAACAGCGCGGCGTCCACATAGAGCATCAGCCAGACGTGCATCGGCACCTGAACGCCCTTGGCGCCCAGCACCAGATAGCAGACGGCGTTGGCGGCGCCGAGCAGCCAGGCCAGCGCGGTCAGCGGGTAGTACGACGTCAGCAGCGCGTAGTGCAGCCCGCGCCGGAAGCCGAGCCGCCACATGAACTTCACGAACCCCGTGACGATGACCTCGTCGGTGCCGCGCGACCAGCGGTGCTGCTGGGTGAAGTAGTCGGTCCACGACGACGGTCCCTCGCCGACGGCGAGCACGTCCGGGGTGTACACCGAGCGCCAGCGCGCGCCGGTGTCCGGATTGCGTCCACTGTGCACGACCAGGCTGGTGGCCATGTCCTCGGTGATGGAGTCCTGTAGGCCGCCGATGCCGCGCAGTGCGGAGATGCGTACGGCGTTGTTGGTGCCGACCAGCATGGAGACGCCGAGGCGGTTGCCGGCGCGCTGGAGCAGGGAGTGGAAGAGGTATTGCTGTGATTCGGCCCAGCGGGTCACGACGTTGTCGTAGTTGCCGTAGATCTGTGGGCCGACGACGAAGGCGACGTCGGGGTCGCGGAAGTAGCCGAGGAGTCGTTCGCAGAAGTTGGGTAGTGGTACGTGGTCGGGGTCGACGGAGACGAAGACGTCGTACTGGTCGCCGTTGGCGTCGACCCAGGAGTTGTAGTTGCCGTGTTTGGTCTTGGCTTTGAAGGCGCCGGTGGGGGTGTTGTACTCGGGCCGGCCCTTGCGGCTGAAGTGCTGGACGCCGATGTTTCGGCACATCTGGCGTACCTGGTCGTCGTCGCCTTCGTCGAGCAGCCAGACGTCGTAGCGGCCGGCGTGGCGGATGGCCCGGGCGGCGCGCAGGGTGCGTTCGACCATGTCGACGGGTTCCTTGCCGGGCACGATCGTGGTCAGGAACGCCACCCGCAGGGCACGGTCCGGGACCATCGGCACGGGGTCGCGGGCCCAGAGCGTGGCCAGGCACAGCGTCACCACGTTGACCAGCCGGAACAGCTCGATCAGCGCGGTCGCCACGATCATGACGACGGTGGCGGCGTACAGCCAGGTGTGCAGCCGCGGGTCCGGCACCTCGATCGAGGAGAGCAGCCAGGCGAAGAACGTGCTCTCGAACGCGAACGCGAAGAGCGTGATCAGCACGGTCGCGATCGGCCGCCGCCGGGCCAGCGGCCGCATCCTGACCCGCTGCGGTCCGTCGCCGGGAACCTCGGCCGGCCCGGCCAGGACGCTGTAGCTGCTGTACTGGTACCGGCCGGGCAGCAGCACGGTCGGTGTGTTCAGGGCGCGCGCGAGCGCGGGGTCGACCGCAGCTCTGGCCGCGGCCATTCCTTCGCCGCTCATCGGCGTCCTCTCACCTCGGACCCGGGCATGGTGTATTCGGCGAGTGCCCGCGGGCGCCCGCCGTGCTCTGGTGTGCTCAGGCCGACATCGGCACGGCCGAGCGCACGTGCACCTCGGCCTCGACCGCCGGGGCGGCGATGGGGCGGCTCAACTGACGCGGGCGCGCGGCGTAGTGCTCCGCGTGCTGGGTCAGGAGCAGGCGGGCGGGGGTGTCCGCCGGCCGGACCTTGCCGACGAACGCCCGCCGGGCGGCGGTGAAACCGGACCGGTCGCCGAACATGTCGCTGCTCATCTCCGCGAGTTCGCGGGCCTCGTACACGTCGAGGGGCACGCGTTCGCCCGCGAGCCGCTTCGCCTTGGCCGCCTGGCGCCGCCGCGCGTCCCGGGCGTCGGCCTGGCGCACGGCGAGCGCGGTCAGCCACTCGCCGTACGCCTCGGGGTGCCGGGGTCCGACCTCGTCGACAAGCCCGAGCGCACCGGCCCGCTCGGCGCTGATCGGAAGCTTCGCGTCGATGAGCGCCTGCGCGGTGTCCGGCCCGACCCGCCGGGGCAGCGTGAAGGTGTGCAGCTCGGAGCCGTACAGGCCCATGTCGTAGTACGGGTTCAGGATCACGCCCTGCCGCGCCGCGACGATGTCGGCGCCCAGGCCGAGCATCACGCCGCCGGCGCCGGCGCTGCCCGCGTACGCGGCGATGACGACCTGCCGGGTGCAGGTGATGATCTCCCGGCACACCTCGTTCATCGCTTTTATGTTCGCCCAGGCGGCCGCCGCGGGATCACCGGCGGCGTCGATGACGTTGAGGTGTATCCCGTTGCTGAACGTGTCGGTGCCACCGCGCAGCACCAGCACCCGGGTGTCCTGCGCCGCGGCGTGCCGGAGCGCGGCAAGCAGCCGGCGGCAGTGCCCGGTGGACATCGCGCCGTTGTAGAAGTCGAACGCCAGCCAGCCGACCGGCCCCGACCGCCGGTACCGCACCTGCCGGTACGACGGCCCCTCGGGTTCCGTGCCCGGCGGCAGCGGCGAGTCGGCCACGCCGCGCAGCCGCTTGCCGAGCAGCGTGGTCGCGGGCAGCTTGATCTTCCGGGACTGCGCGGCGTCGTGCAGGTGGCCGAGCCAGACGCTGCCGTCGCCGGTGCCGACCAGCACGGCGCCCTGCCGCCGGCCGAGCAGCGCACCCGGGCGGGCGCCCCGGGCCAGCCCCGGGTGCGCGTCGTAGGCGAAGACCTCGAGCCCGGCGAGCGTCGTGCGTACGCCGGGTGCGCCGTCGGCGGCGCGGATCCGCCGGATGATGTGCTCGGTGGGCTGCGTCCAGTCGAAGGCGCGGTCGGCCTGCTGCATCGCGGGGCGGCTCCGGGCGCCCTGCACCTCGACGGTCAGCTCGGCCGCGGGCGTCGGCCGGAACGCCGGATCGGCGGCCTTGGCGATCACCTCGAGGACGCACTCGACGGCCGCGTCGGCGACCGGTCCGTTGTAGAGGGACGACTTGCGCGGCGCCGCGAGCGGCATCGGGAACGTGCGGGAGGCCCAGACCGGTCCGGCGTCCATCTCCTCGACCGCCTGCAGGGCGGTGACGCCCCAGGCGGGTGCGCCGTCGGCGATGGCCCAGTCCAGCGACGACGGTCCGCGGTCGCCGACCGGACCGGGGTGGATGATCACCGTGCGATGGTGCTGCCAGACGGCGGTGGGCACCCGGTCACGCAGGTACGGGCAGATGATCAGTTCGGGCTGCGCGGCCTGTACGCCGTCGACGATGTCCTGCGGTCCCGTGGCGAACAGGACCCCGACGTCGTGGCCCGCCTCCCGCAGCGCGCACCAGACCCGCTGACTCAGACCGTTGAACGCCGAAACGAGCAACAGAACCCGCACATTGCCTCCCCAGACAATTCCCCCCATGGCGAACGGCAGCTTCCGCTACCTGTGCGATGCCATGTCGGACATGCGGTCCGATAACGGTCCGTCGTGCCGATGTTCCCGGCAGGCGGACTAAGCTTGGGGGCATACCCCCCGTCCAACTGGCGCCGGGGGTTTTCGATGTGCCTTCCCGGGGGTCTTTTTCCATGCAACTCAGTGGCCTGATCCCGGCCGCCCTGCGTGACCGCGGGCTGGCCCGGGCCCGCGACCTCGCCCACAAGGGCGGCGCCGACTCCGACGCGCTCGACCTCACCGCCCCCGCCTCGCTGCGCCCGTTCGTCGTGGCCGCCGTCGCCGGACCGGCAGAGACGGGCGGCGCCGGCCGCCCCGTGCTCGCCGTGACCGCGACCAGCCGCGAGGCCGACGACCTCGCCGAGGCGCTCGGCGCCCTGATCCCGCCCGGCCAGGTCGCCGTCTTCCCGTCCTGGGAGACGCTGCCGCACGAGCGGCTCTCGCCGCGCTCCGACACCGTCGGGCGCCGGCTGGCCGTGCTGCGCCGCCTCGCACACCCCGGCGCCTCCGGCGACGAGCCGGTGCAGGTCGTCGTCGCGCCGGTCCGCAGTCTGTTGCAGCCGCAGCTCAAAGGCCTCGGCGACCTCGAGCCGGTTGAGCTGACCCCCGGCGGCGACGCCGAGCTGGAGGGCGTCGCCCGGCGCCTGACCGACATGGCGTACGCGCGGGTCGACCTGGTCACCAAGCGCGGCGAGTTCGCCGTGCGCGGCGGCATCCTCGACATCTTCCCGCCCACCGACGAGCACCCGTCCCGGGTCGAGTTCTGGGGCGACGAGGTGGAGGAGATCCGCACCTTCGCCGTCGCCGACCAGCGCACCATCGACGCGGTCGAGCGGCTCTGGGCGCCGCCGTGCCGCGAGCTGCTGCTGACACCGGCCGTCCGGGCCCGGGCCGCCGAGCTGGCCGAGCAGCACCCCGAGATCGGGGAGATCCTCGACAAGCTGGCCGAGGGCATCCCGGTCGAGGGCATGGAGTCGCTGGCGCCGGCGCTGATGCAGGGCACCGACTCCATGGAGCTGCTGATCGACTGCATGCCGCGCGGCACACACGTGCTGCTCTGCGACCCCGAGCGGATCCGCACCCGGGCGCACGACCTGACCCGTACCTCGGACGAGTTCCTTGAGGCGAGCTGGGCCGCGGCCGCCGTCGGGGGCGAGGCGCCGATCGACGTCGGCGCCGCCGCCTTCCGGACCCTCGGGGACGTGCGCGCCCACGCGGCGGTCCTGCACCAGTCATGGTGGACGGTCTCGCCGTTCGGGCTGGCCGAGGCCGAGGCCGCGGAGTCCGAGACGCCCTGGCTGGAGACGCCGGCCGTCGACGTGGCTCCCGACTCCGGCGACGCCATCGCCCTGCCCGCCCAGCCGGTGCCGCTCTACCACGGCGACACCGCGCGGCTCACCGCCGACCTGCGGCGCTGGGCCGCCGATCAGTGGGCGATCGCGCTGGTCTTCGAGGGGCACGGCACCGCGCAGCGCGCCACCGAGCTGCTGCGCGACGCCGGCCTCGGCGTCACCCCGGTCGACTCCATCACGGACCGCATCGAGCCCGGCCAGCTGCTCGTCACCTGCGGCGGGCTCAACCACGGCTTCGTCGACGAGGGCTCGCGGCTCGCCGTCATCACCGGCAACGACATCACCGGCGGGCGCGGGGCGTCCACCAAGGACATGCGCAGGATGCCGAGCCGGCGGCGCAACACGATCGACCCGCTGGAGCTGAAGCCGGGCGACTTCGTCGTGCACGAGCAGCACGGCATCGGCCGTTACGTGGAACTGGTGCAGCGCACGGTCAACGGCGCCGAGCGCGAGTACATGGTGATCGAGTACGCGGCCTCCAAGCGCGGCCAGCCCGGCGACCGGCTCTTCGTGCCGACCGACCAGCTCGACCAGCTCTCCCGCTACGTCGGCGGCGAGTCGCCGACGCTGCACAAGATGGGCGGCTCCGACTGGCAGAAGAGCAAGGCCCGGGCGCGCAAGGCCGTCCGCGAGATCGCGGCACAGCTCATCCAGCTGTACGCGGCCCGGCAGGCCTCCAAGGGCCACGCGTTCGGCCCGGACACCCCGTGGCAGCGCGAGCTGGAGGACGCGTTCCCGTACACGGAGACGCCCGACCAGATGGCCGCCATCATCGAGGTCAAGCAGGACATGGAGCTGGCCGTCCCGATGGACCGGCTGATCTGCGGCGACGTCGGCTACGGCAAGACCGAGATCGCGGTCCGGGCGGCGTTCAAGGCGGTGCAGGACGGCAAGCAGGTCGCCATCCTGGTGCCGACGACGCTGCTCGCGCAGCAGCACTTCAACACGTTCGCCGAGCGGATGAGCCAGTTCCCGGTGACGATCAAGCAGCTCTCCCGCTTCCAGACGCCCAAGGAGGCCGCGCAGACGCTCGAGGAGGCGGCCAGCGGTGCCGCCGACATCGTCATCGGCACGCACCGGCTGCTGGCCGCGGCGACCCGCTTCAAGAACCTCGGCATGGTCATCGTCGACGAGGAGCAGCGCTTCGGCGTCGAGCACAAGGAGCAGCTCAAGACCCTGCGGGCCTCCGTGGACGTGCTGACCATGTCGGCTACGCCGATCCCGCGGACGCTGGAGATGGCGATCACCGGCATCCGGGAGATGTCGACGATCGCCACACCGCCCGAGGAGCGGCACCCGGTGCTGACGTTCGTCGGCGCGTACGACGACAAGCAGGTCGCCGCGGCCATCCACCGTGAGCTGCTCCGCGACGGCCAGGTCTTCTTCCTGCACAACCGGGTCGAGTCGATCGACAAGGCGGCCCGGCGGCTGCGCGAGCTGGTGCCCGAGGCCCGGGTCGCGGTCGCGCACGGGCAGATGGGCGAGGAGGCGCTCGAGAAGGTGATGGTCGGCTTCTGGGAGAAGGAGTTCGACGTCCTGGTCTGCACGACCATCGTGGAGTCCGGCATCGACATCCCGAACGCCAACACCCTCATCGTCGAGCGCGCCGACCTGCTCGGCCTCTCCCAGCTGCACCAGATCCGCGGCCGGGTCGGCCGCGGCCGCGAGCGGGCGTACGCGTACTTCCTCTACCCGCGCGAGAAGCCGCTGACCGAGACGGCACACGAGCGGCTCGCCACCATCGCCCAGCACACCGAGCTCGGCGCGGGCATGTACGTGGCCATGAAGGACCTGGAGATCCGCGGCGCCGGCAACCTGCTCGGCGGCGAGCAGTCCGGCCACATCGAGGGCGTCGGCTTCGACCTGTACGTGCGGATGGTCGGCGAGGCGGTCAGCGCCTTCAAGGGCGACCGGCCCGAGGAGGAGCCGGAGGTCAAGGTCGACCTGCCGATCGACGCGCACCTGCCGACCGAGTACATCGCGGTGGAGCGGCTGCGCCTGGAGATGTACCGCAAGCTCGCCGAGGCCCGCGACAACGCCCGCCTCGACGAGGTGGTCGCCGAGATGACGGACCGCTACGGCGAGCCGCCGGCGCAGGTCGCCAACCTGATCGCGGTGGCGCGGTTCCGCCTGATCGCCCGCGCGTACGGCCTGACCGACGTCTCCGTGCAGGGCCGCCACCTGCGGTTCTCGCCGCTGCCGCTGCCGGACTCGAAGCAGATGCGGCTCAAGCGCTACCACCCGGACTCGGTGTACAAGCAGGCCAACGACCAGGTCAGCGTGCCGCGCCCGAGCACCCGCCGGGTGGGCGGCGAACCCCTGCGCGACCAGGCGTTGTTGCAGTGGTGTGGCCAGCTGCTCTCCGATGTGCTCGGCGAGGTCCCGGCCCCGGTGCGCGGGTGACCGGAATTTCCGGGGGCGAGCGGTACCGGGCATACGGGACGTGAGAGAGTCATGACCATGCAGCGTGCCCGCCGACTCGCATCCACCGCCGTCGCCGCAGCCCTGGTCGTGGGCGGCCTGTCCGCCTGCCAGGCCGAGCCCGACGTGGCCGCCTATGTCGGCAGCCTCGGCACGATCATGGCGGACGAGGTCGCGCGGGTGTACGACCAGGCGGAGCAGGACCTGACCGCGTCGCGCGACGAGGTGCGGCAGCAGCAGGCCGGCGCGTCCGCCGAGCCGGTGCCGCCGGTGCAGGTGCCCTTCCAGCAGCAGGACGTCCTGAGCAACATGCTCACCGTGGACATCCTCGAGCAGCTCGCCCTGGCGCACAAAGTGCAGCCCGCCGCCGAGCCGACGGTCGAGCAGGTCGCGAAGGCCACCAACTACTCGCCGACCTGGGCATACACCGAGCTCTACGCGCGCGCCTACCGGCTGCGTTCGGCGCTGCTGCCGGCGGTGGCGCCGGCCGAGCTCACCGACGCCGAGCTGCGCGCCGTCTACGACACGCTGAACGCCGCCGCGCCGGGCCAGGTGGCGCCGTTCGAGCAGTTCAAGGCCGAGCTCTCGGCCGAGAACAAGAAGGCGCTCGAGCAGAGCCTCGGCCTGCGCAACGAGGTCGAGAAGGTCGTCGCGGCCGAGGACGTGACGTCGAACCCGCGCTTCGGCACCCAGGAACTGGTCCTGCTGTCGGCGCCGACCGGCGGCGAGACCCCGGTCCCGCTGGTCACGGCGTCGCTCGACGCCGGAACCGACGCTTCCGAGGCACCGTTCGTCGCTCCCGCGTCCTGATGTCCACGGCCGGGCGCATCGTCCTGCTTGTCACCTCGCCCCGGCTGCCGGCCGGTCTGCTCACGTCGACCGCCTGGGACCTGGTCCGCGCGCATCCCGTCTTCACGGCCGCCGACGGCGACCAGGTGCGTGCGCTGCGGTCCGCGGGCGTGACCGTCGGCGTCATCGAGCCCGACCCGGAGGCGCTGATCGCGGCGCTGGCCTCGGCTCCGACGGTGATCTGGCTGGGCGGCGCGGCCGGCGACGAGGACTTCGCCCGCCGGCTCGGCCTGCGGCTCGCCCGGGAGCCGTCCCTGGCCGAGCTCGAGCTCTGCTACGGCTCGTGGGACCCGCCCGGCGCCCGGCTGCTCGACGCGGTGGCCGTGATGGACCGGCTCGCGTCGCCCGGCGGCGACCCGTGGAAGCAGCAGCAGACGCACGCGAGCCTGGCGCAGTACCTGCTGGAGGAGAGCTACGAGGCGTACGACGCGATCGTCGCCGGTGATCTCTCCGCGCTGCGCGAGGAGCTCGGCGACGTGCTCCTCCAGGTGGTGCTGCACGCCCGGCTCGCCGAGAACCTGGACCCCGACGAGCGCTGGAGCGTCGACGACGTGGCCGGCGGGCTGGTCGACAAGATGGTGCGGCGCAACCCGCACGTCTTCGCCGGCGAGAGCGTCGGCAGCGTCGAGGACATCATCGACAACTGGGAACGCATCAAGAAGGCCGAGAAGTCGCGGGACTCGGTCCTCGACGGGATCGCGCTGAGCCAGCCCGCGCTGGCGCTGGCGGCGAAGATCCTCCAGCGTGCGTCCCGGGCCGGGCTGGACGTGCCGCTGCCGGCTGGCGCCGACCTCGGCGCGACGCTGCTGCGCCTCGTCGCCGGCGCACAGGCCGACGGCCAGGACCCGGAGGCCGCGCTGCGGCAGGCGGCGCTTGAACTCGCCGAGGAGATCCGCACGGCGGAGGGTGTCGCACCCGCCGAGTAGATTTCCCTGCATGCCGGAGTTCGTGCCGCTCGCGGAGCGCATCGTCGACGCCATCCTGGAAACCGATCCCGCGATGGCGTCCTTCGCCGGTGACCATCGCTTCGACGATCGGCTGCCCGATCTCTCACCCGGCGCGGTCGCCGACCGGGTGGCCATGCTGCGCGACGCCGCCGACACGCTGGCGGGCATCGACCCCGACGCCTTCGGCGAGCAGGACCGGGTCGACCACGCCATCCTGTCCGCGGTCGTCGAGCGCGGCATGTTCGAGCTCGGCGACATCCGCGAGCACGAGTGGAACCCGCTCGAGCACAATCCCGGCCCGCTGCTGCACGCGCTGCTGTCGCGGCCGTTCGCCCCGGTCGAGGAGCGGCTCAGCAGCCTCGGCGGCCGGCTGGCCGCCATACCCGACGCGCTCGCCACCGCGCGCGCGGTCCTGCGCGACGTGCCGCGGCTGCACACCGAGGTCGCCATCGGCCAGTTCGCCGGCACGGCCGCCCTGATCCGGGGCGAGCTGCCCGGCATGCTGGCCGGTGCGCCGTCCCTGCGCGGCGCGATCGAGCCCGCGGCGGCGGCCGCGCTGGACGCGCTCGGCGAGTTCGACCTGTGGCTCAAGGCCGGCCTGGAGAGCGGCGATCCCGGCCGCGACCCGCGGCTGGGCCGGCCGCTGTGGGAGGCCCGGCTCTGGCACACGCTCGACACCGAGCTGCCGGCCGCCGAGGTCCTGGCCCGGGCCGAGCGCAATCTCGACGAGGCCGGCGAGCGGCTCCGCGAGGCCGCGGCCGAGCTGGTCGGCGGCCCGCCGACCGACGAGACGGTGCGCCGGGCGCTGGACACCCTCGCCGAGCGGCACCCCGACGACGAGACGATCGTCGACCTGGCCAAGGTGACGATGGCCGAGGCGACGGACTTCGTCCGCGAGCACGACCTGATGACGCTGATCGACGACCCCTGCGTCATCGAGGAGATGCCGGAGTTCGCCCGCGGCGTCGCGGTGGCCTACTGCGACCCGCCGGGCCCGCTGGAGACGGCGGACGTGCCGACGTTCTACTGCATCGCGCCGGCACCGGCCGACTGGCCGCGGGAGCGGGTGGAGTCGTTCTACCGCGAATACAACGACCACATGATGCGCAACCTGACGGTCCACGAGGCGATGCCGGGCCACTTCCTCCAGCTGGCGCACTCGCGCCGGTTCCGCGCCGGCACCCGGGCGCGGGCGCTGGGCTTCTCCGGCCCGTTCGTGGAGGGATGGGCGGTCTACGCCGAGGAGCTGATGGCCGGCCTGGGCTTCGGCGGCCCGCCGGTGCGCCTCCAGCAGCTCAAGATGCAGCTCCGGATGAGCCTCAACGCGATCATCGACCAGTTGACGCACTGCGAGGGCCTCGGCGAGCAGGAGGCCATGGCGATGATGACGGGCCGGGGCTTCCAGGAGGTCGGCGAGGCGGCCGGCAAGTGGAAGCGGGCGCTGCTCACCTCGACCCAGCTCTCCACCTACTTCGTGGGCTACACGGAGGTGTCGGCGATCGCGGCGGCCCGCCCGTTCGGCGCCACGCCGAAGGCCTGGCACGACGCCATGCTGGCGCACGGCTCACCGCCGCCGCGCCACCTGCGCACGCTGCTCGGCGTCTGACGGACGGCCGAGGACGGCTAGGGCCGGTCGCCGCCGGCCTGCGCGCGGCGATCCACCAGCTTCGCCTTCTTCGGCACCTCGAACATCTCGTCGGCGACCTTCTCCGCGTAGTGGGTCATCGCCACCTCCACCCGGACCGAGTTCAGGAAGCCGCTGAAGCTGCCGAGCGCGCCCTCGTTGGTGATGCACGTGGTGAAGTCCCGGGTCGCCGCGCCGTCCACCCCGGCGAGCCGCACGCACGTGGCGTGCCGTCCCGCGATTGTCGTGTCGTGCTGCACCACTTCGACGTCGTTGTCCAGAACGGCCGCGTTGAGCAGCGCCTGCACGGTCGACGGCAGCACCATGCCGGTGGCGTCCGCGCCCTCGAACACCTTGGCCGGTGGCGGGCTCGTCGGCGTCGCCGGCGCCGTCATCGTGCACGTCGTCGCGTTCGCCCCGGTGTCGCACAGGGTCGTCGCGTCCGTCGTCACGGTCACCTTTCCGCCCGGATACACGTACGCCGAACGGGTGGGCGCCTGCGCCTGCGCGACCGTCGCGGTCCCGCCGCCGGACAGGTGGTAGCTCGCCTCGTAGGTCAGCGCGGCCGCGCCGGACATCTGCGCGGCCAGGTCCGAGACCAGGTCGTTGCGGGCCAGGCCCTGGCCCGGATCGTCAAGGTCCGAGCAGCCCGCGGTCGCGGCGGCAAACAGCACGAGCACGGCCGCTACGGCGCGACGACGGGAGAGAAGCACGTGCCCACCTTTGCCGATGGCCGCAACCTCGCGCAAACCGGTATCCAGGGCAGAACCTACGCGCGGGAGCGGGACAGCAACTGCTGCCGCATCACGTAGCGGCGGATTATCCGGGCCTGGCTCTCGTCCGGGTCGAAGACGGCCACCATCTCCACCGACATCGGGCCCGGCGGCACCCGCTGCGGCAGCGCCGCGACCTTCGTCGCGACCGCGTCGAGCACGACCATCTCGGTGCCGAGCTGGATCTCCAGGCGCAGGTCGTCCCCGCCGTTGACCTCGGCGCCCGCGAAGTGGCCCCGCATGCTGTGCTCGCTGATGTCGCGGATCCAGCCGCTCGCGTCCGGGAAGCCCGCGCGGCGCAGGCGCACCTGCTCGCCGCCGCCGCCGCGGACGAAGTGCCGGTGCTGTTCGACGACGGGCTGCCGCTGCGCCTCGACCTCGATCATGTTCTCCTCGACGTCGGTCACCCGGCACAGCAGGGAGTACCGGCCGCGCGGGGCGGCCGACCAGCGCAGGGCGACGTTGGCGCCTACGCCGGGAACGGAGTCCCGGGGTGCCGACAGGATGAGGCGCGCGTCCTCGGAGTCGACGACACGGACGCGGGCGGTCTGCTCGTCGGAGACGGACATCTCGACGTACGAGCCGGCATCGGGCAGCAGCGGGAATGTGGTCATGGCGATTCACGAGATCGGCAGTTTCGCGACCCGCTTGAGGTATGTGGCGGCGGAAGTTCACCGGCCGCCGCCACGGCGGCCACAGCGAGTCGATACGCTCTAGCCCGTGGTGGGCCGCAGGGTCGCGGTCTGGAATCTATCCATACGAGCATGAGGAGCGACACGACACATGGCCACCATTGAAGCGATCGTCGCCCGCGAGATTCTCGACTCACGGGGCAACCCGACCGTCGAGGTCGAGGTGGGTCTTGACGACGGCACCATCGGCCGCGCCGCGGTCCCGTCCGGCGCCTCCACCGGCGCCTTCGAGGCGATCGAGCTGCGCGACGGCGACAAGGGCCGCTACCTCGGCAAGGGCGTCGAGAAGGCGGTCAGCAACGTCGAGGACAAGATCGCCGACGAGCTGCTCGGCTACGACGCCAGCGAGCAGCGCCTGATCGACGAGAAGATGCTCGCCGTCGACGGCACCGCCGACAAGTCGGAGCTGGGCGCCAACGCCATCCTCGGCGTGTCCCTCGCGGTCGCCAAGGCCGCCGCGCTCTCCGCCGAGCTGCCGCTGTTCCGCTACGTCGGCGGACCGAACGCGCACGTGCTCCCGGTGCCGATGATGAACATCCTCAACGGTGGCGCGCACGCCGACTCGAACGTCGACGTGCAGGAATTCATGATCGCCCCGATCGGCGCGCCGTCCTTCCGCGAGGCGCTGCGCACCGGCGCGGAGGTCTACCACGCGCTCAAGTCCGTGCTGAAGAAGAAGGGCCTCTCGACCGGCCTTGGCGACGAGGGCGGCTTCGCGCCGAGCCTGCCGACCAACGCCGCCGCGCTGGACCTGATCGCCGAGGCCGTGCAGGCCGCCGGCTTCAAGCTCGGCACCGACATCGTGCTGGCCATGGACGTCGCGGCGACCGAGTTCCACAAGGACGGTGCGTACGTCTTCGAGGGTTCGCCGAAGTCGACCGAAGAGATGATCAACTACTACGCCAAGCTGGCCGAGACGTACCCGATCGTCTCCATCGAGGACCCCCTCGACGAGGAGGACTGGGCGGGCTGGACCGCGCTGACCTCGCAGATCGGCGGCAAGGTGCAGATCGTCGGCGACGACCTGTTCGTGACCAACCCGACCCGCATCGGCCGGGGCATCGCCGAGGGCGCCGCGAACGCGGTCCTCGTCAAGGTCAACCAGATCGGCTCGCTGACCGAGACCCTGGACGCCGTCGACCTGGCGCACCGGGCCGGCTTCAAGACGATGATGAGCCACCGCTCGGGTGAGACCGAGGACACCACGATCGCGGACCTGGCCGTCGCCGTCGGCAGCGGGCAGATCAAGACCGGCGCGCCGGCCCGTTCGGACCGCGTCGCGAAGTACAACCAGCTCCTGCGCATCGAGGAGGAGCTCGGCGATGCCGCGCGGTACGCCGGGGCGGGCGCGTTCCCCCGTTACCGCTCCGCGTGACCCTGCGTCGATAGATCATGGAGTTGTGGCTCCGCGTTTCGTGGGCATAGTGTCGAGAGGCAGGTGCCGCAACTCCATGGTCGTGGCGAGCTCCCGGGGAGGGGCAGGGTATGACGCAGCGCCGCATGCCCAACTCCCATGGGCTCAGCGGGCAGGGGCCGTCGCGACGGCCCACCGGACACGCGGGACGCCCGGGTAGTCGTACGACCGCCCGGCCGAGCCGCACCCGCGACACGGCGGACACCCGGATAGAGCCCCGCCGGACACCCGCCGCTCGCAACACGGCCGGCATCCGCTCCGGCAGCCGGCCCGCCGCCGCGCGGCGCGCGGCCGCGACGGGCGCCACCAAGCGCACGGTCGCGACCCGGCCCCGGGCCTTCACCGGCCGGGCGACCGTCCTGATCGTCGTGCTGGTCACCCTGGCACTCGCCTACACCTACCCGGTTCGCGTCTACCTCGCGCAGGAGTCGCAGATCGCACAGATGCAGGCCGATCAGGCCGCGCAGCAGGCCAAGATCAAGGGCCTGAGCGACGAGGTCGAGAAGTGGAAGGACAAGGAGTACGTCCGCATCCAGGCCCGGGACCGGCTCTTCTATGTGCGCCCGGGTGAGATCCCGCTGCTCGTCCTGCACGACCCCGAAGGCGCCGCCCGCGCCGCGGGCAGGACCTCGGCGTCGGACGCCCCCGACCGCTGGTACGACACGCTCTGGGGCAGCGTCGCCGCCGCCAACGCAGAATCCCGAAAGTAGATGACGACTCCTACCGAGGCCGATCTCGAGATCGTCGCCCAGCAACTGGGCCGCAGCCCCCGTGGTACCCGCGCCGTCGCGCACCGCTGTCCCTGCGGCAACCCGGACGTGGTGGAGACCTCGCCGCGGCTCGACGACGGCACCCCGTTCCCCACGCTGTTCTACCTCACCTGCCCGCGCGCCACGGCGGCCTGCAGCCGGCTGGAGTCGGCCGGCGTCATGCGCGACATGCAGGACCGGCTCGCCACGGATCCGGTGCTCGCCAAGCAGTACGCCGAGGCGCACGAGGACTACCTGCGGCGCCGCGAGGCGGTGGAGCACGTCGCGGAGATCGGCAAGGTCTCCGCGGGCGGCATGCCCGACCGGGTGAAGTGCCTGCACGTGCACCTCGGCCACGCCCTGGCGGCGGGGCCGGGCGTGAACCCGTTCGGCGACGAGGTCCGCGAGGCGGTCGGGTCGTGGTGGACAGGCGGTCCGTGCGTGCGGCCGCAGGCTGAATAAACTCTTCTCTCATGCAGGTCGAGATCCGCCGGGCGCGGACGTCCGATGTCCGGGCGATCCGGGCGCTGGTGGACACCTACACCTCCGATCGCCGGCTGCTCAGCAAGGCCACCGTCACGCTGTACGAGTCCGTGCAGGAGTTCTGGGTCGCCGTCGACACCGAGGGCGACCGGGTGGTCGGCTGCGGCGCGCTGCACGTGATGTGGGAGGACCTTGCCGAGATCCGCACGGTCGCGGTCGACCCGGTCTGCCGCGGTCTCAAGATCGGCCACCGCCTGGTGTCGGAGCTGCTCGGCGTCGCCCGCGAACTCGGCGTGGCCCGGGTCTTCTGCCTCACGTTCGAGACGCGCTTCTTCGGCTCGTTCGGCTTCACCGAGATCGACGGCGCGCCCGTGCCGCACGGCGTCTACGAGCAGCTGCTGCGCTCGTACGATGAGGGCGTCGCCGAATTCCTCGATCTTGAGCGGGTCAAACCGAATACCCTCGGCAACACCAGAATGCTCCTCCATCTCTAGGGGAAAAGCGTGCGCGTCGCGGCAATCGACTGCGGTACCAACTCGATCCGCCTGCTCATCGCGGACGTGCCCGGCCGGAGCGACGGGGCTCTGTCCGATGTGGCCCGTCGGATGGAGATCGTGCGGCTGGGCGAGGGCGTGGACCGTACCGGTCGGCTGGCCACGGAGGCGATCGAGCGCACCCGGGTTGCCCTGCTGGGCTACGCGGCGGAGATCGCCGAGCTGGGTGTCGACCGGGTCCGCATGTGCGCGACCTCGGCCTCCCGGGACGCCGCGAACGCGGCGGACTTCGCGGCGATGGTCCGCGCGACCCTCGGCGTCGACCCGGAAGTGATCACCGGCGACGAGGAGGCTCGGCTCTCCTTCACCGGCGCGGTGCGGGGACTGACGGCGCCGGGGCCGTATCTGGTGGTGGACATCGGCGGCGGCTCGACCGAATTCGTGGTCGGCGGCGCGGAGGTCGAGCACGCGATCTCGGTGGACATCGGCTGCGTCCGGATGACCGAGCGGCATCTGCACGGCAACCCGCCGACCTCGGCGGAGATCGCCGCGGCGGAGGCGGACATCACGAGGGCGGTCGACACCGCGCTGCGGGCGGTGCCGGGCCACGGCCCGGCGACGCTGGTCGGCCTGGCCGGTTCGGTCACGACGGTGGCGGCACTGGCCCTGCACCTACCCGAGTACGACGCGACGCGCATCCACCACGCCCGCATCGCGTACGACGAGGTGGCGAAGGTGACCACCGGACTGCTGGAGTCGACGGTCGCGGACCGCCTCGCCCTGCCGGTGATGCACCCGGGCCGGGCCGACGTGATCGGCGGGGGCGCGCTCATCCTGCGCATCATCATGGAGCGCGCGGGCGCGGCATCGGTGGTCGCCAGCGAACACGACATCCTCGACGGCATCGCCTACGGACTCGGCTAGAGCGACCTCGCGTACCAGTCGTTCGTGTCGCGGCACTTGTCGAAGCCGACCGCCTCGAACTCGTCCCACGAGTCGCCCCGGTCGACGCCGAACCACCGCAGCACCTGGTTGATGGCGTGGTCCCGTGGGTCGTCGACGATCTCGAACCAGTCGTCCTCGTAGCCGTCGGACGTGAATCGCGGCCCGAACGCGACGTCACCGCCGCGCCAGCCGATCGCCTCGTGCCAGCCGAGGCTGCCGAAACTCTCCTGGCCGACGAACGCGATCGGCGCCTCTGCCGAGAGCCGGCGACCATGCTCGGCCAAGGTCGTCGACAGATATCTGAACTGTCCATACAGGTCCGGCCCGCCGCCTATGGTCTTGGAAACCTCGTTGCTGAACGGGATCAGGGCCAGCCCGAAGGGCAGTTCCACCACGATCGCGCCGACGCTGGTGGCCCAGGCGCGGCCGGCCGGGGTCGGCCGCATGACAAAGGCCGAAAGATTACTACTCATGGAGATCATTGTGGTGGCCGCGCGCAATCGGCCCGATCGGCGTTGATCTGTCTTTGACACTACTTCGCATCGCGAAGTAGTGTGCACCGCGTGGATACCACACAGCTCCTCAAGGGAGTGCTGGATCTCGCCTGCCTCGCCGCCCTTCGCGAGGACGACGGCTACGGCTACGACATCCTGCGCCGCCTGCGCATCGCCGGCCTGACCGACGTCGGCGACGCCTCCGTTTACGGGACCCTGCGCCGGCTCTTCAACGCCGGCCTCCTCACCACGTACGTGGTGCCCAGCGACGAGGGCCCGCACCGCAAGTACTACGCGCTCAACGCCGCCGGCCGCGCCGAGTTGCAGCGGTCCGGCAAGATCTGGCAGGGCTTCGCATCCACGATGAACGATCTGCTTCGCGAGCGGGAGACGCCGTGACCACCACAGCTCAGGACGAGATCAACCTCTACGTGTTCGCGGTCCGTGCGGCGCTCGGCGACCTGCCGGAGTCCCTGCGCGACGAGCTGCTCGAGGACCTGCCGGAGCACCTGGCCGAGGTGCTCGCCGACGGCGGCGGCACGCTGACCGAGCGGCTCGGCAGCCCGGAGGCCTACGCGGCCGACCTGCGCGGCACCGCCGGTTTCGTCGGCGGCTTCCCCGACCCGCCGAGCCGCGCACACCAGCTCTTCGAGCTGCGCGACCAGGCCCTGGTCCGGCTGAGCGCCGTCGACGCCCGGCTCGGGCCGCTGCTCGGATACTCCAGGGTCAGCGAGTTCCTGCTCCTGCTCCGCCCGGCCTGGTGGGTCCTGCGCGGTTACCTCGCGGCGATGGTGCTGGCCTGGATGCTCGACGACAGCGGGCAGCCGATCGGCCTGCTGCCGCGCATCGGCGGCAGCGAGGTCGTGGCCCTGCTGCTGCTCGGCATCGGCGTCCTCGGCTCGATCTGGCTCGGCCGGCGCTCGCTGCGGCTCACGAAGTGGCCGCGCATGTCGCTCTACGCCGCGTCGGTGATTCTGGTGCTGGTCGCGCTCGGCGGATTCAGCTCCGCCGACAGCAGCACCCGGGACTCGTACTACACCGACGTGAACTACGACAATCCCTACAGCAACATAGAGGACCTCTTCGTGTACGACGAGCAGGGGCGCCTGGTCGACAACGCGCGGATCTTCGATCAGAACGGCGAGCCGCTGCGCCTCGGCAACCCGTACTGCACCGACGAGACGGGCGCATACACCGAGGTGGAGACGCTCACCTATCCGTACTGCCCGGGCCGGGCGCCGTACCGGCTGCCGGAGCAGGCCGATCCCGCGACCAGCGCCGGTCCCGCCGCGAGCGCCGATCCCGCCGAGGAGGCGTCGCCGGGCACCCGGCCGGTGCCGGCGCCGCCCGGAAGTTCCCGGGTCAGCCCTTCGGCCACTACCGAACCGGGCCCTTCGGCCAGCGCCGCGGCGACTTCGGTCGCGCCGAGATGAACCTGGGCTGACGGGGTCGCGGGGTGGCCTGCCAATCGCTAGGTTGTGCTGCGATCGGCCGACCCCCTCGGCCGGACCTCGAAAGGAACCATAGTGAGCAACCCGGTTGCGTCTCCGCCCCCCGCCGGCGACGGTTTCCCGCCGCCCGTCTCCGAGGGCGCCGGCGCTCCCGTGCCGAGCCAGCCGTTCGGCGCGCCGCCGGTCGACGGCCAGCCCGTCGGCGACCCGGCGCAGCAGGGCTTCGGCTCCGCGCCCCAGCAGGGTTTCGGCACTCCGGCCACCTTCCCCATCGAGCCGGAGAAGAAGAAGCGGGGCAACGCCGCCAACCTCGCGCTGCGCATCGTCGGCATCATCGTCGTCTCGGTGATTATCTTCGTCGGCAAGGGCTACTTCTTCGGTGACAAGGCGAAGGACGCGGCCGTCGGCGACTGCGTCGCGTCGTCGCAGAACGTCAAGGTCGACGAGGAGACCGAGGCGCAGGCCGAGGTCGTCGACTGCGCATCGAAGGAGGCCGCGTTCACCGTGGTCGGCCGGGTCAACGGCGAGACCGACACCGACAGCAAGTCGTGCGAGAAGTACTTCAAGGAGAACGAGGAGTACTACGTCTACAGCAGCACCGCCGGCGGCGGCTACCTGCTCTGCCTGCGGCCCAAGGCCTGATCTTCACCCGTACGGCGGGAGCATCCACCCCGGGTGCTCCCGCCGTCGCGTGCGGTGCTGTGCTTGACCGCGTGCCCAGCCGTACCCCGCAGGAGGTCGCCGCCCACGCGGCCGCGGCGGCCGACCTGCCCGCCGTCGACGCCGGCGTCGCCGACTGCTTCGCGTGCCCGCGCCTGGTCGCCTGGCGCGAGGAGGTCGCGGCCGTCAAGCGGGCCTCCTTCCGCGACCAGGACTACTGGGGCCGCCCGGTGCCGGGCTTCGGCCCGGCCGGCGCCACCATCGCGATCCTCGGCCTCGCGCCCGCCGCGCACGGCGGCAACCGCACCGGCCGCATCTTCACCGGCGACCGCTCCGGCGACGTGCTCTTCGCGGCCCTGCACCGGGCCGGCCTGGCCAACCAGCCGACGAGCGTCGCCGCCGACGACGGCCTGGCCCTGCACCACACCCGGATCTTCGCGGCGGTCCGCTGCGCACCGCCGGACAACAAGCCGCTGCCCGCCGAGCGGGACGCCTGCGCGCCCTGGCTGCACCGTGAGCTTGATCTCATCAGGCCCACGCTGCGGGTGGTGGTAGCGCTCGGCGCCTTCGCCTGGGCGGCCTGGTGGCCGGCGATGACCGCCGTCTACGGCGTCCGGCCGCCCGTGCCGCGCCCGGCCTTCGGGCACGGCGCGCAGGTCAGCGTCGCCGGCGCGCCCGACCTGCTCGGCTGCTACCACGTCTCGCAGCAGAACACCTTCACCGGCCGGCTCACACCCGTGATGCTCGACGATGTCTTCGCCGATGCGAAACGCCGCGCGGGCCTGGCATGATGCGGAGTCTGCCGAAATTTCGGAGCATCGAAACCTAGGGCTCGAATTGGATCTCGCCGCACTCCGTCGCTGGTGGCCGCTGGCCGCCGTCCTCGGGCTGCTCTTTCTCGCCTCGCTGGCGGCCACCCACTCGGCGCCGCAGCTCGAGCGCTTCAACCCCGACGCCGCGCCGGCCACCGAGGCCCCGCCGCTGCTGCCGCCCTCGCGGGAGGCGGTCGTCCGCCCGTCCGCGGAGCCGGTGGCGGGCGGCGACCTGCCCGACTGGGTCGGCCGGGTGGCCCTTGTCGTGCTCGGGGTCCTCGCCCTGGCGATTCTCGGGCTCGTCGTCTGGGCCGTGCTGCGCCACCAGCTCGGCCGCCGCGGCACCCGCAAGGGCCGGCTCGACACCCGGCGGCGGGAGCCGCGCACCGCGGAGGACCTGGTCGCGGCCCTCGACGCCGGCCTCCAGGAGCTCTCCGACACCGACCGGGACCCGCGCCGGGCGGTGATCGCCTGCTGGGTCCGGCTCGAGGACGCCGCGGCCGCGGCCGGCACGCCGCGGCACGCGGGGGACAGCCCTACGGACCTGGTCGCCCGCCTGCTCGCCGAGCAGCGGGTCGACGCGGGCGTGCTCACCCCGTTCGCGGCCGTCTACCGGCAGGCCCGCTACGCGACGCACACCGTCGACGACCAGATGCGCCGCCAGGCCCGCACCGCGCTCGAGCGCCTGCGCGCCGACCTGGGGGCGGGGGTGCCGTCATGAGCGAGCTTGCGAGCGAATCATCAACTCAGTCCAAAACCCATGTCGTCGCCGGAGCGCCAGCGGAGGTGACGGCATGAGTGACGGGGGGCTTGAGGAGCTTTTCGGGAGCCGCGGGGACGAGGCGTTCGTCGAGGAGCCCGGTGAGGTCGTCGAGAAGCCGCGTTCGAGGGCCGGATGGATCTTCCGCAATGTGGCGCTGATCGTGGTGGCGACCGTCGTCACGGTCGCCGGGCTGCGGTCGCGGGGCATCAGCGTCTCGATCCTGCTGATCGTGGCGGCATTCGTGGCGCTTCGCCTGCTGATGCTCGCGGTGTCCGAAGTGGCCCCGCCGGTGCCGCCGCGCCGCTCCGCGTCGCGCGGCGCGGACTCCTCCGGCAGCCGGCTGGCCGGCACCGACACCCTGCGCGCCGCGGTGCGCCGCTGGGAGCGGCAACTGGACTGGTCGCAGAGCGACGCGGAGAAGTTCTCGCGTAACGTCCTGCCCGTGCTCGCCGAGCTCGCGGACGAGCGATTGCGGCTCAAACACGGCATCACCCGGTCGTCGGATCCGCGGCGCGCCCGGGAGCTGCTGGGCGAGCCGCTGTGGGGGTTTCTGGACGCGCCGGTCCGGCGCGGGCCGAAGGCGCGCGAGCTCGCCACCTACGTCGATGCACTAGAGAGAATCTGAGAGGGTGGTTCGGTGACGGACGCGAGCGTGGAGATCCTGCCGCCGTACGAGGTGCACAGGATGGCCGGCGCTGTCCTGGACTCGGTCGGCAGCGTCGTTGTCGGCAAGCGGGACGCCCTCGAACTGGTGCTGGCGGGCATCCTGGCCGGCGGTCACGTGCTGCTCGAGGACCTGCCCGGCCTCGGCAAGACGCTGACCGCCCGGTGCTTCGCCCAAGCGCTCGGGCTCGACTTCCGGCGGCTGCAGTTCACCCCCGACCTGCTGCCGGCCGACGTCACCGGCTCGTTCCTCTATGACCAGCGCAAGGGCGACTTCGCCTTCCGCGCCGGCCCGGTCTTCACGAACATGCTGCTCGCCGACGAGATCAACCGGACGCCGCCGAAGACCCAGGCCGCCCTGCTCGAGGCCATGCAGGAGAAGCAGGTCTCGGTCGAGGGCGTCACCTACCGGCTGGACCCGCCGTTCCACGTCCTGGCCACGGCCAACCCGATCGAGTACGAGGGCACGTACCCGCTGCCGGAGGCCCAGCTGGACCGCTTCATGCTGCGCGTCTCGTTCGGTTACCCGACCCGGGACGAGGAGTGGGAGGTGCTGCGCCGCCGGATGTCCCGCCGCCAGGAGGACGCGCAGCTCGCGCCCGTCGTCGACGCCCGGCGGCTGATGGCCATGCAGGCCTCCCTCGAGCACGTCGCCGTCGAGGACTCGATCGGCCGCTACATCGTGGCGCTGACCTCCGCGACCCGTGAGCACGCCTCGGCGCTTGTCGGCTCCTCGCCGCGCGGCTCGCTGGCGCTGCTGCTGCTGGCCCGGGCTCGCGCCATCATGGCCGGCCGCGACTACGTGGTGCCCGAGGACGTCAAGGACGTGGCCGTGCCGGCGCTCGCGCACCGGATCACGCTGCGGCCGGAGATGTGGCTGCGCCGCGTCGACCCGTCCTTCGTGGTCCAGGAGGTGCTCCAGGCGGTGCCGGCGCCAGCCAGCGGCGCCCTGCCCACGTACGCGGGCGGGTACGCCGAACAGTGACAGCCATGGAGCCGCCGCCGCTGCGCGCCGCCGTACCCGCCGGGGTTGCGGCGGCGGAGGAGGCGTGGGCGGCGCCGGCCTGGGTGCCCACCCGGGCGCTCGGCCGCACAGTCCTGCTCACCGGCCTGCTGCTCGTGCTCGGGGTGGCGCTGGGCCGGGTCGACCTGGTGCTGCTCGCGGCGCCGTTCGCCGTCGGCGCGGCCATCGGCCTGCGCCGGATGCCCCGCTCGGCACCCGAGCTGACCATCGAGGCGGCCGAGGAACACATCGTCGAGGGTGGCCGGGTCGAGGCCGGGCTGACCGTCGCGAACCCCGACGTGATCACCTACGACCTGGTCGTGGTCCGCGCGCGCACGTCGCCGTGGCTGGAGCTGGAGAACGCCGACCGGCCGTTCGCGATCACCGTCGCGCCCGACGGCTGGACCGGCGTGGAGCTGCCCGGCGCGGCGCTGCGCTGGGGCCGGCACGACGTCGGTCCCGCCGCCGCCCGGGTCGCCGCCTGCGGCGGCCTGCTCGCCTGCCGGCCGGTCGTGACGCCGGCCCGGGGCGTGCGCGTCTTTCCCGAGACCGAGCCGTTCGCGGCCACCGAGGCGATGCCCGCGGCGGCCGGCCTGGTCGGCAACCACCGGTCGCGGCGGCCGGGCGAGGGCGGCGAGCTCGCCGGGGTGCGCCCGTTCGCACCCGGCGACCGGCTGCGCCGCATCGACTGGCGGGTGTCCCTGCGCACCCGGGACCTGCACGTGGCCTCGACGCTCTCGGACCGCGACGCCGAGGTGCTGCTCCTGCTCGACGTGCTCGGCGAGGCCGGCGCGTCCGAGGGCGTCAAGGGCCGGGCGTCGGTGCTCGACACGACCGTGCGCGCGGCCGCAGCGATCGCGGAGCACTACCTCCAGCGCGGCGACCGGGTGTCGCTGTTGGAGTACGGCTCCACCGCGCGCCGGCTGCGGCCGGCGACCGGCCGCCGGCAATATCTGACGGTGCTCGAGTGGCTGCTCGACGTGCGCGCCGACAACAACGACGCCGACGGCCCGCACGAGCACGTCTTCGGCGCACACCACGTGTCGCCGGACGCCCTCGTCGTGGTGCTGACGCCGCTCGTCGACCCGCGCTCGGCCGACATGCTGGCGGGCCTGACCCAGTCCGGGCGGTACACGGTGGCCGTCGACACGCTCCCGGCCGGTGCCGCGCCGCCCAGCCGCGGACCGTGGACGCCGCTGGCCACGCGGCTGTGGCGGATGGAGCGGGAGAACGTGCTCGGCCGGCTGCGTGAGCACGGCGTGCCCGTGGTGACCTGGGCCGGGACCGGCAGCCTCGACCTGGTGCTGCGCGACGTGTCCCGGCTCGCCTCCGCGCCCCGGGGGCGCTGACATGCTGAGCGGACTCAACAAGCGGATGGACCGGGCGCGCACGGCGGCGGTCCGCGCCACGCTGCTGCCCCTGCTGGTCCGGTGCGGGATCGGGCTGGCGCTGTTCGCCGCGATGACCGTCGCCTGGCCCGCCGGCCTGGTGGCGAGCCGTTACCTGGCG
The DNA here is from genome assembly GCF_014205335.1 of Amorphoplanes digitatis. Classification (NCBI taxonomy): domain Bacteria; kingdom Bacillati; phylum Actinomycetota; class Actinomycetes; order Micromonosporales; family Micromonosporaceae; genus Actinoplanes; species Actinoplanes digitatis. The sequence goes on along the minus strand of NZ_JACHNH010000001.1, from coordinate 7,861,494 downwards.
GCGCTCGGCCTGGTCGCCGTCTACCCGGCCTTCGCGCCGCGCGGCCGGGGCGTCACCGTCGCGGTCCTGGTGGTGGTCGGGGGCTGGATCCTCGACACCACCTGGGGCGACTCCCGGGTCGCGCTCTGGCGGGTGCTGAGCATCGCGACCCTGCTGTACCTGGGGCACACGCTGGCGGCGCTCGCGGCGGTCCTGCCGTACGACGCGGTCGTCAACGTCGACGTGGTCGCCTCCTGGCTGGGGCGGGCGCTGGTGGTGATCCTGATCTCCGCGATGCTGACCGTGATCGCGCTCGGCCTGACCGCCGAACTCGCCGGTGGCGCGTTCGTCATCGCCACCCTGGTCGGGCTCGGTGCGGCCGTCGGCCTGACCCTGCTGCTGGCCCGCATGCTGCGCCGAGCGTGATCATTAGGCAACCCTTAGTTCACAGTGAAATGAAACCGAAACTTGTTTGTTACGGCACTTGACCGGCGGGTTTGTCATTGGTCACAGCGCGAGGCGTTGGAGCGCCGTAAGCAGGAGAATGGGTCCGTGAAACCGCAGCGGATCGTCGTCGTCGGGGCAGGTCACGTGGGGCTCTACGCCGCACTGCGCCTGTCGAGGAAGCTCAGCGCGCGCCAGGCCGAAGTGATCGTCATCGACCCTCAGCCGCACATGACCTACCAGCCGTTCCTGCCGGAGGCCGCCGCGGGCAACATCTCCCCGCGCCACTCGGTGGTGCCGCTGCGCCGCGAGCTCAAGCGCTGCCGGATCGTGTCCGGCGAGGTCACCCGGATCGAGCACGCCCGGAAGACGGTCACCGTCCAGCCGATCGAGGGCCCGGTCAAGGAGATCGCCTACGACCACGTCATCGTCGCGCCGGGCTCAGTGTCGCGCACCCTGCCGATCCCCGGCCTGCGGGAGAACGGCATCGGCTTCAAGACCATCGGCGAGGCCATCTACCTGCGCAACCACATCCTCGACCGGCTCGACATCGCCGCGGTCACCCCGGACCCCGAGGTGCGCCGGGCGTCGCTGACCTTCGTCTTCGTCGGCGGCGGCTACGCGGGCATCGAGGCGCTGGCCGAGATGGAGGACGTCGTCCGCGACGCCCTGAAGTACTACCCCGAGCTGCGCCGGGACGAGGTCCGCTTCGTCCTGGTCGAGGCGACCAACCGGATCCTGCCCGAGGTCGGACCCGACATGGGCGCCTACGCGGCCCGGCAGCTCGACCGGCGCGGCATCGACCTGCGCCTGGACACCCGGCTGGAGTCGTGCGCCGGCGGCCTGATCAAGCTGTCCGACGGCGACACGTTCCGCGCCGAGACCCTGGTGTGGACGGCCGGCGTCAAGCCGTCGCCGATGCTCGACAACACCGACCTGCCGCGCGGCCCCCGCGGGCACCTGACCTGCCTGCCGACGCTCCAGATCGTGGACGGCGACACGGTCCTCGACGGCGCGTGGAGCGCGGGCGACTGCGCACAGGTCCCCGACCTGGCCAACCCGGGCGCCTGGTGCTCGCCGAGCGCGCAGCACGCGGTCCGGCAGGCGTCGCGGCTGGCCGACAACATCCGCGCCGTGGTCATCGGGGCAACCCCCAAGGACTACAAGCACAAGTACGCGGGCAGCGTCGCCAGCCTCGGCCTCTACAAGGGCGTCGCGAAGATCTACGGCATCAAGCTCAAGGGCTTCCCGGCCTGGCTCATGCACCGCACCTATCACATGAGCCGCATCCCGTCGTTCAACCGCAAGGTGCGCGTGCTGGCCGACTGGACGCTGGCGTTCGTGCTCAAGCGCGAGGTCATCTCGCTGGGCCAGCTCCACGCGCCCCGCGAGGAGTTCACCCACGTGACGCCGCCGCTGGGCGACGGCCGCGCGGCGGAGCCGGTGGGGGCCGGCACCCGCTGAGCGAGTCGGCAGGAGTCCGGCGTTCTGCCGGGCTGACCGCACCGGCTACGGTGAGCAGCAGAGCATCCCGCCCGGGTGGTGGAACGGCAGACACGGCCGCCTTAAAAGCGGCTGCCCAAAAGGCGTGCGGGTTCGAGACCCGCCCCGGGCACGCTCATCGCCGCGGTCAGTTCATGTTTTCAGGCTGCTCACAGCGATCACGGACGCCATCGGGTCGCTGAAGCGCTTACCCTGGAAGAGCACGCCCCTACGTGCCTCAACCTCAAAGGGAGGCTGGACACAGTGAAGACTTCAAACCCGGTGCTCTCGCGCCTCGGCGAAGCGGCCGAGCGCGAGCGGTCGGCCGGCTACAACCCGGCCGGACCGTACGGACCGGCCGCCGGTCAGCCGGGTTACGGTCAGCCGTACCCGTCGGCCGAGGGATTCCCGGCGGCGCCGCCGGCCGTACTGCCCATGACCGTCGACGACGTCGTGGTGAAGACCGTGATGCTGCTCGGCATCACCGGCGTCTCCGCCGTGGCGGCCTGGAACCTGGTCCCGGACTCGCTGCTCGGGCCGGCCTGGATCGGCGCGGCGATGGTGGGGCTGGTCCTTGGCCTGATCATCTCGTTCTCCCGGGTGGCGAACCCGGCGCTGGTCATCGCGTACGCGGTGGTCGAGGGCGCGTTCGTCGGCCTGGTCAGCAAGATGTTCGAGTCGTTCTACGACGGCATCGTGCTCCAGGCGGTGATCGCCACCTTCGGCGTCTTCTTCGTGATGGCCGCTTTGTACAAGGTCAAGGCGATCCGGGCCACCCCGAAGTTCCGGCGCGGCATGATCGCGGTGATGGCGGGCCTCTTCGCGGTCATGCTCATCAACTTCGTCCTGTCCCTCTTCGGCGTGACGACGGGGCTGCGCAGCGCCGGTGCGCTCGGCATCGGCTTCAGCCTGGTCTGCATCGTCGTGGCGTCGCTCAGCTTCATCCTCAGCTTCCACGAGGTCGAGGAGGGCGTCCGCATGGGCCTGCCTCAGCGCTACTCGTGGACGGCCGCGTTCGGCATCCTGGTCAGCCTGATCTGGCTGTACATCGAGATCCTGCGCCTGCTGAGCTTCCTGCAAGGCGACGACTGACCGTCGCGAACACGCGTCTGACCCGGCAGCGCCCGGCCGTCTCCCCACGGCCCGGGCGCTGCCCCTTTTCTGCGCGCGGATAGGGTCCGTTGGTGGACGACTTCCAAGCGGCGGTGCAGCGCCTGCTGGCCCAGGTGAGTCACTGGGAGGCGGCACGCTGGGGCGCGGCCGCGGGCACCGCCGGGTGCACCCGCGGAGACCTCCTGCACGGCCTGGTGCAGCGACTCGCCGATCTCGGGGCCGCCGCGGAGAACCGCCGGCAGCGGCCGGTGCCGCGCCTGGCGGACACCATCCTCGCGGACCAGGTCCGGGTCATGGCCGACGACCTGCTGGCGGCCGGCCCGCCGGACGAGACGCTGGCCGAGGCCGCCGAGGCGATCTCCACGACCCGCGCGAGCCTCTGAGCGGGGCGGAAATGAAATCCGCCGGGCCCGACGCCGTCAAAGGCAGTCGAACCCGGCGGGGGATTGAGAGAGCGTCAGCTGAGCCGTTCGAGCACCATCGCCATGCCCTGGCCGCCGCCGACGCACATCGTCTCGAGGCCGATGCTCTTGTCGTGCCACTCCAGCGAGTTCAGCAGCGTTCCGGTGATCCGGGCGCCGGTCATGCCGAACGGGTGGCCGACCGCGATCGCGCCGCCGTTCACGTTCAGCTTGTCCAGCGGGATGCCCAGCTCCCGGTAGGAGGGGATGACCTGGGCCGCGAAGGCCTCGTTGATCTCGACCAGGTCGACGTCGTCGATGGTCATGCCGGCGCGCTTGAGTGCCTGGCGCGACGCCTCTACCGGGCCGAGGCCCATGATCTCCGGCGAAAGGGCGGTCACGCCGGTGGAGACGACCCGGGCCAGCGGGGTGATGCCCAGCTCGCGGGCCTTGGTGTCGCTCATGATGACCACGGCGGCCGCGCCGTCGTTCAGGGGGCAGCAGTTGCCGGCCGTGATGCGGCCGTCCGGGCGGAAGACCGGCTTCAGGCCCGTCACCGCCTCCATCGTCACGCCCGGGCGCGGGCCGTCGTCGGCCGAGACGATCTTGCCGTCCGGGGTGGTGACGGGGGTGATCTCGCGCTCCCAGAAGCCGTCCGCGATCGCCTTCTCCGCCAGGTTCTGGCTGCGGACGCCGAACTCGTCCATGTCCGCGCGGCTCACGTCGTACGCCTGCGCCAGGTTCTCCGCCGTGTAGCCCATGCCCAGGTAGATGTCCGGGAGCAGGCCGTCCTCGCGGGGGTCGTGCCAGACGCCGCCGTTCTTGGCCGCCTCCGTGTTGCGGACGCGGGCGTCGGCGAACTTCGGGTTCTCCCAGCCGCCGCCGACCAGGGCCTGCGCCTCGGGCGGGAGGCTGTCGGAGTTGCCCCGGGCGAAGCGGGAGACGGTCTCGACACCGGCCGAGACGAAGATGTCGCCCTCGCCGGCCTTGATCGCGTGGAAGGCCATCCGGGTGGTCTGTAGCGACGAGGAGCAGTACCGCGTCACGGTGGCGCCCGGCAGGCCGTCAAGTCCGAGCAGGGTGGCGACCACGCGGGCCATGTTGAAGCCCTGCTCGCCGCCCGGCAGGCCGCAGCCGAGGTAGAGATCCTCGATCAGGGTGCGGTCGAGCTGCGGCACCTTGTTCAGCGCGGCGTCGACGATCGTGGCGGCGAGATCGTCGGGGCGCAGGTCCTTCAGCGAACCCTTGAAGGCGCGACCGATGGGGGAGCGGGCGGTGGCGACGATGACAGCTTCCGGCATGCGACCAACGTTAACGCGCCGGTAACTTGACGGGGAAGCGTTACTTCGTCACACCGAAATGTCTGATTTATTCGAGTGAGGTGCGGCGACCCGCGGCCTGGGCCGCGTCCAGCACCGCCGGGAGGAGGGCGTGCGCCCACACCCGGTAGCCGTCCGCGGACGGGTGGAAGCCGTCGTAGCAGAGGGTTCCCGCGTCCGCCCGGAACACCGCGCCGGTCTCGCCGGCGAGGTCGACCACGACGCCTCCCGCGGCGGTCACGGCGGCGCCCTGCGCCCGGGCGACGCGGCGGCCAACCCAGCCCGTGATCTGGCGCAGCGGCGGCGCGATCGAGCGGACCGCGCCCAGGTCGGGGCAGGTGCCGACGACGACCTGGACACCGGCGTCGCGCAGGCGGCGCACGGCGTCGCCGAGGTGCGAAGCGGACTCCTCCGGGCTGTGCAGGCCGGTCGCGTCGTTCGCGCCGATCAGCACCACGGCCACGTCGGGGCGCTCGCCCAGCAGGGCCCGGGCCACCTGGGTGGCCAGGTCGGCCGAACGGGAGCCGGCCACGCCGACGCTGGAGAGCAGCACGTGCCGCTGGCCGGCCTCGGGGGTGCCCTCGGCGAGCAGCCGGGCGAGCTGGCCGCCGACGGTCTCCGACAGCCACTCCACGCCGACACCGACCGCGGCCGCGTCGCCGAGCAGCACGAGCCGCAGCGGGGGCGCCGCCGACGGGCCCATCGAGGTGCGCAGGGCCAGGCCCATTGTCGGCTTGGCGTATCGCCGGGTGCGGGCCGCGATCGCCTCGCCCGCCAGCAGCGCGACACCCCCGACGGCCCCGGCGAACAGCGTGGCCGCCGTCGCTCTGCCGATCCGTCCCGCCAGGCCCGCCATGTCGCCTCCCTGCCGCAGTAGAACCCGTCAGTCGACGGCTGCTGGATGATCCTCAGGTGTCCACCCTACGGCGCCCGCGGCCGACCGGCCGGACGCGCTCACAACACGCCCCTTCTCCGTGGCCGGCCGGGTCGTGCGGTGGCCGAACCGCAGGCGGGGCTCGCCGAACCAGGGGTGCCGGCGCAGCAGCGCCCAGCGCCCGGCGGGACCGCGCTCGTGGCCGTCGACCTTGACCGCGCTGACCTCGGTGCCCGCCGCGCGGACCGCCTCGTGTGCCGCCTGGGGCAGGCTGCGCACGCCGTCGGGCCCGGCGGCCGGCGCCCGGTCGTCCTCGCCGAGGGTCGCCATCAGGGTCGGCATCATGACCGCGGCCGCCCGCGCGTAACCCTCGACCGAGGGGTGGAAGCGGTCCGAGCCGAACATCCGGACCGGGTCGGCCTCGAACGCCGGGCCGAGCAGGTCGCCGATGGACACCGTCCGGCCGCCGGCCTCGACCACCGCGACGGTCTGCGCGGCCGCCAGCTGCCGGCTCCACCGGCGGGCCAGCCAGCGCAGCGGCGGCTTGATCGGCTGGATCGCGCCGATGTCGGGGCAGGTGCCGACGACCACTCGGCAGCCGACGGCGCGCAGCCGGCGGACGGTGTCGCTGAGGTGGCGGACGGCCGCCGTGCGCGCCGAGAAGTGGGTGACGTCGTTGCCGCCGACCAGGATGACGGCGATCTCCGGCTCGTATTCCAGGGCGGCGTCCACCTGATAGGGCAGGCCGGACGACATCGAGCCGACCACGGCGAGCCGGTGCAGCCGGACCGGCCGGCGCAGCCGCCGGGAGACGCCGGTGGCCAGCAGCGCGCCGGGTGTCTCCCGCGGGCGGTGCACGCCGTATCCGGCCGCGGAGGAGTCGCCGAGGATGACCATGCTCAGCGGGCGGCCGGGGAACTTGGGGCCGTAGAGGCCGTCGCCGCGCGGCGGGGGAGCCTCGGCCATCGGAATGACCTTGCGGACGCCCGCGGCCTGCCGCAGCAGCACGCCGGCCGACAGGAGCGTGAGGCCCGCGGCGGCGCCGGTGACGGCGCCCGCGATTCGGCCGGCCTGCCGGAGCCGCCGCCGGTCCGCCTCCGTCCAACTGCGCACCTGAGCCACGCTGTCCCTCGCTCTCGCTCGGTGGGGAACTACCCGTCAGCCGGGTGTGAGGCCCGGCCGCCGACGATGGTGGGGCCTTCGAGGCTAACGCGCACATGCGACAACCGTCTGAACCCCGCGCCGAGCGGGTATGTCTGGCGCGTGGTCGTCATGCTGGTATTAGCGAAAGGGGACGACATGGCCAGGAAGCTGCACCGTACCGCCGCCTTCACGGCGCTGGCGAAGGCCCTCATGTCCGGGGCCCGAGGCGGCCCGTCGATCGGCAAGCGGTTTGCCGCGCTGCCCCGGATGGTGAAGGCCACCGCCAAGGGCCAGTACGACGGCGGCATGCGGGTGGCGATGATGGCCGCCGCGACGGCGTACGTGGTCTCGCCCGTCGACCTGGTCCCCGAGGCGGCACTGTTCGTTTTCGGGCTGGCCGACGACGCCGTGATGATCACTTGGCTGGCGGGCGCGGTGCTCGCGGAGACCACGCGCTTCCTCGAGTGGGAGAAACAGCGTGATGCGATCCTGCCCGGATCCGTGGTCGACTGAGCCGTAGGCTGACGCGATACAGGTCAGCACCCAGAAGGGCACAGCGACGTGCGGTACTACGACAATGTCGTCGACATCATCGGGGACACCCCCCTGGTTCGGCTGCGCAACGTCACCGAAGGCATAGCGGCGACAGTCCTTGCCAAGGTCGAATACATGAACCCGGGCGGATCCGTGAAGGACCGCATCGCGCTGCGCATGATCGAGGACGCCGAGAAGGCGGGGCTGCTCCGGGAGGGCGGCACGATCGTCGAGCCCACCAGCGGCAACACCGGTGTCGGGCTGGCGCTCGTCGCGCAGCTGCGCGGGTACAGGTGCGTCTTCGTCTGCCCTGACAAGGTCAGCGAGGACAAGCAGAACGTGCTGCGGGCCTACGGCGCGGAGGTCGTGGTGTGCCCGACCGCGGTGGCGCCCGAGGACCCGCGCTCGTACTACAACGTCTCGGACCGGCTGGCCCGGGACATTCCCGGCGCCTGGAAGCCGGACCAGTACAGCAACCCGGCGAACCCGCGCTCGCACTACGAGGAGACGGGCCCCGAGCTGTGGAAGCAGACCGAGGGCCGGATCACCCACTTCGTCGCGGGCGTCGGCACCGGCGGCACGATCACCGGCGTCGGCCGGTACCTCAAGGAGCAGGGCGAGGTGCGGGTCGTCGGCGCCGACCCCGAGGGCTCCGTCTACTCCGGCGGCACCGGGCGGCCGTACCTGGTCGAGGGCGTCGGCGAGGACTTCTGGCCCGAAACCTACGACCGGACCATCTGCGACGAGGTCATCGAGGTGTCCGACTCGGACTCCTTCGAGATGACCCGCCGGCTGGCCCGCGAGGAGGGCCTGCTGGTCGGCGGCAGCTGCGGCATGGCCGTTGTCGCGGCCCTGGAGGTGGCCCGCAAGGCCGGCCCGGACGACGTGATCGTCGTGCTGCTGCCCGACGGCGGCCGCGGCTACCTGTCGAAGATCTTCAACGACACCTGGATGGCCCGCTACGGCTTCCTGACCACCGGCGACGGCGAGGCGACGGTGGCGGCGGCGCTGGACGCCAAGAGCGGCGCGATGCCCCCGCTGATCCACGTGCACCCGACCGAGACGGTCCGCGACGCGATCGACTACATGCGCGAGTACGGCGTCAGCCAGCTTCCGGTGCTCAAGGCCGAGCCGCCCGTCGTCACCGGCGAGGTGGCCGGCTCGATCGCGGAGAAGGCCCTGCTGGACGCGCTGTTCACCGGCGCGGCGCACCTGCACGACACGATCGAGCGGCACATGGGCGACCCGCTGCCGATGATCGGCGGTGGACAGCCGGTGAGCGCGGCGGTCGCGCTGCTGGAGAACGCGGACGCGGCGATGGTGCTCGTGGACGGCAAGCCGGCCGGCGTCCTCACCCGGCAGGACCTGCTGGCGCACCTGTCCTGAGCGCAGAGCTGAACCGGCCCGCTCGCGACGCGAGCGGGCCGGCGCTATGAGAGCTCGGTGGGCACCGTCACCACGTCGACGAAGGCGTTCTTCCGCAGGACGGTGACGGGCAGGTCGGTGCCGATCGCCGGGCCCAGCATCAGGCGCTGGAGGACCTGGACGGACTGCACCGGCTCGCCGCCCGCGGTGACCAGGATGTCGCCCAGGTAGATGCCCGCCGTGCCGGCCGGGCTGCCCGGCACCACCTCGACCACCCGCAGGCCCAGCTTCTGGCCCAGCCGCCCGGCGATCGGCGGCGGCAGCGGCACGGGCACCCCGGCCACGCCAAGCCACGCCCGGCGGACCCGGCCCGAGGTCACCAGCTCGCCGATGATGTGCCGGGTGGTCCTGTTGATCGGCACGGCCAGGCCGAGGCCGTAGCCCGCGACCGCGGTGTTGACGCCGACGACGGCGCCGGTGAAGTCGGCCAGCGCGCCGCCCGAGTTGCCGGGATTGAGCGCCGCGTCGGTCTGGATGACGTTGTCGATGATGCGGACCCGGCGGCCGTCGCGGGCCGGCAGCGAGCGGCCCAGCCCCGAGACGACGCCGGCGGTGACGGACCCGGCCAGGCCCATCGGGTTACCCACCGCCACGACGAGCTGGCCGATGCGCAGTTCGTCGGCGTCGCCCAGCGGCGCCGAGGGCGCGCCCGGGCTGTGCACGCGGACGACGGCGAGGTCGGAGAGCGCGTCGATGCCGACCACGTCGAACCGGGTCTCGGTGCCGTCGGCGAAGTCGGCGGTGCCGCCGCTCGCGCCGGCGACCACATGGGCGTTGGTGAGCAGGAACCCGTCGTCGGTGAAGGTGACCGCCGAGCCGGCGCCGTTCCCGCGCGGGGTGCGGACCGCCAGGGCGGCGACGGACGGCAGGAGGCCGGTGGCGACGCCGGTCACGACACGGCTGTAGGCATCGAGTGCCTTGGCTTCGACACCCGTGTGTTCGGTATCCATGCCCTCCAGAACGCCGGGCCGTCGCCATCGATGCCCGTGCGGCGTCCGCCCAGGGCGAAAAGAGACGGTCACGGATAGTTGCGAAGGTCGCACAGACAGTCCGACCAGCGGCGGGCGTCCGGGGGTTGTATGAGTAGCGACAGAGTTGACCAGCCGGACGGGAGGGTGGGTTGAATGGTCATCACCGACCAGGCTGTACCGGCCGACATCGTGGACCGCCTGCTCTGGGACGACGCGCAGCGGATGCTCGGCCGGCACGCGGAGGCCGGACATGACGGCAACTGTGTCTGGTGTGGATGGCGGTGGCCGTGCACGCCCCGCCGCCTCGCCGAGCGCGCCGACACCGCCGCCCGCCGGCCGTGGCGGGAGGCCTGGACGCTGCGCCACGACCTGAACAGCCTCCGCGGGATGCCGGGCGTCCGGCTCGGGCTGGAGGACAACCGCGTCCGGCGCGAGAACCCCAGGACCGACGAACTGAACCGAGGCTGTTTCGATTGAAGACATGAACGTCGGCCGGTGGCTTGACCGTCCCCCGGCAAGAAACCGATTCATCGGATCGGCCGACGTTCGACCGCGGTGATGTCGCTGTGCCCCGCCAGCACACCGGCATCCCGCGCCCGGACCCGCCCAAGAACCGTTTCGACCGGCACGCCTCCGCCGGTCGGCGCCTCCGGCCAGGCGCCAAATCCGGTTCGGGCGGGCGCGGTTGGCGGGAGTGCGTGACCACAGGTTCCCCCGCATTCACTCGGTCATGCACTCCCGCCCGCCACCCCGGCGACCCGCCGCCCGTAGCGGACCTGCGATGCCGGCTCGCCGCCGATCGCCTCGGTGCGCGTGGTCCCGTCGGCGACCCAGCCGCCGCGCTCGTAGAAGCGCCGGGCGCGGGCGTTGGCGGCGAGCACCCAGAGCACCGCCCGGTCGCCGATCAGGGCGAGCGCGGGCAGCGCGTCGCGCATCAGCCGCAGCCCTACGCCGGTGCCGACGTAGGCCGGGTCGGCGTGGATCGCCGACAGCATGCCGACGCCGTCCTCCTCGCTCGGGCCCAGGTAGGTGAAGCCCGCCAGCGTCACGCCGTCGACCGCGACCGTCAGCCGGTGCGTGTCCCGCTCCCACTTCCACCGCTCGGCCCACCACTCGCCCATCGCCTCGGGCGAGCCGTAGGCCAGCGCCTCGGGGGAGAGGATGTCGGCGTACGCGGTCGCGCGCGAGTGGAAATGCAGGGCGCCGATGGCGGCCATATCGCCGTCAGTGGCGGGACGAAGGCGCACGGTCATTCGCCGAACCTAGCCTGGGCGGCACCGGAACTCGCAGGAGATCCTCGGCGAGCACGATGTCGCCGTCGAACTCCGCCCGGGCCTCGTCGAGAAAGCGCGCGCTGTCGGCGTACCGCTGGGAGAAGTGGGTGAGCACCAGCGTGCGTACGCCCGACTGCCGGGCCACCGACGCGGCCTGGCCCGCGGTCAGGTGGCCGACCTGCGCGGCCATCGCGGCGTCCTCCGACAGGAAGGTCGACTCGATGACCAGCAGGTCCGCCCCCTCGGCCAGCCGGAACACGTTGTCGCACATGCCGGTGTCCATCACGAAGGCGAAGCGCTGGCCCGGCCGGGGCACGCTGACCTGGTCGAGGGTCACCCGGCCGGCTAGGCCGGTGCGCTGGAGGTCGCTGATCATCGGGCCGGTGATGCCGTGCGCGGCGAGCAGCGACGGGACCATGCGGCGGCCGTCCGGCTCGGCCAGGCGGTAGCCGTAGGTCTCGATCGAGTGGCGCAGCGGCAGGGCCGTCAGCGTGCCCGCGGAGGTCTCCGCGAGGAAGCCGTCGGACACCGGGGCCGGCTGGACGTCGGCGACGTCGTAGAAGCTCGTCGCGTGCCGCAGCCGGTCGAAGTACTCCCGGCCGCCGGCCGGGAAGTGCACGAGGACCGGGTGCCGGACCTTGTCGAGCGAGATCCGCTGGATGATCCCGGGCAGGCCGAGCGAGTGGTCGCCGTGGAAGTGGGTGATGCACACCCGGCGCAGCGGGGTCACGGCCAGCCCGGCCAGCAGCATCTGGCGCTGGGTGCCCTCGCCGGGGTCGAAGAGGATGACCTCGTCGTCCCAGCGCAGCAGGTAGCCGTTGTGGTTCCGGTGCCGGGTCGGCACCTGGCTCGCGGTGCCGAGGACGATGAGCTCGCGCATGATCACCTTCGGGCATGAAGCGACCCCCGGGGATTTCCGCGCGCAGCGCGGTCCGGTCGGACTGGGCCGGATCCCCGGGGGTCGGGTGGCTACCTGATATTCGCCGCACCGCTGCCACACGGTCTCGACGTTCGTACGAAGCTGTCAAGGACAGCGGCTAGCGGACAGCCACCTCACGAGTCCCGTTGCTATACAACTTCGGACCACCTCCCTTCACGTGTACGGCCACGTTAACCACTCGGGAGCCGGGGGGACAACGCTTTAATGGTCACTAGAGGCGGGGGAATACGCGTGGGGACATCTCGGTTCCCTCCACCGCCAGCGAGGCAGGTCCCACGACCTGCGGGTCCGGGGTGCCGATGTTCCCGGCGTCCTTGTCGTCGTAGTCGAAGCGGTTGAGCACGAACCGGATCGCCTCCAGCCGGGCACGCTTCTTGTCGTTGCTCTTCACCACGGTCCACGGGGCGTCGGCGGTGTCCGTGTAGAAGAACATCGCCTCCTTGGCCTCGGTGTAGTCGCCCCACTTGTCCAGCGACTCGAGATCCATCGTCGAGAGCTTCCACTGCCGTACCGGGTCGACCTGGCGGATCGCGAAACGGGTGCGCTGCTCGCCCTGCGACACCGAGAACCAGAACTTGATCAGGTTGATGCCCGAGCGCACGAGCATCCGCTCGAGGTCCGGGGCCTGGCGCATGAACTCCAGATACTCGACGCGGGTGCAGAAGCCCATGACCCGCTCGACCCCGGCCCGGTTGTACCAGGAGCGGTCGAAGAGCACGATCTCTCCGGCCGCGGGCAGGTGCTTGATGTAGCGCTGGAAGTACCACTGGCTGCTCTCGCGCTCGCTGGGCTTCTCCAGCGCCACGACGGAGGCGCCGCGCGGGTTCAGGTGTTCCATGAAGCGCTTGATCGTGCCGCCCTTGCCGGCGGCGTCGCGGCCCTCGAAGAGGAACACCATCCGCTCGCCGGTGCGCTTGCACCACTTTTGCAGCTTCAGCAGTTCGATCTGGAGCAGGCGCTTGTCATGGTCGTATTCGGGCCGGGCCATCCGGGACTCGTACGGGTAGTCCTCGCGCCAGGTGTCGACCGGGCTGCCGTCGGGGTTGAGCAGCACCGGGTCGTCGTCATCGTCGTCGGCGACCCGGTAGCCGGCCAGTTCGGTGATCGGGCCCTGGTACGGCCTGGTGACCTGCTCCGCGTCCCACTGGTGCCCGTTCGGGTGTTGTTGCTCCTGCTCGGCCTGCATGGGCCCTGCTTACCCACTCGGCGCGACCCTCAACGCAGCCAGGCCCGCACCTTCGTGCGGCGGGAGGCCTTGATCGCGGCCGGCAGCTCGCGCAGGGTCGCCTCGCCGACCTGCTCCTGACGGCCGTAGAGGACCCCGTAGCCGAAGGCGTCCGGCGCGGTCCGGGCCACCTCGCGCAGCACCTCCCGGGCGACCACCGAGTCCTGGTGCCCGCCCAGCACGTCCTGGAGCGCGGTCAGCGCCTTGACCAGGCGCTTGCCCGGCTTGCCGGCGCCCGGTGCGTAGACCTCGACGCCGTAGCGGGCCTGCTTGTATGCCTTGCGGGCCTCGTGCAGCTCGCCGTCGACCTCGTCGGCGGTTGCCTCGTCGAGCAGCCGGTCGGCCTTGCGCAGCGCCTTGCCGGCCCGGCGTCGCGCGTCCGCGTCGTCCGGCGCGGGGTCGTCGACCAGCTCGTCCATCGCGTCGAGCAGGGCCAGGTAGCGGTCGCTGTCCAGGGCCGCGACCAGCTCCTCCCGGCCGCGCGCGACGTCAGCGTCGAGGCGCTCGCGGATGCCCGCCGCCACCTCCGGGAACTCGCCGGCGACGGCCAGCAGCTTGTGGCTGAGCACCTGGCCGTCGCGGACCGCACCGAGGCGGTCGGCGAGCCACTTCAGCTCGGTCTTGAGCGCCGTCGCGCGCTCGGGGTCGAACGAGCCCTTGAACGTCTTGAGCGTGCTGCGCAGGCGGCGGGTCGCCACCCGCATCTTGTGTACGGCCTCGGCCGAGCCCGCGCGTACCCCGGCGTCCTCGTCCTCGACGGCCTCGCGCTGCTCCCGGGCGTACCGGAGCACGGGGTTGATCTTCTTGTCCCGGTGGTCGGTCGCCGCGAGGCGGTCGCCGAGCGCGCGGGCCAGCTTCGACGGACCGGCCGCCGGGGTGGCGCCGGCGGCGCACAGCAGCCCCTCGACGGCGTCGAGCACCTCCGGGCCGCCGTCGACCAGCTCCACCTCGAGCTCCTGCCAGCGCTGCTCGCCGTCGTCGGTGTCCGCGCGGACCTCGTCCTGCGCGATGAGCGCCAGGATGCGGTCGTCGGCGTCGCGCAGCGGCGTCTCCACCCGGTGTGTCCGCAGCCGGGCGACGGGCCGCAGCGGCCGGGTCCGCACGATGGTGCGGACCTCCGCGATCAGCTCGGCCGGCACATCGTCGCCATCGGTCAGCGGCAGCCGGTGCTCGGTGCGGCTCGCGCCGTCACCCGGGGTCTTGAGGTGCCAGCCGGCGTCCTCGCCGCCGGTGCGCCGCCGCAGGGTGCGGCGGTGGTGCGCCAGCCGCAGATCCTCGGTGTCGAAGTAGGTCGCGTCGAGATCGTGGGTGTCCGCTTCGCCGTGTCGGACGACCTCGGCGGCGCCGGCGAGCGGCGGCAACGAGAAACCGGCGGGGACGTCGTATTTGCGTTCGGTTTCGGTCGCCGTCTGCATACCTTTCAATATGCCCGGTGTGACGGTGGCTCAGCCATCTCTCAGCGAAACGGGAAAGCATGGTTGTCCGGTATCGCCCCAAGGATTCCCAGGTCATTCGGTGCTTCGATCCAGCGATTTCCCAGGTAGCGCCGCCACACTGGACTCAGGCCCCGGTTGGGTTCGGCGCTCGTCCCCCGTGCGAGCGTCGGATCTTTCAGGCCTGACGAGAGCGCCGCCCCGACCGCCGCCCCGGTCCGGGGTGGCGCTCTTTCTTCGTCCGCGGCCTCAGACCGCCGCCTCGTCGCGGCTGCGGAGGTACTGCGCCCGTGAGTAGTGCGCGGCGGCGGCGCCGTAGTACATCGTCGCGAGCGTGACGTGGAAGCTGTTGTCGGTCAGGGCGTTCTTCGCGTTGGCGGTCTCCGACCAGCGGATCTCCGCGTCCGAGGCGCTGATGCCGCGCCGGGCGCAGCGCTGGCTGTACAGCTCCTTGCCCTGCCGGAACGTCTCGAGCGCGCTCTCGGCCTGCTTCATCATCGCCCGGGCCGTCTCGATGAGGGCCTCGGCAAGAGTCCAGGCGGCGCGCTCGTCCTCGTTGTTGAACCTGGGCACGGTGTACCTCCCCTGCCGACCCTCCTGATTTGTCCTCTTGTTCAGTGTGTGATCGGCGTCGGCGCCTGTCGATCTTTTACACCCGCAAGAAGGACGAGGCGGTTATCCGGTCGGCGTACGACCGGGCCTCCTCGTCGGAGTCGTACTTGTGCCGGGGCCAGAAGAAGCCCCGCAGGCCGTCGCCCTTGGTCCGGGGCACGACGTGCGCGTGCAGGTGCGGCACCGACTGCGACACCACGTTGTTCATCGCCACGAACGTGCCCTGCGCGCCGAGGACCGACGGCACCGCCGCCGCCACCCGCTGCACCAGGGCGAAGAATCCGGGCAGCCGCTCGGCCGGCAGTTCGGTGAGCTGTGAAACGTGCGTGCGCGGCACCACCAGCACATGGCCCTTGAAGACCGGGCGGATGTCGAGGAAGCCGACGCCGTCGGTGGAGTCGACGACCTTGAACGCGGGAACCGTGCCCGCCACGATCGCGCAGAAGAGGCAGCCGGGCATCAGGGCAGACTAGCCTTGCGATTCATGACGGGTAACACGTACGGCTTCGACACCCTTGCCATCCACGCCGGGCAGGATCCCGACCCACGGACCGGGGCAGTCGTGCCCCCGATCTACCAGACCAGCACCTACGCGCAGGACGCCGTCGGCTCGCCCCGGCTCGGCTACGAGTACAGCCGCTCGGGGAACCCGACCCGCGACGCCCTCCAGGAGTGCCTGGCCGCGATCGAGGGCGGCCGGCGTGGCCTCGCCTTCGCCAGCGGCCTCGCGGCCGAGGACACGCTGCTGCGTACCGTGTGCCGGCCCGGCGACCACGTGGTGATCCCGGACGACGCATACGGCGGCACCTACCGGCTGTTCGCCAAGGTCGCCGAGAACTGGGGCCTGGACTGGACCGCGGTGCCGCTGAACGACCTGGACAAGGTCCGTGCCGCGTTCCGGCCCGGTCACACGCGGCTGATCTGGGCCGAGACCCCGACCAACCCGCTGCTGAACATCGCCGACGTCGCCGCCCTCGCCGGGCTCGCGCACGAGTACGACGCGCTGCTCGCCGTCGACAACACGTTCGCCTCGCCGTACCTCCAGCAACCGATCGGCCTCGGCGCCGACGTCGTCATCCACTCGACGACCAAGTACATCGGCGGGCACTCGGACGTGGTCGGCGGCGCGCTGATCGCGGCCGATGACGGCCTCGGCGACGAGCTGGCCTTCCACCAGAACGCGATGGGCGCGGTCAACGGACCGTTCGACGCCTGGCTGACGCTGCGCGGCATCAAGACCCTCGGCGTACGGATGGAGCGGCACTGCGACAACGCCGAGCGGATCGTCGGGTACCTGCGGGACCACCGGGCGGTCGGCGAGGTGCTCTACCCGGGGCTCGAGTCGCATCCCGGACACGAGACCGCCGCGAAGCAGATGTCACGCTTCGGCGGCATGATCTCGTTCCGCGCGGCCGGCGGCCCTGAGCAGGCGATCAACATCTGCAACCGGACAAAGCTCTTCGTGCTCGCCGAGTCGCTGGGCGGCGTCGAGTCGCTGATCGAGCACCCGGGACAGATGACACACCTGTCAACGGCCGGTTCCCCGCTTGAAGTCCCCGCCGATCTCGTGCGACTGTCTGTCGGCATCGAAACCGTTGACGATCTGCTCGCGGATCTGGAGCAGGCGCTCGGCTAGGTCCTACAGACGGAGCGGGCCATGGAAAACCTGGCGACCACCTGGGTGGGTGCCACGGCGAAGCAGATCTCGCGCGCGGTCCGGCGCGGTGACACGACCGCGACTCAGGTCGTCGCCGATCACCTCGAGCAGATCGCGATCTCCGATCCCGCGATCGCCGCGTTCCGGGTGGTGCGCGCCGGCGAGGCGATCGCCGAGGCCGAGAAGGTGGACGACCAGGAGGACCTGGCCAATCTGCCGCTCGCCGGGGTGCCGGTCGCGGTGAAGGAGAACACGCCGGTCGCGGGCCTGCCGACCTGGCACGGCTCGGCGGCGGCCCGCACGGCCGTCGCCGAGGACGACCACGAGGTGGTGCGCCGGCTGCGCGGCGCCGGAGCGGTGGTCGTCGGGGTCACCCGGATGCCCGAGATGGGCCTCTGGGCGACCACCGACGGCCCGGACGGTCCGACCCGCAACCCCTGGTCCCTCGACCGCACGCCCGGCGGCTCGTCGGGCGGCTCGGCCGCGGCGGTCGCCGCCGGCCTGGTGCCGATCGCGCACGGCAACGACGGCCTCGGCTCGGTGCGCATCCCGGCGGCGTGCTGCGGCCTGGTCGGGCTCAAGCCCGGCCGCGGGGTCGTGCCCTGCGACCTCGGCGTCGACGGCTGGCTCGGCCTGGTGGAGAACGGCATCCTGGCCACCACGGTGGCCGACGCCGCGCTCGGCTTCGGCGTGATGGCCGGCCGGGCCCCGGCGAAGCTCGTTCAGCCGGAGCGGCTGCGGGTCGGCGTCTCGCTGCGCTCGCCGGTTTCCGGGGTACGCCTGGACGAGCCCAACCGCGAGGCCGTCGCCACCGCGGCGAAACTGCTGGTGGCCGCCGGGCACGACACGGTCACCGCGGATCCGGCGTACTCGACCGGCACCGGCCTGAGCGGCCTGGCCACCTGGTTCGCCTGCGCGTACCGCGAGGCGCAGGCCGCGGGGCTCGACCTGCGGACGCTGCAACCGCGCACCCGGCGGCACATCCGGCTGGGCGGCCTGATGTGGAAGCGGGACTGGGCGCGGCAGGCGCCGCGCGACGCCTGGCGCGAGCAGAGCATCCGGTTCTTCGCCGACCACAACGTCGACGTGCTGCTCACCCCCGCGCTGGCGGCAACGCCGCCGCCCGCGGACGGACACTCCACCGGGAGCTGGCAGCGCAACATGCGGGTCAACATGCGGTACGCGCCGTACGCCGCGCCCTGGAACATCGCCGGCCTGCCCGCGATCGTGGTCCCGGTCGGCCTGCGCCCGGACGGGCTGCCGGTCGGCGTGCAGCTGGTTGGCCCGCCGGACTCGGAGCTGCTGCTGCTCGCGATCGCCGGACAGTTCGAGGTGGCGAACCCCTGGCCTCGCCACGCCTTCGTCTGACGGTAGTGGCACGATCAGAGGCATGAGCTACCGGGGTGGACAGGCGTGAACGAGCTGTTGGAGCTGGCCGACATCGAGGCCGCCCGTGACCTGCTCGCCGGGATCGTGAAGACGACCCCGCTCGAGTACTCCATGCCGCTGACCCGCACCCTTGGCGCGCCGATCTGGCTCAAGTGCGAGAACCAGCAGCGTGCGGGCTCCTACAAGGTCCGCGGCGCCTATACGCGGATCGCCCGGCTCACCGACGCCGAGCGCGCCCGTGGCGTGGTCGCCGCGAGCGCGGGCAACCACGCGCAGGGCGTGGCCCTCGCGGCGGGCATCCTGGGCGCGAAGTCGACGGTCTTCATGCCCGAGGGCGCGCCGCTGCCGAAGGTCTCGGCCACCAAGGGCTACGGCGCCTCGATCGAGTACGCCGGCACCACCGTCGACGACGCGCTCACCGCGGCGCGGGAGTTCGCCGCGGCGACCGGTGCGATCCTGATCCACCCGTTCGACCACCCGGACGTCATCGCCGGGCAGGGCACCGTCGGGCTGGAGATCATCGAGCAGTGCCCCGACGTGGGCACGATCGTGACCGCCGTCGGCGGCGGCGGGCTGATCTCCGGGGTCGCGGTCGCGGCCCGGGCGCTGCGTCCGGACATCCGGATCATCGGCGTGCAGTCCGCCGGCGCCGCCGCCTATCCGCCCTCGCTGGCCGCGGGGGAGCCGCAGACGCTCGAGCGCTACTCCACGATCGCCGACGGCATCGCGGTCATGCGCCCGGGCGTGCTGAACTTCGCACACGTCAGCAAGCTCGTCGACGACGTGGTCACGGTCACCGACGAGGACCTGTCGGCCGCCCTGCTGGTGCTGCTGGAGCGGCACAAGATGGTGGTCGAGCCGGCCGGCGGCGCGGCGGTCGCCGCCCTGCTCACCGGCAAGGTCGACCTGAAGCCGCCGATCGTGGCGATCCTCTCCGGCGGCAACATCGACCCGATGCTGCTGCTCCGGGTGATCGAGCACGGCCTGGTGTCGGCCGGCCGCTTCCTGCGGCTCTCGGTGCGCACCGGCGACCAGCCCGGCGAGCTGGCCCGGCTGCTCGCGGAGATCGCGGAGCAGCGGGCCAACATCGTCGACGTCGCGCACTCGCGGCAGAACCCCCGGCTCAGCTTCGGCGAGGTCGAGGTGCAGCTGTCGGTGGAGACCCGCGGCCCGGACCACTCGGCGGCGCTGATCGGCGCCCTGCGCAGCTCGGGTTACACCGTCACGCTGCTGTCCGGCACGCCCTGAGTCCACACAATGATCCCCCGGGCCGCCGCGCGGCCCGGGGGACAGTGGTTTGCGCCGATCAGGCCCCGAACGGGGCGAATTCGACCACCGTGACCTTGATGTCCGCACCGCTGGGCGCGGTGTAGGTGACGGTCTGGCCGGGCCCGGCGCCGAGGATCGCCTTGCCGAGGGCCGACTCCGGGCTGTAAACCGTGTAGTCGGTGGTGGCGGCGATCTCGCGGGAGCCGAGCAGGAACGTCTCGGTGTCGGTCTTGTCGTCGTCGAAGTAGATCGTGACGACGGTCCCGGGCGCGACGGCGTCGGCGCTGGGCGCGTCGCCGACCTCGGCCTTGCGCAGGAACTCCTTCAGGTAGAGGATCCGGCCCTCCTGCTTGCCCTGCTCCTCGCGGGCGGCGTGGTATCCGCCGTTCTCGCGGAGATCACCCTCCTCACGGCGGGCGTTGATCTCGGCGGCAACGGCCGGCCGGGCTGCGATCAACTCGTCGAGCTCGGCCTGCAGCCGGTCGTAAGCGTCCTGGGAGAGCCAGGTCTTCGACGCCTCTGAACTGCTCACAGACTCTTCTCCTTGGGACGAACAGGCGTACGGAGCGAATCACTTAGCTTACCAGCGGTGCGCATGGTGGTCTGAGAGGCGAATCCCGCCCATGTTCGGCCGAGCGGGGTCGCTCAGCGCGGGGCGGCGCAGCGCAGAACCTCGCCGACGGCGGCCCGGGCGGTCGTCGGCACGACCTCGGCCACCTCGATGACCCGTGCCGAACCCTCGGCGCCGACCGTCACCGTGGCGCGGCCCACCTCGGCGCCGTCGTAGCTGCGCGCCCGCAGGCCGCACGTCGCCGAGCCGCCGGCCGGTACCCGGACGGTGAACTTGACGGTGATCCGGGAGTCGGTCACGTCGGACCAGCCGACGATCTGGGCGTCGTAGTCCGGGTCGCCGAACCGCCCGTAGAGGCGGACGGCGAGGAATCCGACGGTGATCGCGGCGACCAGGGCGAGGGCGATGGGCGCGAACAACCGGCGGCGCCCGTCGCGGCGCCGCCCGTAGCGGCCCGGCGGGAATACCGGGGTTGTGGCGCGCGTCTCGCTCACCAGAGGGCCCTCTCCTGCGAAAGTTGTCGGTGCGATCGGCCAGAATGGCCAGGTCCATCTTCGCAGCCGGCACCGGGGGTCCTCTACGAGGCCCGGTCGAGGGAGACAGCAGTGGCTGAGCAGTTGCGTCTCATGGCGGTGCACGCGCACCCCGATGACGAGTCCAGCAAGGGCGCGGCCGCCATGGCCCGCTACATCGCCGAGGGCGTCGAGGTGCTGGTCGTAACGTGTACGGGTGGGGAACGCGGCAGCGTGCTCAACCCGAAGATGGACCGGCCCGAGGTGCTCGCCGACATCACCAACATCCGCCGCGCCGAGATGGACCGGGCGCGCGAGATTCTGGGGGTCGAGCAGGCCTGGCTGGGCTTCGTCGACTCGGGCCTGCCCGAGGGCGACCCGTTGCCGCCGCTGCCCGAGGGCTGCTTCGGCCTGGTCGACCCGGCCGAGGGCGCGATCCCGCTGATCAAGCTCATCCGCGAGTTCAAGCCGCACGTCATGACGACCTACGACGAGAACGGCGGCTACCCGCACCCCGACCACATCATGTGCCACAACATCTCCGTGGTGGCCTTCGACGCGGCCGGCGACCCCGAGCGGCACCCCGAGCTGGGCGAGCCGTGGCAGCCGCTGAAGCTCTACTACAACGCGGGCTGGAGCCGGGCGCGGATGATGGCGCTGCACGAGGCCATGCTCGGGGCCGGCCTCGAGTCGCCCTACGCGGAGTGGCTGGACAAGTGGGAGGACCGCCAGGACCGCGGTGACAAGATCACCACCCGGGTCGAGTGCGGCGACTACTTCGAGGTGCGCGACGACGCGCTGCGCGCACATGCCACCCAGGTCGACCCCGACGGCTTCTGGTTCCACGTGCCGATGGACCTTCAGCAGAAGGTGTGGCCGACGGAGGACTTCGAGCTGGCCCGCTCGCTCGTCGACGGAGCGGTCCCGGAGTCCGACCTGTTCGCGGGCATCCGGGAGCCGGCCGAAACGCGATAGGGCGTAACGTGAGTGCTGTGAACTTCGTGGTGGCGGTCAACAACTTCGGTGATACCCGATCAGGCGGCCTGGCCGGGCCGATGGGCCTGTTCATCATCGTGCTGATGGCCATCGGCACGGTGCTGTTGATCCGCAACATGAACAAGCGTCTGCGTCGGCTTCCCGACAGTTTTCCGGATCCGAACGCCGCTCGGCGTGCGGCCGAGATCGCGCGGCTCGACGCCGATCTTGAAGCCCCCGACGCCGCCCCGCGCGACGCCGGCCCGGACGCGGCTGCCTCTGATGTGGAGAATGTGCCGGAGGAAGCCGAGGTCAGGGCCGCTGAATCGGGCGATTCGACGCGCGCGAGCGGCGCCCCGGGTGAGCACGCTTAGTCACAGCGCGCCGAATTCCACTTTGTCAAGACCGAAGTCTGGCCGCGGCCACCGGGCCGTCCCGGATGGAGCATCGACAGCGCCCTTCCGTCAAGCCCTGTTGCGTTCTGCCGGATTGGCTTAGCCTTCCGCCGGGGGGCTTTGATGTCCCTCAACCCTGCGCGGAAAGGGGGCTGACGGTGACCATCCTCCGCCCCCCACTTCCTCCACTGCAGATGCACGTGCATCCGCCAGTGCCGCTGGTCAGCGGGGGGCTGGCATGACATCCCAGCCCGGTCCCGGAGCCGAACAGCGGCGCGAGCGACCCCCCGGCAAGGCCGGCCCGGTGTCTCGGCCCAAGGCCGGTCGGGTCCTTACCCGGATCATCGTCGCGGCGGCCCTCGTCGCCTCGGTGCTCGGCATGATGATCCCCCTGCCGCGGCCCACAATCGTGTCGCTGTCGCCCGCCGGCGGGGTGGGCGTCGCCGTCCTGCTGGTCGCCGCCGCTCAGCTCGCGCGGCTCCGCGTCCGGATCGGGCGGGGCACCGTCAACATCACCTGGGGCGAGACCGCGTTCATCCTCGGCTTCGCCCTCGCGCCGCCCGGCTGGCTGCCCGTCGCGACCCTGCTCGGTGCGGCCGGTGCCTGGCTGCTCATCACCTGGCTCAACGACCAGCGGATCTTGGCCGATCTCGCGCACATCGCGGCGTCGGTGAGCCTCGGCGCCGCCGGCGGAACCGCGGTCACCTACGCGATCGCCGGGCCCTCCGCGCCGATCGAGGGCACCCGGACGCAGGTCGCGCTCATCGCCGGCTCGGTCGTCTACCTCGTGATCACCCTCGGCCTCGCCGTGCTGAGCCTCTCGCTGCACCGCGACGCCGCACCGCCGCAGATCGCCGTCCGTGCCCTGCACGCCAAGCTGCCCATGTTCGTCGGCAACGTGCTCGTCGGTCTGCTGACGCTCTTCGCCCTGGTCAACGAGCCGCTCTGGCTGCTCGCCCTGCTGCCCGCGCTGTGGCTGCTCCAGCGCACCTACCGCTACCACCTGCGCGCCGAGGAGGAGCGCCGGATCTGGGAGGCGTTCGCCCGCGCCACCCGGACGCTCGGCGGCCCGTCCGAGCGCGCCGTCGCCGCGGCGGGCCTGCGGGGCGCCCTTGACGTCTTCGGCGCCCGCCGGGTGGAGATCGAGGTGCTCCAGCCGCGCGGCGCCAGCCCCCGGCGGTACGCGGCCGACGGGGCGCCGCAGGAACAGACGCCGGGCGCGCTGCCGGGGCCCGTGATCACCCAGGCGATGACCGTCGGCGGGACCCCGGTCGGCGAGCTGACCGTGTGGCTCACCGAGCCGACCCTGCCGGTGTCGCGCGACGAGCTCGCCGTCTCCGCGTACGGTGACGCGCTCGCCGGCGCGCTGCACGACGCCGCCGCGCACGAGCGGCTGGCCCGGCTGGAGGCCAAGGTGGCACACGACGGCGTGCACGACCTGCTGACCGGCGTCGCGAACAGGTCCGCGCTGATCGCCAACGGCGACGCGATGCTCCAGTCGTTCCACCGCGACCGGCAGGTGGCGCTGCTGCTGCTCGACCTCAACGAGTTCCGTGAGGTCAACGGCACCCTCGGGCACCAGGCCGGCGACGCAATGCTGTGCACGGTCGCCGAGCGTCTCACCGACCTGGCCCGCGAGGGCGAGCTGGTGGCGCGCCTCGGCGACGACGAGTTCGCGATCCTGCTGCCCACCGTCGCAGTGCTCGCCGACTCGGCGACGCCGCTGCACGAGATGCCCAACCCGATGCCGCAGGCCGTGCGCCGGGCGAGCGAGGTGGTCGACCTGCTCGGCCAGCCGATGGAGGTCGGCGGCGTCCGGCTGGTCACCGAGGTCGCGGTCGGCGTGGCCGTGTCCCAGGCGGGCTGCACGGACCTGGCCGAGCTGATCCGGCGCGCCGGCATCGCCCTCGACCAGGCCAAGGAGCTGAAGGTCGGCGTCGCCACCTACGACAGCACCCGCGACGCCAGCAGCACCGACCACCTGGCGCTGACCGCCGAGCTGCACGACGCCCTGACCGCGGACGACCAGCTCGTTGTCGTGCTGCAACCCGAGGTCGACCTGGCGACGGGCGCGCCGACCGGCGTCGAGGCGCTGATCCGCTGGCGACATCCGCGCCGAGGGACGCTGAGCCCCAACGACTTCATCGACACGGCCGAGCACGGCGAGCTGCTCGGCCCGTTCACCCGCTACGTGCTGGACCGCGCGCTGGCCGCGGCCGCGGAGTGGACCGGCCAGGGCCTGGACATCCCGGTCTCGGTCAACATCTCGGCGCGCAGCCTGCTCGACGCGAGCTTCCCGGCCCAGGTCGCGGACGCGCTGCGGCGCCGCGGCATGGGCGCCGGCCAGCTGGTTCTCGAGATCACCGAGTCGGTGGCGGTCAGCGAACACGAGGTCGTGGACGAGGTGATCGCGGCGCTGCGCAACCTGGGCGTACAGATCTCGGTCGACGACTTCGGCACCGGCTTCTCCTCGCTCTCCTTCGTCACCCGGGTGACCGTCGACGAGCTGAAGGTGGACCGCTCCTTCGTGACCGGCATGATCGACTCGCCGGCGTCCGCCGCCGTGGTCCGCGGCGCCGTCGAGCTGGGCGCCCGGCTGGGCGCCCGGGTCGTTGCCGAGGGCGTGGAGACGAGCGACCAGCGTGCGGCCCTGCTGGCGCTTGGCTGCATCTCGGCGCAGGGCTACCACTTCAGCCGGCCGCTACCGGCGGACAAGATCGTCGCCATGCTGCACCAGCTGGCGCAGGCCGCCCCGTCGAACATCGTCCCGCTTCGCGCCGACGGTGCTTCCTGACCTGCCCGGGGCGGGTTTAGGAGTATCGGGCCCGGGTGCGCCCGAAGGTTAGCTATTCGCGCATTTCAGACCTATGTCGTGGCTAACGTAACCAGGTGTGATTCGTGCCATTTTCGCGGGCGGCGTCCGCAGATGCCTCGTTCCGGCGGTCGCGGTGGCCGCCGTGGCGGCGCTCGGCGTGTGCGTCCCGGCCGGCCCGGCACACGCCGCGAGGCCGGGACTCGGCCGAGCCGGAGCGACGCTCGCGGTGGACCTGCTGCACCAGGGCGCGGCGAGCGTGCCCGCCGGCACGACCACGACCTACATCGTCCGCTACTCCTGCTCGTCGGCGACCGTCGACTGCGCCGGCCCCGCGCTGACGGTGGCGATCCCGCCGACGCTGAACGCCCCGAGCGCGATCAGCGCGGGCGCGTTCGTCGGCACCGGCGGGTACAGCGCCGCCACCCGCACCATCACCTGGGCCTTCACCGGGCCGATCACCGCCGGCGCGTCGGGTGAGGTGCAGTTCAACGCGCAGATCCCCAACCTGATCACCGGCGCGGACGAGGTGATCACGCCACCGCGACGTTGTCGGCGGACAACGCGGCGACGGTCACGGACACCGATCCGATCACCGCCATCGCCGCGATCAAGACGATCCTCAGCGTGACTCCGAGCGTGTCCAGCGCCGTCACCTATCTCGACGCCGCCACGCCTATCACCCTGAGCCCCTGCATCGACACCGACCCGATCCTCAGCGGCACGGTGGCGCTGCAGCCGGGCACGCTGACCCTCAGCCTGCCGAAGGGTGCCACCGTGTGGAACGCGGACGGCGCGACCATCGGCGGTGACGCCGCCGGCGGGTTCACCCTCACCTGGGCCGGGGTGGAGAGCGCCACCACCTGCCGCACCTCCGCGTTCAAGAAGACGCCGCAGATCGCGTTCCCGACCGGGGCCTTCGCCGTCGGGCAGACCTGGTCCGCCGCGGCGCGGTTCGAGGCCGTCGCCTTCGGCGGCACGGCCGCGACCGTGCTCACCGCGACCGCGGCCGGCAAGCTGAGCGCGTCGCTGCTCGGCACGTTCAGCAAGACACACAGCGGCCGGGCGAGACTCGACGCGACCAGCGGCACCACCACGTCGGAGTACGGCTTCCAGACCAGCGCGCAGAACAAGTCCACCGGGACGGCGACCGACGTCGTGCTCGACGACACCATGCCGGACACCTTCGACCTCACCCGGGTCACCGGCGGGCCGACGCCCACCAGGGTCGAGTACCAGACCAGAACCGACCCGTCCTGGCATGTCGCGCCGCTGCCCCCGTTCCCGGCCACCAGCCTGAACCTGGCCGCCGGTGACAAGGTCACCCGGGTCCGTTTCACCTGGGCGAGCGTCGCCGGGGGCACGTCGGTCTCCATGACGGCCTACGGCACCACGACCGGGCTGCCGGTCGGTGGAAAGATCACCGACTGCACCGACGGCAGCATGGTGCTGTCCGGGGTGACCATCGTGGGCAGGCCCTGCTTCACCGAGGGCATCCTGTCCGCGGCCCCGAACCTCGTCCTCGGCCTCAAGGTCGTCGGGTCGCCGCCGCCGCTGCAGCCGGGCGACCGGGTCGACCTGGATCTGACAAACACCAACCGGGCCTCGCCGGACTCGACCATGGCGGTCCTGCCGGCCAACGCGATCGTGCTGCCGCCCGGCGTCACCTACGTGGACGGTTCGCTGCGGGACGCGTGCAGCAAGCTCCGGACCCTGTCCGTGCCGGCGGTCACGGTCACCGAGAACTGGAACGGCACCGGCCGACAGCGGGTGACCATCACCTACCAGCAGGGCGAGACGCTGGGAATCGGCGTCAGTGAATGCAAGCGGCTGACCGTCGCGGTGCAGCCCGGCACCGCGTTCGGACCGAAGTCGATCGACACCTACCTCTGGGACCAGAACCGGCCGTGGGGCGCCGAGTTCAATGCTCAGGACACCGACGACATCAACGACAACAAGAACACCGGCGAGAACGTGATGAAGGTGAGCACGCCCGTCACCATCGCCTCGCTCGGCGCGGTCGCCGCGGTCAAGGGCGTGCGGGGATCGCAGGACACCACCTACATGAAGTACCCGCAGGTCGGCCACTCGCGCCCGGACCAGGCCACGTCGTACTCCCTGGACCTGGTCAACACCGGCACGGTCGCGCTCACCGACGGGGTGGCCTACGACGTGCTGCCGCGTCCGGACGACGGGCGGGGCAGCACGTTCCGGCTCGACCTGACCGCGCCGCCCACCGTCCAGGCCGGCATGACCGTGGCCTACTCGACCGCGGCCAACCCGTGCCGGCCGGAGCTGGGCATCAGCGCCGGCTCCGGCTGCGACGACGACTGGTCCGCGACCGCTGCCGACCTCGCCGCGGTCACCGCGCTGCGGTTCACCACCAACCCCGGTGTCAAGATCGAGCCCAGCGGGAGGCTCAGCGCGACCTGGCCGATGCACGTCCCGTCGGGCCTGTCCGCCACGGACACCGCGTACAACTCCGTGAGCGCGTCGATCAGCCGCGCCGACGGCATCGGCGGGCCGTTCACGGTGAGCCCGGTGAAGGTGGGCACGGTCGTCGTGGAGTCCAGGCTGTCGGTGAGCGTCCCGGCGGTGGGTGGAGCGCACCATCCGGGCGAACTGCTCACCGTGCCGGTCATCGTGACGAACGGCGGGCCGACGACGTCACCCGGCGCCACCGTGACCCTCACGGTGCCGCCGGAACTGACCGACCCTGTCGCGTCCGGCGCGGGGTGGACCTGCCAACCGCCGGCGGGTGGCGAGATCGTCTGCGTCTACTCCGGCGACCACCCGGTCGGGGACACCACGATCAACCTGACCGGCGTGCCCAGCAAGGCGGCCACCCTCACCATCGAGGCGGTGCTCACGCAGGCCGGGTACGACCCCGATCCGACCGACAACAGCTCCAGCACGACGGTGACCGTCATCCAGAACGTCCGGATCAGTGGGCACGTGTTCCACGACGACGACAACGACGGCGTCCATGACGCGGGTGAGAGCCTCGCGGGCGGAGTCACCGTCGAACTGCTCAGCGGCGCGGGTACGGTGCTGGAGAGCGCCAGCACCGACCCGGCCGGCTACTACGGGTTCGCTGTCGGCGCCGGCACCTACTCCCTGCGTCTGCCGGGTCCCGGCCCCGCGATCAGCACACCCGGAGGTGCCCAACCGCCGGCATTCACGCTGATCATGGGCGGCAAGAAGGTCCAGGACTTCGGACTCGCCCCACCGACGGACCTGAAAGTCACGGCGTCCGGCTCCGCCGGAGGCGTCGGCGATCCGGTGTCCGGCCTCTTCACCGTCACCAACACCGCCGTCACCCCGGCGACCAACGTCGTGGTGGAGTTCACCCTGCCGGCGAGCGTCTCGCCGGCGAACGTCTTTCCCGTGGTCGGCTGGACCATCGTGCGTGGGGCCGGGGGCCACCTTCACCGCGACGGCCGCCAACGCCCTCGACCAGGGCGCGACCGTCACGTTCACCGCGGTCGGCGTCGCCACCGTTGACGGGCACCACACGTTCTCGGCCGAGGCCAGGACCGACACCTACGAGGTCGACACCGCCGACAACAGGGCATCGGTGACCGCGACCGTCACGCCGGCCGCCGACATACAGATCACGCTCACTACCGACGACGTCATCGCGGTCACCGGGGACGTCGGCACGGTCACGGCGACCGTCACCAACAACGGTCCGTCCACCGCGGCCGACCCGACCATGACCGTCACCCTGCCCGCCGGCCTGCGGGTCCCGCCGGGCGCGGTCATCTCGGCACCGCCCGGGTGGACCGTCACCGTCGGTCCCGCGGACGGCAGCGTCCAGACCGTGACGCTCACCTCCGACCACGTCCTGCGGAGCACGGCGTCCGAGTCCATCGACATCCCGGCCAAGGCGATGGCCACCGGACCGTGGTACGTGCGAGCCATCGTGGAATCCACGACCTACGACCGGATACCGGCCAACAACGAGTACCAGTTGCGACTGCCGGTCGCGGCCCGGGCCGACCTCGCACTCTCGGTTGACACCACGAACGCCCCGCGGTCGCAGGGGGCATCCGGGTCGCTGTCGGTCGCGCTCACCAACCTCGGCGTCGATCCGGCCGACGGCACGGTCGTGACAATCGGCCTGCCGGCCGGAGTCGCACTCGCCGCACCGCCGCAGCCGCCGACGGGCTGGGTCGTCGCGGTCGCCGCCCAGACCGTCATCCTGACCAGCACCGGGGAGGTGAGGCCGGGGCCGGCCACGGTCTTCGCGCTCGCCGTACGCGGCGTCGCACCGACCGCGCCGCAGGCGGTCGTGAGCGCCGGCGTCACCGCCGCGACGGCAGACCCGGTGAACGCCAACAACACCGCCACCGGCCCGGTGACCGTCCGGCCGGTATCTGATTCAGGCCAGCCCGGACCGGGACCCGACATCGGGGTACCCGATCCCACGATGATCCTGCCGACGGCCGACATGGCGGTCACGGTCACCAAGCCGAGGCCAGTGCGCAGCGGCGGTTCGGGCGTGCTCACCGTCGCGGTGGCCAACAACGGGCCGAACGACGCCGGCACGCCACGGGCCACGGCCGTACTTCCCGCGGAGATCCACTGGAGTGCACCCCGGGTGGCGCCGGCCGGCTGGACCGTCACGTTCGCCGGCCGGACGGTGACCTTCACGGCGGCCTCGCCCATGGTGGTCGGTCGTACCGTCTCGTTCGCCATCCCCTTCGACACGGCCCCGGCCGGCGCCTACGCCATCACCGCCACCGTCGAATCCGCGACGGACGACCCGGAGGCGGCCAACAACGCGGCCCGTGCGTCGTTGTCGGTCGGCCCGATCGCCGAGGTCTCCGTGCTCGTAGACGCGCACTCCGCCCCGCACGTGCCCGGTTCGGCCGGCTCGGTGGCGGTCACCGTCGCCGACGCCGGGCCGGACGACGCGGAGGCCCCGGTGTTCACCGTCACCCTGCCCGCCGGCCTGCTCCGAAGCGGTCCGGTCACGCCTCCGCCCGGCTGGACCATCACGGACAACGGCCGGCGGATCACCATCCGGTCCAGCCGGATGACGGCCGGCTCGGCGGCAACGGTCGGCATCGCCGTGCAGGCCGGCAGCGCGGGCGTGCACGCCGTGACCGCCACCGCACGGTCGAACACCCTTGACACCCGCCCGGCCGACAACCGCGACAGGGAACTCGTGACCGTTGCCGCCGCGCCGATCACCGGGGGCGGGGGAGCCACCGCGCTGCCACTTACCGGCGTCGCGGTCACCGGGCTCGGCTGGCTGGCCGTCGGGCTGCTCACCGCCGGGTTCGCGTTGCGAGCCGCGGCGGGCCGGCCGCGCCGGCGTTCCGCGTCCTGAGCTGCCCGGGGGTTAGGTTGGGTCATGGCCAACCGTCTCGCCGGCGCGACCTCGCCCTATCTGCTCCAGCACAAGGACAACCCCGTCGACTGGTGGCCCTGGTCCGACGAGGCGTTCGCCGAGGCGCGCAAGCGCGACGTGCCCGTGCTGATCTCGGTCGGCTACGCCGCCTGCCACTGGTGCCACGTGATGGCGCACGAGTCGTTCGAGGACGAGGCGGTCGCCCGGCTGGTCAACGACGGCTTCGTCGCCATCAAGGTCGACCGCGAGGAGCGGCCCGACGTCGACGCCGTCTACATGACCGCCACCCAGGCGATGACCGGCCAGGGCGGCTGGCCGATGACCGTCTTCGCGACCCCGGGCGGCGAACCGTTCTTCTGCGGCACCTACTTCCCGAAGGCCGGCTTCACGAACCTCCTGACGTCTGTGGCCACGGCCTGGCGTGACCAGCGCGAGGCGGTGATCACGCAGGGCGCGGCGGTGGTGCAGACGATCGGCGGCGCGCAGCTCGTCGGCGCGGCGACCGCCCCGATCTCCGCGGGGCTGCTCGACGCCGCGGCGGCCCGGCTCGCCGCGGAGCACGACCCGGCGTACGGCGGCTTCGGCGGCGCCCCGAAGTTCCCGCCGCACATGGACCTGCTGTTCCTGCTGCGCCACCACCAGCGCACCGGCGCGGAGAACGACCTGGAGATCGTCCGGCACACGGCGGAGCAGATGGCCCGCGGCGGCCTTTACGACCAGCTGGCGGGCGGCTTCGCGCGGTACGCGGTCGACAACACGTGGACCGTGCCGCACTTCGAGAAGATGCTCTACGACAACGCCCTGCTGCTGCGCGTGTACACCCAGCTGTGGCGGCTCACCGGCGACGCGTTCGCCCGCCGCATCGCGGACGAGACCGCGGCGTTCCTGCTCCGCGACCTGGCCACCCCCGCGGGCGGGCTGGCGTCGGCCCTGGACGCCGACACCGACGGCACCGAGGGGCTGACCTACGCGTGGACCCCGGCCCAGCTCAACGAGGCGCTGGGCGAACCGGACGGCACCTGGGCGGCCGACCTGTTCCGGGTGACCACCAAGGGCACGTTCGAGCACGGCAGCAGCGTCCTGGTGCTGGCCCGCGACATCGACGCCGCCGATCCGGAGCTGGTCGCCCGCTGGCGCGACGTCCGGGACCGCCTGCTGGCGGCGCGCGGCGAACGCCCGCAGCCGGCCCGCGACGACAAGGTCGTGGCCTCCTGGAACGGCCTCGCGGTCACCGCGCTGGCGGAGTACGCACAGCTCACCGGCGGTTCGGGCGCCGAGGCCGTCGAGCTGGCCACGGTGCTGGCGGAGCGGCACATCGTGGGCGGCCGGCTGCGCCGCGTCTCCCGCGACGGCGTGGTCGGCGCGCCGGTGGGCGTGCTGGAGGACTACGGCTGCGTGGCCGAGGCGTTCTGCGCGGTGCACCAGCTGACCGGCGACGGGCGGTGGCTGACCCGGGCGGGCGAGGTGCTCGACGTGGCGCTCGCGCACTTCGCGACCGGGTCCGGCGGCTTCTACGACACGGCCGACGACGCGGAACGGCTCGTGACCCGGCCCGCCGACCCGACCGACAACGCGACCCCGTCCGGGCTGGCGGCGCTCTGCGCCGGGCTGGTCGGCTACGCGGCGCTCAGCGGCGAGACCCGGTACCGGGAGGCCGCGGACGCGGCGCTCGAGACCGCCGGGCCGCTGATCGAGCGCCATCCGCGGTTCGCCGGCTACTCGGCGACGGTGGCGGAGGCGATGCTCGCGGGCCCGTACGAGATCGCCGTCGTCACGCCGGACCCGGCGGGCGACCCGCTGGTCGCGGCCGCGCACCGGCACGCGCCGCCGGGGACGGTCGTGGTGGCCGGCGAGCCCGGCCGCCCGGGCGTGCCGCTGCTGGCGGACCGGCCCCTGATCGACGGCGCCGCGGCGGCCTACGTCTGCCGGGGTTTCGTGTGCGACCGCCCGGTGACCTCGGTGGCGGACCTGGTGACCCGCCTGTCCGCCTGATCGCCGGCGGGCTCAGGCCGCCTCATCCGGCGGTCCGGCGGCTCGTTAGGCTGGCGGCGAGATGGATACCCGAACCGGTCTGCCCGTAGTCGGCATGGTGGGCGGAGGCCAGCTGGCCCGGATGACCCACCAGGCCGCGATCGCCCTCGGCCAGTCGCTGCGCGTGCTCGCCGAGTCGCCCGACGACAGCGCCTCGCTCGTCGCCGCCGATGTGCACATCGGCACGCACACCGACCTGGCCGCGCTGCGCGAGTTCGCCAAGGGGTGCGACGCCGTCACCTTCGACCACGAGCACGTGCCGACCGCGCACATCGCCGCGCTCGCCGCCGAGGGCGTCAAGATCTACCCCGGCGCGAACGCGATCCTGTACGCACAGGACAAGCGCCAGATGCGCGAACGCCTGAGCGCGCTCGGCGCCCCGGTGCCCCGCTGGCGGCCGGTGACCACGGCAGCGGAGATCGCCGACTTCGCCGCCGGCCTCGCCGGCGCCGACTCCCCGGCCGGCTGGCCGGTCGTGGCCAAGGCGGTCCGGGGCGGCTACGACGGCCGCGGCGTGTGGATGCTCGATGATCTCGCCGCCGCGGAGGCGCTCGTCGCCACCGGCACCGAGCTGATCGTCGAGGAGCGGGTGCCGCTGCGGCGGGAGCTGGCCGTGCTGGTCGCCCGGTCGCCGTTCGGGCAGGTCGCCGCCTACCCCGTCGTCGAGACCGTGCAGCGCGACGGCATCTGCGTCGAGGTGCTCGCGCCGGCGCCGGACCTGCCCGAGGCCCTCGCCGTCGGCGCGCAGCAGCTCGCCATCGACCTGGCCAACGCGCTCGGCGTCGTCGGGCTGCTGGCCGTCGAGCTCTTCGACACCGGCACCGGCGTCCTGGTCAACGAGCTGGCCATGCGTCCGCACAACTCCGGGCACTGGACGATCGAGGGCGCCCGCACGTCGCAGTTCGAGCAGCATCTGCGCGCCGTCCTCGACTATCCGATGGGCGAGACGTCGCTGGCCGCGCCCGCCGTGGTGATGGCCAACGTGCTCGGCGGCGAGCCCGGCGGCATGTCCATCGACGAGCGGCTGCATCACCTCTTCGCCGCCGATCCGGGCGCCCGCGTGCACCTCTACGGCAAGCAGGTGCGGCCCGGCCGCAAGATCGGGCACGTCACCGTGCTCGGTGACGACATGGCGCAGGTGCGCGTGCGGGCCGTGCGCGCCGCCCGCTGGTTGCAGGAAGGCAGGCAATGACACCGGTAGTCGGCGTGATCATGGGCAGCGACTCGGACTGGCCGACGATGGAGGCGGCGGCCGAGGCCCTGGCCGAGTTCGACGTGCCGTTCGAGGTCGGCGTCGTCTCGGCACATCGCACGGTCCGCAAGATGGTCGACTACGCGACGTCCGCGGCCGACCGCGGCCTCAGGGTCATCATCACCGGCGCGGGCGGCGCGGCCCACCTGCCGGGCATGGTCGCCTCGATGACGCCGCTGCCGGTCATCGGCGTGCCGGTGCCGCTGAAGTACCTGGACGGCATGGACTCGCTGCTGTCGATCGTGCAGATGCCCGCCGGGGTGCCGGTGGCGACGGTCTCGATCGGCGGCGCGCGCAACGCGGGCCTGCTGGCGGTCCGCATCCTGGCCGCCTCGGACCCGGTCCTGCTCAAGCGGATGCAGGCCTTCCAGGCCGGCCTCGAGCAGGTCGTCGCGGACAAGGACGCCGCGCTGCGGGCCCGCCTGCTCCCAGACGCCGGCTAAAGCCCCAACCGCAAGCAAAAGGCCCGCTCACCGAGGAACCGGCGAGCGGGCCCTTCCGCGTGGCTAGGCGCTCATCTCTTGGAAGGTGAAGTGCTGCCAGGCGCCGTAGGTTGTCTGGTTGGCGCTGTCACCGGAGTCGCCCGTCACGTAGACGGAGCGAACCCGGAAGAGGACGTCGCGCGGGTGTGCGCCGGTCAGCTTGGCGACCGACGTGCCGTCGGCGTCGATCGCGACGAACCGCGAGCTCCAGGCGCGCCACTCGCCGTCGGCGTAGAACTGGACGACGAGCTTCTGCTTGCGACCGGGGTATGCGGTCATCGCGGTGGTGAACTGCGGCGTCGTGTTCCGGTGGAAGTAGTGGTACTCCGTCGAGTCGATCAGGCCGGTCTGGTAGTGCTCCGAGACGGCCGTGCTGATCGCGACCCGGGTGCGGACGTCGGAGGTCGCCACCGCGGGTGCGTAGCGCGCGTCGCCGGCGAACCTGGCGGTCACCGTGGTGTTGCGGGTCAGCGTGATGCGGGCGGTGACCTTGCCCGCGTCGTTCACGGTCGCCGACTTGATCAGCCGGTTCGGCTTGTCGCCGTACGGGTCGGCCCAGATCTCCACGGTCCGGTTGGTGTGGGTGGCGCCCAGCCGCGCGGTGAAGGCCACCTGGGTGCCGTAGGCGAAGACCGCGCCGTTCCGGTTCAGGGTCAGCGCGGGCGCCTCCCGGGAGACCGTGACGGTGGTCCTGGCCGAGGCCGCGCCGTACTGCTCGTCACCGGCGAAGGCGGCCGTGTAGACGACCTCGCCACCGGCGTTCGGCGTGTCGGTGCAGGCGAACCCGCCGGCGGCGTCGGTCACCGCGGTGCACACCGGCGCCTTGGCGGACTCCAGGTCGGCGCGGTTCACGACGATCTCGGTACCGGCCGGGAGCGAGCTGGTGCCGGCGATAGTCAGCGGCTCCGCGCGGGTGGCGGTGGCCGGTGCGCTCACGGTGAGCGCCGGCGTCGGCGCCGGGTCGTTGAGCACCCAGAGCCGGAAGGCGCGGCGGTACCGGGCGACCGCGAACAGCCGCGGGCCGGCCGGCTCCCAGGCGATGCCCCGGTCCTGGATACCGTCGCGGGGCGGCTCGCCCGAGCCGTCGGGCGGGCTACCCGCCTCGGGCAGGCGAATCGTCTGGGTGGCCGAGGTCTGCTCGCCCTCGAAGACGTAGACGTCGTCCCCGGTCGCCTGATTCGCCACCGAGATCGCGATCCGGCCGTCGGTGTTGACGTCGACGCCGTTGGCCCGGGACAGCGCCGGGTAGGTGACGGTGGTCGTCAGGTCGCCGAGCCGGACCTGCGACTCGGCCCCGTTGGCGGCCCGGACCAGGTGGCTGCCGTCGGCGGTGAAGGCCGACTCCTTCACGGCGGGGCCGGTGCCGGCGGCCCGCCGGGGCTCGCCCTCGGTGCCCGACGAGACGTCGTACACCCAGAAGTCCGCGGAGTCGCGGTCGGCCACCACGAGCGTGCCGGGCGCGGCGGCGCCGGCCCGGACGACCGGTTCGGCCTGTAGCCGTTCGGCGTTCAGGCTGCCGGGCAGGTGCACGGTGTTGTCGGCCGGGTCGACCGAGCCGAAGTTGCCGTTGTCGCCCTCCATGAAGCCGAACCACAGCTTGTCGCCGACCGGCGCGACGGAGTGCGGACTCCGGTCGCCCACCGGGTAGCGGGCCGTCTCGCGCACCGTGTCGGTGTCGACGGCCGCGATCGCGTGCGCGCCCGACAGCGCGGCGTAGAGCCGGCTGGAGTCGCTGGAGAGGGCGAGGCCGTCCACGTACCCCAGGCCTGTCAGCTCGCCGACCACGGCGCCGCGGTAGTTGGTGGCGACGATCTTTCCGCCCGCCGGGTCGCTGATGAACACTCGCTTGTGGACGCCGTCGACGACGATGTCGCCGAACGAGGCGATCGAGAGCTCGGCCTGCGAGTCGGCAAGCGCGGCACCGGTGGTCGCGCCGAGCGCGAGGATTGACGATCCACAAAGGATCGAGGCCGCAAGCGCGGCCTTCCACTTACCCATATTGGTTCCCCCATGATCAAAACAGTGGTCGCAGCTTACGTTCCCATCGAAGGGCGTAAGATCGACCGAAAGGACGAGCCGGTTGCGGCTCGTCCTTCAGCTCATGCCCGATAGCCGTCGAACAGTGGTCCGCCGGCGCGGGCGAGCACCTCCGCGGCGAGGGCCGCCGGCTCGTCGCGGGCCGCCGACCAGCGCGCCGCGAAGGCCGGGTCCAGCTCCCTGAGCTCCCGCAACAGCCACTTGCCCGAGCTGAGCCACCCGCCGGCGAACGCCAGCGCGGCCCGCGCGGTCTCGAACCAGAGCGTCGCGGCGATCACCGACCGTTCGCCCGGGTCGGCCGCGTGCCGGTGATCGTCGAGCAGGTCGGTGAGGCCGTAGCGGAGCCGGTCCCGCTCGGCCGTGGTCAGCGGCGGCGGCCCGTCGGCGAGCACCCGGGCGCACCGGGCCGCGAGCTCGCCCGGGTCGCCGATCAGCGGCACGCCGCGGGCCAGCATCCGGTGTGTGCTCGGCTTGCGGGCGGCCAGCTCGCGCTCCAGGAACGCGGCCAGCCGTTCGGGGGTGTGCACGAACAGCTCCACCGGCCAGCCGCGGAAGTGCAGGCTCTCCCGGTATCCCGGGCCCGCCTCGTGGAGCACCACGATGTCCAGATCGGACCCGGCGGTGCGCTGCGGACCGATCACGCTGCCGGTGAGCACCGCCCAGGTGGCGTCGGGGAAGCGGTCGGTGACAAGCTCGCGGGCAACGCTCAGCGGATCCATTGCGAGATTCTGCCGCACCGAACGGCTAGCGCATCCTGACCAGGGCGCCGAAGACCCGCTCGTGGGTGCGGCCGGATCCATTGCGAGATCCTGCCGCACCGAACCGCTAGTGTCGTGAGTCGTTAATGCGTGTGCAGTAGTGGGCGATGGATTCGAGGATCTGGTCGGCGGTCTTGGTCCAGACGTAGGGCCGCGGGTCGTCGTTCCAGGTCCCGATCCAGTCGCGGATGTCTTTGTTGAGTTCGCGGACGCTGCGGTGGGTGCCGCGTTGCAGCTTTTTGGTGGTCAGTTCGCCGAACCAGCGTTCGACGAGGTTGAGCCAGGATGAGCTGGTCGGGGTGAAGTGCAGGATGAACCTGGGGTGCGCGGCCAGCCAGCGTTTGATCGCTGGGGTTTTGTGGGTGGAGGCGTTGTCCAGCACGACATGCACGTCGAGATCGGCGGGGACTTCGCGGTCGAGAGTCTGCAGGAACTTCTTGAACTCGATCGCCCGGTGCCGGCCGTGCAAAGATCCGATGACCTTGCCGGTGGTCAGGTTCAGCGCGGCGTAGAGGCTGGACGTGCCGGCGCGCATGTAGTCGTGGCTGGCGCGGGCCGGGGTGCCGGGCAGCATCGGCAGGACCGGGGCGGTGCGGTCCAGGGCCTGGATCTGTGACTTCTCGTCCACGCACAACACGACGGCGCGTTCGGGCGGGTCGAGGTAGAGCCCGACGACGTCGCGGACCTTGTCGATGAACTGAGGGTCCTTCGACAGTTTCCAGGTGTCCTGGCGGTGCGGTTGTAAACCGAACGCCCGCCAGATCCGCGAGACCGCGCTCTGGGTCAGGCCGACCTCGGCTGCCAGGGACCGGGTCGACCAGTGCGTGGCGTCCTTCGGTGTGGTCTCCAACGTCGTGGTGATCACCCGTTCCACCTCGGCGTCGACGATCGTGCGGGGCCGACCGGGCCGTGGCTCGTCCAGCAGTCCTTCGAGCCGGTCGGCTGCGAAGCGGTTACGCCACTTCTTCACCGTGTTCCGCGAGATCCCCAGTTCCTCGGCGATCAGCCCGTTCGGCGCCCCTGCAGCATCCGCGCAGGCGAGCACCACCCGCGACCGCAACGCGATCGCCTGAGCACTCGACGGACGCCGCGACCACGCCAGCAACTGCTCACGCTCGTCGTCAGTGAGCACGATCGGCACTGCTGTCGGCAACGGCATCCCACCACCGTACCCACTGACAACGATTTAACGACTCAGGACACTAGCGCATCCTGACCAGGGCGCCGCGGAGCCGCTCCTGGGTGCGGCGGCGGTTTTCGTTTGTGGCGCCCACGAAGAGCAGGATCACGCCGACCGGCACCAGGACCAGCCACGGACCGACCAGGGTCGCCGCGAAGTGGATCGTCGCGATCGCCGTGGCCACCGCGCCGACCACCACCGGTGCCTGCTGGCGCTGGCGGGAGCCCACGATCAGGGTGGCCACCGCGCCGAGCAGCAGCAGCAGCTCGCGCAGGTCGCCGGCGTCTGTGGCGATCACGATTCCGATCGTCGGCACGAACGCCGCCAGCAGGGCCGGCCCGTACGCCGCCCAGCTGCTCAGGTCCGGCCGCTGGCGGGACTCCAGGATGCCGACGAGCAGGGCGAGGGCCGCGAAGGGCAGCGTGTATGCCTCCGGCAGCGCCACCTCGGCGATCGCGATGAACAGCCAGATGCCGATGATCTCGAAGCCGACGGAGAGCCAGAACAGGTTGCGCCGCTGGTTCGGGGTGCGGCCCGGGCGGATCGCGGCCAGCCCGAGCACCGCGCCCCAGGCGGCCAGCAGCGCCGCGAGGTGAGCCGGGGAGTTGTAGGCAAGTGCGCCGGCGAGCAGGGCCGACGCGTAGCCGCTCCATTCGACGGTGGTGGCCTCGCGGCGGTACTCGGGCAGGCCGAGCCGCGGCAGGGCGGCCTCGAGCACCAGCAGCACCGCGCCGACGGCCAGCACCCCGAACGCGGCCCACTCCGGGGCCAGCCCGGCCACCAGCGCGACCGTAAGCACGAAGAACTGGCCCATCACCGCGGCGAAGAGCCAGCCGAGGATGCGGGCGTGCTGGCTGCGGCCGACCAGCGCGCCGACCAGGCCGACGCCGACCGCCGAGCCCAGCGTGAAGAGGGTGAGCTGCTGGGTGGCGAGGCTGCCGGCCAGCCCGGCGCCGCCCGCGAGCAGGCCGATCACGAAGACGATGTTGCGGGTCGTGCGCAGCAGGGTGGCCCGGGTGGCGACCGGCGGTGGGGTCAGCGCCAGCCCGAGCATCGAGATGGTGAAGACCACAAGCGCCGTGGATGTCGAGGCCGGCCACTGCGCGTTCATGGCGATCGGCGCGATCAGCAGGGTGACCGCGAGGCCGGGCAGGATCACCGGTACGGCCTCGGCGGGCTTGGCGCCGAAGCCGAGTGCGGCGAGCGCCGCGGCGATGGTCAGCAGCACCGCGGCGAGCACGCTGGTGCCGTCGACGCTGCCGGAATCGGGGTTGGCCAGCGCGGCGACCGGCCCCTCCCAGATCGCGCCGAGCTGCGCCAGCGGGTCGAAGAGGGCCGCACGCAGCGCGGGCGCGATGGAGAGCAGCGCCAGGACGGTCGGCAGGGCGGCGACGAGCACCGCGCCGTTCGCCGGGTCGACGAGCCAGCGGCCGCGAAGCCCGCTGGGTCGCAGCTCGGTCCAGTGTGGGCGCACGTAGCCGCTCTCGCTGCGGTAGCGGTTCGGCGCGACGGTGAGCCCGGGCGCCGGGATGGAGCCGCGCAGCAACTCCGCGAGGACGCCGAGCAGGGCCGCGGTCGCCGCGTACAGGGCGGTGGGGTAGTCGCTCGGCACCGAGGCCAGCGCCGTGATCGTGGCGCCGCCGACGAGCCCGATCGTGGCCCAGGGCAGGTACTGCGGCACCCAGCGGGCGACCAGCGCCAGCAGGGCCAGCGTGAGGCTGGACCCGGCGAGCGCCGCGGTGAGCACCACCTGCACCGAGTTGCCCTGGTCGGCAGCGACGGCCGCGAGCACGCCGGGGGCCGCGAGCAGCGCGCCCGCGGTCGCGGCGCCGCCGATCTGGGCCCGGTGCCGGGGCATGCCGGTGTCGTCGAGGGCGAGGTTGACCACCTCGTCCCGGTTCGCGGTCTCCGCCCACTCGCTCTGCGTCCCAGGCGTCAGATCGGCCCGCGACATCCAGGCCACCAGGACGCCGGCGAACGTGATCAGGCCGAGCGCGATCGCCGTCGACCAGGGCCGGACCAGGCCCGCCCCGACGGCGTGCAGCGAGACGACGGCGGCGACCCCGGCCCGGGTGAGCGCGGCGCGCGGGTCGGTCGCGGCGACCGCGGCGATCCCGTATCCGAGGGTGACCGCGCCGCCGATCAGCAGCGGCGACCACCAGGGCAGGCCGAACGCGGCCGGCGCCCCGATCGCGGCCAGGGCGACGCAGACCGCCTCGACGTCGTAACGGGTCGGGCGCGGCAGCGCGACGGCGGCCGCCAGCGCGATGATCACCAGCGCGACCGGTGCCTGCCAGGCGCCGGCCGGCGGGGTGGTGGAGTACGCGGTGACGTCGGAGGCCCAGATCGGGCCCGGCGCCGCGATGATGCGCAGGCCGCCGCCGATCGCCTGCCAGCCGGCGATCACCAGGACGATCAGGCCCGCGGCGCCCAGGCCGCGCACCGGCCCGCGGCTCCAATCCTCGGGCAGCGCGCGGACGCCGAAGGCCACGATCAGCACCACGATCGCGGCGACCGCGAGCGGCGAGTCGGGGAAGGCCAGTGCGGCGACCCGGGCGAGCGCACCGCAGACGGCGACGGTGGCCGCGGCCGCGGCGATGTCGGGGCCGTCGACCATCCGGTCGGCGCGCCGGCCCGAGTCGATCGACTTGGCGAAGAACAGCAGGCCCGCGGCGGCGAGCAGCAGCGCGCCGACCCAGATGTCGGGTGCGGTGGCGCCGGGTGCGAACAGCGCGGCGATCGCCATCGCGGCCGCGCCGCCGGCGGCGCCGGCGGTCATCGGCAGGCTGACCTCGCGGCGGGCCACCTGGAACACCGCGGCGTAGGTGAGCGTGCCCGCCACGGCCAGGAAGCCCAGCGCCAGCGCGGGCACGGTCACCGCCTCGGTGGGCGGCGGGCCGCCACCGGGGTCCTTGGTCGCCAGCACTGCCGTCACCACGGCACCCGGTATCGCCAGCGCGGCCGCGCCGGAGGCCCAGTCGCCGACCAGCCAGGCGTACAGGCGTACCGGAATCTGGCGGGCCGCGACCGCGACCATCACGCCCGCGCCGGCGATCGCGGTCAGCACCGCGGCGGTGAGCCACGACGCGCTCAGCGCGGCGCCCGCGCCGAAGAGGCCGACCACCCCGGCGGCCGCGATGTGCGCGATGGCGATCCGGCGGGTCGGCGCGAGCAGGCCCGTGCCGCCGAGGCCGATTGCGGCGAGCACCAGCGGCCAGGGCGCCTCCGACCAGGGCATGCCCAGCGACGCCGGCACGGCGAGGGCGGTCAGCGCGACGCCGGTGACGGCGCCCTCGTGCCGGTACTCGGCGGGCAGGGCGAGCGCGGCGGCGACAGTCAGCAGCAGGGCGCTCAGGGCGAGCAGCCAGCCGGACTGGCCCGCGGCCTCCGCGATGCGCCCGGCGTAGGCCGCGGTGTCGGCGTTCCAGACCGGCCGGGCGGCCTCCACCGGGGCGATCGCGGCGCGCAGGGCGTCGACGGCGACGAAGAGGCCGATGAGCGTGAGCGCGCCGGCCGAGGCGTACTGCGGGCCGCGGCGGGCCTCCTCGGGCACCGTGCGGACCACGGCGCCGGTGACCGCGACTGCGGCGGCGGCCGCGGCCAGGGTCCAGGACGGCGACGCGACGGTGGCGATCCGGGCGACGGCGGCGATCACGGCGAGCGCCAGCACGCCGCCGGCGATGTTGCGGGCCAGGATCCGCTGCACCAGGCGGGCGGCGGCCGAGACGGTAAGCGCCGCCAGCACCAGGATCAGGCCGGAGCGCACCGCGTCCGGCAGGGTGTCCGCGGTCAGCAGGGCGGCGCCCGCGTAGACCAGCGCGCCCGCGGCGGCGGCACAGAGCAGGCCGAACGTCAGCCCGCGCAGCAGGCCAGCCGACGGCGGCGTGGCGGGCGGGGCCAGCGGCACCGAGCCGGCGGCCGAGGCGCCGGCCGGGCGGGGGCCGGGGAAGATCCGGGTCGGCAGCCACCGCCAGCGGCGGCGGCCGGTCAGCCCGTCGATGATCAGGTCGGGCTCTTCCGGCAGCGACTCGGGCCGGGCCGGCGCGTCCTCGTAGTCGGCCGGGTCGGCCGGGTCGACGTCCCGGTCGGCGTAGTCGGCCGCGCCGGCGCGCCGCGCGTCGGCCGCGGCGAGGGTCTCGCGGTCGGCCGCGACGGGCCGGCCGAACGGCCAGCGCGGCACCAGCCGGCCGTGCCGGATCACCGTGGTGAGCAGCAGCAGGTCGATGAGCGCGACCACGGTCAGCGCCAGCGCCCAGCCGGCCGCGCTCTCGATCGCCGGGTACGCCAGCAGCGGCGCGACGGGCTGCACGGCGACGACGGTGGCGTAGCGGGGCGCGGCGAGCCGGGTGACGCCCGCGTAGAGGAACGACACCACGGCGGTGATCAGCAGCGT
Organism: Amorphoplanes digitatis; assembly: GCF_014205335.1. Taxonomy (NCBI): domain Bacteria; kingdom Bacillati; phylum Actinomycetota; class Actinomycetes; order Micromonosporales; family Micromonosporaceae; genus Actinoplanes; species Actinoplanes digitatis. The sequence continues at coordinate 7,819,253 of NZ_JACHNH010000001.1, read as the reverse complement.
CACGCCGAGGAACACCGTCGCCGGTATCGCGGCGCCGCCGAACAGGCTGCTGCCGTGCAGCGCGAACAGGGTCAACGGCAGCAGCACGAGGCCGACCGCCGCCAGCGTCTCCGCGGTCGAGGTCAGCCCCCGGCGCGAGATCGCGGGCGCGACCCCGAGCGCGACCGCGGTCGCGATGGCGAGGATGAACACGCGGCCGAACGTGTTGCTGGTGGCTCCGGCGAAGACGATGGCGGCGACGCCGAGCACGAGGGCGCTGAGGCCGAGCAGGATGTTCTGCACCGACTTCGAGGAGGTCTCCGGCCCGTGCGCCAGATGCAGGTCCGGCTCGGGCGGCAACGGCGCGACCCGGGGCCGGCGGCGGGGCGGCGGCGGTGGCAGGGCCGGGCGCTCGGTCGGCGGCGGATCGTCGACCAGGGTGGTCACGCCGTCGGTGGCCTCACCGGGCGGGCCGGTGTGCGCGGTGCCCGGCTCGGCCCAGGACGGCGCACCGGTCGTCTCGCCGGGCCGCCGGCGCACCTTGCGGGCGGTCTTGGCGGCCCGCTTCTTCTGCTGGTTGGCGTGCGCCAGGATGTCGCGCTGGAACTGCGCCGCCTGGATCTTGCCCGCGATCTGGGTCCGTTCCTTGGCCGCGGCCATGTCCCGGATCTTCAGGTCCGCGATCGACGCGTCGATGCGAGCGAGCTCCTCGTCGTAGCCGTCCTGCGCCACGGCACCTCCTCGACCCGTCACCACCGAAGCAACCGACACCTCATTAGAACAGTCTCAGGCAGGTCGAGATCAATGGAAACGGCCGCGAACCCGACAGGTTCGCGGCCGAAGGCCGTGTCAATACGCCGTCAGAGTGCCGGTGCCGGCCGTCCCATGCCCCGGTACTGCCAGCCCGCCCGCGCCCAGAGCACGGAGTCGAGGCAGTTCCGGCCGTCGATGACGCGCCGCTCGGCGACCAGCTCGCCGAGCACCTGCGGGTCGGCGTTGCGGAACTCGGCCCACTCGGTGAGCACGCAGACCAGCTCGGCGCCGGTGACCGCGTCGGACATCGAGCTCTCGTAGTGCAGGCCCGGCTGGGCGACGCGGGCGTTCTCCATGCCCTGCGGGTCGTAGACCCGGACATCCGCGCCGGCCTTGGCGAGCCCGGCCGCGACGGCCAGCGACGGCGCGTCGCGTACGTCGTCGGAGTTGGGCTTGAAGGCGGCGCCGAGCACCGCGATCCGGGTGCCGGACAGGTCCGGGCCGGCCGGCCCGGAGCGGCGGCCGAGCAGCTCGGCGGCGAGCTGGAGGACCTTGCTGCGGCGCCGCAGGTTGATCAGGTCGACCTCGTGCAGGAACCGGAGCGCCTCGCCGGCGCCGAGCTCCTGAGCGCGGGCCTGGAACGCGCGGATGTCCTTGGGCAGGCAGCCGCCGCCGAAGCCGACGCCGGCCTGGAGGAAGCGGTTGCCGATGCGCGGGTCGTAGCCGATCGCCCGGGCCAGCTGGGTGACGTCGCCGCCGGCCACCTCGCACACCTCGGCCATGGCGTTGATGAAGCTGATCTTGGTGGCGAGGAACGCGTTCGCGGCGACCTTGACCAGCTCCGCCGTGGCGAAGTCGGTGACCACCAGCGGCACCTCGCGGTCCTCGGTGGCGGCCAGGTCGAAGACGCCCTTGTGCGCGGCGTACAGCATGCCGTTGGCCCAGTCGGACTTCACGCCGACCACGATCCGGTTGGGCCGCAGCACGTCCTCGACGGCGAAGCCCTCCTGGAGGAACTCCGGCGACCAGGCCACCTCGATGCCCAGCTCGGGGTCCGTGTGCTTGGCGACGAGCTGCTCGATCCACTCGGCGGTGCCGACGGGGACGGTCGACTTGCCGACGATCAGGGCCCGGCGGGTGAGGTGCCGGGCGAGTTTTGTGACAGACGTCTCAACGTACGAGAGGTCGGCGCCCATCCCGTCCCCGCGCTGGGGTGTGCCGACGCAGATGAAATGCACGTCGGCGAAGTCGGCGACCTCCTGGTACGAGGTGGTGAAGCGCAACCGGCCCGAGGCGAGGTTGGACCGCAGCAGGTCGTCGAGCCCGGCCTCGTGGAACGGCATCTGCCCGGCGGCCAGCTTGGCGATCTTGGCCTCGTCGACGTCGAACCCGAGCACCTCGTACCCGAGCTCGGCGAAGCAGATGGCGTACGTCGCGCCGAGGTAGCCCGTGCCGAGGAAGGCCAGGCGGGGCCGGGCGGCACCGGACGGCGGCTCGACCTCGGGGAAGGCCGGCACGCTCTGATGGGTCGGGTACGGGATGGTCACGAGGAGAAACTCCACTCACACGGGGCGCCGGAGGGGGGCCTGCGCCGAAACGTGGCATTCACCTTCTCATGGCGGTGCACGCTCGATCCGTCCACCGTCCGCGGCGAAGGATAGTGCGCGTACCCTACGCGTCGGTAACATGGGACGGGAGCCGTAGAGGGAGGGCCACAGCCATGTCTGATTTCGACGTTTACCAGCTGCCGGAGGACCACGAGACCATCCGTGCGGCCGTACGCGAGGTCTGCGACGCGCGCGTGGCGCCGAACGCGGCGGAGGCGGACGAGAACGCCGAGTTCCCGAAGGCGTCCTACGACGCCCTGCGCTCCTCCGACTTCCACGCGCCGCACATCCCCGTCGAGTACGGCGGCGCCGGCGCGGACGCCCTGGCCACCGCCATCGTGATCGAGGAGGTCGCCCGCGCCTGCGCCAGCTCGTCGCTGATCCCGGCGGTCAACAAGCTCGGCACGATGCCGCTGATCCTGGCCGGCTCCGAGGAGCTCAAGCGCAAGTACCTGACCCCGGTCGCGGCGGGCGAGGGCATGTTCTCGTACTGCCTGTCGGAGCCGGAGGCCGGCAGCGACGCGGCCTCGATGACCACCCGCGCGGTCCGCGACGGCGACTACTGGGTGCTCAACGGCGTCAAGCGCTGGATCACCAACGCCGGCGTCTCGGAGTACTACACGGTCTTCGCGGTCACCGACCCCGGCGCCCGCTCGCGCGGCATCTCGGCGTTCGTGGTGGAGAAGTCCGACGAGGGCGTCAGCTTCGGCGCGCCGGAGAAGAAGCTGGGCATCAAGGGCAGCCCGACCTGCGAGGTCTACTTCGACAACGTCCGCATCCCGCTGGACCGGATGATCGGCGCCGAGGGCACCGGCTTCGCCACCGCGATGAAGACCCTGGACCACACCCGCGTCACGATCGCGGCGCAGGCGCTGGGCATCGCGCAGGGCGCGCTCGACTTCGCCAAGGGCTACGTCAAGGAGCGCACGCAGTTCGGCAAGCCGGTCGCGGACTTCCAGGGTGTGCAGTTCATGCTCGCCGACATGGGCATGAAGCTCGAGGCCGCCCGGCAGCTGACCTACGTTGCGGCGGGCAAGAGCGAGCGCGGCGACACGGACCTGACCTACTTCGGCGCGGCCGCGAAGTGCTTCGCCTCGGACGCCGCGATGGAGATCACCACGGACGCGGTCCAGCTCCTCGGCGGCTACGGCTACACCCGCGACTACCCGGTCGAGCGGATGATGCGCGACGCCAAGATCACGCAGATCTACGAGGGCACCAACCAGGTCCAGCGCATCGTGATGGCGCGGCAGCTCCTTAAGGACTGATCCGAAGACGTTTTAGCAGGTCGAAACGGTGCCGACTACCCAGTAGTCGGCACCGTTCCGTTCACGCGGCGGTCCGAGCAACATCCGTAGGATGACCGCATGAGCGCTGAGGCATTCGGCAGGTACCTTCCTGCCACCGTCACGCTCGATGACCTTGCGGCGATGAACACCGCCGACCGGTACGGCCATCGGTACGAGTTGAGTCCCGAGGGAGCGTTGTCGGTCATGCCGCCGGCAGATTCCGATCATGCCGCGATCGCCAGCCGACTGTTCGCCTGGCTTGTGCTGGCTGGTTGGCCGGCCGACCAGATCCTTCAGGCGGTGGGTGTCAAGCTCCCGGGCCCGAACGGTGACGGTGGCCGGATTTCTGACCTGACGCTCTGGTCCGCCCCGCAGGCCCGCAGCGTGTGGCTTCCGCTGACCGACCTGCTGCTGGCAGTCGAGATCGTCTCGCCCGGTTCGGCCGTGATGGACGAGGTCGTCAAGGTGCGGGAGTACGCCGCGGCCGGGATTCCGCGGTACTGGATGGTCGAGCGGGATGCCGCGCAGACGGTGACCTTGCATGTTCTCGGTGCGGATGGCGCCTATGAGGTCGCGGCGAAGATGCCGCTCGCCTGGTTGCTGCAGACGAAGCCCGCCGATCACCGCCTCGGCGGCTGACGAGCCGCCGCCGGGCGATCCGTGCGCAGCACCTCGACTCAGGGCTTGTCCGGGGTGGGTAGGGGGGTGGGGCGGGTGTCGTCGGCGGCCTCGTCGGCGGGGCGTTCGAGGTTGGTCACGGTCATCGCGCGGCGGTCCTGGGTGGGGCCGGTCGTGTCCGCCGCCGGTATGCCCAGCTGGGTCGTCGGGTCCGCGCCGGGATCGGGTCGCTCGGTGCCGGCGATCGACATCGGCTTGGTGTTCTCCTCGGTCTTCTCACCGGCCGGGCTCACGACGGTGGCCTCGCCCGGTGCCGGGATCGTCAGCAGCTGGGTGCGGTCCTCGGGCGGATCGACGGTGCCGGCCCGGATCACCTGCGTCTTCTCGCCGGAATCGGTGCTGTCGGCGCTCGCCGCGGGCACCCGCAGCACCTGCGTCGAGTCGCCGTCCGGAACGGCCGGCACCCGCAGCACCTGCGTCCGCTCACCGGAATCGGCGGCGGCCAGGTCCGGCGGCACCAGCCGGGTGGTCGCGTCGCCGTCCGGCCCGGCGGCCGCGCCCGCGACGTCGTGCGTCACGTCGTCCGAGCCGAGCACGTCGTGCGTGGCCTCGCCGGCCTCGGTGACAACCTCGGTCGGCTCGTCCGTGCCGGTGACGACCTCGGTCGGCTCCTCGGCCTCCGCGATGACCTCGGTCGGTCCGTCGCCGGTCCGGAGCAGCGTGGTCGCCTCGTCCTGCTGCGTCGGGGCGCCGAGCCGCATGACGGTGGTCTTCTCGTCGTCATCGTCCACCGCGACGGCCGGCGGCAGCGCGGTCGTCCGCTGCCCGCCCGCCGGGATCGTCACCGTCGGCTCCGCGGGCACGACGACCTGCGTGGCGTCCGCCGCCGGAGTCCACAACGGCGGCACGTGCGGCGGCATCTGCGGTGGCGGCATCTGCGGCATGCGCGGTACCTGGCGCTGCTGGGGGATCACCGACGTCGGTTCCGCGGCCATCGGCGTGCTGGCCACCCGGGCCGCGCCGCGTGCGCCGCCGATCGTCCCGATCAGCAGGATCTGCGGCGGCTCGTAGGCGCGCCACCGCCGTGCGCTCAGCGCCGTGCACAGCAGCGGCACGGCCAGCAGGACCGCCAGCCCGTACCCGGGCGTGCTGACGTCGAAGCCCTCCTTGGCCACGTTCGCCGGCCAGATCCCCGCGTAGGAGTCCGGTGCTATCCGGGCCCAGGCGCCGACGACCGCGAAGACCAGGCCCGCCAGCGCCGGGCCGGCCGGGGAGATCGGGGCGAAGAGCAGGATCGCGTACGCCGCGCCGGCGAGCAGGAGCAGCAGCACGCCGGAGAGCGACTCGATGCCGCCGTTGTCGCGCGCCCGGCCCGTCAGGTCCTGGTCGAAGCCGACACCGCACAAGATCCAGACCGCGGGGGCGAGTACAAGGGCATACATGATCGACCGTAGATGGCGCACGCCCGGCACCGTACCCGCCTGCGGCAATGCGCAGAAAGGGCCGCCGTACCGTAGCGGTCATGAGTGACCATCCCGTGGGACGGCTGACCTCGCACTCGCGGGTCACCCTCAGCCGAATAATGATCGCCACCGACGTAAATCTGTACGGCACGGTGCACGGCGGAGTCCTGATGAAGTTCGTCGACGACGTCGCCGGTGCGGCCGCGGCGCGGCACAGCGGCGGCACCGCGGTCACCGCCGCGATCGACGAGATCCTGTTCATGGAGCCGGTGCGGGTCGGCGACCTCGTGCACGCGTACGCGCAGGTGAACTGGACCGGGAGCACCTCGATGGAGGTCGGCGTCAAGCTGACCGCCGAGCGCTGGGACACCGCCGGCGGCGAGCCGCTGAAGGTGGCCACCGCGTACCTGGTCTTCGTCGGGGTGGATGTATCCGGGCATCCGCGGACGATCCCGCCCGTGTTGCCCGAATCGCCCGACGATCAGCGCCGCTTCCGCGAGGCGATCATCCGGCGGGAGCACCGGCTGGCCCGGCGGAAGGCGATCCAAGAGGCCCGGTCAACCCCGGTTGAATAACCGTTAGGGTGGCGGCATGACGACGGGCACGGTGCTGTGGACCCCGCCGGCGGACGTTCTCGAGACGTCCCGGATGGGGCGGTTCATGACCTGGCTGCGGACCGAGCGCGGCGTGGACGCGGCGGACTACGCCGAGCTGTGGCAGTGGTCCGTGACCGACCTCGAGGGCTTCTGGCGGGCGATCTGGGACTACTTCGAGGTCATCGCGCACACCGAGCCGACGGCGACGCTGCCCGACGCCGCGATGCCGGGCGCGCGGTGGTTCCCCGGCGCCACGCTCAACTACGCCGAGCACGTGCTGCGGATGCCGGGGCTCGGCGACGACGATCCGGTCGTCATCGCGTACTCGCAGACCCGCGAGCCGGTCACGCTCACCGCCCGGCAGCTTCGTGACCGGGTCCGGCGGGTCGCCGCCGGCCTGCGCCGGCTCGGCGTCGGGCCCGGCGACCGGGTCGCGGCCTACGCGCCCAACATCCCCGAGACGTACGTGCTCATGCTGGCGACGGCCGCCCTCGGCGCGGTGTTCTCGTCGTGTGCGCCGGAGTTCGGCTCGCGCAGCGTCATCGACCGCTGGACCCAGATCGAGCCCAAGGTCCTGGTCGCGGTCGACGGCTACCGCTACGGGGACAAGGCGGTCGACCGCCGCGAGGAGGTCGCCGCGATCCGGGCGGCTCTGCCCAGCGTCGAGCACCTGATCACGATCGGCTACCTCAACGGCGGCGGTGACTGGGACGGCCTCGACGGCGACGAGCCGATGACGTTCGCGCCGGTCCCGTTCGCGCACCCCCTCTACGTGCTCTACTCCTCCGGCACGACGGGCCTGCCGAAGCCGATCGTGCACGGGCACGGGGGCATCCTGCTCGAACACCTGAAGATGCTCGCGCTGCACCACGACCTCGGCCCGGGCGACCGGTTCTTCTGGTTCACCACCACCGGCTGGATGATGTGGAACTTCCTGGCCTCCGGCCCGGCGGTCGGCGCGGCGATCGTGCTCTTCGACGGCCACCCCGGCCACCCGGGCCTCGACGCGACGTGGCGGCTCGCCGCGGACGCGGGGGTCACCTACTTCGGCACGTCGGCGCCGTTCCTGATGGCCTGCCGCAAGGCCGGCGTGGTCCCGCCGGCGGGAGCGATCCGCGCCGTCGGCTCGACCGGCGCGCCGCTGCCGCCGGAGGGTTTCCGCTGGGTCTACGAGGTTCTCGGTGACGCGCCGCAGCTTCAGTCGCTGTCCGGCGGCACCGACGTCTGCACCGGCTTCGTCGGCGGCACCCCGCTGCTGCCGGTGATCGAGGGCGTCATCTCGTGCCGGGCGCTGGGCTCGCGGGTGGAGGCGTACGACCCGGAGGGCAAGCCCGTCATCGGCGAGCTCGGCGAGCTGGTCATCACCGCGCCGATGCCGAGCATGCCGGTCGGCTTCTGGAACGACCCGGACGGCCGGCGCTACTTCGAGGCCTACTTCGACGTGTACCCGGGCGTGTGGCGGCACGGCGACTGGATCACCATCGGCGAGGACGGCAGCTGCGTCATCACCGGTCGTTCCGACGCCACCCTGAACCGGGGCGGGGTGCGGCTGGGCACCGCCGAGTTCTACTCGGTGGTCGAGGGTGTCGCCGACATCGCCGACTCCGTCGTCGTGCACCTCGACGCCGACGGCCAGGACGAGCTGCTGCTCTTCGTGGTCCTGGCCGAGGGCGTCGAGCTCGACGACGAGCTGCGCGGCCGGATCCGCGCAGAGCTGCGTGCCGCGCTCTCGCCGCGGCACGTCCCCGACGAGATCCATCAGGTACGCGCGGTGCCGCGCACGCTGTCGGCCAAGAAGCTGGAGGTGCCGGTGAAGCGGATCCTCACCGGCACCCCTGCGGACCGGGCCGCGGCGCGGGGTGCCCTGGCCAATCCCGAGTCGCTTACCGCGTTCGAGGAGCTCGCCGCGTCACGTGAGGCGGTGCGTGACCCGCTCTGACTCGGCGCGACTCTCCACCTTGGCCGGATCGAGGTTGGCGCACAGCACGATGCTCGCGCCGGCGATCAGTGGCGCCAGCAGCCAGTCCGCCGGGTCCGGGTAGGCGCCGGCGTCGACAAGCACCCGATCGCCGGACTTGATGCCCAGCTCGGTGGCGCGCTCGGCGGCGGCCCGGCACACCGAGAGGTGGCTCTCCTCGATCGGGCCGGCCAGCGCCCGGTCGTTGGGGTCGACGGGTGCCGAGGAGACGAACCGGTCGCCGAAGCCGCGCACCTCGACCGTGTAGTCGAGGAAGCCCGGCGGCACCTCGCGCAGCGGGGCGGCGAGCGGCAGCAGGCCCGTCGCGTAGCGGTCGCCGGTGGCCCAGTCCGCCGCCGTCCCGGCCCGTTCCGGGCTGGTGAAGAGCACCTCCACCGGCTGCGGGTCCGGGCCGAGGTCCGCGGCGAGGCCGGCCGCCCAGGCGCCGAGCAGCACCGCCGCGGTCTGCCAGTGCGCCGGCAGCAGGACCGCCACCGCGTCGCCGGAGCCGAGGCCGACCCCGTCGACGAGCAGGTTGGCGGTCTTGGCGACCCAGTTGTCGATCGTCGCGCCGGACAGTTCGGTTCGGTCCCCGCTGGCGTCGTCGTACCAGGTCAGCACGGGGGTGGTCAGGTCGCGCCGCACGGCCGCCGCGAGGGCGGCCGGAATCGTCTCAATCATCGCTGACGACGATAGTCTGTTTACTGTCCGTGACGAGATGATCTCGGGTCGGCACGGCCGCGCGGAGCGCGGACAACGGCGCGATGTCTTGAGGTGTCGCGGTCGACACGGGACCCATCGAGCGGCGTACCCTTGCCAGTGGTCTGGCCCACTGCCCCCGAGGAGTTGCTACGTGACCGCCGGTCGTCCGCCACGAGTCCTCGTCGACGCCACGAGCGTCCCCGCCGACCGGGGTGGTGTCGGCAGATACGTCGACGGACTCCTGGGCGCGCTCGGCGCCATCGGGCCCGACCGCCTGGACCTCGCCGTGGTGGCGCAGCGTTCGGATGCGGAGCGTTACTCCAGGATGCTCACCTCCGCCGAGGTCATCGCCGGTCCGTCGGCGGTCGCGCACCGGCCCGCGCGCCTGGCCTGGGAGCAGACCGGCCTGCCGCTGCTGGCCCAGCAGGTCGGCGCCAAGGTGCTGCACTCGCCGTTCTACACGTGTCCGCTGCGGGCGGGATGCCCGGTCACGGTGACGGTGCACGACGCGACCTTCTTCACCGAGCCGGAGCATTACGACAACACGCGGCGCACGTTCTTCCGCAGCGCGATCAAGACGTCGCTGCGCCGCGCCGCCCGGGTCATCGTGCCGAGCAAGGCGACCCGCGACGAGCTGATCCGGCTGCTCGACGCGGACCCCACGCACATCGACGTGGCCTACCACGGCGTCGACCAGACGGCGTTCCACGCGCCGACCGAGGAGGAGAAGGCCCGGGTCCGTGCCCGGCTCGGCCTCACCGACGCGGGCTATGTCGCGTTCCTCGGCGCGAAGGAGCCCCGCAAGAACGTCCCGAACCTGATCCGCGGCTGGGCCCGCGCGGTGGGCGACTGGCCGCACCCGCCGGCGCTCGTCATCGCCGGTGGCCAGGGCCACGACGACGACATCGACCGGGCGGTGGCCGAGGTGCCGTCGCACCTGCGCCTGCTGCGCCCCGGCTACCTGCGCTACGCGGACCTGCCCGGCTTCCTCGGCGGCGCGCTGGTGGCCTGCTATCCGTCCTTCGGCGAGGGTTTCGGCCTGCCGATCCTCGAGGCGATGGCGTGCGCCACGCCGGTGCTGACCACGCCGCGGCTGTCGCTGCCGGAGGTGGGCGGCGACGCGGTGGCATACACCACCGAGGACCCGGACCGCATCGCCGAGGACCTCGCCGACCTGCTGCACGACGAGCCGCGCCGGCTCACGCTGGCGAAGGCGGGCTTCGACCGCGCCAAGGAATTCAGCTGGACGACAAGTGCCGAGATGCACGTCGCGACCTGGAACAGGGTGGCACCGTGAGGGGTTCGACTCCCGAGTCCATGATTGATCGTTACACTGCGTGCGCATGAGTGAGAACCCGGGAACCCTGTACGCCGTAATTCCCGCAGGTGGCAGTGGTACCCGTCTATGGCCGCTGTCCCGGGCCGGTCACCCCAAGTTCCTTCATCCGTTGACCGGCACCGCGGCGTCGCTGCTACAGGCGACCGTCACCCGGCTCGCCCCGCTGACCGAGCCGAGCCACGTCCTGATCGTCACCGGGGTCGCGCACGCGGCCGCGGTGGCCCGCCAGCTGACCGCGCTGCCGGAGGAGAACATCGTCGTCGAGCCGTCGCCGCGCGACTCCTGCGCGGCGATCGCCCTGGCCGCCGCGGTGATCGCCCGGCGCGATCCTGAGGCGATCATGGGCGCGTTCGCGGCCGACCACCTCATCTCCGACGACGACCGTTTCCTCGGCGTGATCCGTCAGGCGATGGCCGGGGCCCGGCAGGGCCTGCTGATGACGCTGGGCATCTCCCCGACCCGCCCGGAGACCGGCTACGGCTACCTCCAGTGCGGCGGCCCGGTCCTCGGCGCGGACGGCGTGCTCGCGGTCGAGGAGTTCAAGGAGAAGCCCACCTACGACGTGGCCGAGAGCTACGTGAAGTCCGGCAACTACCTGTGGAACGCGGGCATGTTCGTCTGGCGTGTCGACGTCTTCCTGGCGGAGCTGGCGCGCCAGCAGCCGCAGCTGCACGCCGGCATCGCCCGGATCGCGCAGGCCTGGGACACACCGTCCCGCGAGGAGGTGCTCGGCGAGGTCTGGCAGACCCTGCCCCGCATCTCGGTCGACTACGCGGTGATGGAGGGCGCGTCCGCGGTCGGCCGGGTCGGCACGGTTCCCGGCGACTTCGGCTGGAACGACGTCGGCGACTTCCACACCCTCGGCGAGGTGCTTGCCGCGGACGGCGCGGGCAACGTGGTGGTCGGCCACGACATGTCGGCCCGCCCGGACGTGCTGCTGCGCGAGACGGAGAACCTCGTCGTGGTCCCGAACTCCGGCCGCCTGGTGGCCGCGCTCGGCGTCCGCGACCTGGTCATCGTGGACACCCCGGACGCGGTCCTGGTGTGCCCGCGCGACCGCGCCCAGGAGGTCAAGTCCCTGGTGGACGAGCTCAAGGAGAAGGGCGACCTGCACTACATCTGACGGGCCGCGTCACAGCCGGGCGAAGGCGGGCGCCAGCTGCTGCACCACGCCGCCGGCCAGGGGCGTCGGCAGCGCGTCCGCCGTGAACCACGCCAGGTCCGCCGACTCGTCGCTGATCCGCTCGACCGCGCCGGCCGGGCAGACGGCGAGGAACCGCACGTCGAAGTGGTGCGACGGCCCGGCCGGCGCGCCGTCGCCCGGCGCGCAGCGCACGGCGTGGATGTCGACGTCGATCGGGTCCGGGTCGAGCCGCAGGCCGGGGATGCCGGACTCCTCGCCGGCCTCGCGCAGCGCGGCCTCCGCGAGGGTGTCGTCGCCGGGCTCGCAGTGCCCGCCGACCTGCATCCACATCCCGAGCCGACCGTGCAGGCACAGCAGCACCCGGCGCCGCTCGTCGACGATGAGGGCGCTGGCGGTCACGTGCCCGGCCCGGTGCGCGCGGGTCAGCGCGACCGGCCCGGCGCCGAGCAGTTCGAGGGTCCGCTTCCGGGCCAGGTCGGCGGCCTCCGAGGTGGCCCGCCAGCGGCCCAGCGTGTCCACGGCGTTTTGCAGCAGGGTCACGCCGGCGTCTCCCCGCCGATGGTGACGGTGGCGCCGGCATCCGTGTAGGCGACGGCCGACGACAGTCCCTCGGCGGCCAGGGCCGCGCGCAGCCGGTGCAGGTCGGCGCCGAAGCGCATGAGCGCGGCCGCCGTCGCCGCCGGGGGAGCACACGTCAACACGCCGGGCTGGCCGGCGTCGATCAGGGTCCCCTCGGCGATCACGCCGGCCACCAGGGCCCGCGCCCGCGCCACCGCGGCAGCCCGGTCGGCGGTAGTGCCGGTCGTGCCGGTCGGCAGCGTCGCCGCCGCGCGCAGCCCGTCGGCCCGCGCCTCCGCCGTGCCGAGGGAGAACATGTCGCTGGCCGCGTCCCGCAGCAGGGCGACGGCGCCGGGCGTTCCGGCCGTGCCCGCGCCCGGGTAGCCGCGGACCACCGCGACCGGCACCTGGTCGCACTTGCCCTTGACCAGCTCGCCGGCCGCCGCCAACTCGTCGATCACGGCCATCTGGGTGAGCTCGAGCTCGTTGCCGTACGGGTCGATCTCGCCGCGGTGGTCGCGGAACGGCTCGATGCCCGCCGCGCCGAGCGCGACGTCGGTGAGGCCGTTGCGCCATGCCCGGCCCATGGTGTCCGACACGATCACGCCGACCCGCAGGCCGCGCGCCGCCAGCGCCGCGTGCAGCGCCCGGGCCGAGGCGTCCGGGTCCGCCGGGAGCAGCACCAGGTGGGTCTTGTCGACGTTCGACGCGTCGATGCCCGCCGCCGCCATCACGAAGCCCTGGTGGGTCTGCACGATCGCGGTCGGCCCGCGCCGGGCCACCACCCGCCGGGTCTGCGAGGCCAGGGCCGCCTCGCGCGCCGCCTCGCGCTCCGGGCCGTCCGCCGGGACCTCGACCAGCCGGCCCTCGGCCTTCGACACGATCTTGCTGGTGACGACCAGGACGTCGCCGTCGCGCAGCCAGGGCGCGTTCGTGGTGATCAGGGCGGCCAGGTCGTCGCCCGCGGTCACGTCGCCGATGCCGCGCACCGGCAGGACCTCGAGGCCGTCGATCAACGCGCCACCTCCGCGAGCTCCAGCGCGTGTGCCACCATCGCCGCGGTCGCGTCCTCGTCCGTCATCCAGAGCGGCACGGCCCGGGTCGTCACCCCGGGCACCTCGGTCGCCTCGTCCGCGGTGTCGACCAGCCAGCCGTCCAGCAGGCCGCCCTCGCGGCGGGCGCCGTAGAGCCCGGCGACCCCGGCCGCGCTCACCTCGGCGCCGAGCGTCGCCAGGCAGCGGTCGGCCATCCCGCGCACCGGTGCGCCGCCGATGATCGGCGAAACCCCGACGACCGGCGCCGGGCCGTTCTGGACGGCCTCCTTGAGCGCCTGTACGGCCAGGATCGGCGCGATGCTCACCACCGGGTTGCTCGGCGCCACCAGCACCACGTCGGCGGCGGAGATCGCCTCCAGGACGCCCGCGGCCGGCTTGGCGGTCTCCGCGCCGACGAAGACGAACCGGTGCGTCGGCACCTCGCCGCGGTGGCGCACCCACCACTCCTGGAAGTGGATCGCCTTGCGCTCGCCCTCGACGTCCGCTACCACGTGGGTCTCCAGCCGGTCGTCGCTGGCCGGGAGCATGGTGATGCCCGGCTGCCACCGGTCGCACAGCGCGGCGGTGACCGCCGACAGCGGGTAACCGGCGTTCAGCATCGTCGTGCGTACGAGATGGGTGGCGATGTCCTTGTCGCCCAGGCCGAACCAGGTCGGCTCGGCGCCGTACCGGGTCAGCTCCTCCTTGATCGCCCAGGTCTCGCCGACGCGGCCCCAGCCGCGTTCCGGGTCGGCCGCGCCGCCCAGCGTGTACATGACGCTGTCGAGGTCGGGGCAGATCCGCAGGCCGTGCATCCGCACGTCATCGCCGACATTCACCACCGCTGTCACCTCGGCGCCGTTGCGCCGCGCATGTGCGCGCACGCCCATCAGGAACCGGGCGCCGCCGATCCCTCCGGTAAGGACCACGATCCGCATTCGGCCATCCTTGCGCACCGCGACCGGATTCGTGGCCGGTGGGTACCGGGTGTGACGTGTGTATCGGGTCTAGGCTGAGCCGACCCGCCCATATCCGAAGCGTCAGGAGTCCAGCCGTGACCAGCACACCGTCGCCGCAGCCGCCGGGGCGACCGGTCCTCGAGGTGATCCGGCCACTGCGTGACCTCGCCGCGTACGCCCTGGTGGGCGCCCCTGCGGTCTGGCTATTCGTGGCGATGATCCGCCTCATCCCGTCCGGGGTCGGTCAGGACTTCCTCACCCGGACACAGAACGCCTTCTACAGCTTCGTCAACATCGAGCACGTCGTGCTGCCGCTCGCGGCGGTGCTGCTGGCGACCCTGGTCCAGCCGGTGCACAAGCACGCCAAGCTGATCACGATCGTCGCGCTGGTGGAGTACGCGGTGGCGGGCTTCTTCGCCATCCTCTTCGGCTTCCTGATCGCCCTGGTGCGGCTGGTGGACTGGAGCGTCCGGGTGGCGTTCGAGGAGTTCCTGGTCCGTGCGGCGTGGCTGGCGGTCTTCGCCGCCGCGGCGTACGCGGTGTTCCTGATCTGGCGCAACCTCTACTACACGCCGAGGCCGAAGGCCCAGCCCGGCGTCTACGGCCAGCCGCCGCAGAACTGGCAGCCGCACCAGCCGTACGGCCAGCCCGGTTACGGCCAGCCCGGTCAGCCGCCGGCCGGCCCGACCCAGCCGGTGCAGACCCAGCCCGCGCACGGCCAGCCCGGCTACGGCCAGCCGGACTACGGCCAGCCCGGTTACGGCCAGCCGGGCTACGGTCAGCCGGGCTACGGTCAGCCCGGTTACGGTCAGCCCAACCCGGGTCAGCCGCAGCCCGGCCAGTGGGGTCAGCCGCAGACCCAGCCGGCCTGGGGAGCGCCGCAGGAGGCCGCGCCCTCGTCGGCGCCGCCGACCCAGCCCGTCTCGGCGCAGCCGGCCTCCGGCGGTGCCCCGCCCGGGCCGTTCGCGCCGCAGCCGGGCCACCCGCAGGGGCCCGGCGCCTACGGCCCGCCGTCCTACCCGCCGCCGGGCGGCCCCGGCGACCCGACGCAGGCGATGCCGCACCGCGACGCGGAGGACGACCGCACCCAGATCGTGGGCGAGGAGTACCCGCCCCGCCAGTGATCGACCCGCCGACGGGCGCCCCCGGCCGGGGGCGCCCGCCGATCGTGTTCCACGCCACTGCGGCTACCAGGACGCCTCGAGCGCGGCCGGCCTTTTTCCGGCCTAGGCTGCACGGGTGGCAGATGTGACTGAGGCCAGCGTCCGACGCGCTCTCAAGCGCGCCTCCGACGGCAAGGCGGTCGATGCCGACGAGGCGACGGCCCTGCTCGCGGCCGAAGGGCCGCTCCTCGACGAGTTGCTGGCGATCGCCGGCGGGGTGCGGGACGCGGGCCTGCGGGAGGCCGGCCGGCCCGGCGTCGTCACGTACTCGAAGAAGGTCTTCATACCGCTGACCCGGCTCTGCCGGGACCGCTGCCACTACTGCACGTTCGCGACCGTGCCGCACCGGCTGCCTGCGGCGTTCCTGGAGCGCGACGAGGTGCTGGCGATCGCCCGGGAGGGCGCCGCGCAGGGCTGCAAGGAGGCCCTGTTCACGCTCGGCGACCGGCCCGAGGAGCGCTGGCCGGCGGCCCGGCAGTGGCTGGACGAGCGCGGCTACGACTCGACCCTTGACTACGTGCGGGCCTGCGCCATCGCCGTCCTCGAGGAGACGGGCCTGCTGCCGCACCTGAACCCGGGCGTAATGAGCT
The DNA here is from genome assembly GCF_014205335.1 of Amorphoplanes digitatis. Taxonomy (NCBI): domain Bacteria; kingdom Bacillati; phylum Actinomycetota; class Actinomycetes; order Micromonosporales; family Micromonosporaceae; genus Actinoplanes; species Actinoplanes digitatis. The sequence goes on along the minus strand of NZ_JACHNH010000001.1, from coordinate 7,803,502 downwards.
GGGCCGAGTTGCAGCGGCTCAAGCCGGTGGCGCCGAGCATGGGCATGATGCTGGAGACGACGGCGACCCGGCTCTGGTCGGAGCCGGGCGCGCCGCACTACGGCTCGCCCGACAAGGAGCCCGCGGTCCGGCTGCGGGTGCTGGACGACGCCGGCCGCGTCGGCGTCCCGTTCACCACCGGCATCCTGATCGGCATCGGCGAGACGCCCGCCGAGCGGGTCGATGCGATCTTCGCGATGCGCCACACGGCCCGCGAGTTCGGCCACATCCAGGAAGTCATCATCCAGAACTTCCGCGCCAAGCCGGACACGGCCATGCGCGGCATGCCGGACGCCGAGCTCCGCGAGCTCGCCGCCACGGTGGCGGTCGCCCGGATCATCCTTGGCCCGCGCGCCCGGATACAGGCGCCGCCGAACCTGATCGCGGGGGAGTTCGCCCTGCTGCTGCGCGCGGGCATCGACGACTGGGGCGGCGTCTCCCCGGTGACGCCCGACCACGTCAACCCCGAGCGCCCGTGGCCGCAGATCGAGGCGCTGCGGCAGCACTCGGCGCGGGCCGGCTTCGAGCTCCGCGAGCGCCTGACCATCTACCCCGAGTACGTCCGCAGGGGCGAGAACTGGCTGGACCCGCGGCTGGCCGCGCACGTGGCCGCGCTCGCCGACCCGGCGACCGGCCTGGCCCGCGAGGAGGCCGTGCCCGTCGGGCTGCCGTGGCAGGAGCCGGACGACGCCTACGCGGCCGGTGGCCGGACCGACCTGTTCGCCGCCATCGACACCGAGGGCCGCACGAGTGACCGCCGCGGCGACTTCGACAGCGTCTACGGCGACTGGGACGAGGTGGCGTCGCACGTCTCCGCGGAGGCGGTGGCCGCCGGGCAGGGCGCGGTGGTGCCGCGCGTGGAGTCCGACGTGCTTGCGGGCCTGAGGCTGGCCGCCGAGGACCCGGGCGCGCTGCTCGACCCGGCGCACGAGGACAAGGCCATGGCCCTGTTCAACGCCGACGGCTCCGCGCTGGACGAGCTCGTCCGCCTCGCCGACGACCTGCGCCGGGAGGTAAACGGCGACGACGTCACCTATGTGGTGAACCGGAACATCAACTTCTCGAACGTCTGCTACGTGGGCTGCCGGTTCTGCGCGTTCGCGCAGCGCGAGAAGGACGCCGACGCGTACCGGCTCTCGGTCGAGCAGGTGGCCGACCGGGCCGAGGAGGCGTGGAAGGACGGCGCCACCGAGGTCTGCATGCAGGGCGGCATCGACCCGAAGATGCCGGTCACCGCGTACGCGGACCTGGCCCGGGCCGTGAAGCGCCGGGTGCCCGGCATGCACGTGCACGCGTTCTCGCCGATGGAGATCGTCACCGGCGCGGCCAAGGCGGGCGTCTCGGTGCGCGACTGGCTCACCGAGCTGCGCGAGGCCGGCCTCGACACCATCCCCGGCACCGCCGCCGAGATCCTCGACGACGACGTGCGCTGGGTGCTCACCAAGGGCAAGCTGCCCGCGTCGGCGTGGATCGACGTGGTGACCACGGCGCATCAGGTCGGCATCCGCTCCAGCTCGACGATGATGTACGGCCACGTCGACCACCCACGCCAGTGGCTGGGCCACTTCCGGGTGCTTGCCGGTATCCAGGACGTGACCGGCGGCTTCACCGAGTTCGTCGCGCTGCCGTTCATCCACACCAACGCGCCGATCTACCTGGCCGGGATCGCCCGGCCGGGCCCGACCTGGCGGGAGAACCGGGTCGTGCACGCGATGGCGCGGATCTTGCTGCACGGCCGGATCGGCAACATCCAGTGCTCCTGGGTGAAGCTGGGTGACGAGGGCACCACCGCGATGCTCAACGGCGGCTGCAACGACCTGGGCGGCACGCTGATGGAGGAGACCATTTCGCGGATGGCCGGGTCCGAGCACGGCTCCGCCCGTACGGTCGCGCAGCTGAAGGAACTGGCCGCCGCCGCGGGGCGTCCCGCCGCCGAGCGCACGACCGTGTATGGCCGCCGGTAGTCATCAGGTCACAAAATGGGGTAATTTGGACTCGACGCGCCGACCTCGCGTTACCTTCCGGTGGCCCTGAGAGATAGGGCTGGAACGGGACCACGAGGCGGCGACGGAGCCTCGAGGAAACGGGCCTATTTATCAGGTTCGGCTTGACGACGCACGTCTTACACGCGTGTAATTTCGGTGGGGTTGTGGGAATGGCGGGTCGCGAACCGTCACTTTCCGCAAGAAACACGCCGCGTGCGTGGGGGGTCAGCGCAGGCATCGCTGCCGGCGCGGAAAAGGAGGCACGCCGATGGAAGCGCAGGTTGAAGGGGTAGACCTGCTCGGGGACGCGCCCGAGTGGCAGGAACGGGCGCTGTGCTCGCAGACCGATCCAGAGGCTTTCTTTCCGGAGAAAGGCGGTTCGACCCGCGAGGCGAAGCGGATCTGTGGCCGCTGCGACGTCAAGGCCGAGTGCCTGGAATACGCGCTGGGACATGACGAGCGCTTCGGCATCTGGGGCGGTCTGAGCGAACGCGAGCGGCGCAAGCTGAAGCGGCGGGTCGCCTGACCGGATTACTCCTGCTGACGCCGGGGGGTCGTCTCAGGAAAGTTCGTCAGGATCCACGCCGAGCAGGTTGGCTACCTGCTCGATGATCACATCGTGAACGAGGTCGGCGAGGTCCTCGCGGTCCATCGCCCGGAACTCCAGCGGCCGCCGGTACAGCACGATCCGCGGCGGCAGCTCCTGGCGTCCCGGACGACCCGGCAGCAGCCGGGCCAGGGGCACCTCGCCGTCCTCGAGCACATCCGAGTCGTAGACGTTCAGGTCCGGCGGCACGTCCTCGACGGCGAACTCGACGCCCGCCAGCTCCTTGGCGTAGCGCCGCTCGAGGCTCTCGACGGTGTCCAGGACCAGGTCGTCGAAGATCTCGGCCTTGGTGCGGGCGAGCGGCACCGTCGCCGGCACCAGGCGGCCGCGGAGCCCACGCCCGTGCCGGTCACGACGGGCGGGTCGCCCGGGTCCGGCGGCGCGGGCGGACCGGCCGGGATCCGAGCCGGACCGGCGGCGGTCGGGGCTGGTAGTCACGCCAGCCAGCCTAGCCCGCGCGGGGCGCCGGAGTCGGTCAGGCCGTGCCGGGCGCGTTTCCTCCGGGGAATTCGTCCCATTGGGACGGCGTGTCGGTGCGCCATGTCAAAATCGTGATGGATGGTGGGTCGGCGTGTCGCGGCTGTGCGCAGCCGCGGGGAGATAACGTGCCGCCGTGAGGTCACCACGGCGTTGCTCCCGGAACGGCTGTCCACGACAGGCGGTCGCCACGCTGACCTACGTCTACAGCGATTCGACCGCCGTCGTCGGGCCGCTGGCCGCGTTCGCCGAGCCGCACACCTATGACCTCTGCGAGCCGCACGCCCGCAGCCTGACCGCGCCCCGCGGCTGGGAACTGGTGCGTCACGACGGCGACTTCGCCCCGCCCCCGCCCACCACGGACGACCTGGTCGCCCTGGCCGACGCGGTCCGCGAGGCCGCCCGCCCGGCGCCGCCGCCGCGCCCGGAGGGTCACGACCATCTGCCCGGCCACCAGACCGGCCGCCGCGGACACCTGCGGGTCATCCCGCCCTCGCACTGAGCCCTCAGGGCAGCGCGACCAGCCGGTAGCGGCCCTTGAGCCAGGGGAGAAGCTGCTCGTAAGCGGCGATCGTCTCCGGCTGCCCGTAGTCGTGCGAGAGCACGATCGCGCCCTTGTGCACGTGCTTCTTCACCGAGCGGACGACCTTCGCCCGGTGCGCCGCGCCCGACTCGCCGCCCGGATGCTCCCAGTCCCGCGGGTCGACCTGCCAGTAGATCGACTTCATGCCGAGCCGGGCGCCGGCCGCGACGAAGGCGCCGGTGAAGTTCCCGCCGGGCGCCCGCACGTACCTGATCTGCGCGCCGGGCGCCGCCGCGCGGATGGCGTCGTTTGTGCGCCGCAGGTCCGCCTCGATCACGGCTGCCTTGCGCTTACCGAGAGTCAGGCTGTGCCGCCAGGTGTGGTTACAGAGGGTGTGGCCCTCGGCGACGATCCGCCGGACCAGGTCGGGGTGCGCCGCGGCGTTGCGCCCCACCAGGCAGAAGGTCGCCTTGACCCCGTGCCGGCGCAGCAGGTCGAGCATCCGCGGTGTCTGCACCGGGTCGGGGCCGTCGTCGAAGCTCAGCGCGACCCCGGCGTCGCCGGTCCTCATCAGGCTGTCGGCCGGCCCGCGCACGGTGCCCGCGGCCGGCCGCGTCCGGGCCGGCTTCTTCCGCACCGGAACGGCCGGCCGGGTGCGGGACGTCGCGGCGGGAGAGGCCGAGGGCGAAGCAGCCGGCGACGTGGACGTCGCGACTCCGACCTGGACGGGTGCGCCCTCTCTCGCGGGACCGCAGCCGGACAGGGCGGCCAGCGCGAGCCCGATCACCAACATCACGCGGGTACGCATAAGGCACGAACTCCGTCCGAGGGGTACAAACGAGGACGGGATAAATATGGTCCCGCGAACCCCCGGAAACATCGATCACCCGCAGGCGTGGCACTGATCGGGGAGACGAAAAAGCGGCGGCCCCCGATCGGGGACCGCCGCACAGTTCCGGACCTAAAGGTCCACTCCGGTCAGCACCATGACGCGGGGCTCGGTGTAGTCGTCCATCGCGCTCGCCAGGCCCTCGCGGCCGACGCCGCTGCCCTTCATCCCGCCGTACGGCATCTGATCCGCCCGGTACGACGGGACGTCGCCGACGATGACGCCGCCGACCTTCAGCTCCCGGTGCGCCGCGAACGCCGTCTGGATGTTGTGGGTGAACACCCCGGCCTGTAGCCCGTACGCCGAATCGTTTATCGCCGCGAAGCCGGCGGCGTCGTCGCCGACCTCCGAGACCACCAGCACCGGGCCGAAGACCTCCTCGGCGACCACCTTGGCGCCCGGTGGCACGTCCGTGAGGATCGTCGGTGCGTAGGTCGCGCCCTCGCGCTTGCCGCCCGCGACAACGGTGGCGCCGGCCGCCACCGCCTCCTGCACCCAGTCCTCGACCCGCCGCGCCGCGTCCTCGCTGATCATCGGGCCGACCTCGACCTCCGGGTCGTTCGGGTCGCCGGTGCGCAGCGCCGAGACCGCGTCGATCAGGCGGGGCAGGAAGCCGGTCAGCCCGGCGTGCACGTACACCCGCTGGACCGCGATGCAGCTCTGCCCGGCCTGGTAGGTGCCGAACGTCGCCACCCGCTGCGCCGCCCAGCCCAGGTCCGCGTCGCTGCCGTAGTCCGCGCAGAGCAGCACGGCCGCGTTGCCGCCGAGCTCGAGCGTCACGTGCTTCTCCGGCACCGCGCGGCGGATCTGCGCGCCGACCGGCCCGGACCCGGTGAACGACACGATCGGCAGCCGCGGGTCCGCCACCAGCGCCGCCGCCCGCTCGTTCGGGACCGGCAGCACCGAGAACATGCCGGCCGGCAGGTCCGTCTCGGCCAGGAGTTCGCCCAGCAGCAGGGCGGTCAGTGGGGTCGCCGGCGCGGGCTTGAGCACGATCGGCGCGCCGACCGCGATCGCCGGGGCGATCTTGTGCGCGACCAGGTTCAGCGGGAAGTTGAACGGGGAGATGCCCAGCACCGGGCCGCGCGGCACGCGCTTGACCACGGCGATCCGGCCCGTGCCGCCGGGGTCGGTGTCGAGCCGCTGTAGGTCGCCGGCGAACCGGCGTGCCTCCTCGGCCGCCCAGCGGAACACCGACCGGGCCCGGTCGGCCTCGATCCGCGCCCACTTCAGCGGCTTGCCGTTCTCGGCCGTGATCAGCGCGGCGATCTCCTCGCGGCGCTCGCCCAGGCGGGCCGAGACGTGGTCGAGGGCCGCCGCGCGGACGTGCGCGGGCAGGGCCGCGGCCCGGTCGGCGACCTCGGCCGCCGCCGCGACGGCGGCCTCGACCTGCTGCTCGCCGGCCCAGGTGGTACGCCCGACCACCCGGCCGTCGTACGGGTGCGTCACCGTCACCTCGTCGTCGCCGTGCACCGCAACGCCGGCGACATAGAACGCTGTCGTGTCCACCACCGCAGCCTATGCCGCCTGTCCCGGGGCGCCACCGGCGAACGGACGGTTGTCGCCGGGCGTGTTGCAGGACACGATGGACGGGACTGGAGGTGCGCATGTCGAACCCGTGGCTCGCACTCACCCTCGGCGACGACCCCACCGAACACATCAGCCAGGTGGGCCGGGCACACGAACGTTTCCTGACGGGTGAGCAGGCCGTGACGCAGGTCCGGCCGGTCGTGGCCGACTCCTGGCGGCGCTCCGCGGGCGCGCTGGTCAGCCCGGACGGCACCGCGCCCATCGACCTGAGCGACGGCGAGCTCGAGGCGTACCGTGCGGCGCATCCGCTGGCCCGGGTGCTGCCGATCTTCCGGGACCTGCTCGGCGGGCTCGCCGACGACGGCGGGCACCTGATGGCGGTCTGCGACGCGCACGGCCGGCTGCTCTGGGTCGAGGGCGCCGCGGGGGTCCTGCGCGGCGCCGAGTCGATGAACTTCGTGCCGGGCGCCCGCTGGGACGAGGCGCACGCCGGCACCAACGCGCCCGGCACGGCCCTGGCCGTCGATCACCCGTTGCAGATCTTCGCCACCGAGCACTTCACCCGCGGCGTGCAGCGCTGGACCTGCGCGGCCGCGCCGATCCACGATCCCGCGACCGGGCGGCTGCTCGGCGCCATCGACGTCACCGGCGGCGACCACCTGGCCAACCCGCACAGCCTCGCGCTGGTCCGGGCCACCGCGCTCGCGGCCGAGGCGTACCTGAGCGCGAACCTGCCGGAGCCGGTGACGGGCACCGCGACCGTCTCGGTGTCCGGGCGCGAGGAGGCCATCCTGTCGGTGAGCGGCCGGCGGCTGCGGCTCGGGCGCCGGCACTCCGAACTGCTGGTCCTGCTGCTGGTGCACCCGGAGGGCCGGACGGGAGATCAGCTCGGCTTCGACCTGTACGCCGGCGATCTCAATCCGGTGACCGTCCGCGCGGAGCTCTCCCGGCTGCGCCGGATCCTCGGACCCGAGCTGCTCGACTCGCGGCCGTACCGGCTGCGCGGGAACATCGAGGCGGACTTCCTGACCGTGACGCGGCTGCTGGAGCGCGGCCGGGTCGCCGACGCGCTCGAGGCGTACGCGGGCCCGCTGCTGCCCTCCTCGGACGCGCCCGGCATCGTCCGGCTGCGCCGGCTGATCGACTCCCGGCTGCGGGCGGCGGTGCTGACCGGCGGCGACCCGCGGCTGATACTGGCCTTCCTCAGTGCGCCCTGGGGCGCCGACGACCTGGAGATGTGGGAGGCGTACGCGACCGCGCTGCCGCCCGGCTCGCCGGCCCGCCCGCTGGCCATGAACCGGGTCGCCCAGCTGGCGGCCGAGTACGGCCTCACCCTGGCCGGGCGGACCGCCCGTAGCCTCCGTGCAACGTCTGTGCAACGTCCCCGTATCTAGCGTCCTCCATATCCGCGTCGCCCAATGTCGGGCGGCGGCCCAGGTATGGAGGACCCCCCGTGACCATCTACTCCCCACCCGGATCAGACGGCGCGATCGTCAGCTACGAGTCGCGGTACGACCACTGGATCGGCGGCGAATACGTGCCGCCCGCCGAGGGCCGGTACTTCGAGAACCCCTCACCGGTCAACGGACAGAACTTCTGCGAGATCGCCCGCGGCACCGCCGCCGACGTCGAGCGGGCCCTTGACGCGGCGCACGCCGCGGCCGACGCCTGGGGCCGCACCTCGGTTGCCGAGCGCGCCAACATCCTCAACAAGATCGCCGACCGGATGGAGGCCAACCTCGAGAAGCTGGCCGTCGCCGAGACCTGGGAGAACGGCAAGCCGGTCCGCGAGACGATGGCCGCCGACCTCCCGCTGGCGATCGACCACTTCCGCTACTTCGCCGGCGCGCTGCGCGCGCAGGAGGGCACCCTCGGCGAGATCGACGACGACACCATCGCCTACCACTTCCACGAGCCGCTCGGCGTCGTCGCGCAGATCATCCCCTGGAACTTCCCGATCCTGATGGCGGTCTGGAAGCTCGCGCCCGCGCTGGCCGCCGGCAACGCCGTCGTGCTCAAGCCGGCCGAGCAGACCCCGGCGTCGATCCACCTGTGGATGTCGCTCGTCGCCGACCTGCTGCCGCCGGGCGTCGTCAACATCGTGAACGGCTTCGGCGTCGAGGCCGGCAAGCCGCTGGCGTCCTCGAAGCGGGTCGCCAAGGTGGCGTTCACCGGCGAGACCACCACCGGCCGTCTGATCATGCAGTACGCCTCCGAGAACATCATCCCGGTGACGCTGGAGCTCGGCGGCAAGAGCCCGAACATCTTCTTCGACGACGTCAGCGCCGCCGACGACGACTTCATGGACAAGGCGCTCGAGGGCTTCACGATGTTCGCCCTGAACCAGGGTGAGGTCTGCACCTGTCCGTCCCGGGCGCTGATCCAGCGCGGCCACTACTCCGACTTCCTGGCCGCGGGCGTCAAGCGCGTGGAGAACCTGAAGCAGGGCAACCCCCTGGACACCGACACCCAGGTCGGCGCGCAGGCCTCCAACGACCAGCTCGAGAAGATCCTGTCCTACTACGACATCGGCCGGCAGGAGGGCGCCAAGGTCCTCATCGGCGGGTCCCGCGCCGACCTCGGCGGCGACCTGTCCGGCGGCTACTACGTGCAGCCGACCATCTTCGAGGGCGCCAACTCGATGCGGATCTTCCAGGAGGAGATCTTCGGCCCGGTGGTCTCGGTGACCTCGTTCTCCGACTACGCCGACGCCATCAAGATCGCCAACGACACCCTGTACGGCCTCGGCGCCGGCCTGTGGACACGCGACATGAACACGGCGTACCGGGCGGGCCGGGAGATCAAGGCCGGCCGGGTCTGGACGAACTGCTACCACCTCTACCCGGCGCACGCCGCGTTCGGCGGTTACAAGCAGTCCGGCATCGGCCGGGAGAACCACAAGATGATGCTCGACCACTACCAGCAGACGAAGAACCTGCTGGTCAGCTACTCGCCCAAGGCCATGGGCTTCTTCTAGGCCATGGGCGCCCGAGTAGACGTGACCCCCGCCGCGGCCGAACTGATGCGGTCGCTGCGGGGGCAGCACGGCCCGCTGATGTTCCACCAGTCCGGCGGCTGCTGCGACGGCAGCTCCCCGATGTGTTACCTCGAGGGGGAGTTCCGCACCGGATCGAGCGATGTGCTGCTCGAGGAGCTGCGAATCGACGGCGTGGACGAACCGATCTCCTTCTGGATGAGCACCTCGCAGTTCGAGGCCTGGAAGCACACCCACCTCACGGTGGACGTGGTGCCGGGCCGCGGCAGCGGCTTCAGTCTGGAGGCGCCCGAGGGGGTGCGCTTCCTGATCCGCAGCCGCGTGCTCACACCCGAGGAGCTGGCGGCGCTCGCGTCGTGAGCCCGGGCCGGCCGCGGGGGACGGAAAACCACCCCGCGGTCGGCCCGCGGCTGCGCTAGCGTCTGCGCCCGTGACCGGTTCCCCGCGTACGGAGGCAGAGGCCCTCGCCATCCAGGACGCCCTGCGTCCACAGGTGATCGACGCACCCGGCCCGTCCGACCCGGCGACGGTCGCGGGCCTGGACGTGGCCTACCACGAGGACGGTGAGCGGCTCGCCGCGGCGATCGTGGTGCTCGACGCGCGGACACACGCGGTCCTCGACAGCGCGGTGGTGCACGGCCGCCCGGCCTTCCCGTACGTGCCCGGGCTGTTCGCCTTCCGGGAGGTGCCGACACTGCTGGAGGCGCTGGACCGGCTCCGCGTCCGGCCGGAGGTGCTGATCTGCGACGGGCACGGGCTGGCGCATCCGCGCCGGTTCGGGCTCGCCTGCCACCTCGGCGTGCTGACCGGCCTGCCGTCGTTCGGCGTCGGCAAGACGCCGCTGGTCGGTGCGTGGGAGCCGGTGGGCGAGCGGCGCGGCGCCCGATCGGAGCTGGTCGACGGCGGCGAGGTGGTCGGCGCGGTGCTGCGGACCCGGGACGCGGTGAAGCCCGTCTTCGTCTCGGTGGGGCACCGGATCAACCTCGGCACCGCGTGCGGGCTGACGCTCGCCCTGACGCCGCGGTTCCGGCTGCCGGAGACCACCCGGGCGGCGGACCGGGCCTGTCGCGACGCTCTGGCCGGCGGACCCCGAGGTGTAACGGTCCCGAGACGGTGACGCCGCGTCGTTGGGACCGTTTGGTTACCGACGCTCCGTTACGCTCGGCGAGTCTGAATTGCCGTGCCGAGGAGTGAGCGTTGACTGATCTGTCCCAGCTGGTCAAGGCGTACGACGTCCGTGGCGTCGTGCCGGAGCAGCTCAACGAGACGGTGGCCCGCGCGCTGGGTACGGCCTTCGTGGAGATGCTCCGGGAGTCCGGCGACGAGGCCGAACGGATCGTGATCGCCCACGACATGCGCGAGACCGGTCCCGCGCTGGTCGCCGCGTTCGCCGCCGGCGCCAACTCGGCCGGCTCGGTCGTCGTGCACATCGGGCTCGGCTCGACCGACCAGCTCTACTACGCCTCGGGCGTGCTGGGGCTGCCCGGCGCGATGTTCACCGCCAGTCACAACCCGGCGCAGTACAACGGCATCAAGCTGTGCCGCGCGGGCGCCCGGCCGGTCGGCCAGGACAGCGGCCTGGTCATCGTCCGCCAGCGCGCCGAGGAGCTGCTCGACGACCTCGACGCGGTGGGCGAGGTGCCGTCGGCCATCGAGCACCGCGACCTGCTGGCCGACTACGCCGGGCACCTGCGCTCGCTTGTCGACCTCTCGGGCATCCGCCCGCTCAAGGTCGTGGTCGACGCCGGCAACGGGATGGGCGGCCACACCGTTCCGGCCGTGCTCGGCGACCAGGTGCTGCCGGCGCTGCCGCTGGAGATCGTGCCGCTCTACTTCGAGCTCGACGGCTCGTTCCCGAACCACGAGGCCAACCCGCTCGACCCGGCCAACCTGGTCGACCTGCAGGCCGCGGTCCGCCGGCACGGCGCCGACCTGGGTCTCGCGTTCGACGGCGACGCCGACCGCTGCTTCGTCGTCGACGAGAAGGGCGACCCGGTCTCGCCGTCGGCGGTCACCGCGCTGGTGGCGAAGCGGGAGCTGGCCAAGTTCCCCGGCAGCACGATCATCCACAACCTGATCACCTCCGCCGCGGTTCCAGAGATCATCAAGGAGAACGGCGGCGTGCCCGTGCGCAGCCGGGTCGGCCACTCGTTCATCAAGGCCGAGATGGCCCGGACGAACGCCGTCTTCGGCGGCGAGCACTCGGCCCACTACTACTTCCGCGACTTCTGGTTCGCCGACACCGGCATGCTCGCCGCGCTGCACGTCCTGGCGGCGCTCGGCGAGCAGGAGCAGCCGCTGTCGGCGTTCGCGGCGGAGTTCGAGCGCTACTCCGCGTCCGGCGAGATCAACTCCAAGGTCGCCGACGCGGCCGCGAAGGTGGCCGAGGTGCGTGCCGCGTTCCCGGACGCCACATTCGACAACCTGGACGGCATGACCGCGGAGCTCGCCGACGGCTCCTGGTTCAACCTGCGCGCGTCGAACACCGAGCCGCTGCTGCGTCTCAACGTCGAGGCGGCCAAGCCGGACCGCATGGCGGCACTCCGCGACGAGGTGCTCTCCATCGTTCGCGGTTAGGATCATCTGGATCCACGACCCTGTCCGCGTATGCCTTTAAGGAGCCGTTCGGTGGCCCTCGACCCGCAGTTGCTGGAGATTCTGGCCTGCCCGGACACACACCACGCGCCGCTCGACTACGACGCCGGCGCACAGACGCTGACCTGCACGGAGTGCGGTCGCGTCTTCGAGGTGCGCGACGACATCCCGGTGCTGCTGCTGGACGAGGCGACGACACCCGGAAAGGCCTCTTGATGGCGGGCCCGTTCGAGGGGACAGCCGGCCTCACCGGCCGCCGGGTGGCGGACGAGGCGCTGCTCGAGGACGAGAAGGCGATGGCCGAGAACGACCCGGGCGGCATGCTGCGGGCCACCGCGTCCGCGGGCGCCCAGGTCCGGGAGTCGGCGGCGCTGGCCGCCGAGGCCAACCTGAGCGCGCTGGCCGACGAGGGCCGGCCGCGCGCGGTCGTCGTCGCCGGCATCGGCACCGCCGGCCTGACCGGCGGCATCCTCGCCACCGTCGCGGGCCCGCGCTGCCCGGTCCCGATCATCGGGCACCGCAGCGCCGGCGTGCCCGGCTGGGTCGGCGCGGCCGACGTGGTCATCGCCGTCTCCGCCAGCGGCCGCAGCCCCGAGGCGCTGGCCGCCGCGGACGCCGCCGCCCGCCGCGGCGCGCGGCTCGTGGCGATCGGCAACCCCGACTCCGAGTTGCAGGCCATGGCCGAGCGTGCCCGGGCGCCGTTCATCCCGGTGCCGCGCCGCGCACCGGCCCGGGCCAGCCTCTGGGGCCTGGCCGTTCCGGTCCTGCTGGCGGCCCGCAGCCTCGGCCTGGTCAAGGTCAACGAGGCCGACCTCGCGGAGACGGCCGCCCGCCTCGACGCGGACGCCGAGCGCTGCCGGGTCAGCGCCGAGTCCTTCGTGAACCCGGCGAAGTCCCTGGCCCTCGGCCTGGCCGGCTCGATCCCGATCGTCTGGGGCTCGTCGCCGCTCGCCACGGTCGCCGCCCGCCGCTTCGCCGACACGCTGGCCGCCAACGCCCGCTACCCGGTGATGGCCGGCGCGCTCGGCGAGGCCGGCCGGGGCCGGGTCGGCCTGCTCGACGGGCCGTTCGGCGGCCTGGCCGAGTCGGCGCACGACATCTTCGCCGACCCGGACGCCGACGCCGAGCTGGCGACCCGCCTGCGCCTGGTGGTGCTGCGCGACGGCGGCCTCAACCCGGAGGAGGAGGCCGACGAGCCGGTGGCCGTCGAGGAACGCCGCGCCGACGCGGTGCAGACCCTCGCGGAACGCCGGGGCGTGCGCTGCGACGTGGTCACCGCCGAGGGCGGTTCGGCCCTGGAGCGGCTGGCGTCGCTGGTGGCGGTGCCCGACTTCGCCTCGATCTACCTGGCGCTGGCGCACGGCCTCGACCCGATGGCGGTCCCGGCGATCAACGAGATGAAGGAGCTGAGCAACCCGATGCCCGAGGGCCTCCAGTGAGTGCCGGAGGCGGCACCAAGGCGATCGTCGCGGCACTCGGCGCCAACCTGGGCATCGCGGCCACCAAGTTCATCGCGTGGGCGCTGACCGGCTCCTCCTCGATGCTCGCCGAGGCCATCCACTCGGTCGCCGACTCCGGCAACCAGGCGCTGCTGCTGCTCGGCGGCAAGCGGTCGACCCGCAAGGCCACCCCGCAACACCCCTTCGGGTACGGCCGTGAGCGTTACGTCTACGCGTTCATCGTCTCGATCGTGCTGTTCAGCGTCGGTGGCCTGTTCGCGCTCTACGAGGCGTACCACAAGCTGCACGATCGCCACGGCATCGAGAGCTGGCAGTGGGTGCCGATTACGGTGCTGCTCATCGCCATCGGCCTGGAGAGCTTCTCGTTCCGTACGGCGATCCAGGAGTCGAACCTGATCCGCGGCAAGGCCTCGTGGGTCTCCTTCGTCCGCCGCGCCAAGGCACCCGAGCTGCCGGTCGTGCTGCTCGAGGACGCCGGCGCGCTGCTCGGCCTGGTCTTCGCCCTCTTCGGCGTGACGCTGACCCTGATCACCGGCGACGGCCTCTGGGACGGCATCGGCACCGCGGGCATCGGCTTCCTGCTGGTGGCCATCGCGATCGTCCTGGCGATCGAGACCAAGAGCCTGCTGCTCGGCGAGGGCGCCAACCCCGAGGACGTCACGAGGATCGAGCAGGCCGTGCTGGCCGGCTCCGGCGTCGAGCGCATCATCCACATGAAGACGCTCTACCTGGGCCCCGACGAGCTGCTGGTCGCCGCGAAGATCGCGGTGCCGCCGACGGAGAACGCGGCCGAGGTGGCACAGCACATCGACGAGTGCGAGGCCCGGATCCGCGAGGCGATGCCGGTCGCCCGGGTGATCTACCTCGAGCCGGACATCTACCACCCGGAAGCGGCGGCGTCGTCGTCGGAATCCGCCGCGGAACCCGCGACGGCGTAACTCTCAGGAACGGGGCTGCTGTGGCCGCTGTCTTCCCACTTCGCGGCGTCGTCCGGCCGTACGCCTGGGGCTCGCGCACGTCGATCGCCGAGCTACAGGGCCGGCCGTCGCCGAGCGAGACCCCGGAGGCGGAGCTGTGGCTGGGCGCCCACCCGGGCGACCCGTCGACCGTCACCGGCCCCGACGGCCCGGTCAGCCTGGCCACGCTGATCGAGGACGACCCGAAGGGCCAGCTCGGCGCGGACGTCGTCGACGAGTTCGGCGCACGCCTGCCGTACCTGATGAAGGTCCTGGCCGCCGCGGCGCCGCTGTCGCTACAGGCACACCCGGACGCGGACTACGCGAAGCGGGCGTACGCCGCGCAGGAGGCGGACCCGGAGGCCCCCCGCAACTACACGGACGCCCACCACAAGCCGGAGATGCTCGTCGCGCTCACGCCGTTCGACGCGCTCTGCGGTTTCCGTGCGCCGGACGTGTCGGCGGCGCTGCTCGCCGACCTGAACATCCCGCGCCTGGCACCGGTGGTCGCGGCACTGCGCGCCGGCCCGGCCGGCCTCCGCGACGCGGTACGCGCCCTGCTGACCTGGCCGGCCGCCGACCGCCCGGCCCTGATCGACGAGGTCGTCGCGGCGGCGAGGTCCGCGGTACCCGCCACGCGGGGCCACGAGCTGGCGATCGACCTGGCCGGCCACTACCCGGGCGATCCGGGTGTGCTGGTGGCGCTCCTGCTCAACCACGTCCGGCTGGCGCCCGGCGAGGCGATCTGGATGCCGGCGGGCAACCTGCACGCGTACCTGCGCGGCACCGGCATCGAGATCATGGCGGCCAGCGACAACGTGTTGCGCGGCGGTCTGACCCCTAAGCGGGTGGACGTGGAGGAGTTGCTGCGGGTCCTGCGCTTCGAGGTCCTCGACGACCCGATCCTCCCGGCCACGGAGGTGGCGCCGGGCGTGCGGACCTGGCAGGTACCGGTGCGTGAGTTCGCCCTCTACCGGATGACCCTGACCCCGACGACACCGCCACTACGCCTACCGGGCACGGGCCCCCGCATCGTCCTGGGCACCCGAGGCGACGTGTTCGTGGCGGAGGCGATCGACGGGACGCCGGCGGAGGTCGTGCCAGGAACCGCGGCCTACGTCCCGGCCCAAACCGGCCCCGCCACAGTGGCCGGCGTAGGCGAGATCTTCGTCGCCTGCCCAGCCACCTAACCCAACCACCTTCCCCACCCCTCCGACCCACCCCGCCTTCCCGACGCGCCTACCCCGCCCCTTTGCGCGCCACGCCACCCCGCCCACCCGGCCCCACCTCCCGCCTCACCTCTCCACGCGCCCCTCTCTCCGCGCCTTGCCCCGTTCCGCACCCCCGCGCCTGCCCCGCTTCGCGCCCCCGCGTGCCAGCTCGCGGCCCGCCCCGCGCCTTGCCCCGCTCCGCGCCCCGAGCTTTGCCTCGTCTCACGCTCCGGCTCGCGGTTCGCCCCGCGTCTTGCCTCGCCCCGCGCCCCGCACCCCGCGCCTCGCCCAGATCCGTGCCTCGCCCCGTTCCGCGCCTCGCCTCGTTCGGGGCCTCGCCCCGCTCTGCGCCACGCGCCGCGCCTCGTCTCGCTCCGCGCCGCGTCTCGTCCCGCGCCGCGCCGCGTCCCGCGTCTCGCCTCGCTCCGCGCTGCGTCTCGCCCCGCGCCTCGCCCCGTTCCGCGCCCCGCGCCCCGCGCCTCGCCCCGTTCCGCGCCCCGCGCCCCGCGCCTCGCCCCGATCCGCGCCTCGCCCCGTTCCGCGCCCCGCGCCCCGCGCCTCGCCCCGATCCGCGCCTCGCCCCGATCCGCGCCTCGCCCCGATCCGCGCCTCGCCCCGATCCGCGCCTCGTCTCGCTCCGCGCTGCGTCTCGCCCCTCGTCTCGCTCCGCGCTGCGTCTCGCCCCTCGTCTCGCTCCGCGCCGCGTCTCGCCCCTCGTCTCGCGCCGCGCCGCGTCTCGCCCCTCGTCTCGCTCCGCGCCGCGTCTCGCCCCTCGTCTCGCGCCGCGCCGCGTCTCGCCCCGCCCTTCGTGCGCCCGGGCGCCCCTGCGCTTCGGCGCCCCGTCGTTTGCGAAGGGGTACAAAACAGGAAATTTCTGGATTTGCTTGACAGGGTTATGTGCGGAGTGTGAATCTATAAACACGCAGCGTCATTGGTGATCGGGGGGTCCCACGGGCGCGCGCGGTACCAAACCGGGGGGATGAACGGGGCGACGGGTCTTTGACCCGCCGCCCCGTTCGCTGTATGGGCGATCTCCGCCCGGCGGTCGGTCCCCTTGGCGTGACGCCACGCCTACCGGTCCGGTGTGCTGGTCGGCCCCGATTCTGCGTTTGTTGACCACGTTGCCCGTACCTGGGTGGCGGTCTGATGTACGACAGGCCGGCGCCGTCTCGCGGCCTGCGTTTCGCCGGGGTGGTCGGTTCGCCGCACATGACCATTCGGATCGCGGACCTGATCGGATGCGGACCGCGCTCCTGCGTCATCTCCACTCAGGACCGCGCTCGGCTCGCCGATTTGACCAGGGCGGGCGCCTTTGGTGTCGCGGTCGCGGCCCGGCAAGTCCAGAACCCGGCAAATCGGACCATTGCTGCGGCCGATCCGCGTGGCAGGCCGGCCCTCGCGGTGGCCGCGCTCGGCTCGCCGGGAGCTGATCAGGAAGCGGGCGTCTTTCGCGTCGCGGTCCGAGGCCCCGGCAAGTCGATGCCCCGGCAAACCGGACCAATGCCGCAACCATCCGCGTGGCAGAGCGGCCCTCGCCGTGGCTGCGTCCGGCTCGCCGAGCTGACCAGGGAGCGGGCATCCTTGGCGTCGAGGTCGAAGTCTCGGGATGTCGATGGCCTCAGAAAAATGGACCATTGCCGCGATCGATCCGCGTGGCGGGACCGGGCCGCTCGCCATCGGTGGTTCCGGGAGGTTGAACGCGTGTCTCCGGCTCTGTCGTCGCCCGCGCCCTCTAGCCTGGCTTTTTACCGTTCGCCGGTCCATGATCAGCAGCGCCGCCGCCAGATGATCGCCGGGCGGTCACACGGGCCGAAAGGGGACAGTGCAATATTGGATCGCATGAGAGCCCGGGTACTCGTCGTCGATGACGACCCAGCGCTGGCCGAGATGCTCGGCATCGTCCTGCGCAGCGAAGGTTTCCTGCCGTCCTTCGTCGCCGACGGGGAGCGCGCCCTCGCCGCGTTCCGGGAGAACCGGCCCGACATCGTTCTGCTGGATCTGATGCTGCCCGGCATGAGCGGCATCGACGTGGCCCGGGCCATCCGGACCGAGTCGGGCATTCCGATCGTCATGTTGACGGCCAAGAGCGACACGGTCGACGTCGTGCTCGGGCTGGAGTCCGGCGCCGACGACTACGTGGTCAAGCCCTTCAAGCCCAAGGAGCTTGTCGCGCGGATGCGCGCCCGGCTGCGCCGGGGCGAGGACGCCGCGCCCGAGCTGCTCACCATCGGGCCGCCCGGCAACCAGATCACCATCGACGTGCCGGCGCACACCGTCGCGCGCGACGGCGAGGAGGTGAAGCTGACGCCGCTCGAGTTCGACCTGCTGGTCGCGCTCGCTCGTAAGCCGCGCCAGGTCTTCACCCGTGAGGTGCTGCTCGAACAGGTCTGGGGCTACCGGCACGCGGCGGACACCCGGCTGGTGAACGTGCACGTCCAGCGGCTGCGCGCGAAGATCGAACCGGACCCGGAGCGGCCGGAGATCATCCTCACGGTGCGCGGGGTCGGCTACAAGGCGGGAACCGGATAGTGCCCCGGAGGGGCTAACCTTGCCCCCGATATGCATGCTCCCGCCTGGCTCCCGATGCCCGTCCGCCGCACCCTTCGCACGGTGCGGCGGGAGTGGCGCGTCGGCGTGCGCCGGGGCCGGCGGGTCGCCGCGCCCGCCCGGCGGGCCTGGCGCCGCTCGCTGCACCTGCGGGTCGTCACCCTGACGCTCGTCGCGTCCAGCCTGCTGGTCGGGGCCTTCGGGTGGTTCATCGCGAACCGGAGCACGCAGATCCTGCTGGATCGCGCCGAGGACGAGGTGCACGCCCAGATGCTGGGCAAGGTCGAATATGCGTACCAGCAGCTCACGGTGCACCGGCAGGTGTTCGACCGGACGCTGCCGGCGACGATCATCGACACGGTGAACCGGCTCGCCGACGGCGACTCGGCGCAGAGCGGCGGGGCGATCGTCTCGCTGCGTGCCGACAACTTCCCCGAGCTCAAGCCGGTCACCTCGGTGAAGGTCGACACCACCTCCTTGATCACCCCGGAGATGGTGCACGCGGTCGCCGACGGGCAGGTCGCCCAGCAGATCCGGACCGCGACCATCGGCGGCGTGCGGACCAAGTACCTGGTCTACGGGTCGCCGGTGCCGACCAGCTTCGGCCACGTCGAGCTCTACTACCTCGTGCCGCTCACCACCGAGGACCAGGCGGCCAACGAGATCAGGACCACCGTGCTGGTCACCGGCATGGCCCTGGTCATCCTGCTCGGGGTCGTCGCGGGCCTGGTCACCCGCATGGTGGTGACGCCGGTGCGTGTCGCCGCGCGCACGGCGCAGCGGCTCTCGGCCGGCCTGCTCGACCAGCGCATGAAGGTCGACGGCGAGGACGACCTGGCGCTGCTGGCGGCCTCGTTCAACCAGATGGCGGCCAACCTACAGCGCCAGATCGTGCGCCTGGAGGAGATGTCCCGGCTCCAGCGGCGCTTCACCTCCGACGTGTCGCACGAGCTGCGCACCCCGCTGACCACCGTGCGGATGGCGGCCGACCTGCTCTTCTCCGAGCGCGAGGACTTCGACCCGGCGGTGGCGCGCAGCGCCGAGCTGTTGCAGGCCGAGCTGGACCGCTTCGAGAGCCTGCTGACCGACCTGCTGGAGATCAGCCGCTTCGACGCGGGCTTCGCCGCGCTCGACGCGGAATACACCGACCTGGTGCCGATCGTCGAGCGGGTCGCGGAGCGCCTGGCCGGGCTCGGCGAGCGGGTCGGGGTGACCATCGACCTGCGGCTGCCGGAGACGCCGGTCATCGCCGAGGTCGACCCCCGCCGGATCGAGCGGGTGCTGCGCAACCTGGTCGGCAACGCCGTCGAGCACGGCGAGGGCCGGCCGGTCGAGGTCACCCTGGCGACCGACGAGGCCGCCGTCGCGGTCACCGTCCGGGATCACGGCGTCGGGCTCAAGCAGGGTGAGGAGCGGCTGGTGTTCAACCGGTTCTGGCGCGCCGACCCGTCCCGCGCCCGGCAGACCGGCGGCACCGGGCTGGGCCTGTCCATCGCGGTCGAGGACGCCCGGCTGCACGGCGGCTGGCTGGAGGCGTGGGGCGAGCCGGGCGGCGGCGCGCAGTTCCGGCTGACCGTGCCCGTGCGCTCGGGCGACCGCCTGGTCGCGGCGCCGCTGCCGCTGATACCTCGCGACCGCGCCGTCGACGCGCGGCCCGCGGCGATCGAGGCCGCGCCCGCACCGGACGACGACGTCGCCGGCGAGCCGGCGGGGGTGGCCCGATGAGCACCCGCCTGCGTGCCCTGCTGGTCGCGCCGCTGCTTGCCGCGCTCCTGCTCGGTGGCTGCGGCATCCCGGACGGCACGGACGTGCGGCGCATCGGCCCGGGCCCGTCGACCGGCACGTCCGCCGGCGACGACGTCGCGCCGACCCGGCACGGCCGGGAGAGCACCCTTGAGCCGAAGACCTTCGTCCAGTACTACCTCGAGGCCGCCGCGGGGGATCCGAGCGGCGCGATGGAGCGGGTCAAGGATTTCCTCTCGCCGTCGGCCGCCGCCAAGCTCAGGGCGCCGCTGCCCGACATCCGGGTGGTGCACCTGGTCGAGGACCCGCTGGTCAACCCGGGCAGCGACGCGGTGACCCTGCGCGCGCAGACCATCGGCTCGCTGGGTCACAACGGCACCCTCGACCCGGTCTCGGACGGCCGGACGATCGAATACAAGCTCACCGTCGGATACATCAGCGGCAAGAACGGGCTGTTCGTGACGAACGCGCCCTCGGTGCTGCTGATCAGCGACAGCGCGCTCAACGCCTTCTATGAGCGCCGCAACCTCTACTTCTGGAATCTCGAGCAGACCGGCCTGGTGCCCGACCTGCGGTACCTGTCCAAGGACCTGCCGTCGGAGCAGGCGCCCAACGAGATCCTCAAGTGGCTGATCGAGGGCCCGTCGCAGTTGCTGGAGGGCACCGTCGTGGAGCTGCCGGAGGGCACCGCGCTGGACGGCAACGTGCCCGCGGTCAGCGACGACACGCTGCAGATCAACCTCAGCGGCCAGTCGGTGCAGCCCGCCGACGATCCGGACGCGCTGGACCGGCTCCGGCGCCAGCTCATGTGGTCGCTGCGGCCCAACCTGCCCCGCACGCTCAAGCTGCGGGTCGGCAGCCAGGACCAGCACAGCTACGAGGGCAACGAGTACCTCACCAGCAACCTGGCGTACTCGCTGGCGTCGCGGCCGGAGCGCTTCCTGATCTACAACGGCCAGGTGCGCCGGATGTCGCGCTTCGCGAACCCCACCGAACCCGTGCCGGTGCTGCGCCCGGAGGCCAACCGCAACATCCGGGCCGCGGCCCTGGCCGCCGCGGGCGACCGCCGGTTCGCCGCCCTCGTGGTCGACGCGGGCGCTCGGCAGGAGCTGCGCGTCGCCGCGGCGCCGGCCGGCGAGCAGGCCGAGCCGGCCCGGGTCAGCCTGCCCGGCGGCAGCACCGGCCAGCCGGTCTGGGCGATCACCTCGGAGGACCCGCACATCCCCGCGGTCGGACTGATCACCGTCGGCGGGCGGCTCTACAGCTTCGCCTCGGACGGCTCGCCGGTCGCCGCGGTGGCCGTGCCGGGCGCGTCCTCGGGCATCACCGCCGTCGCGGTCGCGCCGGACGGGCGCCGGATCGCGCTGGCGGCCGGCGGCCGGGTCTTCATCGCCTCGCTGGCGACCAACGGCGACGGCGTGCAGGTGCGCCAGTCGCGGCACATCCTGACGTCGCCGCTGCGCCAGGTGACCGCGCTCGACTGGAGCAGCGAGACCTGGCTGACCGTCGCCGGCGCCCGCGCGGACCGCAACCGGGTGGCGATCTTCGAGGTGACGCTCGACGGCACGCAGGTCTCGGCCCGGCTCGACGACATCGGCACCGCGAACGTCAGCTACCTGGCGGCCTACCCGGTCGGCCCGACCGCGGGCAAGGACAGCTCGGACAACGTGGCCTACGTGGCCAACGGCGCCGCCTTCGACGTGCAGTACGGGCCGATCCGGATCATCGTCGGTGATCTCGCCGAGCCGGTGGCGAATCCGCCGTCCGGTGTGGCACCCACCTCGCCGTTCTTCCTGCGCTGAGCGTGGCGCGTGGTCCCGTCGTGGTCGTCCGGTCTCGGCGCCGACCTCGCCGACCTGATCCTGCCGGGCGCCTGCGCCGGCTGCGGCGCCGAACGGGTGCCGCTGCGCCTCGGGGTGTGTGCCGGCTGCGCGGCCGCGCTGGAGGCCCTGACGCCCTTTCCGACGGCCCCGGTACCCCCGCCGCCCGGGATGCCCGCCTGCACGGCCGTCGGCGCGTACGAGGGCGCGCTGCGGGGCGTGCTGCTGGCGTACAAGGAGCGGGGCCGGCACCGGCTCGCCGGGCCGCTGGGCGCGCTGCTGGCCGTCGCGGTCGCCCGGGCCGCGCCGCGGGGCGTGCCCGTGTGGCTGCTGCCGGTGCCGTCGACCGCGAGCGCGGCGCGCGAGCGGCACGGCGATCACATGGCGCGGCTCGCCACACAGGCCGTGCGACGCCTGCGCGCGGCGGGCTGGGAGGCTGGTGTCGGCCGTCCGCTGCGCGCGTTACCCCGGCCGGACTCCGCGTCACTGCATGTAGCGGCCCGGGCCGCCGCGGCTGAGAGTTCCCTGCGAATCAAGGGTACTTCGATCCGCGTTTTGCGACGCCGATCGACGATGAGAGGCACCCTGATAGTGGTTGACGACATCGTCACCACCGGGGCCACGTTGGCAGCGGTCACAAGTCGTCTCCGGGAGGCGGACATGCAGGTCACGGGTGCTGCGGTGCTCGCGGCGACCAGGCTGCGCGGCGGCCGGGCGCCGACCGGGGCGCGGGCCGCCGACGGGGCACCGCCAGGGCCGAAAGTCCTTGCGTCCGTTCCCCGAACGAGGGGTGACGAGCGGGCGTCGGCAGGTTAGCGTCTAGTGACGAGGGTAAGCGTCCGCACTTACCCGCCACCGGCGCGAAACCGGCGTTCCCTGTCTCAGGGTCCGGCCCGCCGCACCGGAAAGGAGTGTCCCCGTCGCCGATTCGGCCTGATGCGTGGTTCGCTCCGCGATCCGGGCGTCGCCGAAATCAGCACACCACGTTGTAGTACGGCGCCCCCGACACCCCGTCGTCCGGGCGCCCGCATGAACGAAACGTTGGGGGAGGTCACGAGTGGACATTGTCGTCAAGGGCCGCAACGTAGAGGTTCCCGATCACTATCGGGAACATGTCGCCGACAAGCTGGCAAAGGTCGAACGCTACGACCAGAAGCTGATCAGAGTCGACGTGGAGCTCTTCCACGAACGCAATCCCCGGCAGTCCGACAACTGCCAGCGCGTGGAGATCACCGTGGTGACCCGCGGACCGGTGATCCGCGCGGAGGCCACCGCCAAGGACTTCTATGCGGCGCTTGACGTCGCGATCAACAAGCTTGACGGCCGCCTGCGCCGTGCGGCCGACCGCCGCCGCGTGCACCGTGGACGACACGCGCCGGTGTCCGTCGCCGCCGCAACCGCCGGGCTACCCACCGACCTGCCGAGCCTGACGCAGGCCAACGGGGACTCGCACCTGGCGACCGACCTGATGGAACACGACGACAGCCAGCCCTGGCGCATCGTGCGGGAGAAGGAACACTCCGCCGACCCGATGACCGTCGACGACGCCCTCTTCCAGATGGAGCTCGTCGGCCACGATTTCTACCTGTTCCATGACAAGGAGAGCGGCCGGCCCAGCGTCGTCTACC
This sequence comes from Amorphoplanes digitatis, assembly GCF_014205335.1. Classification (NCBI taxonomy): domain Bacteria; kingdom Bacillati; phylum Actinomycetota; class Actinomycetes; order Micromonosporales; family Micromonosporaceae; genus Actinoplanes; species Actinoplanes digitatis. The sequence continues at coordinate 7,780,497 of NZ_JACHNH010000001.1, read as the reverse complement.
GGCGCCGCGGGTACGACTACGGCATTCTCAGCCTGGAGAGCAACGGATAGCTGGGAAGAGGCCCTCTGGCTGGCGTGCGGCCATCCCGCGCGTCAGCCGTCGAGGCGCGAACCATCCGTCAGCAGGTCCTCCGCCACCAGCGCGAACTGCACGTCGTCGTTACGCCGGCCATCGTTGCCCGGCAGCCGCGACCGCAGGTATGCCTCGCGCTTGAATCCCGCCTTCTCAAGCACCCGCTGCGAGCCCAGGTTCGTGGGCAGCGCGCCGGCGATCAGCCGCGCGATGCCCGTCTCGGCGAACGCCCATAACGAGACGAGCTGGGCCGCCCGGGTGGGGTAACCGCGCCCGCGCCAGGCCGGCATCATGCTGTAGCCGATCATCGCCTGGCCGGTGCTCGGCTCCTGGTAGTACAGACCTATGTCGCCGGTGGGCGTGCCCGTGGCGGCGTCGACGATGACCAGGTCGGCGCGCTCGCCGGCCAGCCAGTGCGACTGCGCGCAGGCGCAGCGCCGGAGGATCTTGTCGCGGCTGGGCGCCACCGGCGGCACGGTGGTCGCCACGACGTCCTCCAGGCCGTGCAGCTCGGCGATGAAGTCGACGTCGCCGGGTGCCAGCGGCCGCAGCGTCACCACGCCGTCGGTCAGCTCGCCGCCGGGCAGGTCCGGCAAGGCCCGCTCGGCGGGCCCGGGCTCGTCGCCGGCCAGCCGCGCGTAGGCGAGCAGGTCGTCCCTGCCGCCGTCGCGGTTGGGCAGCACGCCGCGGCGCACGCCCTCGAGCCCGAAGCCGTTGGCGAGCGCGACCCGCTGGCTGAGCGGGTTCTCCCGGTGGGTGAGCAGCTCGATGCGCTCCACGCCGGTGTGGAAGGAGTGCTCGGTCAGCGCCCGGACGGCCGCGGTCGCCACGCCGCGCCCGCGCGCCCACGGGCCGACCCAGTAGCCGAGCTCGGCCTGGCCCCGGTTCGGCACCACCTTGTCCAGGCCGACGCCGCCGAGCAGGCGGTCGGTGACCGGGTCGGCGATCGCGTAGAGCCCGCCGCCGAAGGCGAACATGCCGGGCGCGACGTCGCCGACGTACGACTCGGCCTGCGCGCGGGTGAACGGCACCGGCAGCGGCGGCAGGAAGCGCTGCACCGCCGGGTCGGCGTAGCCGGCCAGCAGGTCGTCGACGTCGCGCTGGGCGAAGCCGCGCAGGCGCACGCCCTGGCCCGGGATAGTGGGAACGATCATGCCGACTCACCCTTCAACAGCGAACCGACCCAGCAGTCCCGCCGCACTCCGTTGATCTCCAGAGCCTGCCTCAGCATGCCCTCCATGGTGAAGCCTGCCTTCTCCGCCGCCCTTCGCGAGGCAAGGTTGCCCACCTCGGCGCGCCACTGGATGCGGGCCAGCCCGAGTGCCTCGAAACCCCAGCCGCAGACGGCCCGGATGGCCGCGGTCGCGTAGCCGCGCCCGCGGGCCCACGGTGAGACCAGGTAGCCGACCTCGGCCACCGACGGATCGTGCGGAAGGAGGTGGAGATCGATCGAGCCCGCGTACGCGCCGGTCTCGTCCGCGATCGCGAAGACCGCCTCGGTGCCCCGGGCCCACCGGTACGGCACGTTGCGGCCGACGTGCACGCCGGCGTCCGCCTCCGTGTACGGCTGCGGCACATCGAGCCACCGGACGGCGTCGGGGTCGCTGCGGGTCGCCACGATGCGCGACAGGTCGCGCTGTTCCGGCGGCCGCAGGGTGAGCGCCCCCGCGGGCAGCGCCGGGTGCGCCGCGCCGAACGTGCGCGCCGCCCGGCGTACATGATCGGGAACGTCCGTGCCCGCGGCGGTGAGGTCGCCGGGCAGCAGGGCGGCCAGCCACTTCTCCCGGCCGGCCCCGCCGCCGGCGGGCTGCTCGCCGATCATCCGGAAGCCGAGCCGGAGCGCGGTGAGCCGGGAGGCGTGGTTGCCGATCGTGGCACGCCAGTCGACGCGGGCCAGGCCAAGCCCCTCGTCGCCGAAGGCCCACCCCAGCAGCGCCCGGGCGGCGCGCTCGGTGACCCGGTTGCCCCGGGCCCAGGGCGCGGACCAGTAGCCGAGCGCGGCCGTGCCGGCGTCGCGGTCGACCGCGTTCAGGGCGACGCTGCCGGCCAGCGCGTGCTCCCCGCCGGCCGCCGGGTCGAAGATCCCGAGGTGCAGGGCGGTGCCCGCGGCGAGCAGGCGCGGCGCGAGGCCGCCGACGAAGGCCTCGGCGTCCGCCGCCTCGTACGGCCAGGGCAGCCCGGAGACCCGGCGGTGCAGTTCGCGGTCCTGGCAGGCCCGGTGCAGCGCCGGGGCGTCGTCCGGCCGCCAGGGCCGCAGGAGCAGTTCGCCGGCGCGGATCTGGACCGTCTCCACGCGGCCATCCTGCCCGACACGCCCCAGGCCGCCAAAAGGTTGCAGCGCCCCCGCGGATGCGCTCTCAGCGAACTTCTTACCCCTTTTAGACCATTTCGCGAGTTTAGCTGGAGGCTCGGGTCACGGTCGCCCAGAGAAGACGCCTACGATGGTTCGGCAGACCGTCTAGGGGAGCGTTGACCCGTGTCGATTTTGGAAAAATTCCTACGCGCCGGCGAAGGCCGCATGGTGCGACGGCTCAAGGCGATCGCTAACGCGGTCAACTCGATCGAGGACGAGTACACCGACCTCAGTGATGACGAGCTGCGGGACTGGACCCAGCAGTTCAAGGAGCGCTACGCCGACGGCGAATCGCTCGACTCGCTGCTCGTCGAGGCGTTCGCGGTGGCCCGCGAGGGCGCCCGGCGGGTGCTCGGCCAGCGTGCGTACGACGTCCAGCTGATGGGCGGCGCCGCCCTGCACTTCGGCAACATCCCCGAGATGAAGACCGGTGAGGGCAAGACCCTGACCGGCGTGTTCCCCGCCTACCTCAACGCGCTCAGCGGCGACGGCGTGCACATCATCACGGTCAACGACTACCTCGCGCAGCGCGACGCCGAGTGGGTCGGCCGGGTGCACGTCTTCCTCGGCCTGAGCGTCGGCGTGATCCTGCCGAACCGGCCGTCCGCCGAGCACCGCGCGGCCTACGAGTGCGACATCACGTACGGCACCAACAACGAGTTCGGCTTCGACTACCTGCGCGACAACATGGCGTGGTCGGCCGGCGAGCTGGTGCAGCGCGGCCACAACTTCGCGATCGTCGACGAGGTCGACTCGATCCTGATCGACGAGGCGCGCACCCCGCTGATCATCTCCGGCCCGGGCGAGCACTCCGCCCGCTGGTACGGCGAGTTCGCGGCCCTGGTCGGCCGCCTCCAGAAGGGCACCGACGGCGAGGGCGACTACGAGGTCGACCACGCCAAGCGCACCGTCGCGATCACCGAGCGCGGCGTCGCCCGGGTCGAGGACCGGCTCGGCATCGACAACCTCTACGAGTCGGTGAACACGCCGCTGGTGGGCTACCTGAACAACGCCATCAAGGCCAAGGAGCTCTACCGCAAGGACAAGGACTACATCGTCGACGAGAACGGCGAGGTCCTGATCGTCGACGAGTTCACCGGCCGCATCCTGCACGGCCGGCGCTACAACGAGGGCATGCACCAGGCCATCGAGGCGAAGGAGGGCGTGGAGGTCAAGCAGGAGAACCAGACCCTGGCGACCGTCACGCTCCAGAACTACTTCCGGCTCTACAACAAGCTCGGCGGCATGACCGGTACGGCGCAGACCGAGGCCGGCGAGTTCAACCAGGTCTACAAGGTCGGCGTCGTCTCCATCCCGACCCACCGCCCGATGATCCGCATCGATCACCCGGACGTCATCTACAAGACCGAGAAGGCCAAGTTCAACGCGGTCATCGAGGACATCGCCGAGCGGCACGCGACGGGCCAGCCGGTGCTGGTCGGCACGGTCTCGGTGGAGAACTCCGAGATCCTCTCGACGCTGCTGCGTAAGCGCGGCATCCCGCACAGCGTGCTGAACGCGAAGTTCCACGCGCAGGAGGCGACGATCATCGCCCAGGCGGGCCGCAAGGGCGGGGTCACGGTCGCCACCAACATGGCGGGCCGCGGCACCGACATCCTGCTCGGCGGCAACCCCGAGTTCCTCGCGGCGAGCGAGCTGCGCCAGCGCGGCCTCGACCCGGTCGAGGAGCCGGAGGAGTACGCGAAGGTGCTCGAGGAGATCCTTCCGGGCTGGAAGGAGGCCTGCGAGGCCGAGGCCGCCGAGGTCATCTCGGCCGGCGGGCTCTACGTGCTCGGCACCGAGCGGCACGACTCCCGGCGCATCGACAACCAGCTGCGCGGCCGCTCCGGCCGGCAGGGCGACCCGGGCGAGTCCCGGTTCTACCTGTCGTTGCAGGACGACCTGATGAAGCGGTTCCGCGCCGGCGCGGTCGAGGCGGTCATGGAGCGCTTCAACATCCCCGAGGACGTGCCCATCGAGTCGAAGATGGTCACCCGGCAGATCCGCAGCGCGCAGACCCAGATCGAGGGTCAGAACGCGGAGATCCGCAAGAACGTCCTCAAGTACGACGAGGTGATGAACAAGCAGCGCATGGTCATCTATGCCGAGCGCAAGCGCGTGCTCGACGGCGAGGACATGCACGACCAGGCCGAGCACATGATCAACGACGTGGTCGCGGACTACGTCAGGGCGGCCACCTCCGAGGGCTACGCGGAGGACTGGGACCTGGACCAGCTCTGGGTCGGCCTCAAGCGCCTCTACCCGGTCGGCGTCACCATCGACGAGCTCGTCGAGGAGTCCGGCGGCGAGCGCGGCACCCTCGATCAGGAGTTCGTGATCGAGGAGCTGAAGAAGGACGCCCTGGCGGCCTACTCGGCCCGCGAGGAGGAGCTGGGCGAGGAGGCGGTCCGCGAGCTCGAGCGGCAGGTGCTGCTCGCGGTGATCGACCGCAAGTGGCGCGAGCACCTCTACGAGATGGACTACCTCCAGGAAGGCATCAGCCTGAGGGCGTACGCCCAGCGCGACCCGGTGGTCGAGTACCAGCGCGAGGGCTTCGACATGTTCAACCAGATGATGGAGGGCATCAAGGAGGAGGCCGTCGGCTTCCTCTTCAACCTCGAGGTGCAGGTCGAGGAGACGCCCACCGTCACGGTCGACCCGACGCAGGCGGTTCCGCTGCCGGGCTCGCAGTCGGCCGACGAGTCCCGCGTCGAGGTGCGGGCCAAGGGCCTGGGCGGCAACCGCCGGCCGCAGGGGCTGCAGTACACGGCTCCGACGATCGACGGCGCGGCCGGCGCCGGCGCCCCGCAGGTCCAGGAGCAGCAGGCTCCCGCCCTCGGCCTCGGCGGGTCTCCCATCGTGCCGGCCGGGCCGGCGCACACCGGCGCACACCGCGCCCGGCCGTCCTCCGGCCAGGCCGAAGCGAGCAACGGCCCGTCCCGGAACGCGCCCTGCTACTGCGGCTCCGGCAAGAAGTACAAGCGCTGCCACGGCGCCCCCGGCGCCGTCTGATCCACTCCGCTTTTCCCGGCCCGCAGGCGCTTCGCCTGCGGGCCGGTCCCGTTCGCGGGGTGAGTCCCAGGGCGGCCGCCGCCCGCGGTGCTCGGCGGACGCCCCGGGTGCCGCTCAGATCAGGCGGAGCGCGGTCGCCACCCAGGAGGCCTCGTGGAGCTCCAGGCGCAGGGCCATGGCCCAGACCCGGTCGGCGATCATCAGGACCACCGCCGCCTCGACGGCGCCCGCGCGGGGCTCGCACAGCCGCAGCCTGAGCACGGCCACCGGGGCCGGGCGGCGGGGGCGCGGCCGGCCGGAGGAGGCCGGCCTGACCCCGGCCACCCGCTGCGCGCCCGAGAGGCCCTCCGCCACCACCGTGGCGGCCTCGCGCGGCTGGGAGAACCGGCGGAGGTGCGCCGGCGGGCGGTAGCCGTTGAACACCTCGACGCACAGCTTGACGAAGCGGCGGACCGCCAGCTTGGCGTCGGCCGAGACGCCGGACACGACGGTGCGGGTCACCGGCGGCGGTGGCTCCGCGGCCGTGGCCGGGCGGGCGCCGGCCGCCATCAGGTGCGCCCAGTCGAGGGCGAGCTGGTCCGGCGACGGCAGGCTCGCCGGGTCCCGTTCGTCGTCGAAGAGGGGCTCGCGGCGGGGCGCCGGGCGGAGTCTGATCGCCGGTCTGGGACCTTGCCTCGTCACCTCGATCGTCGACATGCGCCCGCCAATCCTTGCGTTTGCCTTCGTTTGCCTGTGATAGCGAGTCTGACGCGGCGGGTCGAGGCGCGTCAATGCCGGGCGGGAAGGCTGTGGACAACCGTCCGTTCAGTCGAGGTCGCGCTCGGTGAGCGGATTGTTCTCGACCCAGGCGGCGGTTTCGGCGTATTTCTGCTCGATGTACTGTTCGAGCCGGGCGCGCTCCACCCGCCACTGCCCGCGCCCGCCGATCTTGATCGCGGGGAGTTCGCCGCTGCGGACCATGTGATAGACCTGCGAGTCCGAGACGTTCAGTTCGGCCGCCACGTCCGACAGCAGCATGAACCTGGACTCCACGCCTGATCTCCCTAATCCTCCGGTGACAGTAGTTTGCCACCGTTTGCCTGCGGTGGCTGTCCTGGTTCTCCCGCCGAGAGCGCGCGGCCGGGCAGCGGACTCGAGTAGACGACGCTCGTCGTCACCGCGCCCAGGCCCGAGATGCGGCCCGTGACCTCCTCGAGGTGGCGCATCGAGCGGGTCAGCACCTTCAGGACGAAACAGTCCTCGCCGGTCACGTGGTGGGCCTCGATGATCTCCGGCGTGGTCTCCAGGAGGGCATGGAACGGCCGGTAGTTGCCGGTCGGGTAGCGCAGCCGGACGAACGCCATCACCTGTAGCCCGACGCGCTCCGGGTCCACCGCGGCGCGGTAGCCGGCGATGACGCCGGCCTCCTCGAGGCGGCGGACCCGCTCGGCCACCGCGCTGGGGGACATCGCGACCACCCGGGCCAGGTCGGCGTACGAGGCCCGGCCGTCGCGCTGGAGCTCCGCCAGGAGGCGCCAGTCCGTCCGGTCGAGTGTGGGATCCACGGGCATGGCGGGAAACTACCGTTGATTCGAGCGCGGGAACAATCCATTGCAGCGTTCCGGCGGTGCCCCGGACGTCTTGGCGCCAATAGCGTCTTGGTCATGAAGATGACCACCGAGCGGGCCGCCGAGCTCTTCGCCGAGCGGCTCGCCACGCAGACCGACGTGGCCGACGTGCAGGCCGCGATGACGACCCCGACACCCGGCTTCGTCCTCGTAGACACCCGGTCGGCCGCCGCCTGGGCGCAGGGCCACCTACCCGGCGCGGTGCATCTGCCCGGCGCCGACATCGCCGGCCGGGCCGCCGAGGTGCTCGACCCGGCGGTGCCGGTGGTGACGTACTGCTGGGGGCCCGGGTGCAACGGCGCGACAAAGGCGGCGCTCGCGCTCTCGCTGCGGGGCTACCAGGTCCGGGAGATGATCGGCGGCGCCGAGTACTGGGTCCGCGAGGGTTTCCCGCTGCGGACGCCGGCCGGTGACGTGGCGCGCGACGCCGATCCGCTGGTCATCGCCTGCGGATGCTGAAAAACACCGAAAGGGACACGACCCGGGAAACGTGCCTCCGGTAGCCTCCCCGGCGGTGTACTACGGGGGACGGGCGACCGCAGGGGGAAGAGTGCCGATCACCGATCTGGTCCGGGTCTACGTACCGGCCACCGTGCCGATGCTGGCCGACATGCGGGTTTCCGGGCAGCTCGGCGCGGGCCCGGCGGTGGCGCACGCGGTCACCCCGGCGCTGCGCGAGTGGTACGCCGAGGGCGACGAGGAGGAGCTGGAGTACGTGGCGTTCACCCGCGCCGCCCAGGCCGCCCTCCAGCTGCTGCGGCACGACCCCGCCGCGCCGCGCCGCCGGGTCGTCGTCTCCGCCGACGTCGACTCGACCGCCCTGGTGCGCGAGGACGTCGAGCTGGGGTCCAGCACGGTCCGGCTGCCGCAGGCGATCTCGCTGAAGGAGGTCGCGTCGATCCACGTCGACGGCGTCGCCGCCGCGGAAGAGGTCGGCGCGGCCGCCGAGGTGGTCGAGGAGGCCCTGGCCGGCGATCCCGACGCACAGTTCACCGTCGACGGCGCCGAGGACCACGAGCTCGAGTGGTACGCCGTGAGCGAGCTCGACGAGCTGCTCTGAGCGGGTCAGTCGTCCTTGCCCGACGGTACGGTCTGCGGCTCCTCGGCGCGCGCGTCCCGCTCGATCTCGTCGGGGTCGGCCACCGCCTCGGTCTCCGGCCCGGTCCCGGTCTCCGGCTCCGGCTCGGCGGCCGTCGGGCCGCCCATGGTCCGGCCCACCGCGATGATCGCCGTGAACGCGCCGACGAACGTGACGATCAGGGCGCTGTTGAGGCGCGCGGTGCTCAGCATCTGCTGGACGGTCAGCTCCAGCTCGCTGACCTTGCCGGCCAGCTCGAGCACGCGGGCGCCGGCCGTGCGGGTCAGCACCTCGCCGACCATCAGCAGCAGGCCCGGCCCCGCGCCGGCGAGGGCGTACAGCGGCCAGCCGACGTCCTCGCCGCTGCGGCCGCGGGCCCGGCGCAGCACGCGGTAGGCCACGACGGCGCCCACCAGGCCGCCCAGGACGGACTGGAGCAGGCTGAACCAGCCGGCCGCGCCGGCCTGTGACTCGGCGGTGTCACCGGCGCCGAGCGCCGGCAGCAGCGAGTCCTGCAGGAAACTGAGCACGACGCCGACCACGAAGACGGCCACCGCGCCCCAGCACGCCGCCGCGGTCACCCGGGTGTTGCGCAGGCCCGCCAGCGCGCCGCCGATCGTCGCCGCGGCCGCCACGGTGCCGCCGACGACCGCGTACAGCCAGCCCTCGGTGTTGATCGTGATGATCGAGAGCGCGCCCAGCGCGCCGATGCACAGCCCGGTCCCGGTCGCGAGGGCGAACCGGACGGTGACGCCCGGGGTCCGGCCCGCGCGGGCCAGCAGGGCGAGGACGGCGAGCGCGACGGCCGCGCCCGCGACGAGGCTCGCCGAGACCGCGCCGGGCATCGCGTACGCGGTGGAGGTGACCTCCATCTCGGCGTCCGCGCGCCCGGTGATCGTGGCCCGGGCGGACCACAGCATCCCGGCCATCCAGAGGGCGCCGACGGCCGCCAGGAGCACGCCGTTGGAGGGCGCCCGTTCCGGGCCGTCGTGGGCGCTTCCGGCCGCCTTGACCTCGCTGTCCGCCTCGTTCATGGGCCTCAGGGTACGCGGCCCGTGGTGCGCACCGAGGCCCCGGCCAGGGCGTTCGCTGCGTGCGAGGATGGAGCGCGACACACGATGTCACCACATGCGAGAAACCCACGAGGTCGAGGAGTACGTGATGGACGCCCTGCTTGCCGTGCCGGAGCCGAGAAACGAGCCGGTTCGCAGTTATGCACCCGGTAGCCCCGAACGGGACTCGCTGCGGGCGCGACTGGACGCGATGGCCGGCGAGCGGCTGGACCTGAGCATGACCATCGACGGCGCGCAGCGGATGGGCGGCGGCGACCGGATCGACGTCGTGCAGCCGCACAACCACCGCCACGTGCTCGGCGTCGCCGGCAACGCCACCCACGCGGACGCCAGCGCGGCCGTCGCGGCCGCCAAGCGGGCGGCGCCGGGCTGGCGCGCCCTGCCGTTCAGCGAGCGCGCCGCGGTCTTCCTGCGCGCCGCCGAGCTCCTGGCCGGCGGCTGGCGCGACACCCTCAACGCCGCGACGATCCTGGGCCAGTCGAAGTCGGTACAGCAGGCGGAGATCGACGCGGCCTGCGAGCTGATCGACTTCCTGCGCTTCAACGCCGCGTTCGGCGAGCGGATCCTCGGCGAGCAGCCGCTGTCGTCGCCCGGCGTCTGGAACCGCTTCGACCACCGCCCGCTCGAGGGCTTCGTCTACGCGATCACCCCGTTCAACTTCACCGCGATCGCGGGCAACCTGCCGGCGGCGCCCGCGCTGATGGGCAACACGGTGGTCTGGAAGCCGTCGCCGACCCAGCAGTTCGCGGCGCACTTCACCATGCGGCTCTTCGAGGCGGCCGGCCTGCCGCCGGGCGTCATCAACATGGTCACCGGCGACGGGCTCGCCGTCTCCGACGTCGTGCTGGCCGACCCGGACCTGGCCGGCATCCACTTCACCGGCTCGACGGCCACCTTCCGGCACCTGTGGCGCGAGGTGGGGTCGAACATCGACCGCTACAAGACGTACCCGCGGCTGGTCGGTGAGACCGGCGGCAAGGACTTCGTCTTCGCGCACGCCAGCGCCGACGCCGACATGCTGCACACCGCGCTGATCCGCGGCGCGTACGAGTACCAGGGCCAGAAGTGCTCCGCCGCGTCGCGGGCCTACGTGCCCCGCTCCATCTGGGAGGGCGGCCTGCGCGACCGGCTCGCGGCCTCCGTCGCGTCCATCCGGTACGGCGATGTCACCGACCTGTCCACCTTCGGCGGTGCGGTGATCGACGGCCGGGCCTTCGCCAAGCACGCCGCGGCCCTCGACCGGGTCAAGAACAGCCCCTCCTGCACCGTGCTTGCGGGCGGCACGGCCGACGACAGCGAGGGCTTCTTCGTCGCGCCGACGCTTGTGGAGTCGTCCGACCCGGCGCACGAGCTGTTCACGACGGAGTACTTCGGGCCGATCCTCGGCGTGCACGTCTACGATGACGGCGGTTTCGAGGCGGCGGTCGCGCAGGCCGAGTCCGTTTCACCGTACGCACTGACGGGCTCCATCTTCGCCACCGACCGTACCGTGGTCGACTGGGCCGCCGGCGCCCTGCGCAACGCGGCGGGCAACTTCTACATCAACGACAAGCCGACCGGTGCGGTCGTCGGGCAGCAGCCCTTCGGCGGTGCCCGGGGCAGCGGCACGAACGACAAGGCCGGCTCGGTGCTGAACCTGCACCGGTGGGTCTCGCCCCGGACGATCAAGGAAACTTTCGAGGCTCCGACCGAGTGGCGTTATCCCCATATGGGTTGATTATCGCGCTTTGGGGGCCGCTGCGTGTTCTTCACGTGGCGGCCCACCGCGAATCGATCCGAGTTATGGGACCTTTGTGGTGGTTACCGCCCCGGAGCGCCGTCTGACCGTTTTCGTGAACCATTGTACCCGGCGAGAGTCCCCCGCACCGATAAAACGCCCGGTCCCGACCCTCGTGGTCGGACTGTCTGTGCGGGACAGTCGCTTGTGGAGACGCAAATTGGACGGATCGGGCGAAATCCTGGACGCCGCGACGACAAAGTGGCAGCTTAGAAGGCATGCCCGACTCTCAAATCAATCCCACGGCTGCCGCCCTGCTGGGCCTGCTCCACGAGGGCCCTATGACCGGTGGACAGCTCATGGCGGCTGCCGAACGCCGCCTCGGGCCGTACTGGTCGATGACGCGGAGCCAGGTCTACCGCGAACTGCCGGTGCTCGCCGAGATGGGCTTCGTCCGTCTTGGCAAGCCAGGACCACGGTCCAGTCAGCCCTATGCAATCACCGCCGCCGGCAAGCGTGCCTTCAGCCGGTGGCTGACCGAGTCCCCGGGCCGCGACGCGATCCGGAATCCGGTCGCCCTGCGGGTCGCCTTCGGCCAGCAGCACTCCGGCAACCAGCTCAAGACGCTCTACACGGGCGCCAACGAGTATCACGCCGAGGCTCTCGCGATGGCGCGCGAGCAGGCCAAGGAGGCCAAGAAGGCGGGCGACGCCTATGGCGCGGCCGCCCTCGAGTTCGCGGTCGCGTACCACAAGGCGGCCCTGAGCTGGCTCAAGGTTGCCCCTGCCGAGTAATCACGGATTCACGAACTACCGGCCGCCCGGCCGGTTGACCGGCCGGGCGGCGTATTCTCGACAGTCGTGAGTGCAGCCGACTTTCCTGAACAGCTCAAAGCCCTCGACGCCACCCTGCGCAACATCGAGAACGTCCTCGATGTGGACAAGCTGCGCCGTGACCGGGCGGAGCTCGAGGAGCAGGCCTCCGCACCCGACCTGTGGGACGACCAGGCGCGCGCCCAGGAGGTCAACTCCCGGCTCTCGTACCTGACCGGTGAGATCTCCCGGATGGAGCGCCTGCGGCAGCGCATCGACGACGCGGAACTGCTGCTCGAGATGGCGCAGGAGGCCGGGGACGAGGACTCCGTCGCGGAGGTCGGCCACGAGCTCGTCTCGCTGACCAAGGCCGTCGACGAGATGGAGGTCCGCACCCTGCTCTCCGGCGAGTACGACTCCCGCGAGGCCGTCGTGGCCATCCGCGCGGGCGCCGGTGGCGTGGACGCCGCGGACTTCGCCGAGATGCTGATGCGGATGTACCTGCGCTGGGCCGAGCGCCACGGCTACCCAACGGAGGTCTACGAGACCTCCTACGCCGAGGAGGCGGGCCTCAAGTCGGCCACCTTTGCCGTCAAGGTCCCGTACGCCTACGGGACGCTCAGCGTGGAGTCGGGCACCCACCGGCTGGTCCGGATCAGCCCGTTCGACAACCAGGGCCGCCGGCAGACCAGTTTCGCCGGCGTCGAGGTGATGCCGGTGGTCGAGCAGACCGACCACATCGACATTCCGGACAATGAGATGCGGGTCGACGTCTACCGTTCGTCCGGGCCCGGTGGACAGAGCGTTAACACGACCGACTCCGCTGTGCGCCTCACGCACATTCCGACGGGCATCGTCGTGACATGTCAGAACGAGAAATCTCAGCTTCAGAACAAGGCCTCCGCGATGCGGGTGCTCCAGGCGCGGCTGCTCGAACGCAAGCGCCAGGAGGAGGAGGCGAAGATGGCCGGCCTCAAGCAGGACACCACCGGATCATGGGGTGACCAGATGCGCAGCTACGTCCTTCACCCGTACCAGATGGTCAAGGATCTGCGCACTGAGCAGGAGACGGGCAACCCTTCGTCGGTCTTCGACGGCGAGCTGGACGAGTTCATCGAGGCCGGCATCAGGTGGCGCAAACAGACCCAGATCAAGGGCTGACGGTGCGCGACGCGCCGCCTGAACGAACGGTCAGGCGGCGCCCTCCGGGACGGTGAACCGGGCTGCCCGCATGGGGGAGGGCCGCCTTGTCGGCACCATCCGCACGAAAATCCGTTGACCGCCGGGGTTGGAGTTTTCGTTACACCGCGTAGACTCTCGACCCGTGATTCAGCTCGAGAACGTGACGAAGACGTATCCGAAGGCGTCTCGGCCGTCGTTGGACGATGTCAGCGTCGGTATCGAGAAGGGTGAGTTCGTCTTCTTCATCGGCCCCTCCGGTTCCGGCAAGTCGACGATCATCAAGCTCCTGCTGCACGAGGTGGCACCCTCGCGCGGCAGGGTCGTGGTGAACGCGAAGGATGTCACCACGATGCGGTCGTGGAAGATCCCGCACTTCCGGCGCTCGATCGGCTGTGTGTTCCAGGACTTCCGCCTGCTGCCCAACCGCACCGCGTACGAGAACGTGGCCTTCGCCCTAGAGGTGATCGGCAAGACCAAGGCCGTCGCCCGCCGGGTGGTGCCGGAGGTTCTCGAACTGGTCGGGCTCGGTGGCAAGGAGCACCGCTACCCGCACGAGTTGTCGGGTGGTGAGCAGCAGCGTGTCGCCGTGGCCCGGGCGTTCGTCAACCGGCCGCTGATCCTGCTGGCAGACGAGCCCACCGGTAACCTCGACCCCGACACCTCCATCGAGATCATGCGCCTGTTGGACCGGATCAACCGGACCGGCACGACGGTCGTGATGGTCACCCACGACTCCAACATCGTCAACCAGATGCGCCGCCGGGTCATCGAGATCGAGAGCGGACGGATCGTTCGCGACCAGGCCCGCGGCGTCTACGGCTGACAGCCGGGCACCGACACCCATTGCTTCTTGATGTAAGCCGCGGAGTCCCGGAAGGAACCCCCGATGCGTTTCAAGTACGTCCTCAACGAGGTGCTGGTCGGTCTGTGGCGCAACGTCACGATGACCATCGCCATGATCATCACCATGTCGGTCTCGCTGACCATGCTCGGCGCCAGCGTGCTGATGTACATGCAGGTCGACCAGATGAAGACCTACTACTACGGTGAGATCGAGGTGTCGATCTTCCTGCGTGAGGACGTCACCGAGGCGCAGCGCACCGCGATCAACCAGGCGATCGAAGCCGACCCGCTGGTGCTCTCGAAGACCTACGAGACGCGCGAGCAGGCGTTCGAGAAGTTCAAGGTGCTCTGGCGCGACTCGCCCGACTTCGTGAAGTCGGTCGGTCCGGACAGCCTGCCGGAGTCGTTCCGGGTCAAGCTGAAGGACCCGGAGCAGTACCAGGCGTTCTCGGGACAGATCAAGAACCTGCCGGGCATCCAGGACATCGTCGACCAGCGTGAGTTGCTGGACAAGGTCTTCAAGATCTTCAACGCCATCCAGGTGATGGCACTGGTGGTGGCCGGCTTCATGGCGCTGGCGGCGCTGTTGCTCGTCGGAAACACCATCCAGGTCGCGGCGTACAGCAAGCGGCGCGAAGTCGCCGTCATGAAGCTCGTGGGTGCCTCGAACTGGTTCATCCAGGCGCCCTTCGTGCTCGAGGCGGTGGTGGCCGGCCTGATCGGCGCGGTCCTGGGCTTCGTGTTCATCTTCGTCGGCAAGGTCGTGCTGCTCGACGGCCGGTTGCAGGCGCTGACGAACGTGCTCACCCCGATCCCGAACGGCAACGTGTGGCTGATGCTGCCGCTGCTGGCGGGCGTCGGCGCCGGCGTCAGCGCGATCACCGCCTGGATCACGCTCCGGTTCTACCTGAAGGTCTGAGGCCTTTAGCGCCTGTTTCGTTTCTCCGGTCGCCGCGCATCCCTTTCGGGTGATGCGCGGCGATTATGGTTTTCCGGCGTTTAACGGCGTGATCTAGGGGATTGTCACTAATAGTCGGAGTACGGTGACTCTTCGTGGAGCCCACTCGTCGTCGACATCGCCGGTTCACCGCCGCCCTGGCCGCCTGTCTGAGCGCGCTCTGCACCGCCGGACTCGTACTCGCCGCGCCCGGCGCCGCGGCCGCCGACCCGAAGGACGACGCCCGGCGCGCCGCGCACGCCGTGAACCGGGCGGAGGCGATCCTCGAGGCCGCCACCGTCACCGCCCGCAGCGCCGCGCGCCGCCTGGAGGCCGTGACCGCCGCGCTGCCGTCGGCCCGGAACAAGGTCGCCGTCTCCCGCGGCCTGGTCGTCGCCGCCTCGGTGGAGGCCGGCACCGCCCGCCGCCGGGCCGACATCGCCCGCGCCACCTACGGCCGCGCCGCCGGACGCTTCGCGCAGGCGCAGAAGCGCCTCGACGTGGCACACCACCGGGTCGGCGAGATCGCCGCCGCGTCGTACATGGGCGGCAACTTCGCCGCCATCAACGTCCTCGTCGGCGCCCGCGGCCCGCAGGACGCCATGGACCGCCTCGGCATGGTCGACCAGGTCATGCGCAAGCAGCAGGAGAGCGTCGACCAGTTCCTGGTGGCGCGGCGGGAGGCCCGTACCGAACAGGACCGGGCCGGGCTCGCCAAGCGGACGGCCGAGGAGGCCGAGCGCAAGGCCGCGGAGCGGCTCACGGCCGCCAAGACCGCACAGGTCGCCGCCCAGCAGGCCCGTGCCGCCATCATCCGGCTGTCGCAGAGCCGCCGCGCGGCGCTGACCACCGCCCGGTCCCAGCGCGCCGCCGTGCTCGCCCGGTACGAGGCCGCCCAGGCCGAGGAGGCCCGCATCCAGGACGCGCTCCGGGTCTGGGACAAGAAGACCGGGCACGGCGAGTACCTCGGCGGCAAGCTGCTGATGCCCGTGAACGGCTGGAAATCCAGCGACTTCGGCAGCCGATTCGACCCGTACTACCGGGTCTGGCAACTGCACGCGGGCACCGACTTCGCCGCCG
Organism: Amorphoplanes digitatis; assembly: GCF_014205335.1. Taxonomy (NCBI): domain Bacteria; kingdom Bacillati; phylum Actinomycetota; class Actinomycetes; order Micromonosporales; family Micromonosporaceae; genus Actinoplanes; species Actinoplanes digitatis. The sequence goes on along the minus strand of NZ_JACHNH010000001.1, from coordinate 7,764,731 downwards.
GCGGCGGCACCCCGATCCACGCGGCGGCGAGCGGCCGGATCGTCCAGGCCGGCTGGAACGGCGGGTACGGCAACTACACGTGCATCAGCCACGGCAGGAGACAGGGCCGGGGCTTCTCCACCTGCTACGGCCACCAGTCCAAGATCCTCGTGCACGTCGGCGAGTTCGTCCGGCGCGGCGAGGTCATCGGCCGGGTCGGCACCACCGGTGCCTCCACGGGCTTCCACCTGCACTTCGAGACGCGCTTCGACGGCACGCCCAAGAACCCGCTGAACTATTTACCCGGATGCCTCTGCTGATGGTCCGCGGGTAACATTCGGCCGGACCTTTCCCTTTCACACCCGCAGGGGGCACCGATGCCGCGCGAACAGGGGCGCAAGGTCGTGGCCTCGAACCGCAAGGCACGGCACGACTACGCCATCCTCGACACCTACGAGGCCGGCATGGTGCTGACCGGCACCGAGGTCAAGTCGCTGCGCGCCGGCCGGTCGTCGCTGGTCGACGCGTTCGGCCACGAGAACAACGGCGAGATCTTCCTGCACGGGATGCACATCCCGGAATACACGCAGGGCACCTGGACCAACCACGAGCCCCGGCGCGTGCGCAAGCTGCTCCTCAAGCGCGCCGAGATCCACAAGCTGTTGGGCAAGCTCCGCGAGGACGGCCTCACCCTGGTCCCGCTCTCGGTCTACTTCAACAACGGGTACGCGAAGGTCGAGCTCGGCCTGGCCAAGGGCAAGAAGTCGTACGACAAGCGCCAGGACCTCGCCAACCGGGACGCCCAGCGGGAGATCAACAAGGCGATGGGTCGCCGTAGCAAAGGCATGGACTGACGGGTAATGTCGCCGCGGCCACCCGTCGCGCGAAGGGACCGCAGTTTGTCCGCCAAGCACTCCACGCCCTATCCCCTGCGGCGGTACGGCTTCATCGGCGGGGCGTCGACGCTCCTCGTGGTCATGGTCGCCTGGGTCGCCGTGCGCGCGGTCGGACCGACCCAGGACGAGCAACTCGGGACGCCGCTGATGGTGCAGCCACCCATCGCCGTCGCGGAGACCGAGAACAGCCCCTCGGTGATCCCCTGGAGCTCCCCGGCGGCCTCGGCGTCGCAGTCCGCGGCGCCGACCCTGTCCGCGGCGCAGAGCGCCTCCCCAACGCCATCGAAGTCCTCGGCCCGCCCGACCACGACCACGGCCTCGCCGAAGCCGACCGAGAAGGCGACGACCAAGCCGGCGCCGCCGAAGCCGGCACCCCCGCCGCCCGCGTCGTTCACCGCCCGGTATGCGGTGGGTGCCAGCTGGGACCGCGGCTTCGTCGCCATGGTCCGGGTGACGAACACGGGCACGACAGCCCGAAACTGGACGGTAACCGTGAGTTACGACTCGCGGGCCGAGGTCCGGATCACCAACGCCTGGAACGCCCAGCTAGACCGCCAGGGCGACACCAACGTGCTGACCGGCGGCCCGCTGGCACCGGGCGCCTCCTTCAGCTTCGGCTTCGAGGCGACCAAGCAGACCAGGAACAGGATTCAGCCCTCCGGCTGCACGGTCGACGGCACGCCGTGCCGGCTGGACTGATACCGGAGTGAAGCGTCGGCCCGGACACGTTAGAGTTGTGCGGGTACATGACTGGGGGGTGACTGGTTTCGACTTCGTACGTGGAGACAGGGGAAGCGAGCCGAGGAAGCCGACGTCGTCTCGAGAATCGGTCGTCGGAAATTTATAAGCGCCAAGCAGAACAGCGCTGACTCTTACGCTCTCGCCGCCTGAGGCGAGTAGCGGAGTCTGTCGGTCTGGGAGTACCTCCGGCCCAGTAACCGGCATCAGCTAGGAGGTTGGCCAACCGGATCCGGTCGCGGGGTCCGCACGGCGAGATTAATCAGCGACTGGGCCCGTCACGGCAACTTGCTCACGTGATCGCCGGGGCCGAGTAGAGGCATAGTGAGCTGCGCTCGGAGAAGCCCTGACAAAGCAGCGAAGGACCCGGGTTCGATTCCCGGCACCTCCACGAGAGAGGGCTTACTTGAACCCGCGACGGCGGGGGAGGGTTCGCTCGAAGCGGCGGCATCACCCACCAGGGTGGCGCCGCCGCTGTCGCTCCTGGCCTCAGCGACCAGCGGCGACACGTGCCCCCGCCCAACCGCGTCTTGCCGGACGTCCCCGGGCCGCCTTGTCGTCCCTATCCGTCCGGCGCGGCAGGCCGAGTTCGTCAGGTCATGTCCCGCCGAGGTTAGGGTCCGCGGCCGGCGCACCCGGCCGGGCAAGCTCGGCGAGGGCGGTCCGTAAGGCTTTGACCTGGTCATCGAGGTTCAAGTCGGAGCCCTGGGATGTGCCGCCGGATTTGGCTCCCAGGCTGCTGACTCTGCTTTCCGCTGCCGTCGTCGTCGCCGCGCTGGTGCTGGCAGCCAACGCTTTGCTGGTGTCGGGCCGCTTACGCCGGCAGGCAGGCGTGGGGCTCTTCGCCATCACGATGCTGGCGGTTGCCGGGCTGTACAACTTGGAAGACAACAAGTTGTTCCAGCCCAGGATCGATAACGCGATCTGGAATACCTACCACCCCGCCGAGGCGGCGGAAATTCGGGCGTATTTCGTGTTACCTCCGCTGCTGGGGTCTGCTCCGGAAAGAGTACGACTGATGCTGTCTCAGGATGTCGCCGACGGCGGCACGGGAGTCCTCGCCGCTTTGGTGCCGGAAGGGGAGCACGGCATCAGGGCCGTCTCGGGCCCGCCGTCGTGGACATTCAACCCCTGGGAGGGTGAGTCCGACTGGTTCCGCGCCATCCCCGCCCTGTACGCCACCCTCTTGCTGGCCGGCCTTGTCACGCTCGTCACGGCGATGTTCCCGCCAAGGCCGCACCGTTTCGATGAATGCGTCTGGGAGTCACCCCGATCTAGCTGATCGCCTCCACGAGTCCCTGAGCCCCCGGGCCTTGCCGTCTTGGGTGCGGTTGTCAGATCAGAGCAAGGGCTGGGGGAGCGGTGTGACTCTGTGTGCTCTCCTCAGCGCGGCGACTTCGGGCATGTCGTCCCAGTCCCCCCAGGCCGCAGCGAAGATCGCCTCGCCCTCGACGATTCGCACGACGGCCTCCTCGCCGTTGAACAACAACACTCCGTCGGCGGGAGCGAGGCTGAGGACGGTGCCCACCATGAGTGCTGTGTTGTGGTCCTCCAGGTCGTGCCTGGTCGAGGAGAACCGGAACGACACGGTCGCCCGATGCGGGAAACCGAACAGGCGAGGCGCCGTCGCCTCCCCGCCGGGCTCCACCCGGTGAGCGCTCACCCACAACCCGTCTCGAAACATCGAGCCGTCCTGGGAGAGTGTCGCGCCGAGCACCGCCGCCACCCTGGACCGCAGGCTCTCGGTGTCCAGATCTACCGCGCTGTAGTAGGTGTACTCGGTCGCCATCACGTTCCTTCCGGAATTGGGCGGGATCGTCACTAGGAGAACGGGTAGAACGGCACGACGTTGCCATCCTTCACTACGAGGACTTCCTTGAGTCCGGCGATCGGTTTGCGCTCCATGACATCCCGAATTTCCTCCATCGACCGGGGGCAGTCGTCGAGGTTGAGCACGATCCGGTCCGCCTGCCCGTCTTTCACCTTTCCACTCACCTGATCCCGGATGTTGTCGAGGTCCTTGCTGCTCGGCGCGTAGTTGTCGAAGTACTCGCCCTCGATCTTGTAGTCGGGCTCCTTGCCGTTCGGTTTCGGCGGCGGGTTCTGTTCGACGTCGTAGCCGTGCCGCGAGAGCGCGTCGGCCGACTCGTTCTCCCGCCGCAGCGGACCGTCCTTCTTCTTCGTGGGGTGCGCGTCGGTGCGGCGTCCGCGCGGGCTGCGGCCGGGATCGGGCTTGCCGGACGGGGTGGTCGGGCCTCCTCCACGGCCGCGGTGGAGGCGGGTGAGCAGCCTTTTGATCGCCTCGATCGCCGAGCCCAGCTTTCCGGTCAGGCCGCGCAGGTGTTCGAGGCTGCGCACCAGCCCGCGCAGCCATCCCGCGATCCGCGCTCCCCACGAGGCGCACAGGGTGCTGACCTGCTCGACCACCAGGGGTGTGGCCAGGCCGAGGCTGAAGACCTCCTCGGCGGCGTACGAGATCAGGCGGGACACCAGCACGGCGATCGCGTCACGCACCATCAGGCGTACGCCCGCCACCAGCATCCCGGCGCTCTCGGTGATCGCGGCCATGGTCTCGGCGGCGCCCGCCAGGGCGGCGACGGCGTCCTTCTGCTGTCCCGCCCACGTGCGGTACGCCGCTGCGGCGCTGCCCTGCCACTCGCTGGTGTCCCAGCGCACCGCGCGGGCCAGGTCAGCCGAGCGGTTGTTCAGGGCGCCCGCGACGTTGCGCCATGTCTGCGCGTGCGCCGCGATCTGGCCCGGGTCGCCGGCCAGCCAGTCCAGCGCCTCCGACAGCGGCTTGACGTGCTCGATGATCCAGGCGACGCCGTACTGGAGCAGACCGCCGATCGGGTCGGAGATGAGGGCGAGCGCGTCCAGGCCCGCCGAGACGGCGCCGAGCGTGACGTCCACCCAACTGCCGTTCTTGACGCCGGCCAAGATCGTCTCGATGTCCTCGGCGATCCACACCCCCGCCAACGGGTCGGTGGCCGCACCTGAGTTCGCGGCGGCGACCAGCGGCGGCCTCATGGCGTGTTCGGCAACCGCTCGGCGGCGCCGGCGTCGGCAGTGTCGTAGGCGGCGGCCACCGTGCGCAGTGAGTTCGCGGTGTCGTGGGCGGCGGCGGCCGCAGTGGTCATGCCATCGACCATCGCCTGCTGTAGGCCGTTGAGCAGCGCTGGCACGAACTGGCACAGCTGTCCGTACGCCCCGGTGTCGGTCTGCACGGCTTGCCCGGCCTGTGCCGCGGTGGTCAGCCCGTCACCGATCCGGTCGACCTCGCCGGCATGCGCCACGAGGTCACCGGCGTGAACCTGGAACGCGCCCGACTCGTTCATGGAGCCTCGTCACCGAGGCGGCGGCGTAGCCCGGCCGTCAGCATCCGGCCGGTTTCGCTGTCCGCGCCCACCGTTTCGGCCGTCACCTCGTCGAACTGACGGATCAGTTGTGCCCGGGCCGCCCGCAGCGTCTGCATGATCTGCCTCGCGGTGGCCGCCGCCGGCTGCTGCCGGGTCTGCTCGTCCAGGTGCAAGCGCGCGATCTGGCCCTCGGCGCCGACGGTGACCTCGACCAGCCCGTCCCGGCTGCGTGCCGTGGCCGACATCTCCGCTGCTCGCCGGGCGAGCGCCTGAGCCTGCTCGGCACGGCGAGCAATAGATCGCTCCCAGTCGTCGATCCGCTCCAGCGCCTCGCTCGCCGACTCATCGTCGAACATGCATCGCATGCTAGCGACGCGCGTCCATGTCGCTGGGCCACTGATCGCGATGGCGGCTGGGTGGGGGTTTATGGGGTTGGGGCGTGGCCCAGGGCTGCTTCGACGATTTGGATTGCTTCGGTGGGGTGGATGCCGAGGCTGGTGATGACGGCAGCGTAGTCGCGGGCGGCGCGGTGGGCCTGTTCGCGGGATTGTTCGCCGGCGGCTGAGACGAATGAGCCGGCGCGGCCGTGGGTCTCGATCAGGCCCGCCTCCTCCAGTTCGCGGTAGGCGCGGCCGACGGTGTTCACGGCGAGGCCGAGGTCGGCGGCGAGCCGGCGGATCGTCGGCAATCGTGTGCCGACGGCGAGGGTGCGGTCCTGGATCTGCCGCGCGAGCTGGGCGCGGAGCTGCTCGTACGGCGGCATCGGCGAGGCCGCGTCGATGACGATCATCGGGTCGCCAGGGCTCGCCGTGCCGCCGTTCCGACGCGGGTGGCGCGGAGTTGGATCAGGGAGAGCGCGAGGGCGCCCGTCACCACGAGTGCCAGTGCGACCGCGTTCCACCAGCCGAGGGACTCCCCGTACAGGAAAATGGCCGGCATTGTCCACACCAGGCTGGGTGTCACCAGGGCGCGGGCGTCCTCGACCCGCATGATGACGTCGGCCGTGAGGGAGGCCTCGTCGTCCGCTACGGCCGGGCTCGCCAGCACCTGGCGTAGCTGTAGGACGGTGCCGACGCCGGCGCAGGCGAGGCCGATCAGCACGAAGATCGCTCCGTTCCGCAGGCCGGAGTCCGGAATCGGCAGCACGCTCAGCGCGAGCAGGAACGCGCCGGCGAAGGTCGCGACCGCGAAGACGGCGTGCGGCCGGCCCAGCACCGCCGGCCAGCCGAGCTCGGCCGGGTGGGCGACGCGCCGGGCCAGTTGCGCACCGGCCCGCTGGTCGACGCGCCGCACCCACCAGCCGAGCAGCCACTGCGCCACCAGTAGGCCGACCGCCAGCGACGCCAGCACCAGCAGCAGCAACCACGAGGACGTGACGGTGGTGGGTAGCCCCAGCGCGTGGGTGAGTGCCGCGCCCATCATGAACGCGGCCAGCAGGAGGGCGTCGGCCACTTTGGCGCGCCGCCGCACCGCCAGCCTTGTCGCGAGCAGTGGAGTGGGCTCGGCGTCGGCCAAGCCGTGCCGGGCCAGCCACCGCTCGACCTCGGTGTGTTCCGCCGGGTGCATGCCGCCTCCTCCGAATGTCGCAACTGTTGTCTCAACAGATTGAGTCATAGGATGCGACAATGTCAATGGATTTGACGGGGTCTCCGGGAACTGCAAGATCCTTTACGATGGCGGTCTTGTCACTCGTACGGGGGAAATCTTGCTTACTCACTTTGGACGGCTGGGCGCGTTGTTGCTCGCCGCAGGGTCCCTTTTGCCCGGTGGGCCGGCTGCTGCGGCCCCGCCGGCCGGCAACTCGCTCACCTACGGCAACGTCACCATCTCCGGTGCGGCGGGTGACCGGGTCGATGCCGTCTTCACCGTCCGCAACGACGGTGACTCGCCGGTCTACGGCGCGAGCATCGATCTCGCCCTGGGCGAGTCCCGGCTCACGCCGCTGTTCGACGCCGCCAACTGCTACCACCCCGAGGCGGCGCGCCTGGCGTGCGACTTCGCCGGTACGTTCGCCCCGCACACCGCCTACCGGCTGGTCCTGCCCTATCGGGTCGTGGACCGGTATCCGCATCAGATCATCCCGGGGGTCTACTCCTGGGACGCCCTGCCGGAGCACCCGGCGGGCGGGGGCGGGACCGACCTCGTGCTGGATCCGCCGCTCGGTGCGCTGCCGGCCGACGCGCCGCGGACCCGGAGCGGCACGACGTACTGGGTCCTCATGGACATCACCGGCGGTGCTGCCCCGGATGTCGCGGTGACCTCGGAGTCAGGGGTGACGGCGGCGAAGGGCGACATCGTCCGGCCGGTGTTCACCGTGCGCAACGTTGGCGCGATGAGCATCAATCTCCCGCAGCCATGGCCCGAGACGGAGCCGGCCAGCCGGCCGCGGCAGCCGCTGCTGCGCGTCGCCGTTCCGGCCGGTGCTGCGGTCGTCACCGCCGCGGACGGCTGCAAGCCGGCGGCCGACGACCCGGCGGTGTACGACTGCCGCAGCCCCCGGGAGATTCCCGCGGCCGGCACCATCGCGTTTCCGTTCGAGCTGCGCCTCGACGACGACCTGGCGAACGCGGCGGTGACCGGCACGACCGTCGTTCCCGACGACGGCGTACCGGCGAACAACGTCGCCCGTTTCATCATCAACCCGTCGGCCGATACCCCCTCCACGCCGCCGAGCACGCCGTCGGCCACACCGACGGCTGCTGCCGGGGGGAGCGGCGGATCGCTGCCGATCACCGGGCCGGGCTCGATCCTGCCGGTTGCCGCCGCGTTCCTCGCCGTGGGCGTAGCCCTGCTCATCGGGGCACGCCGTCGGCGGACCTAGACCGCTGCACGAGACGCTGGTGGCCCGGTCCGCGGCAAGCGCGGGCCGGCCTCAGGCGACGGGCGCGTACCAGTTCGCGCCGGTGAGCAGGATCCGGGTGGCCTGGTCCCGGTCCCATTCGACATGCATGCCGTGGCGGCGGAGCACCGGAAAGACCAGGTCGTCCAGCATGCGCTCGACGTCGGCCTCGTACCGGGACCGCTGCTTCTTCTTCGACAGGGCGTCGTAGGCGGCCTTGTCGAAGTCCGCGGGCTGAAATGCGCCGTACCCGAGGTAAACCGAGCCGTCGGAGCTGGCGACCAGGGACTCGGTGTCCTGCTGGTGGTACCAGAGGTACCCGTGCCAGTGCCGTGACTCGTCGCGCTCGTCGTGGATCTCGGTGGCCGCGCAGGTGCCGCAGCAGGTGAAGTCCTCCCTCGCCAGCACGCCGAGCTGGTTCAGCTCGGCGAAGGCGGCGGTCAGGTTGCTCCGCACCACACCCCACTCGCGCTGCTGGGCTCGCCGGACGTCGAGGGCCTTCTCGTACGCCGCCGTGAGCTCCTCGTCGGTGACGCCCTCGCGCAGCTCGTCGCCTTCGAGGTATTCCAGGAACTCTCCGGCGTCGGCCTGTCCGCGCACGATCCAGGACCAGATCTCGTCCTCGATCTCCCCGCGCGCGGGCTCGGCGATCCGGTCGGGCAGGGGGCGGAAACCGTCAGGACGGTCGTTGTAGGCCCATTCATTCACGCGGGCGATCATGGCACGAGCGCCCTGATCCACGCGAATGGGCGTTTGGGCCCGACCGCGCCCGCAACCGGTGATGCTCCCGCTCTGCTCCCGCGCGCTAATTCAGTCCCGCCTTTAGCTACCGATGAGTAGGTCGCAAGCGGATTAATCCCAGCGGGAGTGGGTGAGCATGACGACGGCGCCGGGGCCCAGCGGCATGCCGCGCCGCCGCCTGCGCACCGTCCGGGGCGGGGCGGCGCTCAGCACGCTCGTGCCGCTCTGCGTCCTGCCCTACCTCGCCACCACCTGGTCGGCCGGACACCGCCCCGCCATGCTGGCGGTCTGCGTGGCGATGCTGCTGCTCGCCGGCGTGGCCGTCGTCTTCGCTCGGGTCATCGAACGGTCGGGGCGCCGCGCCGGCGTCCAGATGGCCGGGATCATTCTCAACGTGCTCGGATTCTCCGCGCTCGGGCTGCTCGGCGGCGGGGTGCGGGACACCCTCGGCGCGCTGCTGCCGCTTCTGATCATCTTCCTGGCGGTCGGCATGCCGGTGCGGCCGTTCCTGGTCGTCGCGACGATCGCCGCGGCCGGATATTGGGCGACCGCGCTGGTCGGCGGCCCCGACGAGTACGTGTACGCGCTGATCTACACCATCCACGTCGCGGGCATCTCGGCGCTGACCATGCGGTACTCCGCGGCCATGGTGTCGCTGAAACGGCGCCTGAGCGACCTGTCGAGGATCGACCCGCTGACCGGCTCCCTCAACCGCCGCGGCTTCGAGGAGCGCCTGACGGCAGAGCTCGCCGAGGCGGACCGCACCGGCGCCGGCGCCGTGCTGCTCCTCGTCGACCTGGACGGATTCAAGGAGATCAACGACAGGTACGGCCACCAGGCCGGCGACGACCTGCTGGCGTGGACCGGCCGTACCCTCGCCGACCAGTTGCGCACCCACGACGCCGTGGGCCGGGTCGGCGGCGACGAGTTCGCCGCGGTGCTCGGCGGCATCGACGCCGACGGCGTGCCCGTGGTGCTCGAACGCGTGCGCGCCGCCCTGCGGGATGTCGCCGACGCCGGCCTCGGGTACGCCTGCTACCCGAGCGAGGCGAGCACCCCGGAGGCACTCCGGGAGCTCGCCGACCAGCGCGTCTACCGCGACAAGGCCGCACACGACCGGCAGGTGCCGGCGGAGGCGGCCGTCGCCGGCGTACGCGGCGACGGCGCGCGGCGCCAGTCTGCGACGGTCTCCCGGCACGAGCGCCGTCGTCGCGCGATCACCGACTCCGGGCGGGTCGGCATCTTCACCTCGGTCATCGCGCTCTTCTACATCACGCTGTTCGCCGCCGGTCAGCCGCACCGCTGGCTGATGGCCGGCCTGCTCGCGGGCTCCTGCGCCGTGGGGCTGGCCACCTGGGCGTGCTCGGGCTGGCTGGCCCGGAACCTTGCCGTCGGGAAGATCATGATGGTGGTCGGGGTGGTGCAGTTCAGCCTCTGCATGGCCGTGATGGGCCTCAACGGCGGCATCAGCGGGACCCTCGGCTTCGGCATGCTCACCTCGATGCCGCTCGTCGCCCTGGTCACCCCGCAGGTGGGCCGTACCCTGCTGCCCCTGACGACGGCCTGCTACCTGGCCACGGCCGTGCTGGTCGGCGTACCCACCCCGTGGTACGTCGTCTCACACCTCGGCGGCGCGCTGATCGTGTCCCTGGCCTTCGCCGTCCGGGGCCGCATCGCCGCCGCCCAGCGGCACCGCCTGCGCGAGCTCTCCCGGGTGGATTCCCTGACCCAGTGCCTCAACCGGCGCGGCTTCAACGAGCGCTCCGTCGCCGAGCTGGCGCACGCCCGGCGCTCCCACCGCGACGTGTCGCTGCTCATCCTCGACCTCGACGGGTTCAAGGAGGTCAACGACTCCGGCGGCCACGCGGCCGGCGACGAGCTGCTGTGCTGGGTCGGATCCACCCTCAAGGAACGGTTGCACCCGCACGACGTGGTGGGCCGCCTCGGCGGCGACGAGTTCGTCGTCCTGCTCGCCTCGCACGCCGCCGACGAGACCGCCGCCGTGGTCGGCGACCTCGCGACCGCGCTGGCGGAGCGCATCGAGGTCAGCATCGGCGCCAGCATCCTCGGCCGCCACGGCGCCGATCTCGACGAGCTGTACACCCACGCCGACGCGGAGCTGTACCGGCAGAAGCTGGCCAGGGGCCGGGGACGCAGCCGCCGTCCGTCCACCCAGGGTGAGGGTGAACCCGCGGCGGAGGTGCCGCCCGGGGTCGGGCTTGTTCGCTGAGAGCGAAATTCTGGGTCGTGGCTCCGTCACCATGCGGATCAGTGGCTCGTTCCATCGGTCGAGTAACCGGTAGCCACTCGACGAGGAGCCCCCAGCGCCATGTTTCTGCCCTCGCTGTCGGCCACCGTCGCCGGCCTCGTCGCCGGGGCCGCGCTCGCCGTTCCGGCCGCCGCCACCCGGCCGGGTCCGCCGCTGTCCGAGCCGGCGGCCCTGCTCGCCGCCTCCCTGCACTGCATCGGCGATCCGGCCGCCAGCGCCCGCGCCGGCCGTACCCCCGTGCTCATGATCCACGGCACCACCTCGAACTTCCGCGCGAACTTCTCCTGGAACTGGGATCGCGCCTTCGCCGGCGAGGGCCGCGCCCGCTGCTACGTCGACCTGCCCGACAGCGGCAACAGCGACATCCAGGTCGCGGCCGAGCACGTCGTAAACGGCATCCGCCACCTGTACGCCGCCACCGGCTCGCGCATCGACCTGCTCGGGCACAGCCAGGGCGGCATGATCGGCCGCTGGGCGCTGAAATACTGGCCGGACACCCGCGGCATGGTCGACGACTACGTCTCCCTGGCCGCGTCCAACCACGGCACCACCGTGTTCGCCGTACAGTGCGCGACCACCCCGACCTGCACGGCGGCGAACTGGCAGCAGCGCACCGACTCGAACTTCCTGACCGCGCTCAACCAGGGCCCGCAGACCTGGCCGGGCATCAGCTACACCCAGATCTACACCCGCCACGACGAGATCGTGGTCCCGAACCGCGACGAGAGTGGCTCGTCCTCGCTCCCGCTAGCGCCCAACGTCAGCAACATCGCCGTGCAGGACCTGTGCCGGTACGAGACCGTCGAGCATTTCGGCATGGCCTACGACAACGCCGCGTGGCTGCTGGGCATGGACGCGCTCACCCACCCGGGCCCGGCGGCCCTGCACCGGACCAGCACCGCGACCTGCGGCCGGCTGCTCATGCCCGCGGTCAACCCGGTGACCTTCCTCAGCGACGCCTCCGCCGCGCTGACCCAGTCCGTCGCCTCGACGGCCGCCGCGCCCGTCCTGCCGGCCGAGCCGCCCCTGCGCTGCTACGCCGCACAGGCCTGCCCACGACGCTGACCGCGTCCACTGTGCGCCCGCCCCGGGCCCCTCAGGGCAGGTCGAGCGGGAGCTTGATCCCGTCGAGGGCGGTTCCGCAGGCGCAGGCGCGCTCGGTGGGCAGCATGCCGACGGCGTCGAGCAGCACCCGACGGAGCCTCGCGGTGTTCTCGTTGAACACCTTGAATACCTCCTCCTGGGTGACACCGTGGCCGCTCTCGACGCCCGCGTCCAGGTCCGTCACGAGCGCGATCGCGGTGTAGCAGAGCGCGAGTTCCCGGGCGAGAACGGCCTCCGGATGCCCCGTCATGTTGACGATGGTGCCGCCGATCGAGGTGAACCAGCGCGACTCCGCCCGGGTCGAGAACCGCGGCCCCTCGACGACCACCATCGTGCCGCCGTCCACCGGGCTGAGCTCCGCGCCGGCCCGCAGGACCGCCTCCCGGCCGTCGGGGCAGTACGGGTCGGCGAACGAGACGTGCACCGCGCCCGAGTCGTAGAACGTCTGTTCGCGTCCGCTGGTCCGGTCGATGAGCTGGTCAGGGACGACGAACGTGCCCGGACCCAGCTCCGGAAGCAGGCCGCCGACCGCGCAGGGCGCGATGATCTGCCGTACCCCGAGCGCGCGCAGCGCCCACAGATTGGCCCGGTAGGGGATCCGGTGCGGGGGAAAACGGTGATCCCGGCCGTGCCGGGGCAGGAACGCCACCCGCCGCCCGCCGACCTCCGCGACGGTGATCGGATCCGAGGGCGGACCGTAGGGCGTGGACACCTGGTGCTCGGTCGCGCCGTCGAGGAGCGCGTAGAGCCCCGATCCACCGATGACGCCGATGTCCGCCTCTAGGGGTCGCTCGTTCATGCGCAGACCTTATCGGTGGCCTGAAACCCAGGCTAATGTGCGATGCATGGCGTTGACCGAGGGCCTCTCGCGACCAAGGGTGGGCTGCCGTGTTCAGTGAAGAGCAGCGCATCGGAGGTCGGTCTATGGAGTCGATGACCGGTCAGCTACTGGTCGCGACCCCGACCCTGAAGGACCCGAACTTCGACCGCACCGTGGTGCTGCTGGTGGCCCATGAGACCGGCGGGGCGCTCGGGGTGGTGCTGAACAGGGCGACGGAAGTGCCGGTTGCCGACGTCCTGGGAAACTGGGGCGAGCTGGCCGGGGACCCGGCGGTGCTCTTCGAGGGCGGCCCGGTGCAGCCCGAGTCGGCGATCTGCCTGGCCCGGACCCGGCCGCAGGTGACCAAGCGGGTGTCGGGCTTCCACCAGGTGTCGGGCGCGCTGGGCACGATCGACCTGTCGGCCGACCCTGACCTGCTGCGGGAGAGTGTCGCGGGCATCCGGGTGTTCGCCGGATACTCGGGGTGGTCGCCGGGTCAGCTGGAGGATGAGATCTCCGCCGGCTCCTGGTTCGTGTTCGACGCCCTTCCGGGTGACCCGTTTGTGAACCGGCCGGACGACCTGTGGGCGATGGTGCTCAGGAGGCAGGGCGACATCCTGGCGGCGGTGGCGCACTTCCCGCCGGACGTCTCGCTGAACTGAAGGGGCCTCCGCACGGGGTCGCCGGGCGGTGTGTAATATTCCGTGAGTGCCCGGGAGTCCCGGGGACGACAAGGGGCTGTGGCGCAGCTGGTAGCGCACCACACTGGCAGTGTGGGGGTCAGGGGTTCGAGTCCCCTCAGCTCCACCCTTGTGAAACACCCGGACAGGCGTCCGGGTGTTTTTGTTTTTCCAGGGTGCTCGGGCATGGCGCCGGCATGGCGCCTGGCCGCGATGCCGGGAGCTGGGCGGGCCGACCAGCACGCTGTGGGACGTCGTGTCGGTGGACGCCACGCACGCCGGTTCGACCTCGTCGCGGCAGACTCGCCCTCGAACGTCTGGGCGGTCGGCAGCACGGCCAGGCGCGTCGTCTGAGCCGGGCGCCGGGTTTGTCAGTTCTGGGCGCGCCGAAGTCGTAGACACGGACCCACTGCGGCGCGATCGCGATCCGGGCCATTCTGCGGGTCCAGAAATATCCGACCGGGACCACCCGGGGCGTTCCGTCCTTCCCCGTAACGGGAACTTCCATATTGGAGGAACCTGGCCGGTTGTTAGACTGTGCCGCCTGCGAGCACGGCTGCGAAACGGGCAGGACTGTGACGGGTCGACCCAGGGGTCCCCACGGCGACGGGACCGGCGAAGGTGGGAGACCGCCGAGACGCCGTGGATCGGATGGGGATTCAACGGGGCCGCACGCGGCCGGCAATCTGGCCGAGGCGCAGCAGTTCATTGCCCGGGTCGCACGACAAGGGCGGGCCACGGCAGACGGCGGCACGCCGGGCCGGGGCGGCGAGCACTCGGCTCCAGCCATGCATCCGGACGACGTCCGGCTTGCCGAGATCATGCGTCGTCGCGACCAGCTCGGCGCGGAACCACCGACATTCAACATCGCGGCCAATGACGCCGCTTACGGCATTCATGGTGCGCACACCGAAGGTCGACACGGCCCCGGCATTCCACTGCCGAGAGATCCCGGTCGGCAGACGATCGAGGGCCGGATCTACGGCGACAGTCCTTGGCGGAACCCGGAGAACTGGTCTTATCGGTGGTCCGATCCGTCGACCATGAATCGGACCGTCAACGACTATGTCGAACGCAATTGGGACCGGATCCGCGACGATCTGGCCCTCGAAGGTGCGCACGACAGCAGCTTCGACGCGGGGCACCGTGTCGGTCAGGGGTACTACAACGACGGGATGTATGGCGCCGGACCTCGGAATTCGCACTATTCCGAGACCAGCTTCGTCAAGGTCAGGATCCGGCTGGTCCCAGGGGCGGATCCGCCGGAGCTCTTCATACTCACGGCCTTTCCGCAGGGGATAATGTGAGTTGATGGACATCTCCCGCCTTCCGGAGTCGATGCGCGCGCGAATCGAGGCGCGGAATGCGCTCTCCTCGCTCGACCGGGTCCGCGAGTTCCTGGGTAGCCATGTCCAGGACGCCGACGGCCTCGACGAGGTCCGCGCGGATCTCCGGCGGACGGCGCATTTCGGCACCGTGCGGCATCACGGGGACCTGGCCGCCCTCGAAGCCGTCGTGGCAGAGCAACACCCCCCGGGCACGCTGGCGCGGCTGGTCGGGTGGGAGGCGAACTGGGTGCTCGACGATCCGTCGGACGCCGGGGCCGCGCGTTTCCTGACGGATCTCGCCGAGATGCTTCGCGAAGTGATCGGCGAGGTGGAGCGGTAGGGCGCGAAGTCGGAGGCCCCTCCCGCACGGTGTCGCGTTGGTAGAGTCCAGCCAGTTCTCGTTGGTCCTTCATGGGTCTGGAGGCCGTGGATGGATGAGGGCGGCATCCTCGGCCCGGACGGGGCGAGGGACTATCTGCGGGGCTGGCAGGGCCGTGTCGATCGGATGGCCGTCGACGCGCGGGCCGTGAGCGAGCGCCTCGGTAACCTGCGGGTCACCGCCGAGGACGCGAACGGGATCGCCGAGGTCACCATCGATTCCACCGGTGCGCTGGTGGACATCCGGTTCAGCGAGCGGATCCAGCACGCCCAGCCGGACGTCGTCTCCCGGGCGGTGCTGAACGCGGTCCGCGAGGCCAGGTCGAGCGCCGCCGACCGGTCCCGGCAGATCGTGCTGGACATCATGGGCGGCGAGTCGGCGGCGGGGCGGGCGATCGCCGACCGCATGGCCGAGCAGCTGCGCGGCCCGGACTCGGGCGGCGCCGGGCGCGGCGTGGAGGGGTGACGCGGTGGCGGACGAGTTCTCCGTCGACGTGCGGCAGCTGCGGGCGCACGCGGCCAAGGTCGACGCGGTGCAGCAGCGGTTCGGGGCGGTGAAGGCGGCCAGCGCCGCCATCGCCCGGGACGACGCGGCCTACGGGCTGCTGTGCGGATGGATCGCCGGGATTCTCCAGGGGCGGCACGCCACCCAGGACGAGCTGATCGCGTACGTGGAGGAGAACCTGCGGCTGGCGACGGACGCCCTGGCCGGGGCCGGTGAGGACTACGACCGGGTCGACGACGCGGCGGCGGAGCGGGTGCACCGGGCCGGCCGGGTCTGAGGGCGGCGCCGCGATGACCGACGAGTCCCTGGTCGCCGACGTCACCTCCCCGCGTACGGCGTGGACGGGTGTCTCGCTGGCCGGCAGCTTCCAGGGGCTGCGACAGGCGGTCGACGGCGGCGGCTGGGTCGACCAGGCCCTCGCCGGCGGGTCGCTGGCGCTCGAGGCGACGGCGGCCGTGCTCGACCCGTTCAGCGCGTTGCTGTCAAACGGCCTCGGCTGGGCGATGGAGTACTTCGAGCCGCTGCGCGAGATGCTCGACCGGCTCGCCGGCATCCCGGACGCGGTCGCCGCGCACGCCGTGACGTGGAACAACATGTCCGGCGCGCTGGAGGCGATGGCCGTGGATCTGCGGTCGTGTCTCGCCGCGGACCTGCCCGACTGGCGTGGGCCGGCCGCCGCGGCGTACCAGGGGCTGATGGCGAACAACGTCGAGGCGATCGACGGCCTGGGTGTGCTGGCGGCGACGATGTCCTCGGCGACGCGGGCGGCGGGCAACCTGGTCTCGTTCACCCGCGACCTGGTGCGAGACCTGATCGCCGACCTGGTGGCCCGGGTGATCGTGTGGGCGGCGGAGTCGCTGCTGGTGGTGACGATCCCGGTGGTCGCCGCCCAGATTACGTCCGCGGTCGTCAAGTGGGCCGGCCGGATCGCCGGCTACACGAGCGCCCTGATCATCAGCCTCACCAACCTCACCCGGCTGCTCGAGGGGTAGCCGCTCCACCGCGGCCGCGGCCGCGGGTCCGGTTCAGGGCAGCCAGCACCGCGTCCGCCGCTCTCACCAGGATCATCGTCTCGACGGGGCCGGCGGGGCCGGGCCGCTCCAGCCACAGCGTCACGGTGCCCACCGCGACCGACATCCATTCCGGGTCCGGTGTCCCGTCCCGCCATTCCACCCGTCCCGCGCCGGTCACCCGGACCCGGACCCGGCGGGCCGGGTCCAGCAGCCGGGCGGGGCAGTCCGCGAGGATCGCCGCGCCCCGCACGATCGGCGTCAGGTCCGCCCGGGCGCCGGCCAGGGAGTCGAAGTACGAGATCACCCGCAGCGCCGCGCAGGCGTCGGCGTCAATCGCGGCCAGCCGCAGCGCCAGATCCTCCATGCTCCGAGGCTAGTAAAGATCACGTACGCCGACAGCGAAACCGGGTCGCCGGGGTCAGCGGGCCGCGCGGAGGGCGGCCAGAATCGCGAAATGGCCGACTTCGCGCTCCAGGCTCAGCCCACCTCCGCCGCCGACTGGCTGGACCTCGCTCGCCGCGCGGAGGAGGCCGGCTTCGACACGCTGCTCGCGGCGGACCACCCCGGCTCCTGCGCCTCGCCGTTCGTCGCGCTCGCGGCGGCCGCCGCCGTCACCACGCGCATCCGGCTCGGCTCGAACGTCTCGAACGCCGCCGTCCGCGAGCCCATCCTGCTGGCCTCGGACGTCGCGACGCTCGACGTGATCTCCGGCGGCCGGGCGGTGCTGGGCCTTGGCGCCGGGCACACGCCCGCCGAGTGGGAGGCGACCGGCCGCACCCGGCCGGACGTGCGCGGCCGGGTCGCGCGCTGCATCGCCGTCGCGGAGGCCACGATGGCCCTGCTGGCCGGCGAGAAGGTCACCGCGGACGGCCCGGAGCTCACCATGTCCGGTGCCGAGCTCACGCAGCCGCGGCCGGTGCAGGAGCGGATTCCGCTGACCATCGGCACGGCGAACTCGCGGCTGCTGCGCTGGGCCGGCGAGCACGCGGACATCGTGGGCCTGACCGGCTTCGGCCGCACGCTGTCCGACGGGCACCGGCACGAGGCCCGCTGGCGGCTGTCCGACATCGACGCGCAGGTGCGGCTGGCGCGCGAGGGCGGCGACGCGACCCTGGAGGCGCTGGTGCAGCAGGTCGAGATCACCGACGACGCGGGTGCCGCGCTCGCCGAGAACGCGGCAGAGCTCGGCATGAGCGAGACCGAGTTGCAGGCCGTGCCGTTCGTGCTGGTGGGCACCGCGGACGAGATCGTCGCGGCGGTGCGGGCGCATCGCGAGCGGTGGGGGATCACCCGCTATGTCGTACGCCGTCCCGGGCTCGAGGCGCTCGCCCCGCTGCTGCCGCGGCTGGCCGAGCTGTAGAGCCGGCCGGGGTCACTCGTCGAGGAGCACCCGTTCGACCTCGGCGCGATGGTCCACAAAGATCTGGCGGTAGCGCTCCAGCGCCCCGGCCGTGTCGCCCGCGTCGAGCAGCCGCAGGATGTCGTCGTGGCCGGTGACCCAGGTGTGCCAGAGGCCGTCCACCGAGCCCGCCAGGATGCGGGTCGTGCGGGCCACCACCAGGTCGAGCATCGCCTGTAGCTCGCGGTTGCCGCTCGCCTGGATGACGATGGTGCTGAAGTCCGCGCCGGCCTCGCCGGCCGCCAGCACGTTGCCGGTGCGCACGCTCTCGACGAACTCCTTCTGACGCTGGCGCATCAGGTCGATGTGGGTCTCCGTCAGGCTGTGCACGCCCCACTCGAAGCCGGCGCAGGCCAGCACCCTCATCACGTCGATCAGCTCGAGCGCGTTCTGCTGGGTCACCTTGGTGACGTGCCGGGTGCGGTTCGGTGCGATGTCGATCAGGCCCTCGACCGACAGCTGGGCGATCGCCTCCCGCACGGGCGTGATGCTGACACCGAGGCGGCCCGCGAGCTCGGCGTCCTTGATCAAAGTCCCGGGAGGCAGCTCACCGGTGACGATCTCGTTGCGCAGCTGGCGGACGACCGCCGCCGTTCGGGTCGGCGGGACCGTGTAGGACATACGGGCAGCCTACCGACAGTGATGATCGGGTACGAACCGGCCCTGTGCGGGTTTCCCGGGGCATGCTTGGCACATGGCCGACGCCGTACCTCTCATCGATCTCGATGTGGCGCCGCGCGCGGCGGCCGGCGCCGAAGCGCCGGGACCGCGCATCGCCGTGCCGCGGCCGGTCCGCCTGCTCGGTGTCCTGGTGGCGGCCCTGCTGACGCTCGCCGCGGCCGCCGCGCCGCGGCCGGCCATGCGGCCGGTGCTTGCCGCCGGCGGCACCGCCGCCGCGGCCTTCACCCTCGGGCCGGACGCCCTCTACACCGCCGCCTTCGGCCAGAACCCGAACAGCGAGTCCGGGGTACGCCGGTACGCGCTCCCGGGCGGCGAGCAGGTGTGGGCGACCTCGCTGCCGCAGAACGTGCAGAACCTGGTGCTCGACGGCGGGATCCTGCTGGCCCGCTCCGGCGCCGAGCCGCGGGTGTCGTTCCTCGACGCCGAGGACGGCAAGGTCCTCTGGCGGCTGGACTCGCCGAACACGTCGGTGGTCACCATGACCGGCGGCCGCGTGCTCCTGCGGGCGGACACCGAGGACGGGGGTACGGCGCTGCGGCTCGTCTCCGCCCGTACGGGTGCGACGGCCTGGAGCCGGGCGATCGACGGTGCCGGGGAGATCCGCAACGACGACCTCTTCGAGGACGACCCGGACCGGATCGTGTTCGTCGGGGTCGACGGCCACGTCACCACGCTGCGGTTCGCCGACGGGAGCGTGCTCGGCGAGGGCGACCTGGGCGTGCGGCTGCCGATGGAGTACACCGACGACTACCTCGCCGACTTCGTCGGCGTCACCGTCTCCGGCGACCGGCTGTACCTGTCGCGCGGCGACGACGGCCGCGCCTCGCTGACGGCGTTCGGGCTGCCGGGGCTGACCGAGAGGTGGCGGACGGTGGATGGGCCGGCCGGGTGGGTGAACGACTGCGGGCCGGTGCTCTGCATCTCCGACGGCGCCCGGCTGAGCGGCCTCGACCCGGCGGACGGGTCGGTGCGCTGGTCCGATCCGGCCTGGGGCGGCGGCGCGTCGCTGGGCGACGGGACGCTGCTCGCCTACGACCGGCAGGAGGAGCCCACGTCGGCGATCCTCGACGCCCGCACCGGCGCGTTGCGGCGCGGGCTCGGCCGTTCGATCGTGATCGGCGGCATGGAGCTGCGGGCCGACACCGAGATCCTCGGGCGGACCTGGGTCAACGTCGCGGACCCGGCCGCAGGCGACGGCGCGGTGCACGTGGTCGGCGCGATGGACACGACCGCGCCGTACGGCTGCACGGCGCGGGTGCCGTACCTGGCGTGCCCGACCGCCGCCGGTCCGACGACGGTCTGGCGGATTCCCTGACCCTTGCCTATTTCTCGACGGTGTTGGTCAGGGTGTCCGGATCGGTGAGGTTCGCGGGAGCGTTCCATTTCTGCAGCAGGCTGCCGTCGCAGACGGCGACCTTCGTCTTCGCCGTGCCGTCGCCGTGGGTGTCAGGGTTGTCCACCGTCAGGTCGGTCGGGGTGAGGCAGTTTCCCATGAAATCGACGACGGTGTAACTGGTGGCGTACGTGCCGGTGTCGCCGAGCATCTTCCACTTCATGTCGTTGTCCAGCGCGCCGGTCGCGGTGCAGGTCTTCACCGTCGCGTAGACGTTCGAGGCGGTGGACAGCGGACTGCGCAGACAGACGCCGGGGCTGTTGGTGCCGGTCGTGCGGATGCGTCCCACCTCCGCCTGAGCCTCCGAGGCGGACGGCTTCGGCATGGTCCACCGCTGGTTCCACGAGACGTCGCCGTTCGGCGCCTGCTTGCAGAACCACACGATCATGTACGACATGTTGATGTCGTGATTGGTGACGTCGAGGCACCGGCTGAACTGCTTGAAGTTGATCAGCTGGCCGGTGGCGGACTCGCCCGTCGGGGTCTTGGCCGCGGCCATGCCCGCACCCACGGAGGCCTGCGGCCGGAACACCCGCTGGTCGGAGCCGCCGCCGCACCCGCCGATCACGAGAGAGCCGCCCGCCTTGCCGGGAGTGCTGAGGTTGAGGCAGTAGGCGTCCAGATCGACGCCGTTCGTGGTGCTGCGGAAGTTCGAGCTGTTGTCCAGGCTCCACTGCTGGCGGGCGGTCTTCAGGGCCTCGCACGGCTTGAAGGTCACCAGATCACCGGTGTTGCGCGGGACCGGGGCGTCGAGGCACATCCCGTTCAGTGCCGTCGGGCTCTCCGAATTGACCAGCTTGATGTAGAGAAATTCGGTGTACGCGAACCGCTGGTCGGTGCTGACCGTATACACCAGCTTGCCCTTGCTGTCGGGCTTGCGGTCGCACTCCTCCATCTTGACGGCCGCACCCGAGACCGGCCTCCGGGTGCCGCCGGAGTCCATGCACAGGTACGGGCTCGTCGGCTGGTCGAGGCGGATGTTGCCGCCGCTGATGTTCTCGTTCGTCGTCTTGAAGGTGTACGTCGCGCTCAACGTACGGGTGTCCGAGGCGCCCGTACCGGTCACGGACAGCTGGGCCGTCACGGGTATGCCGTTCGGGGGGCAGCCCAGGTCCACGCCGGACGCGCCGTAGTACCTGATGCTCACGGTGTACGGCTCGTCCGCGCCGGCCGGGCTGGCCATCTCGCACGGCGGCAGCTTCGTGTAGTCGCCCAGGGAGGTGCGGATCTGGCCGAGCGCCACGTCGATGCCGCTGCGGGCGGCGTCGAGCGCGCTGTTGCGGCTGGAGACCGTTGCGGTGCTGCCGGCCTGCAGGACGACGATGGGGACCATGATGGCGGTCAGCCCCATGACGACCGTCGTGAGGAGCATCGCCAGGGGCATCGAGCCCCGGTCGTCGATGTCGTGGCGCGGTCCCGGCCAGCGTGCGAACCTCATGGCGTCGGCCTTCCCTCACTACATCCGTTGCTCTGTGTGGCCTTCGCGGAGTTCACCGCGGAAAAGGTCGTGTCCACCGCCGCGGTGTTGTTCCCGACGCGTGTCGTCAGCCTGAACCGAAGCCGCTGGAAGGCAGTCTTGAAGTCCTGGCCGGCGACGGCGGTCGCGTACGGCATGGCACCGACGTTCTGGGTGTCGAACGGCGGATCCGTGCCCACGACGAGATTCGAGGCGATCGTCGCCCACGCGCTGGTGGCCGGTTTCGGATCGCCCGTCGGCCAGGTGCCCCGGGTCCACCGGATGAGCTGCAGGACCCCGGCGCCGTTCTGTCCGCCGGCCGAAGGTTGTGCCGTCGTGTCCAGGCGCAGCCGGTTGCAGCGGGTCGGGTCGGCCTCGGCGAACTCGACATACCAGAGATGGGAGTCCACCAGCTCCGGCTGGCCGATCCAGGACGCGTAGCGCAGCTCCCGGTCGAAGCGCTGGAAGGCCACGTTCAACTGCGACTGGGCGACGGCCGAGTTCTCGATCCGGCCGTTCGCCCAGTAGACCTGGGCGATACCCGTGGTGAAGACGATCATGACGATGCTCATGACGCTCATCGTGATCAGCATTTCGATGAGGGAGAGACCCTCATCGTCCGGCCGCGGCGCGGCCGTTTCGACGGTCCGGCGCATCACTTCACCGTCCAGGTGAACATCAGCACGGACGTCTTGCTCCCGTTCGTCACGGAGAACTTCACCGGGTAGGTGTCCCGCCTCGTCGGACTGCCGGTCACCGTGCCGCTGACGGTCATCGTCAGTCCGGGCGGCAGCCCGGTGGCGGTCCAGCGCGGCGAGTAGGGGTTGTTCGACATGCTGGTCGTGGCGGTCAGGTTCACCACGGCGCCGAGCAGGGTGGTCTGGTCCGGCTTCGACGGGCTCGGGGAGGTCACCCGCGCGCTGCTGCAGTTCTTCAACAGCCAGACGAGCTCGGTGGACGACGTCTTGCCGGCGCTGTCGGTGACGGTCATCGTGCTCACGTATCGGGTACAGGAGGTGGGCTTGCCCGTTACCGCTCCGTTGGACGAGTTGATCGACAGTCCGGGCGGTAGGTTCTGCGCCGACCAGGCGTAGGGCGTCTTGCCGCCGAACGCGGTCATGGTGACGTTGACGTTGGAGCCCAGATTCACGGTCTTCTGGTTCTGGCGGTTCGCCGTCAGCGGGGTTCCTGGTGGCGGAGTCCCGACGATCCAGGCGAACGACGTCGACTCCGTCCTGCCGTTGGCGTCCGTGACGGTGACGACGACGTTCTGCGCCGATGCCGTCGAGACGGTGCCCGTGATGACCCCGGTCGCCGGGTCGATCGTCAGCCCGGCCGGCACGTCCTCCGCCTCCCAGGTGTAGGGCGTCCGGCCACCGGCCGCCGTGACGGCCCGGGTCACCTTGTCGCCGACCTGGCTCGTCTGGTCACCGGGGGAGGTGACCGTCAGCTGTGGGTAGATGGTGAGCGTGAGCGTGAAGGTGTCGGACTCGTCCGAGCTGTCTGTCACCTTCACCGGGATCGAGTAGACGCCGATCGTCGTTGGCACACCGGTGAACGCGCCGGATTCCGGCACGATTGCCAGGCCAGGAGGCATCTTGGCGGGATCGGCCGACCAGGTGAGCAGCCCGGGCGCGCCGCCCTTGCTCAGCATCTGCAGGTTCAGTTCGTCGTTCCCCTCCACCTCCTCGTCCACGTAAGCGAACGCGGTGCTGGGACCGAGGATCGTGGGCGGCGGCGTGTTGAGGCTGAACACCGGGTCGGCGCCGATGCTGGCGAGCGTCGAGGTGACGTACATGCACTGTTTCGCGGCGGTGTCGGTGCAGCTGTTCGCCGTCCAGGTCACCGAAACCACTACCCGGATGTACTCCGCGTCGCCGGCGCCGCCGGTCTTCGTGCAGTTGTCCGCCGAACCGGAGGCGGACTTGTGCTGCCAGCACTTGCCCACGAACCATTGCTGGTCGTAGGACTGGCCGGGCAGCGACACGCTGACGGCAGTGGTGGGCAACGGCGCCCGCACTCCGGCCGGCGAGCTGGCCGACGGATCCCAGGCCTCTTCCATCGTGGCCAGCTCCAGGGCCAGCTTGGTGGGCTTGTCGTCCGGGGTCTTTCCCGCCTTGGCGAGGTCCGACTGCTGCCGGGTCTCCTGCTCGCTGCGCCCCTGCACCAGCGACGCGGGTTTGATCGCGCGTACCCGCTCCACCGCGTCGTTGGCGACCTGCACGGCGGACTGCATCGAGCGCTGCTTGCCGACCACGACGACGGATTTCACCATGAACGGCGTGGCGGCGAGCATGACGACGCTGATGATGGTGAGGGCGAAGAGCACCTCCATGAGCGAGAAGCCTTCGTCGCCCGGGCAGGCCGGCGTCGAGCCTGACGACCGGGGCGCATGACGCGTCCCGGGCCGCGTGCTGGCGCGGTCGTGACCGGCTGACATGCTTCTCCGTCCCTGTGGTGGCATCGGGGCCGTGTGGCGATCCCCACTTCTCGTGCGACTCATCGGCCGGGCCGGGCCGAACCTGAGCAGATCCGCGCCGTATGCGGTCGCTCAGGCGGTTCGGCGCGGCTTCGGCGCGCTCGGATCGAGCTCCACCAGCAGCCGCCGGTCGACGCCGGCCTCGTCGAGGATGCGTTCCACCGCGGCGATGGACAGCCAGTCGATGACGTCCTCGCCGTGCACGATCCGGTACCACCGGGTCTGCCGGCGGCGGACGATCTCGACCCGCCAGGTGCCGTCGGGTGTCTGCATGCCGCCCTCGACGTCCGCCACGCTCAGTCCGAGGTGACGGTCGGCGCTCCGGCGCCGGGCGGGGGAGCCACGAACGCCTTGACGGTGAGGTTGAGGCTCATCGGCCGCGACACGCCCATCTCCTCGCCGCCCTCGCTGGCCAGGTTGGCGGTTTCGATAAGCACCGCCCGCTTCTGCGCGGAGCCCTGCAACCGTTGGAGGAAGGCGCCGAGCCGGGAGGCGGTGCCCTCCGCGGTGAGCTGGATCGGCAGTGCCCAGACCCCGGGCGCGGACTCCTCCGCCACGGGCTGGCCGACGGTGATGCCGCTGACGTCGACGTCGACCACGTTGCCGGACGCCTGCAGCTGGCGCAGGAACGCCGGCACGCCGGAGTCCGGAGGAAGCGCGGTCGCGAGAGCGTTGTACTCCTTGGTCAGCTGGTCGATCCCGGCCTGATCGGCCGCCAGCTCGGCGTTCTGCTTGCGTAGCTTGGCGGCCTGGGTGACATACGCGTCGGTCTGTTCCTCGAGGCTGGCGGCCTCGGTGTGCTGTGGGTTGACCAGCAACAGCCAGGTGACGACGACGAGCAGAGCGACGACGACTATTCCGGCGATCATCCACAGCCGGTCGGGGTGGCGGGTACGCATCAGTTGCCTCCCGTGCACTTAGTGGTGAACCGGCCGCAGAGTGCTGCCTGCGTGATGTCGGCGGTGAGGCTGAAGGTGACCCGGTCTTCGTTCTCGCCCTCGCGCGTCACGCTGGTGACGAAGGGGTTCGCCAGCACGGTCTCCTTGGCGAGGGCGTCGACATATGCGGCGACCGCGCGCTTGTCCGGTCCGGTTCCGGTCACCACCAGGGAGCCGACCAGGGGCTCGGTGCTGGTGCCGGGCAGCGGGTTGGCCTCGGTCGCGGCGGCGCCGTCGGCCGTGTTGAGCCGCCCGTTCACGCCGTCGACCTGAATGCCCGACCGGGTGCCGGCGTGGCGCACGGTGTCCAGCATCGCGTCCCAGTCGAGGTCGTTCGCCATCACGGCCTTGAGCTGGCCGCTGAGCGTGGCGATCCCGTTCTGGATCCGGACGGTCTCGGAGTACTCGGCCTGTTTGCGCTGCAGGTCCGCGACCGCGACGCTGGCCGCCTCGAGGTCGCTCTCGGCCGCCCGCGTCTGCTGGTAGGCCACGGTGAACCAGGCGGCGCAGAGCCCGGCGACGAGGACGACCACGACGGCGACCCAGAGCCCGGCGCGGCGGGCCCGCCGCGCGGCGCTGATCTCCTCGGGTAGCAGGCTCGCCGAGATCGTCAGGATCCGGTTGACCCGCTGTGGGGACACGGCCGGGTCGATGGGCAGCAGGGTGGTCATCAGGCTGCCGCTCCCAGGGTCAGGCCGATCGAAACCGCCGCCGACGGGACAAAACTGTCGAATCCACGCTGGCGGGCCTCGCGCGTGTCGCGGAGGCGGACGGCGGCGTCGGCGTACATGACCTGGACGCCGAGCTGCTTCTGTACATGGTCGGCGAGGCCGGGCATCAGGGCGGTACCGCCGCAGAGCGAGATCCGGGTGACCTGCTTCTGCCGCTCGCCGGAGGCGAGGTAGGTGAACGAGCTGCGCAGCTCGTTGATCAGTGGGCGGATCGCGTCGGCGACCGCGACCGCGGTGTCCGGCCGGTCGTCGCCGTGCAGGCCGAAGCGGCACTTGAGCGCCTCGGCCTCCGGTGCGGAGATGCCGAGCCGGGTGGCGATGCTCTCGGTGACCTCGACGCCGCCGCGCGGCACGGTACGCACGATCAGCGGCTCGCCGTCGGTGTGCACCACCACGCTGGTGACCTCGGCGCCGATGTCCACGATGGCCTCGACCTGCGCGTCCAGCCGGGAGGCGGCACGGAGCAGCGCGAACGAGGCCAGGTCGACGTCGACGACGTGCAGGCCGGCCTTCTGCACGGCCTGCACCAGCTCCAGCACGGCGTCCTTGGGCACGGCGATGAGCAGCCCGCGCACGGTCGGGTTGTCGCCCGGCTCCTCCAGCGGGCGGAAGTCCAGCAGCGAGCGCTCGACCGCGAGCGGCAGCATGTCGCGCACCTGGAACGGCAGCGACTTGCGCATCTCCTTGGCCGGCAGGTTGGAGACGGACACCTCGCGGACCACCAGCTGCGGGTTGGTGACGCCGAGCCTGACCCGCTTGGTGTTGAACTTGCAGGCCGCCCAGAGCTGCTTGAGCGCGGAGGTGAGCGCGATCGGGTCCTCGAGGACGCCGCCCTGGACGGTGCCGTGCGGGAGCGGCACCTGGCCGAAGTTGGTAAGCGAGTGCTCGTCCTTCGCGCGGCGGACCTCCACGGCGCGGATGGACGACGAGCCGATGTCCAGCCCGATCGGATTGACGCCAGCCATCGGTTTCCTTCCTTGGCTCAGGCAGTGGGGATGAGCAGGGACGTGTACCAGTCGGTGATCGGTGCCGCGGCGAAGACCGCCAGGAACGCGCCGGCGAGCATGTACGGGCCGAACGGGATGCGGCTCTTGCGTCCGGCCAGCCGGGTCGCCATCAGCACGACGCCGACGGCGCCGCCGAGCAGGAACGCCGCGAACCCGCCGATGGCCACCGCGCCCCAGCCGAGCCAGCCCAGGTAGAAGCCGAGCAGCGGGGCGAGCTTGACGTCGCCGCCGCCCATTCCGCCGAAGTGGGCGAGCGCGCGGTAGAGGAGCCAGAGCAGCGCCGCGGCGGCCAGCCCCCGCACGATCGGGGCGGGGCCGTCGCCGAGCAGCGCGGCCGGCACCAGCAGGGCCAGGGCGACCAGGTAGGACGGCAGCACGATGGCGTTCGGCAGCCGCATCACGTCGAGGTCGATGAGTGCGAGCGCGATCGCGACGGCGGCGAGGTACAGGTATGCCGGCAGCGCCCAGGAGGGGCCGAACTTCGCCGCCACGGCCACGAAGAGCGCGGCGGTTCCGGCCTCGACGAGCGGGTAGCGGATGCTGATCGGGGCGCGGCAGTCGGCGCAGCGGCCGCGCAGCAGCAGCCAGCCGAGTACCGGCACGTTGTGCCGGTTGCGGACCGCGGCGCCGCACTGCGGGCAGTGCGATCCGGGCCGGACCAGGGACTCGTCCCGGGGCACCCGATGGATCACCACGTTCAGGAACGAGCCGACGGCGAGGCCGAGCAGGGCGACGATGCCGATCAGCAAGGCCTGCGGCATGGCCGGCTCCTTCCCTGGTGGTGGATGCAACAGGTGCCGGGTGGCGGCGCTGAGGGCGCCGCCACCCGAAGGGAACTGTCAGACGCAGGTCGCCGGGCTGGCCGGCGCGGCCGTCATCGCCTTGACCGAGCCGCCGACCGCGCTGTCGTACAGGTACCACTTGCCGCTGCCGCCGGTGTTGGTCGCGCAGATCTTGTAGGTGGTCGACGGAGCAGCGCCGAGGGCGTAGTACAGCTGGGTCTTGTCCGACAGCGTGATCTTCTGGGTCGAGGTGCCCAGCGTCACGGTCGGCGTGGCACCGGCGCTGTTGTTGCCGGTCGTGGACGGCGGGTACACGTTGTTGTTCTCGGTGTAGTACTGCTCGACCGCACTGATCGCGCCGCGGACGTCGGACTGGGCCGACTTGTCGGCCGCGCCCGCGCGGTAGTTCAGGTAGACCGGGACGGCGATGGCGACCAGGACGCCAATGATGACCACGACCACCAGGAGCTCGATGAGGGTGAAGCCCTCGTCCTGCTTCTTGGCGCGCAGCCGGGCGAGAATGTCCTGCATTGGGGGTGCCTCCAGTAGGCGTCAGGGGTGGGGCGGGTATTGGTGTTGCTGTTCGGGCTCGGGTGCCCGACGTCGACCGGAGTGCGGCCGCTCCAGGTTCAGCCCTGGATGTTCTGGTAGATGGTGAACATCGGTAGGTACAGACAGATCACCATCCCGCCGACCACGGTGCCCATGACGAGGACCATGATCGGTTCGATCGAGGCGGTCAGGGAGTCGGCAGCGCTGTCGACCTCCCTGTCATAGAAATCGGCAACCTTGTCGAGCATCTGACTGATCTGGCCGCTTTCCTCTCCGACCTCGATCATCTGCGTGACCATCTCGGGGAAGACCTTGTGCTGGCGCAGGGCCGAGGACATCGGGCGCCCGTCGCGTACGGCCGAACCGACGTCGCGCATGGCCATGTTGATGACCTCGTTGCCGGTGGTCTCGCCGACCACGGACAGCGCCTGCATGACGGGCACGCCGACGTTGAGCAGCAGGCCGAGGTTGCGCGAGAACCGGCTCATCGCGAGCTTGCGGAAGAGCGATCCGAAGACCGGCAGCCGGAGCTTGAGCCGATCGACCTTCAGCCGGAAGTCCGCACTCTCCCGCGATTTGCGCTTGTAGACGACCGATCCGCTGATGCCGAGGGTCAGGACGAGCGGCCCGATCCACCACATGTTGTGGCTCGCGTCGACCAGGAACTGGGTGATGCCCGGTAGCTCGCCGCCCAGGTTCTTGAACATCGCCTCGAACACCGGAACGATGAAGATCAGCACGGCCGCGATCAGCACGAACGTGAAGCCCAGCACGATCGCCGGGTAGGTCAGCGCGCTCTTGATCTTGCCGCGGAGTGCGGTGTCCTTCTCCAGGCTCTCCGCGACCTGTTCGAGGGCGCGGTCGATCATGCCGCCCGCCTCGCCGGCGCGGATCATCGCGACCATCAGACGGGGGAAGACCTTGTCGTGCTTGGCCATGGCCGCCGAGAGCGACACGCCGCCGGCGACATCGGCGTTGATCTCGGCGGTCGCCCTCTTGATCGGGGCCGAGCTGGTCTGCTCCTCGAGGATCGACAGCGAGCGCAGCAGCGACATGCCCGAGGAGGTCATCGTGGCGAACTGGCGGGCGAAGACCGCCAGGTCCTTGAGCTTGGTCCGGTTGCCCAGCCCGGGAATCTTGAGGTCCTGGTTGAGCCCGCGACCCGCCTGGCTCATCTCCAGCGGCACCTCGCCGCGCCCACGCAGGATGTGCGTCGCCGCGGTCTCGTTCGCGGCCTCCAGCGTGCCCTTGGTCTTGTGGCCCTGCGCGTCGATGCTGCTGTAGTGGAACGTCTTGGTCGCCGCCATGTCACATCCGTCCGATCAGCCGCTTGAGCTCTTCCGGGGAGTGGCAGATCTCGAGGGCGGCCTGGACCGTGATCAGGCCCTCGCGGACGCGTTCGGCCAGATGCTGGTCGAACGCCAACATGCCGTCGTTGCCGCCGGCCTGCATGAAGGACGGGATCTGGTGCGACTTGCCCTCGCGGATCAGGCTCCGGATGGCGGGCGTCGCGGTGAGGATCTCGCAGATCACCGTGCGGCCCTTGCCGTCGGCACGCGGCGCGAGCGCCTGGGTGACGACGCCCTGGAGGCTCGCCGCGAGCTGCGCGCGGATCTGGAGTTGCTGGTGTGGCGGGAAGATGTCGATGACGCGGTCGATCGTCTGCGTCGCGCTCTGCGTGTGCAGGGTCGCCAGCACCAGGTGGCCGGTCTCGGCGGCGGTCAGCGCGGTCGCGGTCGTCTCGAGGTCGCGCAGCTCGCCGACCAGGATGATGTCGGGGTCCTGGCGCAGCGCGTGCTTGAGCGCCTGCGGGAAGGTCTCCGTGTCGGAGCCGACCTCACGCTGGTTGACCAGGCTGCGCTTGTGCGGGTGCAGGAACTCGATCGGGTCCTCGATGGTGATGATGTGTGCCGAGCGGCTGCGGTTCGCCAGGTCGAGCACCGACGCGAGGGTGGTGGTCTTGCCGGAGCCGGTCGGGCCGGTCACCAGGACCAGGCCGCGGGGCAGGTGCGCGAAGCGGGCGACGGACTCGGGCATGCCCAGCTCGTCCAGCGGCTTGATCTTGTGGGGGATGGCCCGGAAGACGGCCCCGCACGAGTTGCGCTGGATGTAGAGGTTTCCGCGGAACCGGGAGACGCCGATGATGCTGTGCGCGAAGTCCATCTCCTGGTTGCGCTGGAACGTCTGCCACTGCTCCGCCGAGACGGCCGCGCGGGCCAGCAGGGCGGTGTCGGCGGAGTTGAGCTTTCCGTAGCCGGGCAGCGGGGTCAGGCTGCCGTCGACCCGGATCATCGGCGGGGAGCCGACGGTCAGGTGCAGGTCGGAGCCGCGGGACTCGACGAGGGTGATCAGCATCTGGTCCAGCACCGCCAGGTCGCCCGCGCCGGGCGCGGCCGGATCCACCGGCCCCGCCTGGTGTGGGATCTCGTGATCTAGCGCGTACATGGGCTGCACCGGCAATCTCGTCGTGAAAACTGAATGCCCTTCTCATTCGGCACGTCGTGGCGATGGTTTAGGGCCTTTTTCACGGAAAATGTGCGAGTCTCCGCACGGAGGCGTAGCCTGCGGCCGGCTCAGACCGCGACGCGGGAGACCTCCCGGATGGACGTGAGGCCGCCGGCCGCCTTGGCCAGGCCGTCGGAGCGCAGCTCGTACATGCCCTGTTCGAGGGCCACCTCGCGGATCTCGTTGGAGGAGGCCCGGCGGATGGTCAGCGACTCGATCTCGGCCGAGATCGGCATGACCTCGTGCAGCGCGAGCCGCCCGCGGTAGCCGGTGTTCGCGCAGTTGCGGCAGCCGACCGGCCGGTAGAGCGCCTCCGGGATCCGCAGGTCGTGCAGCGGCCAGCGGGCGCCCTCCAGCTCCTCCTCGGTCGGCAGGTACGCCTCCTTGCACCAGTCGCAGAGCCGCCGGGCGAGCCGCTGCGCCAGCACGCAGTCCAGCGACGAGCCGACCAGGAACGGCTCGATGCCCATCTCGGTGAGCCGGGTGACCGCGCCGGGCGCGTCGTTTGTGTGCAGGGTGGAGAGCACGAGGTGGCCGGTCAGGGACGCCTCGGTGGCGATCTGCGCCGTGTTGCCGTCGCGGATCTCGCCGATCAGCACGACGTCGGGGTCGGAGCGCAGGATGGCCGGCAGCACCGCGGCGAAGGTCAGGCCGGCCTTGGCGTTCACCTGCACCTGGTTGACGCCGCGCAGCCGGTACTCGACCGGGTCCTCGACCGTGATGACGTTGATCTCGGGCTTGCTGATCCGGCCAAGGGTCGCGTACAGGGTGGTGGACTTGCCGGAACCGGTCGGACCGGTGACCAGGACCATGCCGTGCGGCTTGCTGAACGACTCCGCGAAGCGGTTCAGGTTGTGCTGGGTGAAGCCCAGCTTGGCCATGTCGAGATCGATGCCGCCGGTGTCGAGCACGCGCAGGACGATCTTCTCGCCCCACACGGTCGGCAGGGTCGCCGTCCGCAGGTCGACCTGGCGGTCCCGGATCAGGACCGTGATGCGGCCGTTCTGGGGCACCCGCCGCTCGGTGATGTCGACGCCGGACATGATCTTCAGGCGCGAGGTCAGCGCCGCCATCACGCCGCGCGGCACCGTGTCGAGTTCGTGCAGGACGCCGTCGATGCGGTAGCGCACCCGCATCTCGTCCTCGGTGGGCTCGAGGTGCAGGTCGGAGGCGCGGTTCTGGATCGCCTGCTCGATCAGGTTGTTCACGTAGCGCACGATCGGCGCGTCGTCCGCGCTTGTCGCCTGCGCCGCCATGGGCTGCTCGTCGAGCGACTGGTCGGCCAGGTCGCCGAGGTCGCTGTCCTCGCGCTGCAACCGCTCGATGATCCGGCGGACCTCGCTGCGGGCGACCACGACCGGGCGGATCGTCATGCCGGTGGAGGCGCGGACGTCGTCGAGCGCCACCACGTCGCCGGGGTCGGTGACGCCGACGACCAGTTCGCCGTCGGCCATCGACAGGCCGAGCACCCGGTGGCGCAGCACGACGGCCATGGGTATGCGCTTGAGCGCGGCCGGGTCGGGGGAGTAGCCGACCAGGTCGAGGGTGTTGATGCCGAACGCGGCCGCGGCCGCGGTGGTCAGCTGCTCCTCGGTGACGACCTGGTCGTTGATCAGGACCGCGCGCACCGACCGGCCGCTGCGCTGCGCCTCGTCGGCCGCGGCGTCCACCGCGACCGGGTCGATGCCGATCTGCTTGAGGGCGTCGAGCAGCGGGCGGAAGGTCTGGTCCACGTTCGTCCCATCGGACACTTACCGCGTTTACTGAGGCGGTTACGTCTGACGAAACGTCCGGCGGTAGGCGGTCGGCGGCACCCCGATCGTCGCCTGAAGATGCTGCCGCAGCGCCGTGGCGCTGCCCAGCCCGGAGCGCCGGGCGACCAGGTCGACGGTCAGGTCGGTCGATTCGAGCAGCAGCCGGGCGTGCGCCACCCGCTGCCGCAGCAGCCACTTCTGCGGGCTCAGTCCGGTCTCGTCGCGGAACCGGCGGGTGAACGTGCGCACGCTCATCCGGGCGTGGCCGGCCATCTCCTCCAGGCTCACCGGCTCGGCGAGCCGGCGCAGCGCCCAGGCCCGGGTCGGCTCGGTGCCGCCGCCCAGCGCCGCCGGTACCGGTTGCTCGATGTACTGCGCCTGCCCGCCGTCGCGCCACGGCGGCACCACGCAGCGGCGGGCGGCCAGATTGGCCACCGCGGTGCCGTGGTCCTCGCGCACGACGTGCAGGCACAGGTCGATGCCGGCGCCGACGCCCGCCGAGGTGAGCACGTCGCCGCCGTCGAAGAACAGCACGTCGAAGTCCCAGTCGACCCGGGGATAGAGGCGGCGCAGGCGCTTGGCCCAGGCCCAGTGGCTGGCGGCGGTGCGTCCGTCGAGCAGGCCGGCTGCGGCGAGCACCGAGGCGCCGGTGCAGATCGAGATGATCCGGGCGCCGCGCGCGTGTGCGGCGCGCAGCGCCTCGGTCACCTCCGGGTCGAGCCGGCCCGTCGTCAGCACAGGGCCGCCGCTCACGCCGGGTACGAGGACGGTGTCGGCCGTGGCGAGCGGCGTGAGGTCGTGGTCCGGCACGACCTGGAAGCCGCCGCGCTCGGGGCGCACCGCCCGGCCGCCCGGCGCGCAGGTGGTGACCGTGTAGAAGGGCCGGTCGCCGGGGTCCCGGGCGGCGCCGAAGACCTGCGGCGGCACGCCGAGGTCGAAGCCGACCACGCCGTCGAGGGCCACCATCGCGATCGCATGGGTCATGGCCTGATTCTTGCGCATCATGGCTCTCCGGCCACTCGTCGGATCGGGTCGCGATCCGCAGAATTGGTCGCGTGATCCTTCGCCGCCCGCACCCCGCCTGGTACGTCGCCGCCGTCGCATTCGTCGCTCTGGTGGGCGCGGCCGGCTTCCGAGCCACCCCGTCGGTGCTGCTCCGGCCCCTGCACGAGGAGTTCGGCTGGTCGCTGGGGACGATCTCCGCCGCCGTCTCCGTCAACCTGCTGCTGTACGGCCTCACCGCCCCGTTCGCGGCGGCGCTGATGGAGAAGTTCGGCCTGCGCCGGGTCGTGGCCGCCGCGCTGGTGCTCGTCTCGGCGGGCAGCGGCCTCACCGTCTTCATGACGCACAGCTGGCAGCTGGTCCTCTGCTGGGGCGTGCTCGTCGGCCTCGGCACCGGCTCGATGGCGCTCGCCTTCGTCGCGGTCGTGGCGAACCGGTGGTTCGTGGCCCGGCGCGGGCTGGTCGTCGGCGTGCTGACCGCCGGCGGCGCCGCCGGCCAGCTCGTCTTCCTGCCGCTGCTGGCCCGGCTGACCGGCGAATACGGCTGGCGGGTCGCGGCGCTCACGGTGGCGGCCGCCGCGCTGAGCGTCGTGCCGCTGGTCTGGTGGCGGCTGCGCGACCGGCCCGCCGATCTCGGCGTGACCGCGTACGGTGCCGGGCCGGACGACCTGGTCCCCGCGCCGCCGGCGGCTCCGGGCGGCGCGGCCCGGGCGGCGCTGCGCGCGCTCGGCCAGGCCGCGAGGACCCGGCCGTTCTGGCTGCTCGCGGGCGGGTTCGCGATCTGCGGCGCGACCACCAACGGCCTCGTCGGCACCCACTTCATCCCGGCCGCGCACGACCACGGCATGACCGAGACGACCGCGGCCGGCCTGCTGGCCCTGGTCGGCCTCTTCGACATCGCGGGGACGATCGCCTCCGGCTGGCTCACCGACCGGGTCGACAGCCGCTGGCTGCTGGGCGGCTACTACGCGCTGCGCGGGCTGTCCCTGCTGGTCCTGCCGTCGCTGTTCGCCGCGACCGCGCACCCGAGCATGGTCGTCTTCATCCTCTTCTACGGCCTGGACTGGGTCGCGACGGTGCCGCCGACCGTCGCACTCTGCCGCGAGTACTTCGGGGCGAGCGGCGCGGTCGTCTTCGGCTGGGTCTTCGCCTCACACCAGATCGGCGCGGCCCTCGCGGCGACCGCGGCGGGGCTGGTCCGTGACCGGCTCGGCGACTACGACGCGGCCTGGTACGGCGCCGGCGCCCTCGCGCTGGCGGCCTCGCTGCTGTCGCTGATGCTGCTGGCCGGCCGGCGCCGCGGGAACGTCGGCCCGGCGGGCCCCGGCATCGGCGTGGCGTTCCCGGCCGCGCCGGCCGCTCCGGCGGCCATCACATGACGATGAGGCCGCAACCGGTATGACCTACCTGCATCGATAACCGTCTCTTGATGGCTACGGTGTGGACACCCGTCCCACCACCCCCAGGGAGGTCATCGATGCTGCGTAAGAGACTGTCCGCCGCGCTGGTAGCCGTCGCGATGCTGGTCGGCCTACAGGTCGCCACGGCCGCGCCGGCCGCGGCGGCGGCCCGGATCCTGTACTACGACGCCAGCCAGGCGCAGGAGTTCGTGGCCGTCGTCAACCAGGGCGCACAGATCTGGAACAGCAAGGTCACCAACGTCCAGCTCCAGCCGGTCCCGGCCGGCCGGACCCCGAACATCAGGGTGTACGCGGACAACGGCTGGCCGCGCACCTACTCCACGTCGCTCGGCAACGGGCGCTGGTACATGGGCCGGGAGGCCGTGAACGACGGCTACTACACCCCGAGGATCGCGGCGCACGAGTTCGGCCACATCCTCGGCCTCCCGGACCGCCGCACGGGCCTGTGCGCGGACCTGATGTCGGGCAGCAGCGCGCCGGTCGCCTGCAAGAACGCCAACCCGAACGCCACCGAGGCGGCGACGGTCAACAACCTCTTCCGCTCGGCGGCGGCGGTACCGGCCCGCGAGTACGTCTGGGCCGGCTGACGGCACACACCGGCCGGGCACCGTGCGCGCCGTTCATTCGCTGAGTTCGACGACCTCGAGCAGGCCGCTCAGCACGAGGATCTGGCGCACCGCGGTGCCCG
Organism: Amorphoplanes digitatis; assembly: GCF_014205335.1. NCBI lineage: Bacteria > Bacillati > Actinomycetota > Actinomycetes > Micromonosporales > Micromonosporaceae > Actinoplanes > Actinoplanes digitatis. The sequence goes on along the minus strand of NZ_JACHNH010000001.1, from coordinate 7,729,297 downwards.
GCCGGGCGAGCCGGAAGCCGATGCCGGCGTCCCGGGCACGCTGGAAGCCGAACGTCAGCGCCCCCAGCCCGGTCGAGTCGATGAAGGACAGTCCGGACAGGTCCACCACGATGCCGCGCGGGCGGCTTTCGAGCGCCTCCACCAGCGAGACGCGGACCTGACCGACGTTGAGGACGTCGACCTCCCCGCGCAGGGCGACCGTCACCACGTCGTCCTCGCGGTCGATGCTCGTCACAGGTTCCTCGGACACCGGTGCCTTTCCGATCGGCGGTAGCTTCCGCTGTGGTGGCGGTTCCACGTACGGTAGTCGGGACCACGACAGTAGACGGCCGAGTCACCTGGGGAGGGCGGCGTGCCGATCCAGGGTGGCCTGCCGCCGCGCAATCCGCATTTCGTTGGTCGTGAAGGGCTCCTCGTCGACGTGCGCGCGTCGCTCGGCGACGGCCCGGTGGTCCTGCTGCCGGCGGCCGGGCACGAGATCGGCGGCACCGGGCGCACCCAGCTCGCCGTCGAGTACGTCTACCGGTACGCCGACGCCTACGACCTGGTCTGGTGGATTCCCGCCGAGCAGCCGGCCGGCATGCGCGCCGCCCTCGTCGGCCTGGCGCAGGAGCTGAAGCTGCCCGAGGCCCGGGACCTGGACTCGACGCTCGGCGCGGTGCGCGACGCGCTGAGCCGCGGCGAGCCGCACCGCAACTGGCTCATCGTGTTCGCCAACGCGAACCGGCCCGAGGACATCCGGCCCTACCTGCCGGACGGCGCCGGGCACGTGCTGATCACCTCCCGCAATCCCCGGTGGACGGCCGAGGTCGCGCAGGCGGTCCCGGTCGCGGCCTTCGACCGTACGGACAGTGTGGACCTGTTGCGGCGCCGCGGACCCGAGCTGTCCGCCGCCGACGCGGAGCTGCTGGCCGAGCGGCTCGCCGACGTGCCGATGGCGCTCGACCAGGCGGCCGCGGTGCGCAAGGCGACGGGCTGGACCGCCGCGGAATACCTGCGCCGCTACGACGAGCGCTCCGCCGAGCTCGCGTTCCCGACGCCGATCCGGGTGGCGTGGGGGCTGTCCGCCGACGCGCTGTCCGAGGCCTCGCCGGCCGCCTACGAGCTGCTCGAGCTCTCCGCGTTCCTGGCCAGCGCCCCGGTGTCGTGGGAGCTGCTCTGGGCCGCCCGGGGCCGGGTCTCGGCCGAGCTGGACCACACGGTCCGCATCGAGCGGCGGCTCAAGGCCGCGCTGCGCCTGATCGGCCGGTACGGGCTCGCCGACCTCGATCCGCCCGGCGAGAGCATGCTCGTGCATCCGCTGGTCCGCGGCATGGTCGGCCAGCAGCTCAGCTCGGAGCGGCACGCCGCCCTGCAACGCTCGGTGCGCGCGATGCTGGCCGCGGCCGACCTCGGCGACCCGGACAACCCGGCGCACTGGCCCCGATACTCGGCGATCGTCGCGCACCTGGTCCACGCGGACGTGCTCGGCGGCGAGGCCGAGGAGATCCGCCAGCTGGTCATCAACTGCATCCGCTTCCTGTACGCGCGCGGCGACTGGGACTCCAGCCGGGAGCTGGCGGCCCAGGCGGTGGCCCGCTGGCGCGACGACCTCGGCGAGGCCGACGAGCAGACGCTGCTCGCCTCGTTCCACCTGGCCAACGCCCTGCGGTCGGTCGGGCGCACGGCGGACGCCCGGGACCTGAACGCGCGGACGCTGCGCGCGCAGCGCGAGGTGCTCGGCGCGGACGACGAGACCACCCTCGCGACGGCCAACAGCGTCGGCGCCGACCTGCGGATGCAGGGTCACTTCGGCCAGGCCCGCCAGCTCGACGCGGACAACCTGGTGCGCTACCGCCGGCTGTTCGGCGAGAGCTTCCCGACCGCGCTGCGCTGTGCCAACAACCTCGCGGTCGACCTGCGGCTGCTCGGCGACTTCCGGGGCGCGCGGGCGCTGGACGAGCAGGTGCTCCGGCACCGCCAGATGATCTTCGTCGAGGGGCATCCGGAGACGCTGTCCTCGCGGGCCGGGCTGGCGTTCGACCTGCTCGGCATGGGCGACTACACCGGCGCGACCGAGGTGCTCAACGGCGGGCACGCCGAGGCGCTCGGCCCGGGGCACCCGATGGCGCTCTGGGCCGGCCGGTTCGCGGCGATCGCGGCCCGGCGCTGCGGCCTGCCGCAGGCACGGGAGCTCGCCGAGGCCAACGTCGAGCTGTTCCGGCAGCGGCGCGGCGACCAGAGCGTCGAGACGCTCGGCGCGGTGGTGTCGCTGGCGAACTGCGCCTGGGTGGACGGCGACCTCGACGAGGCGCAGCGGCTGCTGGAGCGCGCCGTGGCCGACTACCGGGCGGTGCTGGGCGCCGAGCACCCGTTCACGCTGGCCGCGGTGACCAACCTGGCCGGCGTCGTGCGCGCCGCCGGCCGGTTCCCGGAGGCACGCACGTTGGACGCGGAGGCGCTCGGCGGGCTGCGGCGCAGCGTCGGCGCCGACCACCCGTTCACGCTGAGCTGCGCCAACGGCGTGGCGGCCGACCTGATCGCGACCGGCGAGGCGCAGCGGGCCCGGGAGATCGCGCTCGACACGCTCTCGCGCTCCCGCGTGCAGCGCGGTGCGGAGCATCCGCACACGCTGGCGTGCGCGTTCAACGTCTCGCTGGACTCCGGGGACGAGCTGTCGACCCAGCTCGCGATCGACGAGCTCCAGAAGTACTGCGGCGACAGCCACCCGCTGCTGACCCGCGCGCTGGCGGGCGTACGCCTCGAGACGGAGATCGAGCCGCCGCCGCTGTAATGGCCTGGGTCAGGCCGAGAGGGCCGACTGGCGGTTCAGCAGCGCGGTCAGGTCGCCGGCCGGCATCGGCCGGGCGAAGTGGTAGCCCTGCGCCTGCGCGCAGTCGAGCTCGCGCAGGCGGGCGGCCTGCGTCGCATCCTCGACGCCCTCGGCGACCGGCGCCAGGTTGAAGGTCCGGGCGATCTGCAGCACGGCCTCGGCGACCGACGCGCCGCTGTTCTCCTGCATGGCCTGCACGAACGTCCTGTCGATCTTCACGACGTCGACGGGCAGCCGGCCGAGGTGGCTCAGCGACGAGAAGCCGGTGCCGAAGTCGTCGAGCGCGATCCGGACGCCGAGCGTCTTCAGCGCGCTCAGCACCCGCGCCGACTCGGTCAGGTCGACGAGCGCGACCGACTCGGTCAGCTCCAGCACCAGCAGCGACGGGGTGAGGCCGGTGCGCTCCAGCACGGAGCGGACCTCCTCGACCAGGTCGGGCTTGCCGAGCTGGCTGGCGGAGAGGTTGACGTTGAGCTCGAAGCCGGGCACCTGCTCCTGCCACTGCGCGGCCTGCCGGCAGGCCTGCTCGAGCACCCAGCCGCCGAGGCGGGGCAGCAGGCCGAGCGACTCGGCCATGTCCAGGAAGGCGGCGGGCGGCAGCATGCCCCGCTCGGGGTGGTTCCAGCGGACCAGCGCCTCGACGCCGACGGTGTTCTCGCCGTTCAGGTCGACGATCGGCTGGTAGTGCACCTCGAACTCTTCGTCGTCGAGGGCGCGGCGCAGGTCGGCCTCCTCGCGGCGGCGCTGCTCGGCCCGGGCGAACTGGGCCGGGTCGAAGCGGCGGGCGACGCCCTTGCCCTCGTCCTTGGCCTGGTAGAGGGCGAGGTCGGCCTCGCGCATCAGGTCGTCGACCGCCATGCCGCTGCCGCGGGTCAGGGCGATGCCGGCGCTGGCCGGGATGGTCAGCACGGTGTCGCCGACCACCAGGGGCTGTGCAAGGTCGCGCAGGATCCGGTTGGCCACCGTGTCGGCGATCAGGTCGTCGGCGAGCCGGGGGAGCAGCACCACGAACTCGTCGCCGTCGAGGCGGGAGACGGTGTCGTTGTTGCGGACGTTCGCGGTCAGTCGCTCCGCCGCGGTGCGCAGCAGCTCGTCGCCGGTGGCGTGGCCGTAGGCGTCGTTGACCTCCTTGAACCCGTCCAGGTCGACCAGGATCACGGCGGTCATCGTGTCCTCGGCGTGCGCCAGCGCGTCGACGGCGTGGTCCAGGAACAGCTTGCGGTTGCCGAGCTCGGTCAGCGGGTCGCGGCTAGCCTGATGCGCCAGCTGGGCGCGCTGCTGGGTGAGGTCCCGGACGAGGCCCTCGGTGGTGCGGGCGCCGAGGAACTGGCGGAGCAGGATGGTCGCGGCGACGGCGATGACGAGCCAGGTCAGCGCGGGGCTGATGCCGTCCCGTGCGGACCAGTAGCCGGCCATGGCGACCGCGGCGGCGACGGGCAGGAACTGCATCAGCGGCCGACGGCGGGCCAGCACGATCACGCCGATGCCGAGGAGGGTGACCGTGGCGAGGCCGGCGATCAGGTCGGGCACGCCCGCGCCGGGGTCGCCGAGGTCGGCGAACATCGCCGGCCACGCGAGCAGCAACAGCGACGTGAAGATCATGGCGTGGTCGACACCGCGTCGCACACGATCCATGGCCTTGTCGATCGGACCCATGACACCCACCTCCAACAGGGGGTCTCATCGGTGCCGGATTGCCCGATCTGAGCGAACTTACGAAGAAAGCCAGGTCGCGAGCGTGATCGGGTCCACATTTCGGTCGCCCAGCGCGCGGTAGGCGGCCGCGAGGACCTCCGGCTCGGCGCTCAGCCCGCCGGTCAGGACCAGACCCGCCCAGGCCGCGTCGTCACCCGGATCACCCATCAGACCCCTGGCGTACGCGTGGACGGCCGCATCCCGCTCGCCCCGGACGTACGCGAGATCGCCGCCCGTCCCGTACACCGGCTCGCCGCGGAGCACGGCGTGCGCCAGGTCCAGCCGGGCGCTCGCCTCCAGCGCCCGGCGGGGCTGTTCGCGCAGGTGGGATGCGACGCGCGGCGGGGAGTCCCCGCGGCGCCACGCCGCGGCCAGCGCGCGGGCGTCCGCCGGGTCGACGCGCAGGTTCCGCAGCCGCCAGCGCAGGCGGTGGTCCGCGTTCGCGCCGGCGGCGAGCCGCGCCACCTCGGGCGCGACCGGCTCGTCGAGCCAGGGCAGCGCCTCGGCCCGCAGCGCGGTCACGAATCGGGTACCCGCCGCGGTGAGCCGGCCCCGGCCCAGCAGCTCGTCCGCAGCGGTGACCACGGCCGAGCGCCACCTGGCGAACTCGAAGGCCGCCAGCGGATCGCCGTCGCGGGCCCGCCGGAAGCGGGCGACGTTCAGGTAGGCGTAGGCGCCGTGCAGGATTCCGGACGCCGGGCGGGGGTCGTCGCGCCACGGCGAGTAACCGAGGGCGTCCGGCTCCTCGTGCAGGTCGAAGAGGTAGTTCACCGCGTTCAGGACGCTGTGCTGTGTCTCGTGCAGCAGCCCGACCGCGAGCGCGGTGGCGTCGGCGGGCTCGGACATGGCGACGGCGCCGAACGCGTCCGCGGAGGTCGCGCTGATGCCCCGGGCGTCCGGGTCGGCCTCGACGGGAACGATGCAGTCCAGGACCGCGGCCAGCACCTCGGCCTGCGGCCGCAGCCGGCCGGCGAGCAGCCGCCAGGCCCCTGCGAAGAGCTCCTGCCAGCGTGCCGCCTGTGCGTCGGTGAGCCGGGCGGCCGGCGTCAGCCCGAGCCGGGACCGCAGCGGATCCTGATCCTCGACCCGTACCGAGATCGACAACCCGTCGTGGGTGGCGGTGAGCAGCCGCCCGGCCCGGCCCGGCGCCGCGGCGAGGTCCGCCAGGTATCCGGCGCCTGCCTCTTCGGGCAGACTTCCGAGCCGAAGCGCGCTGAGGTAACTCGCCGCCCACACCCCGGTCAGCGGCCGGGCGAGCATCTCGCGTACGCGCGGGGGGTCCGCACGCTCCTGCGCGACCAGGCTCGCGAACCCGGGTGTCGGAGCGGTCGCGGCGATCTCGCGCAGTAACAACATGTGGCGGCTGAGCTGGGCGCGGCGCAGCTCGCCGACGGTCGCGGCGTCGGGGCGGCCCGCGCCGAGCGCGGCGAACGCGCCGTCGCTGAGCCGGTGCGGGCGCGCGCCGGCGATCCCGGATCGCGTCATGATCTCCTCAGAGCGCCGAATTGAAGCCGGCGATCGGCTGGCCCGGCCGGACCAGGTCGTCCGCGAGCCGCCGCAGGCAGTGCGCCAGCGCCGAGTCGTCGACCGGGCCCGGTGCGGCATCCGCCGCCAGCTCGGCGAGCGACAGCCCGGATACGTCGATCATGGCCGATCGCCACTCGCGTGCCGGACCCGTGGTGTTCGTACCCCCGTCCACGGACACCTACTCTCAGTATTCGTCGACACTGTTTGCCGACCGACAAGTATCAATGTATTACCGCAACATTACGGCGGTCGTCGGGTCGGGTGATGTCGGGGAGTTACCGGAGGCTGCGGTCGCCGGGTTTGACGCGGCGTGATCTCATAGGGACGCCAACACAGCGAAAGTCGGCAACGGAGGACAAACTGTGCTGGGACGGAAAGTGGAGGACGCGGAGGACAGCGTGCGTGACCAGGTCGATGACGCGGTCGAGGAGACCGCCGACACCGATGCGGCCCCGGAACGACCGGAGCAGCCGGTGATGCCCTCGCCACCGTTCCCCACGTTCCAGAGCCGCCCGACGCTGCCGCACCAGGTGCCGGGCGTGGGTTTCGAGAGTGGGCGGGACAGCCGTGCCCGCTGAGGATTCCCCGGCGCGCCTGCCCCGGCGTGGCCCCGCGCCGCCCGTCGACCAGATGGACAACGCCGAGCTGGCCCGCCTGATCGAGGCCGAGCACCCCTATCGCGGCAAGGCGCTCTTCGAGCTGTCGGACCGGATCCCGCTCGACGACGACGCCGCGACGAAGGTGGCGATGCTGAGCCGGCTGACCTCGCTGCGGACCGCGCGGCTCTTCGACCGGGTCTCGCTGGCGTGGTCGGCGATCATCGCGCTGTTGGCGGCGGAGACCCCGCACTCGCGGTCCTCGGCCTACGAGGCGTTCTACGCGCTCGCGCCGGCGGAGCAGGCCGACATGCTGGACTACCTGGAGGTGTCGGCGATCGAGGAGGCCCACCCCAGGATCGGGTAGGCGGCGCGGGCCCGCGAGCCCGCGCCGGCGGCGAGCGTCAGGCCTCGACCTTGACCGTCTTCTTGAACGCGACCCGGTCGCGGACGGCCTTGGCGTCGGGCTTCGGCTCCGGATAGAACCAGACCGCGTCCTGGGTGACCTGCCCGGCGGCCTCGAGCGTGTAGTAGGAAGCCTTGCCCTTCCACGGGCAGACGGTGTGCGTATCCGACGGGCGCAGCACGTCCTCGCGCAGCGAGGAGCGCGGGAAATACGTGTTGCCCTCGACTACCACGGTGTCGTCGCTCTCGGCGATGATCTCGTCGTTCCAGATGGCCTTCGGCATACCCCGAACGTAGCGCGCCACCTGGATGCTGTCCGATACGCGCGATTTATTCACCTCCCGTGGGTGAAACGTACTGACTCGTCCCCACATTGCCTGCGTCCTGTATGAAGATCTAAAGTCGATCCGCAACGAGTCCCCCACGGAAGCGGCCGCCATGAACCGCCTGAGCACGCTGCCGAGCGCCCGCGAGCAGGCCCGTCGCACCCTGTTGCTGATCGGTGCGCCCGCCGCCGCGAGCCTGATAGTGGACGTGCACGGCGCGCTCTTCGACGGGGATCTCTCCACTGCCGCCCTGGCCGCGCTGCTGCGCGACGAGGAGCGGGACTTCGCGCAGGACGTGCCGGCCGCGTACCGGATCTGCCCGGCCCTGCTGCCGGACCTGGCCGCGGCCCGCGGGCTGTTCACCCTCTCGACCTGGCCGGTGATCGGCCGGATCGCGGCGCCGGCCACCGACGAGCTCGCGGCGGTCGTCCGGATCGCCGAATTCATCGCCATGCGCGAAACCGCCGGCCGCGCGGCGGCCGCGCTGCTGCGCCGGCTCGCCGAGCGGGTGCCCGGCGGCCCGGAGGCGTACGCGGTGCAGAATCCGGCGGCGCTGGCCGACGCGGCCCGGACCGCCCTCGCCGGGGTGGCCGTCACGCCGCCGCCGGAGGAGACCATCCGCCGCTGGGAGGAACTACCCGAGCGGCAACAGCTCTTCGGCGTGCGCGGCCTGCCGCACCAGCGGGGCCGCCGGTGAGCGCCGCGCTCGACCGGCTGCGCGGCGGCGCACCACCGAAGCGGCACAACGCCCGCACCATCGCCGCGCTCACCGGCAACCCCGGCTGCACCCGCCGGGCCGTGCTGGACGCGGCCGGCGTGGACAAGCCGAAGCTCGCGCAGCAGATCGGCTTCCCCGGCAACTTCGGCCAGTCCCGCTTCGCGCTGGCCCGCGGCAACGGCTTCGAGGCGATGCTCAAGGCCGACGGCTGCGCGCTGCTGCTCTCGGTGCTCGCCGACTGCCTGCGGCTCGAGCCCGCCGGGATCTCCTACGACGACCTCGGCGAGGACGCGGACGACACGCTCGCGGCCCGGCACGCTCGCACCCGCAAGCTGCTCGCCCAGGCCGCCGGTGCCGCGCTCATCGACCACCCGCTGCTCACCCTCGACGTCGCCGGCCAGCGGGTCTTCCTCGAGCCGGACCTGATCGCGTTCCAGGTCGAGGGCCGCCTGCACGTGGTCGAGATCAAATCGTTCGCGATCGTGGACGGCCAGGCCGACAGCGCCAAGGTCTCCGCGGCCGCCGTGCAGGCCGCCGTCTACGTGCTCGCGCTGCGCCGGCTGCTCGAGGAGCTGGGCCACGACCCGGAGCTGGTCAGCCACGACGTCGTGCTGGTCTGCACCGAGAACTTCTCGCTCAACCCGGCGGCCGTGGTCCTCGACGTCCGCAAGCAACTCGCCACCCTCAAGCGCCAGCTCACCCGCCTGGCCTCGGTCTCGGCGCTGGCCGCCGCCCTGCCGGAGTCGGTCAGCTTCGACCTGGTGCTGCCGAGCGCCGACCTGATCGCCGCGCTGACCGAGATCGAGGCCAGCTACGCACCGGAGTGCCTGTCGGCCTGCGAGCTGGCCGTCTACTGCCGGCACGAGGCCGCCGGCAGCACCGCGGCGCTGGGCCGGCCGGTCCGGGACGCGCTCGGCGGCGTCGGCACCGTCGACGAGGTGCTCGCCCTCGCGGCCGGCGACCGGACGCCGACCGAGGAGCAGGCCGAGGCCGCGGCGCTGCTCCGGGCCGCCGCGCGCCTGCGTGCCGAGCTGGAATGAGTACGCTCACCGCGCTCGCCCGCGCGCAGGCGTACGCGCAGGGCCGGGCGCAGCGGACCGCGACGGTACGCCACCTGCACGTACACCCCCGCCCGCTGGTGATCATTCCGCTGGCGATGGCCGGCGAGGCGAACGCGCCGCTGGCGGCGATGCTCGGCAGCGCCGAACACGATCCCCGGCTGCTGGTCGTGGCCCAGCCCCGCAACCGGGACCACCGCTTCGCCTTCGCCGCGGAGCTCGCCGACGTGCTGGTGCCCTACGTCGACGGCTTCGCGCAGGCGGCCGAGCCGGTCGCGGTCGACCGGGGGCGCGACGTGCGGTACCGCTTCACCGACGCGCCGCAGCTCTGGGTGCCCAACACCGGCGGCGTCGACTTTCTGCGCCTGTTCGGCCGGTCGACGCGTTTCCGCAGCACCGAGGGGGAGTACGCGGTACCGCCCTCGGTGCCGCTGCTCGGGCGCTGGCTCACGTTCTTCGCCAACTCCGCCGAGCTGCCGGGGTCGTCGTTGCTGCTCAACGCCGTACAGGCGCTCGGTCTGCACTGGGCGACCGGCCAGAGCAGTGCGGAGGACGCCCAGCTCGCGGCCCTGCTGGGGTGGATCTCCCCGCCGCCGGGGCGGACCGGCGCCGAGGCGGCGCGCGCGGCCGAGGATCCGGCGGTGTCCCCGCCGGCCGGCCCCGCCACCGACCCGGCGTTCGACAACCACGTGCTGGCGCCGCTGATGTCCACGGCGTCGCCGGACGTCGCGGCCCTGACCGAGGTGCTGCGCGCCCAGCTCCTGCCCACCTGGGAACTGATGTGGCGCGCCCTGCGCCTGCTGCGCGAGCTGCCGCCCGGCTCCCGGGTGGCCGGCCGCTGGGACGGCGACCGCGACACCTACTCGGGCTTCGTGCAGCACCTGGCCGACGGCGGCCCGCCACAGCCCCGGCGCGACGGCGCGGTCGCGGCCGCCGCCCGGCTGCACCGCCTGGAGAACGCCGCCACCCGGTACGCGGTGCAGCGCGCCTTCGATGACCCGCTGGTGATGGCCGAGTACCGGCTGACCGGCGCGGCCTTCGCCGGCGAGGTGACGCTGGCGAAGGCGGACCGGATCGACGACAGCGGCAAGCGGCCGGTGCTGCGCCCCCGGATCATGGTGGTCACCTCCGAGCCGGTACGCGTCGAGAAGGGCGCGACGCTGACCTCGCCGGTCCGGCCGGGCCAGAAGGCCCTTGTCGTCTCGGTGACGGCGGTCGACGAGGCCAGGACCGAGGTGCTGCTCGAGCTCTCCGGCGGGATGGGCCGCAAGCTGGTCGCCGAGCCCGGCAGCGTGCCCGGGGTCGGCGAGCGGCTGCTGCTCACCACGCTGAGCGAGGCCTATCGCCCGGGCGGCGCCTTCCCGGACCCGGACCAGACCCCGTGGACACACGGCGGCCCTCCGTCGTCGGAGCCGCGCGACTGACGGTCACGCCACGCGGCGTCGCGTCGTTTCGAGAGGGCGCAGGCGGCCCGCGTTTGACGGTCACGCCACGCGGCGTCGCGTCGTTTCGAGAGGGCGCAGGCGGCCTGCGTTCAGGCCGGAGCGGATCGTGCGGGTCGTCTCGGCGCGGCCCAGGCCCGCCCAGCGGGCAGCCGCGGTCAGCTCGCCGGTCACCGTCGCCGCGTCCAGCAGGCCCGCGCCGACGAGCCGGCCGAGCGCGAACGCCGCCCGGTTCAGGGTGTCGTTGCGGGTGCCGACCGGGGCGTTGGCGACCCGGGCGGTCTCGGCCTCCAGCGCGACCGCCGCGTAGCGGCCGGGATGGACGATCGCGTCGCGGCCCGCCTCCGGCGTCGCGGACGGCGGATCGGGGCCGGCGACCAGGTCCCGCAGCGCCGCCGGGACCGCCGCGGGATCGCCGGGACGGATCGCCCAGTAGTAGGTGGTGCCGTTCGCGTGCCGCGACGGCGGCGCGATCACGTAGCCGCCGGACCCGCGCCAGTCGACGCCGGGCAGCAGGCGCACCCGGTTTCCGTAGCCGATCGGGGAGAACCAGAAATGCCAGCCGCCGCCGCCCGTCCGGACCTGGGGCCCGCGCGGCAACTCGCCGCCGAGCAGATGCCGCAGGCCGTGCCAGCCGCCGGGGGAGTCGACGTCGGCGACGTCCATGACGACGCCGGTGCGCAGCCCGACGTTGGCCTGCGGCCACCGCGCCCACCACATCTCGATGCGCCGCGGATCGACGCTTGCCTCGGTGAGGCCGTGCCGCAGGCGCGGATGCTTGCCCGGCCGCTCGCAGCCCGCCCGCCCGCAGGAGCAGGAGCCGCCGGCCGCAGGCGTGTGCACCGGCAGGACGGGGATCCCGTGCCGGGCGTAGGCGAGCGCGGCGTCGAACAGCATTGGCACAAGTGTACGAAGACTCGTCAGGGTGGCGCCAGGGCCTGGAGCACATGCGCGATGTGGTGCGAGGTGCTCCAGGCCATCCAGCTCGCCGGGCTGCCGCCGCCCCGCGCGCTGCGGGCCTGCCGGGCGATCTGCGCGTCGCCCCAGGAGAACCGCGCGCCGGCCGCCGGCCACTGCGGCGAGGCGACCAGGGTGCGGCACAGGTCCTGGCACCGGTCGTCGCTACGCCCGCCGCGCCGGGCCCAGCGGTAGATCCACCAGTCCAGGTCGGCGGTGTAGCGCAGCGTGGGAAGCTGCCGGTGGTTGATGCCCAGCCGGCGGATCGGCGAGGTGACGCCGTAGTCGGCGTAGCCGATGCCCGGCTCGCGCAGCCGGGACCAGACCTGCGCGTCGAGCCGCCCGACCGTGACCGGCTCATCGGTCGGCAGGTCGTCGAGGTTCGGCGGCATCGCGCCGGCCGCGATGGTCACCGACCGCCAGGGCGACGCCCGCGCCCAGCGCAGCACGCTGCGGGCCCGCTCCTCGAACCGGTTGGCGTGCGCGGTGCAGGCGGTCTCGGCCAGGTCGATCACCAGGTCGACGCGGTCGAACTCCAGGCCGGCGCCGGCGAGCATCCGGTCGGTGAGCGCGGTCGCGGTGACCGCGTTGCGGGCGTCGAGGTGCGGCTGTAGCCGCAGGACGGCACGCATCAGGTGCATCCGCGCGGCCAGGCCGTGCTCCAGCAGCCGCCGCGGACTGTCGTACGCCCGGAGCACGGGCAGCATCGCCACGCCGACGTCGGCGAGCTCCTCGGCGAGGTCGAGCGGCGGCGAGGAGAGCGGATCCCAGGGATCCCCGATGGCGCCCAGGTCGACGGCGATCGCGCCGGTACGCGGCGGCATCTTGCGGACCAGCTGCGGAAGCTGCTCGGTCGGGGAGAGCTCGATGATGGGCATCACCAGCTTCGCGGCATCGGCATCGAGATGATGCAGGGCGGCGAGCTCGCCACGACGAGGCCGCAGGATCGGCCTGTAGACACCATCGGTCATTTACTCAAGGTAACGTCGGAAACTCGACAGGTAACAATGTGGACGGGGTTACTCACATCTGGTGACGATCCTGCGCCGCGGGCGTGACGGGATACGGTGCGTCGGTGATCCTGTCTCCCGAGACTCCCGGCGCCGAGGCCACCCGCGTGGTGGATGCGGTGCTGCGGGACCTGGCAACGACCGACCACCGCGGCGTCGTCGTCGACTCCCCGCCCGGCGCGGGCAAGAGCACCCTTGTCGTCCGCGCGGCCGGCGTGCTGGCGGCGACAGGCACCTCCCTGATGATCGTGGCGCAGACGAACGAGCAGGTGGACGACCTGATAGCCCGCCTGGGCGTGGCGTCGCCGACCCTGTCGGTCGGCCGGCTGTCGGCGGTCGACTACGCGGCGACCGAGCGGGTCCGCGAACACCCCAGCTGCCGGGTGGGCGCCAAGGTGGCGGACCTGGGCGGGCCCCCGGTGACGATCGGTACGGCGGCGAAGTGGGCGACGGTCACCGAGGGCACCTGGCCCTGGGCGATCGTCGACGAGGCGTACCAGATGCGCTCGGACGCGCTGCTGCGCGTGGCGCCGCGCTTCGAACGGGCGCTCTTCGTCGGGGACCCCGGGCAGCTGGACCCGTTCTCGACCGTCGAGGTCGATCGCTGGACCGGCCTGTCCTGGGATCCGATGCAGAGCGCGGTGGCGGTGCTGCTACGCCACAACCCGCAGCTACCGGTGCACCGCCTACCCGTCTCGTGGCGCCTGCCGGCGTCCGCGGCCCCGGTCGTCGCGGCGGCGTTCTACCCGTTCACCGGCTTCCGCTCGGGCACCGGGCCGGGCGAGCGGTCCCTGAGCTTCGCCGCGCCGGCCACCACCGACCTCGACACGGTGCTGGACACCGCGGCGGCAACGGGCTGGGGCCTGCACGAGCTGCCGGCGCGGTTCACGGTCCGCACCGACGCCGAGGCCGCGGCGGCGTGCGCCGACCTCGCGGCCCGGGCGCTGACCCGGGACGCGGTCGCCGTGTCCGAGGCGGGCTCGGCGCCGCTGACCGCGTCGCGGATCGCGATCGGCGCCGCACACCGGGACCAGGTGGCGGCGATCCGCGCCCTGCTGCCGGAGCACGCGCGGGACATCACGGTCGACACCGCGAACCGCCTACAGGGCCGCGAGTACGACCTGACCGTCGTGCTGCACCCGCTGTCCGGGCGGCGGGACGCGACCGCCTTCCACCTGGAGTCGGGGCGGCTGTGCGTGCTCACGTCCCGGCATCGGCACGCCTGCGTGGTGGTGGCCCGGGCGGGCATCGCGGAACTGCTGGACGCGCACCCGTCGACGGAGCCGGTCCACCTTGGCGTGCCGGTGAAGTTCCCGGACGGCTGGGAGGCGAACCAGTCGATGCTCGCCCACCTGAGCGGGCTCACCGCCGCAGCCAGGCCCTGATCCTCGGGGCGCAGGTGCGCTCGGCCGCCGCCCAGGAGACGCCGAAGGCCTCGCCCGACGCCTGCGCCGGCCCGCGCCCGCCGTGCGCCATCCGGTCGAAGAAGTCGAGCATCCGCGCCTCCCCGAACGTCTCGCTCAGGCAGCGCATCGCGAAGAAGCCCATCCCGTAATAGCCGCTGCGCAGCGCCGACGAGTGCGACCACCCGAGATCGAGCTGCCGCGTCCAGCGGAGCTTCGCCGCCAGCGCGCGGGCGTCCCCGGCCCGGTCGTACTCCGATACCGGACGGCCGGTCCACGCCACGTACTCCGCGATGCCCTCGGTCGCCCACTCGCCGACGCGGGTCGAGGGGCCGTACCGGGTCGCGATGTGCGCCATCTCGTGCCTGAGCACGCTCTCGCCCTTCGCGCCGGGCCGGACCTTCGTCGTGTCGATGACGATGAAGCCGGAGGTGTCGCTGGGCCGCAGCGCGTACCCGAGGACGTCGCGATCGGTGAAGGCCGAGAACCACGTCCGCCACTCGGTCCGGCCGGCCAGGAAGACGAGATAGCTGCCCACCCGCGGCTCGGCCAGGGTGAACCGGTCCGCGACGACGGCCGCACGCTCCGCAGCGGCCAGCCACGCCTCCGGCCGCAGCACGCCCCGCGGCGCCGCAACGATCACCCGGCGGCCGGCCGCGAAGGTGAGGGTGCCGCGCTCCCAGGGCGTCGGACGGCTCGGCAGCCCGCGGGCGCCGTCGAAGGCGAACCGCGTGACCACGGCCCGGTCCGCGGAGACCCGCCAGGCGGTGCTCGCCGTCAGCAGGTCGGTGCTCCGCCGCGGGACGTGGTCCCGGGCGCAGGCCGGGCCGGTGAAACAGACCCGGATCCTGACGTCGGTCTCCCACACCGGGCCGTCCCGCCCGGCGGGCAGGCCGGCCGGGTCGGTCACCCAGCCGGAGATCCGCAGGCCGCGGAGGTTGCGGTAGAGGCGGTGCATCTCGGCGGCCAGGGGCGGGTCGACGTCGCGCAGCCAGCCGCGCTCGTCGCCGCCGATCAGGGCGGCGGACTGCCGGTCGAGCGTCCTGCGGATGATCTCTTCGGCGTGGGCGGCCGGCGGCGCAGGATCGAGTGGGCGTGCGGCGCGGGCGCTGTCCGGGTCCAGGCGGTGATCCGCACCGGGCAGGGCAAGGCTTCCGCAGACCAGGACGAGGACCAGGGCGAGCAGGGACCACGGGTGGCGTTGCCGCCCGTGTATCTCGTGCCCACTCACAGTGTTGGACATTACCGTCGGCCTGTGGCGAATTCAGCCTCCATCGTGGATCTCTGTGTGATCGGGGGGCAACGGAACGTCGTACTCCTTCGGTATTCTGGGCGGGTTCTCGGGCGGGGTCGGCGCGGGAGGCTGCGATGGGCGACGGATCGATCAACGTGGAGACCGGTGGGCTGGACAGGTTCGCCGGGGACGTGGGCTTTTACGCCGTCGAGGTCGATCCGATGGATGTCGAGCGGGCTCGGCGGTCGTTCTCCGCGGGGATCACCTTCGGGCAGCGGAATGCGAGTGTGCCGCTGCTGCGGACCAAGGAGAACTACGGGAAGGCCCTGGCCAACTCCCTCACCAACCTCGGCCGGTTCGTAGAGGCGGCGAAGATCCTGGCGGACGCCGCCGAGCAGGCAGCGAGGGATTTCCGGACCGTCGACGACCGGTCCGCACGCGACATCAACCACCTGCTGACGGCCGCGACCGAGCGGGCGCGGACGGCCCGCGACGGCGGGACGACGCCATGAGCGACGGAGTCTTCGTTCCGAGCGGAGCGACGCCCTGGTCGGCCTACAACACGCCGAGGATCTGGGCGATGGTGGCGGGCGAGGACGATCCGGAGTCCTGGCGCCAGGTCGCGGCGCTGGCCGCGATGGCCGGACTCCTCGACGATCAACGCAAACGATTGGAATCAGCAAAGGAATCCCTGGCACGAGCCTGGCCTCCGGAGCGGAACAAGGCCGCAGCGGCGTTCGTCGACATGATCGATGACTTGCTCCTCAACATGGCGGAGAACAAGCGGATTGCCGACTCGAACGCAGGTGCTCTGAGTCAAGTGCTTGAGGCGCTGCGGCAGGCGAAGACGACAATCGAGCCGCTGTATCAGTCATATCTGGATAAGAGCGACGACTGGGTGCCAGGTTGGTGGGACAACGCCGAGGACGAGTTGGACGAGAAGGCGCGCGAGCAGATGCGCGAGGCCGAAAGGGTCGTGGCTCACCCCGACAACACGATCAAGCCACCGGACCTCTATGAGTTCAAGCCGCGCGCCTATGTCAGTGATCCGGTGTCGGATCCCCGCGATCGCGGATCGGGCCCGGACGGACACTCGGCTGCCGGTGGGTCGGCCGGCGTTGTCGACGTTCCTCATGATCCGCCCCCTCCGCTGCCGAACTCCGGCTTGGCGGGGCCCAACGGTGCGGCACCAGGACCGGGGTTAGCAGAGGTGGTGACCTCCCCGGGTCTTGCGCCGTCGGGAACCGCGCCTGCTCCGCAGCCAACTCCGACCCCGGGCCCGGCACCATCGGGCCTGGTCATCGGTGGCGGTGCGCCGGGCGCACCCGGCACGGTGCGCTCTCCCCTCGGCCGAGGTGGGCCGCGTGCGCTGCCCGGATCGGTGATCGGCATGGTGGCGCACGGGGCGGCGGAAGCCCTTCGGGCAAACCGGCGACGCCGTCATGGCTACCGCAGAGCTCTGGGCCGCCCGGTGCTCGTGCGAACGGCCAGGCGAACCGTGGCAGCGCAGCCCGCGGCGCGGTCCTGCCGGGATCGCCGATGGCAGGATCCCGTAACCGCGGCGGCGAGGACGGCAGAGCGTTGCCCTTCGATCCCGACAACCCATGGGCAACTGCGGAGGGGGTCCCTCCCGTCATCGAGCCTTCGCGGGCGCAACCCCGTCATGATCCTGGGCCTGGCGTCATCGGTTGGTATGAGTGAGGACGCCGTCCGCCTGCCGAGCAGCAGCGGCGATCCTGGCATCCCTCGCCACGCTCGTCGTGTGTGCGCCGCCGGCACATGCTGATCAGTACCGGGACCAGCAGTGGTATCTGAAGAGCTTGCGCGTGCAGGAGGCGCACCGGTCCACCAAGGGTGCCGGCATCACCGTTGCCGTGATCGACAGCGGGGTATGGGCCGCGCATCCGGATCTGAAGGGCGCTGTGCTGCCCGGGTTCGACGTGTTGGGCAAGGGCGATGGTCGCGATGATCTTGAGGGTCATGGCACGCAAATGGCGGGCGTCATTGCCGGCCGAGGACGGTCCGGAGGCAACGGAGTGCTGGGCATCGCGCCCGCTGCGAAGATCCTGCCGGTGTCACCGGCCGGCAGCCCATTGGTAGTCAGCAAGGCGATCGATTGGGCGGTCGAGCACGGGGCCACGGTGATCAACATGTCGTTCCTCACCGTGGGGAGTGACGGTTTGGCGGTGGCGATCAAGAAGGCCGCCGAGGCGGATGTCGTGCTGGTCGCCGGTGCGGGAAATGGCCACGAGGCTGATGCCGACAGCGTGTATCCCGCGGCATATCCCGAGGTGATTGCCGTCGGGGCCACGGACCGCGCGGGGAAACACGCATCCTTCTCTCGCGAGGGTCCACAGCTCGATCTGTCCGCACCCGGCGCTGATGTGGTGGTGGCGAACGGTGATGAGGGCAAGCCGTATGAGCGGGTCGAGGGCACGAGCGTTTCGGCGGCGATCGTGTCCGGGGCTGCTGCTCTGATCAGGTCCGAGTATCCCGGGCTCACCGCCGCCCAGGTCGTCCAGGCGCTGGAGGCCGCCGCCGTGGACAAGGGCCCCGCCGGCCGCGACGACGCCTACGGATACGGCGAGTTGGACCTGGTGGCCGCGCTGGACGTGGCCGCCTCCCTGACACCGGGCTCCGCCGCCTCGGCGTCGACCGGCACTCCGCCGATCTCCGGCCCGGAGGAGGACGACTCCGGCATCCCGCCGGTCGCGATCGCCGGGATCGGTGTCCTTGTCGTCGCGGGCGTGGGTGTGGTGCTGGCGTTCGCACGGCGCCGTTCCCGGTCCGGCTGACCGCCCGGTCAGCAGCTCAGCGTTTGACCCAGCCCGCGATGATCGGCCGGCAGGTGCGCTCCACCGCCACCCACGGCGCGCCCAGCGCCGACCGCGACGCCTCGTCCGGCGATTCGCCGCGCCGGACCACCTCCGTGAAGAAGTTCAGCAGCCTCGGCTCCCCGTACTCCTGCGCGATGCAGCGCATGGCCAGGAAGCCCATCGCGTAGAGCCCGAACCGTTCCGAGGGGTCCGTCGACCACTCCAGATCCAGCCTGCCCCGCCAGCCGGTGTGCTCGACGTGCCAGCGCGCGTCCAGGATCAGTTCGTAGGAGCTCACCGGCCGGCCCGCGTACGCGATGTACTCGGCCATGCCCTCGACCGCCCACTCGTCGCCGTTGTCCAGCGTGCCGAGCAGCGTCGCGATGTGGCCCAGTTCGTGGCGGAGCAGAATCTCGTCCGCGAAGTCGGCGCCGAGGCCGGTCGCGTCGACCACCGCGAACGCCGTCGACTCGCTGGTTCTGTCGACGAAGGCGGCGGCCTCGCGGTCCGTTCCCACGGCCGTGTCCCACTCGGGCCGGCCGGCCAGAAACACCAGGTAGCGGCCCGGTTTCGGCTCGGTGAGGGCGTAGCGGTCCGCGACCTGGGCGGCCCGCTCGGCCGCGGGCAGCCATTGTGCGGGTGTCGCGCCGGGCAGGTGTTCCGGCGCGGCGACCACCACCCGCCGGCCGGTGGCGAACGTCAGCGTCTCGCTCTTCCACGGCACCGGGCCGTCGGTCGCGGACTGCTCGAAGCCCGTCAGGACCGCGCGGTCACCGCGCACCGTCCATTTCGTACGGGCGGAGATGACGTCGCCGAGCGGAACGTACGTCTCCGGCGTGCGGGCGCACGACGGCGCGGCGAAGCAGACCCGGATCTGTACCTCCGCGTCCCACACCGGTCCGCCCGCTACTCCCCGGGTACGCGGTAGCCAGCCCGACACCTGAAGCCCGCGCAGGTTGGCGTACAGGCGGGCCCAGTCTCCGGACAGGGACTCCTCGACGGTGCTCAGCCATCCGGTTCTGTCGCCGCGCAGCAGCGCGGCGCCCTGGCGGTCGAGCGTGGCGCGGATCGTCCGCTCGGCGCTCTGCGACCGGGTCGCGGCGGCGCGGCTGTAGGTCAGGCTGAGGGTGAAGAAGCCTCCGCAGAGCAGAGTCAGCACCCCGAAGACTGCCACCCAGCGGTCTGTCCGCCGGGTGGCCGGCCGCGCGATGTTGACCTCGCCGATCACAGCCGGGCACCCTACCAACTGGCGTGCGCCGCGACGAGGGGTTGAGCACCGTCCGTAGCTGTTTGCAGGACGGTCACCCGCTCGAAATGTGGGAGCGGTTTACTGTCAGATAGAGGACAGATCATCGATCTCACATGCAACTTGCACGAGCGGTTCGCCGTGCAATTTGCATGTGATGCGGGTCACGGACCTGCTGATCCACCTCTGCGGCAACAGTATGGCTGTCCTGCTTATTTTCATTCATGGATGTTTTTGAAAACTGGTCCTGATTGTCTTCCTGTCGATCTCCGGGAGTGGAACTCTTCTAGCCAGACGTAGCGCCAGCGACACGGACGGTGGTGGTAGCGAATGCGTCCAGACGTTCTGGTCGGTCCTAGTGAGTGGGTGGTCGAGCAATTTGGCGACAAGATCGCAGGGGAGCTCTGGACCCGAGTACCCGAAGCATTGAGCACCGCGATCGACCGCGAGGTCAACGCTCACCCCGCCACGACGACTACCACCGAACGAGTGTTAGCGAACCCGCGCTGGCCTTTGCCGTACGAGGAGCTGGTCCTTTTTCTCGGCACGCTGCCCGGCGCCGAGGTGATCAGCGTTCCCAAATCCGTCTATCAGCTCGTCGTCATCAATGGCCATGTCGTGGTGCCCTGGTGTTACGGCCAGTCGGCGCGCATGTCCATGCGCGACGCCGAGGTGGGCCGCTCGTTCGGGCGGCTGGCCCGCGAGCTGCTGCGCCGCTTCGGACCGCCGTGGCGGCGCTCGCAGGGCGAGGCCCCGCTGCCGCTCGACGCGGTCGATGAGCGTGAGGTCGCCAAGATCTGCGCCGCCATCGCCATGATCGAGCCGACGCCGGAGGTCGTGATCGCCGGTTTCGCGGGCGCGGCCAACCTCGGGCTGCTGCGCGCCTGCCTCGGCGAGATCCAGTCGACCGCGAACGGGGCGCTCAGCTGGAGCCACCTCGACGACCTGCCCCTGCCGCCACCGGTTATCCCGCGGCCCCGCCGCATGCGCTTCCCCTGACACGCCGGCAATCTCCGTCCGTCGCCCGCCACGGTGGGCGGCGGACGGCCTGCGTCCGGAGGGATTCGCGCGGCCGGCGCGCCGGGCTGGCAGGCTGAGGCATGGCTTCCTACGTGGTGACCGGCGGCGGGCGCGGCGTCGGCCGGGCCGTCGTGGAGCGGCTGGCCGGCGCGGGCCACGACGTCGCGGTGATCGAGTTCGACGCCGCCGCGCTCGGCTGGGCGGCCACGCATCCGGCGGCCGGGCGGATCGTGCCGGTGATCGGTGACGCCGCCGATCCCGCGGTCGCCGGGCGCGCGGCGGACGCGGTGCCCGCGCCGCTCGCCGGCTGGGTCAACAACGCCGCGGTCTTCGCCGACGTGTGGCTGCACGAGGCACCGCCGCACCAGGTGGCCACGCTGATTCACCGCAACCTCGACCCGGTGGTGGTCGGCAGCGCCGCCGCCGTCCGTGCGTTCCTGCCGCGCGGCGCCGGCGCGATCGTGAACATCTCCTCGCACCAGGCGCAGCGGGTGGTACGCGGTGCGCTCGCCTATGCCACGGCGAAGGCGGCCATCGAGGGGCTGACCAGGGCGCTCGCGGTCGACTATGGACCGCGCGGCATCCGGGTCAACGCGGTGGCGCTCGGGTCGATCGCGACCGAGCGGTCCGACGCGCATCTCGCCGGGCTCACCCCGGCCGGTGCCGAGCGTTTCGCGCGGGAGATCCGGCTGCTCCAGCCGCTGGGCCGGATGGGGCGCCCGGAGGAGGTCGCCGACGTCGTCGCGTTCCTGCTGTCGGAGTCGGCGAGCTTCATCAACGGCGTGGTGCTGCCGATCGACGGCGGTCGCGCGGCGCAGGGCCGGGACCCCGAGGAGGCCTGACCGAGCCGGTGGCGCGGCGCCGTATCGAGCGCCCGGCTGCGAACGTCGGATAACCTGCGAAGAATGTCCCCGCCGCAGCCGGAGTCGTACACGGTCATCCGGGATCGGGCCGTCTCCGTCGCGGATTACCTGCTCGCCGTCCGCGCACACATGGAACGTCCCGCGCGGACCGTGCCCGCCGACGCGCACCGCCTCGACTCCCTGCCCGTGCACCCGGCCGTCGAGCTCGGGCCCGCGCCCGACGGCACCAGCTGGCTGCGCGTGGGGCTGCCGGACCTGCCCGGCCCGGTCGCGGTGCCCGCCGAACTCCGGCGCCGGCTCAACGAGATCAGCGCGACCGACGAGCCCAAGGCCGACGACGCCGACGACGCCGCGGACGGCCCGGCCGACGCGGGCTTCGAGGCCTGGCGCGACCAGGTCTGGCGGCCGTGGGCGCTGCTCAGCCGCGAGGCCGAGAAGGCCCGCACGCTGCACCGGCAGCTCTTCGACCTCATGCACCAGATCGACATGACCGCCGCGACCACCGAGCTGGTCTGGGGGCACGGCATCCTGGAGACCGCCGTCGGCGACCAGCGGGTGCGTTATCCGCTTGTCGCGACCCCGGTGATCATCGAGTACGAGCCGGACCGCTCCCTGATCACCGTCTCGCCGCAGGGCCCGTCCCGGTTGCAGACCGACGCGCTCGCCGGGCTCGACGAGCGCTACCTCGGCCAGCTTCTCGCCCTGGCCGGGCCGGCCGGCACCCTCGAGGTCGACCTGTGGAACGACCTGGAGCGCCGCGAGTTCTTCGAGCGCGCGCTCGGCCGGCTCGGCTACGAACGCCGGCTGGTGGCGCCGGGGCAGAGCGCGACCGGGCCGCACCTGGTCGACACCGGAATCCTCTTCGCCCGGCCCCGGCAGCGACTGCTGCGCGGCTTCCTCGAGAACCTGCGCGACCGCCTGCTGGCCGGCGAGACGGGCAGCGTCGGCGCGCTTGCCGCGATCGTCGCGCACGAGCCGAGCCGGCTCCGGATGCCCGACGACCGGCCCGAGGACTGGCACCGGGTCGGCGAGCGGCTGCTCATGCCGCTGCCGACCAACGCGGCGCAGGAGTCGATCGCGCGCCGCCTCGCCCTGCACCGCAACGTCGCCGTGCAGGGCCCGCC
The DNA here is from genome assembly GCF_014205335.1 of Amorphoplanes digitatis. NCBI lineage: Bacteria > Bacillati > Actinomycetota > Actinomycetes > Micromonosporales > Micromonosporaceae > Actinoplanes > Actinoplanes digitatis. The sequence goes on along the minus strand of NZ_JACHNH010000001.1, from coordinate 7,707,045 downwards.
CGGCACCGGCAAGACGCACACCATCCGCAACCTGATCTGCCACCTGATGGCCAACGGCAAGCGGGTGCTCGTCGTCGCGCAGAAGGAGGATCCGCTGCGGGTGCTGCGCGACGGCCTCCCCGAGGAGGTGCGGGCGCTCTGCCTGGCCGTCCTCGGCCGCACCACCGACCAGCTGGTCCAGCTACAGCTCGCCGCGCGTGAGCTCTCCGACCGGGCCGCCACCCTGGACAAGACCGCCGAGGCGGCCCGCGTCGAGCGGCTCACCCGCCGCCTCGAGGAGGCCGAGCGGGACCTGGCGACCGCCCTGGGCGGCCTGCGGGCGATCGCCGAGAACGAGGCCGCGACGTACCGGATCGACGATGTCCAGCTCTCGCCCGCCGACGTCGGGGCCTGGCTGCGGGAGCGGGCCGCCGCCGACGGCGGCATCACCGACCCGGTGACCCCGTCCGAACCGCCGCCGCTGTCCGCGGACGAGTTCGCGGCGCTGCTCGACCTCGCCGCGCGCCTCGCGCCCGCGGACCGGGCGGCCGCGCTGCGCCCGCTGCCGGACGTCGCGGACCTGCCCCCCGCGGAGACCGCACGACGATCGCGAGCCGACCGGGACGCGGCCGCCGACCGCGCGTCGCGCCTGGAGATGGCCGGCGTCGACACCGATTCCGTACGCGCACAGGGGCCCAGCCTCGTATCCGAGCTGCTGGAAGGGCTGCGGGACGCGGTGGCGTGGCTGCACCGGCGCGAGGGCACGTGGACCGACCGGCTCGGGCGGCTGCTGTCCGACCCGCACTGGGCCACGATGTGGACCGACCACGTCCGGGCGACCGGTGAGCTCCAGCGCGCGCTCGCCGAACTCGCCCGCGTCCTCGGCGGGCATCGTGTCACCGCCGCGACCGCGCTGGTGGCCGAGCCGAAGCGGCTCCTCGCCGGCGTCGGCGAGCTGCGGGAGCGGTTCGCCGCGGGCCGGGGCGTCAACCGGCTGCTCGCACCCGGGCTGTGGCGCATCGCCGACGAGGTCCGCGTCGACGGCGAGCCGCTGCGCACGGTCGAGGACGCCGAGCTGGCCGCGGCCTGGATACGCCGGGCGCAGGCGCAGCGCCGGCTGGGCGAGCACTGGGCCGAGTGGGTCCGGCGGCTCGACATCCCCGAGCGCCAGGGCGACCCGGAGGTGTGGGCGGGAACGCTGCTCGCCGAGGCCGAACGCTCCCTGGGCTGGGACGCGCGCCAGTGGCCCGAACTCTCCGCGCGCCTGCGGGTGCTCGTACCCCAGCAGGAGCTGGAGCTGGACGCGGCCCGGCTGGCCGAGGTCTCGGCCCTGCTGGACGACAGCCCGGTGGTCTTCGAGCTCGACGAGCTGGACGCGCGTGACCGCGCGGTCGCCGACGGCCTGGTGCCGTGGCCGGAGCTCGCCGCGGCCTGGTTCGACCCCGAGCTGGTGCAGTGGGACGCCCTGGTCGCCGAGGCACGCCGGCTGGTCGCGCTCGGGCCCGACGCGGCGCGCTACGCCGAGCTGCTGGACCGGCTGGCGCGGGTGGCGCCGGAATGGGCCGGCCAGGTCGACGCCGGGCTGGTGCCGGCCGTCTCCGGCGCCGCCTGCATGCGGGCCTGGCAGTGGCGGCAGGCGCAGACGTGGTTCGACCTTGTGGTCGGCAGCGTCGACCCGGCAGTGCTGAACCGCCGGGTCGAGCTGGGCCGCGACAAGATCCGGCGGCTCACCGGGGACCTGGTCGTCGCGTCCGCCTGGCTGGAGGTCGCCCGGGCGCTCGACGACCGGCGGCGTGCCGCGCTGGCCGACTGGACCACGGCGCTTCGCAAGATCGGCAAGGGCACCGGCCGCACCGCGGCGGCCTGGCAGGCGCACGCGCAGCGGGCGATGGCGTCCGCGGTCGAGGCCGTGCCGGTCTGGGTCATGTCGGTGGACCGGGCCATCGAGCAGTTCGCCGGCGGCGCGCACTTCGACGTGGTGATCGTGGACGAGGCGTCGCAGGCCGACCTGTTCGCGCTGCCGGTGCTGTCGCTGGCCGAGCGGGCCGTGGTGGTCGGCGACGACCAGCAGATCGGGCCGCAGCTCGGCTTCGTCGGCTCGGTTTCCGCGCTGATACACAGCCACCTCGGCGACGTGCCGTCCGCCGAGCACTTCGACCCCGAGTCCTCGCTGTACGACCACGCGGTGCGCCGCTCGCCCGAGCGGATCCTGCTCACCGAGCACTTCCGCTGCGTGCCGCAGATCATCGAGTTCTCCTCCCGCCACTACTACGACGGAAAGATCCAGCCGCTGCGCGCGGACCGGCCGCTGTCGGCCCCGGTGCGCGCGGTCTTCATCCCGGACGGCGTGCGCCAGCCGCTGGCACCGTACGGGGACGTGAACGTCGCGGAGGCGGACGCGCTGGTCGAGCAGGTGGCCGCGCTGGTCGCCGACCCGGACTACCGTGGCCGGAGCATCGGCGTGATCAGCCTGCTCAGCACCAGCGGCCAGGCGAACTACCTGCTGGGCGCGCTGCGGGAGGCGATCGGCGAGGACGAGATGGAGGCGCGCCGGCTGCGGGTCGGCGACGCGTACACGTTCCAGGGCGACGAGCGCGACGTGGTGCTGGTGTCGATGGTGGTCTCCGACAACGACGGGCGGCCGGCCGCGTTCACCAAGCGCGAATATCACCGCCGGGTCAACGTCGCCGCGTCGCGGGCCCGCGACCAACTCTGGATCTTCCACTCGGTCCGGGCGTCGTCGCTGCTCGCCGACGACGCGCGGGCGCTGCTGCTGAACTACGCCGTGAACCTGCCGGTGCAGACCACGGCGCCGGACCTGGAGCTGCTCTGCGAGTCCGACTTCGAGCGCGAGGTGCTGCGCCGCCTGGTGAAACGCGGCTACCGGCCGACGCCGCAGTTCCGGATCGGCGGCTACCGGATCGACTTCGTGCTGAACGCGCCGGACGGGCGGCGCCTGGCGATCGAGTGCGACGGCGACGCGTACCACGGGCCGGAGCAGTGGGAGGGCGACATGCGCCGGCAGGCGGTGCTGGAGCGGGTGGGCAACTGCGTCTTCGTCCGCATCCGCGGCAGCATCTTCGCCCGCGAGCCGGAGGCGGCCCTGCGCCCGCTCTGGCAGCGCATCGAGGAGCTCGACGTGGCGCCCTGGCGTGCCGACGAGCCGCCGGCGCTCGTCGGCGATACTCCGTCGGACTCAGAGACGACTCCCAGCGAAGCGGCAGCCGCGGACTAGTCGCCGTTCCGGTGCGAGGATTCTTGCGACATGTGCGATTCCTGGCACTCCCGCGCGCGGGCTGCCAGGCCGGACGATGGCCGGATGAGCAACGTTCCGATCTCCCTCGCCGCGGCCCTCGCCTCGTTCGACGACCTGTGGAGCCCGCGCATCGTCACCCGCGTCAACGACTACGACGTCCGCGTCGCCAAGGTGTCCGGCGAGCACCTCTGGCACACCCACGACGACACCGACGAGTTCTTCCTGGTCCTCGACGGCGAGCTGCGCATCGCCCTGCGCGACCGCACGGTCGTGCTGCACACCGGTGACGTCTTCACGGTGCCCCGCGGCACCGAGCACAAGCCGTCCTCGCCGGGCGGCGCCCAGATCCTGATGTTCGAGCCGACCGGCACGCCGACCGTCGGCGACCGGCACGACGAGATCCCGGACCACGTGGACGCCACCATCGGCCACGAGCTAAGCCGGGACCGCCTCGATCCGCGCCTTCACCCGTGAGTGCTCGGCGAGCAGGTTGAGCAGCGCGGGCCCGTCCAGCAGCTCCACCGGCCGGCCGGCGACCGTCTCGTGCGCGGTCGCCTCGTACCCGTCGAGGGCGACCAGGATCCCCTTGGTCGCCCCGGCGTCGGCGACCCGCTCGGCCAGCTCGGTCACGTCACCCGGGCCGGCCGGCGCACCGCGTACGGCGTGAATCACCACCTGGCCGCCGAAGAGCGGCCGCGGATCCGTGGCCAGCCAGCGCGGGCCCGGTTCGGCCTCGCCCATCTCCAGGCCCATGTTGCCGAACAGGTCGCGGAGCAGCTGCTCGAACTCCGGGGCCGGCATGGTCGCCAGGTTCGGCCGCTCGTCGATGTCGGCGAGCACGTTGAACTCGCCGGTGAAGTCCTGTTCGGCGTCGAGATCGGTCAGGGGCGTGACGCCCTCCAGCTGATCCGGCCGGGGGGAGATCCCGGCCCGCAGGTGCTCGAGGCAGGCGACCGGGTCGACCCGGCGCAGCTTGATCGCGGCGAACGTGTCCCGGTCGGTGCGCACCGACACCAGGCAGGGGCGCACGAACTGGCCGGTGCGCCGGTCGACGGTGTCCACGATGCCGTTGAACAGCACCTCCGCGACCAGCCCGCCGCGGTCCGCCTCGACGATCTCGTGCACGGTCCGCAGCGCCACCATCGAGATGATCTCGGTGTAGCGCCGCCGGATCTCGCCCTCGTCGCGCGGCACCGCCGTCAGATCGTCGCGGACCCGGTCGTGGCGGTACTCCTTCACCACCGGGACCACCTCGACCGGCGGCAGGTGGTACTCGACAAGCAGGTGCCGCTGCTTCGGCAGGTAGGCGAGCCGGAAGTGCTGCGGGAAGTCGTCCGGGTAGACCGAGTTGCCCAGCACCATGGCGAAGTACTCGACGACCGAGGCCGGATCGGCGGCCGCCACCGCGGCCGCGAAGCGGTCGACCTCCGCGTTGTACGAGATCAGCTTCGCCTCGTAGCGCCGGCGGTTCTCCTGGTACTGCCGCTCCCGCGCGGCCAGCTGCCGCTGCCGGCGCTGCTCCGCGGCGGCCCAGCGGTCGCGGGCGTCCTGGAAGGCCAGCTTCGCCGCGGCGACCTGCTGCTGGTGGCTCCGCTCGCCGCCCAGGATCCGGCCGACGCCGCGCGGCTCCGGCGGCGTGAAGCTCTCCCACCTGGGCTCGGGCAGCGGCCGCCCCAGCCGGCCCGGATCGAACGGCGGCACCCGCACCGGCTTCTTGAACCGGTCCAGGTCGATGTGGTCGTCGACATCCAGCGTGGACAGCAGCAGCAGGTCGAGGTCGGTCAGCCGCGCCCGCACGTCCGCGTTCGCCGCCGCGGCGCCGGCGGCGCGCGCCTCCGCGTACAGCCGGCGCTGCTCGCGCTGGCGCGCCGCGTCGGAGGCGGCCCGCTGCGCCGCCGCGACCGCGAGCTCGGCGTTGCGCCGGATCAGCTGACGCTGCTGCTCCGCCGCGGTGCGCGCCCGGTGCTCCGCGGCGTCCTGAGTCGCCTGCGCCCGCTGCATGTCCCGAATGATGCCCATACGTCGTCGTCCTCGCTCATCTGCCCGAAGGGCCACCATATCCACGGCCCTCCGATCTCGTTACGGGCTGCATATCCACTACCGCGTTGCGTACACATCGGCCCGGCTCGCGGCGCGAGCGTCGCGGTAGGTTCCACAGTCAACACTGGCAGTGACTGTCTGTCATGGACGCGCAGGTCACGGGCCGAGATCGTGGCGCGGTGGGGCGTTCATCCGATCGGCTAAATTCACACTCTGAACGGTGGAGAAACCGCTGTTCTGTGTTTTGTTGGGCCAGCTGCGAAAACATTGTCGCGGGCGTGCACTGTTACATCGACCCGTGACGGGTCGTAATAGGTCAGGGACATCGACTCACTCGGGCGGGAGGTAACGACGGCGCATGACGGCACCCGAAGAAGGCTCACCACGCCCTCGCGCGCTGCGCGACCGTCCCGCCCGCCGTTCCCGGATGAGTCCCAACCAGGGCCCCCAGCTGCCGCTTCCCGAGCCGCGCCCGCCCGCGGACGACGAGGCGTGGTTCACCTACCGGGCGGACGGCGATGAGATCGTCTGGTCCGACGGGCTCACGGCGCTGCTCGGCCGGCCACCGACGGGCGCCGGGCTGAGCCGGCAGATCCTCGCCCGGCACGTGCACGCCGACGACCACGCCAAGGCGCTCGGCGCGGTCACCCAGGCCTGGACGGCCCGCGAGGCGGTGCGCACGACGATCCGGCTGCTGCGCCCCGACGGCGGCTGGTTCGACGTGGACTGCCGCCTCGAGCCGATCTCCGAGCCCGACGGCACCGTGCACGGCATCCGCGGCCAGCTGCGCGACGTCTCCGTCCGCGAACGCGCCCGGCGCGAGGTGGCCCGGCTCAGCCGCCGGGGCGAGACCGTGCGGGCGTCCGTGGTCGAGCGCGACCCGGCGACCGGGCTGCTGACCCGTGGCCGCTTCGCCGACGAGCTGGACCGGGCGCAGCGGCGCGGCGGCGGAGCGCTGGTGGTCATCCGGATCGAGCCGGACCACGCCGACGGTGTGCGCGCGGACGGCAACGCCGACCTGCTCCAGCGGGCCGCCCGCCTGCTGGAGAGCATCGCCCGCCCGGACGACCTGCTGGGCCGCGCCGGGCCCAACGAGATCGCCGTGCTGCTTGCCGGCGCCTCGTGGGTGATGGCTCGGCGCCAGTCCGACCTTTTCGTGGAGGCGCTGCGCACGCAGTCCTTCGTGCTGCCCGACGCGTGGCTGCGTGCCCGCGTCTGGGGCGGCCTGGTCCGGTTCCGCCCGGACGGCGAGGCCGGCAGCCACGACCTGCTCATCGACGCCGACCACGCGTGGCGGCTGGCCCGCGAGGGCGACCGGCCGCTGACCCTGGTCGCCGACCCGGTGGCGGCCCGCGACCGGCAGGGTTCCTACCGCGACCGGGTGGCCGGCGCGCTCGGCACCGACCGGTTCACGCTCTTCGCCCAGCCGATCCTCGAGTTGCAGACCAATCGGGTGCTCCGGCACGAGCTGCTGCTGCGGGTGCTGGACGAGGCGGGCACGCCGCAGTCGCCGACCCAGGTGCTCGACGCCGCGGAGCGCCTCGACGCGATCTACGACATCGACCTGTGGGTCGTCGAGCGGGCGCTGGAGCTCGCCGCCGCGCGCGGCGACCTCAGCCTCCAGATCAACCTCTCCGGCCGCTCGGTGGGCGACCCCCGGCTGACCGCCGAGGTGGAGACCCTGATCGAGCGATACGGGGTGAACCCCGAGCAGCTCACGTTTGAGATCACCGAGACGGCGCTGATCGGCAACCTGAGCGAGGCGCGCCACTTCGCGGACCGGATCCGCGACCTGGGCTGCCAGCTCGCCCTTGACGACTTCGGCTCGGGCTACGGGTCCTTCCGCTACCTGCGGCTCTTCCCCATCGACCTCGTCAAGATCGACGGTGAGTACGTGGTCAACCTCGTCCACAACGAGGAGGACCAGGTGCTGGTCCGGGCGCTGGTGCAGGTCTGCCAGGCGTACGGGATCCACACGGTGGCCGAGTTCGTCCAGGACGAGCCGACCCTGCGCATGCTGCGCGAGCTGGGCGTCGACTACGTGCAGGGCTACCTGATCGGCCGGCCGGCACCGGCCGAGGAGCTGCGACCGGCCTCGAGACTGCGGCGTTCAAAGCGCCCCTGATCTGGGTACCTGTTGGTCATGGAGCACTACACGATCGCCACCGTTGCCGAGAAGAGCCCGGACTTCCGCCGCGTGCTGTGGACGGGCAAGCACACCCAGCTCGTGGTCATGACGATCCCGCCGGGCGGCGAGATCGGCGAGGAGGTCCACGAGGTGGACCAGATTCTGACCTTCGTGAGCGGCGTCGGCCAAGCCGTCGTCAGCGGCGCGACCCGCAAGGTCGTCGCCGGTGACCTCGTCGTCGTCCCGGCCGGCCACAAGCACAACTTCACGAACGAGGGCCCGAACCCGCTCGTGCTGTACACGGTCTACGGCCCGCCCGAGCACGCCGACGGCGCGGTGCACAAGACCAAGGAAGAGGCCGACCGGCTCGAAGAGGCCGGCAAGGACGAGCCGCCGGCGTCCTGACCCGGGCGCGGACGACGGACCCCGGCGCGGACAACACAGCGCCGGGGTCGGCCGAGGCCCCCCAGCCAGCCGGCCCCGGCGCTGTATCGGAGTGGAAAGTCCGTGCGCGACCCTACTCCCGGGGTTCACGAACGTCGATTGACGTGCCCGATTGTTTGGCCTTCGTTTCCCGAAGTTTTATGCGGAAGATCGATCCACCCGGCCGCCGGGGCGCGCGGCGCGGGAAACTAACCTGCTGGCATGGGCGAGCCGCGGTGGTTGACCGACGATGAACAGCAGGCCTGGCGCCGCTTCGTCGAGGTCCTCATCAAGCTCCCGGCGTCGCTCGAGGGCCAGCTACAGCGCGAGGCGGGCCTGACGCACATGGGCTACCAGGTGCTGGCGACCCTCTCGGAGCGCGAGGACCGCCGCCTGCCGATGAGCCACCTTGCGGGGCAGGCGAGCGCCTCGCTGTCCCGGCTGTCCCACGTGGTGGCCCGGCTCCAGGAGCAGGGCTGGGTCCGCCGCGAGCGGGATCCGCGGGACGGCCGGGTGCAGATCGCGGTACTGACGGACGAGGGCCTCCGGAAGGTGGTCGACTCGGCGCCGGGCCACGCGGAGGCGGTACGCAGGCTGGTGTTCGACAGGCTGAGCCCGCCGCAGGTCCGCGAGCTCGGCGTGCTCTGCGAGACGCTCCTCGAGGCACCCGCCGAGCCGCGGTCCATTTAGGGTCGAAGATCCCCCGGTCCGGCACTCGGCGATCGCGGCGTGAGGTGAGAAAGTGTGCTCATGAGCGAGCCTGCGAGCGAATCATCAACTCTGCGCCCGACGAATGTCATCGCCGGAGCGCCAGCGGAGGCGATGGCATGAGCCAGCGAGTCAACGGAGTCATCGCCCGGGGCAAAGGCGCACCCGTGGAGGTTGCCACCATCGTCGTGCCGGATCCCGGTCCCGGGGAGGCCGTCGTCAAGATCCAGGCGTGCGGGGTCTGCCACACCGACCTGCACTACCGCGAGGGCGGCATCAACGACGACTTCCCGTTCCTGCTCGGCCACGAGGCCGCCGGCATCGTGGAGTCGGTCGGCGCCGGGGTCACCGACGTCGCGCCGGGCGACTTCGTCGTCCTGAACTGGCGTGCGGTCTGCGGCAACTGCCGGGCCTGCCGCCGGGGCAAGCCGTGGTACTGCTTCAGCACACACAACGCGACGCAGAAGATGACGCTCGAGGACGGCACCGAGCTCTCTCCGGCGCTGGGCATCGGCGCGTTCGTGGAGAAGACCCTGGTGCACGCGGGCCAGTGCACCAAGCTCGACCCGCGTGCCCGGCCCGCCGCCGTCGGCCTGCTCGGCTGCGGCGTGATGGCCGGCATCGGCGCGGCGATCAACACCGGCGGTGTCACCCGGGGCGACTCGGTGGCCGTGATCGGCTGCGGCGGGGTCGGCGACGGCGCGGTCGTCGGCGCGGCCCTGGCCGGCGCGACGACGATCATCGCGATCGACACCGACGACCGGAAGCTGGAGTGGGCGCGCGGCTTCGGCGCCACCCACACCATCAACGCCCGCGGCACGGACGTGGTCGAGGCCGTGCGGGCGCTCACCGACGGCAACGGCGCCGACGTGGTGGTCGAGGCTGTCGGCCGGCCCGAGACGTACAAGCAGGCGTTCTACGCCCGCGATCTGGCCGGCACCGTGGTCCTGGTCGGCGTGCCTACCCCGGAGATGACCATCGAGCTGCCGCTGCTTGACGTCTTCGGCCGCGGCGGGGCGCTCAAGAGCAGCTGGTACGGCGACTGCCTGCCGACCCGCGACTTCCCGATGCTGACGGAGCTCTACCTGCAGGGCCGGCTCGACCTGGACGCGTTCGTCTCCGAGGAGATCCGTCTCGACCAGGTCGAGGACGCGTTCGCCAAGATGCACACCGGCGGCGTCCTGCGCTCGGTGGTGCTCTTCTGATGCGAATCGACCATTGCGTGACGAACGGGACATTCTCGCTGGACGGCGAGGTGTTCGACGTCGACAACAACGTCTGGGTGGTCGGCGACGACGATGAGTGCGTGGTGATCGACGCCCCGCACGACGTACCGGCGATCCTGGATCTTGTGGGTGACCGCCGGGTCGTCGCGATCGCGCTCACCCACGCGCACGACGACCACGTCCGGGTCGCGCCCGAGCTGGCGCGGCGGACCGGCGCGCCGCTGCTGCTGCACCCGGCGGACGAGGTGCTCTGGAAGCTGGTGCACGGCGGCGAGCCGATGCCGGCGCCGCTCGCCGACGGCCAGGAGATCACCGTGGCCGGCGGCGTGCTCCGGGTGCTGCACACCCCGGGACACAGCCCGGGCGCCGTCTGCCTGTACGCACCCGCGCTGGGCTGCGTCTTCACCGGCGACACGCTGTTCAACGGCGGGCCGGGCGCGACCGGCCGCTCCTTCAGCGACCGCCCGACGATCGAGCGTTCGATCAAGGACCGGCTGCTCACCCTGCCGCCCGATACGGTCGTGCACACCGGGCACGGTGCGGACACGACCGTGGGCGCGGAGATGTTCTGATCCTCAGGCGGCCCGGGCGTAGGCGGGCACGCTGCGGTCGGCGAGCAGGTCGAGGGAGAGGGCGGCGGTCCAGCTGAACGCCGGGGCGCCGATGCCCTCGCCGGTGACCGGGTGGAAGTACTCGAAATGCCCGGAACCGTGCACCAGGCGGACCATGGCGGTCCGCAGGTCCTCGGCCTCGCCGTGGTAGCCGTGCACGAGCATGCCGCGGCGCAGCAGCCAGTTGACGTTGATCCAGATCGGCCCGCGCCAGTACCGCAGCGAGTCGAAGTCCGGTGCGGTCCGGTCGTAGCTCGGCACCGGTAGGCCGGTCCGCTCCGGCAGGCCGAAGCGCGGCGACGCCGCCTCGGCCATGATCGCGGCCGCCTGCGCGGCGGGCAGCCCGGGCAGCAGCAGCGGCACCAGGCCGTTGACACACCGGGCCGGGCTGAGCGTACGGGTGCGCACGTCACGGGCCCGGAACGTCTGCGTGCCGGCGTCGAACAGGTGCTCGGAGATCGCCCTGGTGATCCGCTCGGCGCGCCTGCGGTGCACCTCGGGATCCGCGCCGACGACGCCGGCGATGTGCACCAGGGCGTGCTCGGCTGCCGCGAGGATCGAGTTGAACGACGGGCACTCGACCACGAACGCGTGGCGGTCCGCCAGGCCGGTGTCCGCGTAGCCGCCGGCGCGGTAGTTGAGGACCAGCCCCAGGTACCGCGCGTAATCGACGTCGGTCGGCCGGTGCGCCGCGTCCGCGTTCTCGATGTCCCGGCGGGTGTACCGGGTGAGCAGCTCCAGGTCGGCGGGCACGGCCGACATCGCCGCGTCCCAGGAGGGGCTGTTGTCGAGCCCCGATTCCCACGGGTGCACGATGCTGGCCAGCCCGTCGCCGCCGGCGTCGCGGCGACCGGTCAGGTACTCCTGCTGTGCGACGAGGCGGGGGTACAGCCAGGCGAGCTGGTCGCCGGCGGCGCGGGCGCACTCGGCGCCGTGCGAGGCGGCCCGGCGGTAGACCTCCCACGCGGCGATCGCGTGCAGCGGCGGCTGCACCAGCCCGGTGCTGCCACGGGCGGGGCGCCCGGCGTACGCGGGGACGTCCCAGAAGCCCGGACCGGGGAAGTAGTCCTCCTCGGCGGTGCCGGGGTCGAAGACGATGTGCGGCACCCGGCCGTCGGGCCACTGCGCCTCGAAGAGGCTGCGCAGGTCGCGCCAGGCGCGGGTGGGGTTCACGTAGGCGAGCCCGATCGCGATGAACGCGGCGTCCCAGCTCCACTGATGCGGGTAGAGGCGGCGGGACGGAACCATATGGTCGTGTGACCAGTTGGTGTCCAGGACGTTGGTGGCGGACTTCCAGAGATCAGCAGACATGTCCGTGCTCGCAGTGGGGGTCGGGGGCGCCGGGCGGTGCATCATGTATAGCCCTTTCCGCCGCTCGATCGGTATCCACCTAGATCGGGTGACGCGGGCCGGGCTGAAGAACTATCGAGGATCTTCGTGCGCGCCGTGATCGGCGTCGATCGAGCGCCAGAGCCGGCTGCGGCGGCCCGGAAGGTAGGGGGAGTCGAGGCGCTTCGCGACGACGCCGGGCAGACCCTGCGCCCGGGCCGCCTCGAGCGCGAACGCGCCGCCGCCGGGGAAGTAGGGCGGCGTCTGCCAGTTGTCGCCGGCCAGCTCGAGCCCCTCCAGCAGCTCCCGTCGCTCGGCATAGCGGACCAGCTCCACCGTGGAATGGCCCTCGAGCCAGAGCAGGTCGTAGGCGAGGAACTGCGCCGGCGTGCGCTCGGCGGCCCGCCGCGCGGCCGCGGCGTCCCGCGGCGCCTTGCGGCGTTCCAGCAGCTCAGGGCTGACTCGGGCGCCGTCGAAAGCCACGATCTCGCCATCCAGTACGGCCTCGAGCGGCGCCAGCGCGTCGCCGAGCGGCCGCAGCTCCGGGTACCACGACGTGACGTCCGTACCCTCGGCGTCGCAGACCCTGACCCGCCCGCCGGAGACGAAGAGGGCCGCGCGGCGCCCGCCCCAGCTCAGCTCGTACCCCCAGTCCGGATCGTCGGGCGGCAGCCCGGCGGCCCGGGTCGCGAGCATGGGCTCGACCGCCTCGGGCATGCTCTGCCAGCCCGGCTCGGGCGGGTCCATCCGGCGGACCATCCAGTCGTTGCCGCCGGTCCGGAAGAACACGTACCGCCCGCTGGTGCGCTCGCCGTGGAACGTCACGCCGATCTCGTCGTCGCGCCACTTGCCGGTCTCGAAAGTCCCCCGATCGTGGATGATCATTTTGCCGCCGCCGTACTCGCCGGCCGGGATCTCGCCCGCGAAGTCCAGGTATTCGAGCGGGTGGTCCTCGGTGTGCCGGGCCAGGTGGTTGCGGGCCCGATCGCGCGGCAGGCCGCGCGGGACGGCGAACGAGACGAGCACGCCGTCGCGCTCCAGCCGGACGTCCCAGTGCAGGCTGCGGGCGTGGTGCTGCTGGATGACGAACCGGTTGCCGGTGGTCCTGGGCGGCCGGGCACGGGGCACGGGCTCCGGTGTGCGCCGGGCGTCCCGCCGGCGCCGGTACTCGTCCAGCTGGTCGGTCATATCGCGATTGTCCGCCGGAATTACACGGGCGTCATTCGCAGAGTGTCGTACCCCCGTGCCAGGGTCGGACCATGTACGCCGAATGGGCCGCGGAGTTGCCGCACGTCATCGCCTGGCGCAGCACGATGCCGCCCGGCGCCGTCAAGCGCGTCCTCCCCGACGGCTGCCTCGACCTGATCTGGCAGGACGGCTCGGTCTTCATCGCCGGCCCGGACACCACCGCCCAGGTCGGCGTGGCGCCGGCGGCCAGCCGGCTCTTCGCGCTGCGCTTCGCGGCCGGCACCGGCCCCGGCGTGCTCGGCGTCCCCGCCGACGAGCTCACCGACCGGCGGGTCCCGCTCGCCCAGATCTGCGCGCCCGCCGAGGTCAGGGCGCTGGCCGAGGCCGACGACCCGATCGCGGCGCTGTCGGGGTTCGCCCGGCGCCGCTGGCGGGATCCCGACCGGGCGATGGTCGCGGTCGCCGCCGGTGCGCGCGCGGGCCGGCCGGTCGGCGCGATCGCCGACGAGTGCGGCCTCAGCGCCCGCCACCTCCAGCGCCGGTGCCGGACCGCCTTCGGATACGGGCCCAAGACGCTCGCCCGGATCATGCGGCTACAGACGGCGGTCGGCCTGGCCCGGTCCGGCCGGCCGTTCGCCGACGTTTCCGTCGTCGCGGGCTACGCCGACCAGGCACACCTGTCCCGCGACGTGAAGGCGCTGGCCGGCGTGCCGCTCGGCGAGCTGGTCACTTAGGTGCGAAGAGGTCGACGCTGTTGCCGTCCGGGTCGGACACGACGGCGTAACGCTGACCCCAGAAGGCGTCCCACGGCTCCTTCCGGGACCGGTACCCGGCGCTGACCAGGTCGGCGTGGGTGCTGTCCACTTCGGCCGGACCGGCGCAGAGGAACGCGAGGGATACGTTTCCGCCGCCCGGTGTGAAGTCGGGATCGAACGAGAGAATCGTCTCGTGGGTGTCGATGAGCAGCCGGAGGCCGCCGGGAAGCTCGGTCTCGGCGTGCGGTTCCCGCTCCGCGCCGGGCGGGAAGTCCAGCCCCAGCCGGCGATAGAACGCGAGTGCTTTCTCCATGTCGGCCACTACGAGGCCGACCGCATTGAAGGTAGGTGCCATGGCAAGGACGCTACGACCATCTCGGACCGGTCGTCTTGAACAAATCGGACGCGACCATGATCGTGGGTTCCGCGCTTCGACGGCGGCGGGTAGTGTCTTGGCTCCGGCGCGTATCGAACACCCCTCGGAGGCGTTGCTGCGATGACCTTGCGCATCCTCGTCGTGGGCGCCGGCATCAGCGGCCTCGCGGCGGCCCGAGGCCTTCGCATAGCGGGTTTCCGTCCGGACGTCGTCGAGGAGCTTCCGGCGACGACCATCCCCGGCGCCGGCATCTACCTTCCCGGCAACGCGTCCCGGGCGCTGCGGCTGCTCGGCCTCGACGCCCCGCTGCGGCCGCTCGGCGACCTGATCTTCCGGCAGGTCTTCCAGGACTCCGACGGCGGCGAGCTGTTCGAGCTGGACGTCGCCGCGCTGTGGGCGGGCGTCGGCGAGAGCCGCGCGCTGTCCCGCGGAGATCTACAGCAGGTCCTGCTCACCGGAGTCGGCGGCGAGGTGCGCTACGACACCGCCGTCCGGGATCTGGAGATCATCGACGGCGCCGTCAAGGTCGAGTTCGACAGCGGCGCCGGCGCCGAGTACGACCTGGTCGTCGGCGCCGACGGCCGGCGCTCCACGATCCGGGCCAAGGCCGGGCTGGGCGGTGCGGCGACCCCGACGGGCCAGATCGTCTACCGCAGCGTGGTCACCGGCGGCCCGCCGGTCAGCGACTGGACCGCCCTGCTCGGGCGCCGGTCACAGTTCGTCGTGATGCCGATGGGCGGCCGCCGGCTGTACTGCCACGCCGACGAGACGGTCGAGCCCGGTGCGCCCAACCCGGCGGACCCGGTGGCCCGGGTGCGCGAGCTGTTCCAGGGCTTCGGCGGCCCGGTGCCGGCGATCCTGGACGCGATGGAGAAGGTGCAGGTCGCCCGCACCGACGAGGTGGTGCTCGAGGGCTGGTCCAAGGGCCCGGTCCTGCTCGTCGGTGATGCCGCTCACGCGACCGCGCCGACGCTGGCGCAGGGCGCCGCCATGGCGTTCGAGGACGCCGTGGTGCTCGGCGAGGTGCTCAAGGCCGGCGCCGACGACGTGCCGGCGGCGCTGCACGCGTACGAGAAGCGCCGCGCGGCCCGATGTGACCAGGTCAGGGGCTGGACCCAGGAGCGTGACCGGACCCGCGACGTGGCACCCGCGCAGCGCGACCCTATGCTGCGCAGGCGGGGCCAGTCGATCTTCGCAGATCAGCTACGGGGGCTCGTAGAGCCGTTCTGAGATCTGGGTGAGCTTTGGTCACCCCGCGCCCGCCGGGGGTCGGCGGGGGACTATTCTGCCTGCGAGGTACGCCTTTCCACTTGGGTGTACGCAGTGGGACGAACGAGACACCGGAGGCTATCCGTGACGACCGTTGCGCCTAAGCCGATCGTGACCCGGCCATGGCCGGTGCGACAGCAGGTAAAGGGCTCGGCCCTCGCGCGGATCCTGCGGACGACGGACGCGAAGCAGATCGGGATCATGTACATGATCACCGCCTTCGTGTTCTACATCCTGGGCGGGTTCATGGCCCTGCTCATGCGCAGTGAGCTGGCCCAGCCGGGCATGCAGATCCTGTCGCCGGAGCAGTACAACCAGCTGTTCACGATGCACGGCACGATCATGCTGCTGTTCTTCGCGACGCCGATCGTGTTCGCGTTCGCGAACTTCGTGGTGCCGATCCAGATCGGCGCGCCCGACGTGTCGTTCCCGCGGCTCAACGCGTTCGCGTACTGGCTGTACCTGTTCGGCGGCATGATCGCCATGGGCGGGTTCCTCACGCCGCAGGGCGCGGCCGACTTCGGCTGGTTCGCCTACACGCCGCTGAGCGACTCGCTGCACTCGCCGGGCTTCGGCGGCAACATGTGGGTCGTCGGCCTCGCGATCTCGGGTCTCGGCACCATCCTCGGTGGCGTCAACATGATCACGACGATCATCACGCTGCGCGCCCCCGGCATGACGATGTTCCGGATGCCGATCTTCACCTGGAACATTCTGGTCACCAGCCTCCTGGTGATCATGGTCTTCCCGTTCCTCGCCGCGGCGCTGTTCGCCCTCGCCGCCGACCGCGTCCTCGGCGCGCACGTCTTCGACGTGGAGACCGGCGGCCCGATGCTGTGGCAGCACCTCTTCTGGTTCTTCGGCCACCCCGAGGTCTACATCGTGGCGCTGCCGTTCTTCGGCATCATCACCGAGGTCATCCCGGTCTTCAGCCGCAAGCCGGTCTTCGGCTACAAGGGCCTGGTCGGCGCGACCCTGCTGATCGCGGCGCTGTCGATGAGCGTGTGGGCGCACCACATGTTCGTCACCGGCCAGGTGCTGCTGCCGTTCTTCAGCTTCCTGAGCTTCCTCATCGCGGTACCGACCGGCATGAAGTTCTTCGTCTGGATCGGCACGATGTGGCGCGGCCAGATCAGCTTCGAGACCCCGATGATGTTCGCCCTGGGCTTCCTCGTGACGTTCCTCTTCGGCGGCCTGTCCGGCGTGCTGCTCGCGGCCCCGCCGATCGACTTCCACGTCTCGGACTCCTACTTCGTCATCGCGCACTTCCACTACGTGCTCTTCGGCACGATCGTGTTCGCGGTGTTCTCGGGCATCTACTTCTGGTTCCCGAAGATGTTCGGCAGAATGCTGGACGACCGCCTCGGCAAGATTCACTTCTGGCTGACGTTCATCGGCTTCCACGCCACCTTCCTGGTCCAGCACTGGCTCGGCGCGGAGGGCATGCCCCGCCGCTACGCCGACTACCTGGCAAGCGACGGCTTCACCTTCCTGAACTCGTTCTCGACGGTCGGCTCCTTCGTCCTGGGCGCCTCCACCCTGCCGTTCATCTACAACGTGTGGAAGTCCTACAAGGTCGGCCAACTCGTCACGGTCGACGACCCGTGGGGCGCCGGCAACTCCCTGGAGTGGGCAACCAGCTCCCCGCCCCCGCTGCGCAACTTCGACAAGATGCCCCGCATCCGCTCGGAACGCCCAGCCTTCGACGCGAAGTTCCCAGAACTCGCCGCCGGCTCCCAGTCAGTCGCCGGCCCACCGGAGGGCGGCGCCCGCCCCCTGACTGCCGAGTCCGACGGCGGCGCCACCTACCAGGAAGACCTCAGCGACCACGGCAAGCACTGACCGCTCGCCCCTCGAAGCGCTGATGGCCCGCCCCCGACTCCACTCCAAGGAGCCGGGGGCGGACCCATTCACCACCCCAAACCACTCCTTCGGCGGGGCGCGTCGAGGTGCTCGGCGCCGGCCGGAGTTGGCCGCAGACCCCCGGTCTCGGACGGCATGCGAATCGGCGTCGTTGGCCGGTCGGT
Organism: Amorphoplanes digitatis; assembly: GCF_014205335.1. Lineage (NCBI taxonomy): Bacteria > Bacillati > Actinomycetota > Actinomycetes > Micromonosporales > Micromonosporaceae > Actinoplanes > Actinoplanes digitatis. The sequence continues at coordinate 7,689,730 of NZ_JACHNH010000001.1, read as the reverse complement.
CGCGGGCCTGCCGAGGGCGGCGCCCGCCCGCCGGCGGCCGAGCCGGACGGCGGCGCGACCTGCCAGGAAGATCTGAGTGACCACGGCAAGCATTGACCGCTCGCCCTGAAGCGCCGACGGCCCGCCCCGGCCACACCACAGCGCCGTTGGCCGACCTTTCACCACCCCAACCGCCTTTCACCACCCCAACCGCTCCGGGTCGCGATCCGCTCGGCGGCCCGAGCTCTGTGCGGGCGGCTCCGGGGCCGGGTAGGTCTCGCTTAGCTTGGCGGTCGGGGCAGGTCTGGCGGGCCGGGCCCTAGGCGGGAGTGCCGGAGTCGGCGGCGGGCTTGTGCGACTTGCGGGGCTGGGCTTTGGGTGGGGAGTCCCGGAGTCGGCGGCGGGTCTGTGGGACTTGACGGGCTGGGCTTTGGGTGGGGATTTCTGGAGTCGGCGGGAGGTCCGTGCGGCCTGGCGCGCGGGGTCTTTCATGAGGAGGTGCGGAGTCGGCGGCGGGTCCGTGCGGCCTGGCGGGCCAGGTTCTTGGGGGTGAGTTCCCGGAGTCGGCGGGTGCCAGCGGATACCGGGATGTTGGGTTAGACGACGGGCCGCTGGCGATGGGCGGACGGTTGGCCGCCGGGTGGGCGGACAACGTGTCACAGACCGTAGCTGCCGGTCCGGCATGTCTCGTAAGTCAATCGCGTAAGCGTGTTGGCCGTTCAGGAGTAGCAAGGCCGGCCAGCCACTGCGCATGCTGGCGAATGCGGGGCAGGTCGTCGGGGAAGTAGCTCTCCCACGATTGAGCCAGGTTCATCCATGCGGCGGGCTGGCCGGGCTCGGGCATCAGCGGAGCCGCGGGGTCGGCGATCGCGGCGTAGGACAGTCCTAGGGTCGCTGGCTTGTCGGGATGGTAGGAGCGGACGCTGACGGCGGCCGGCTGGGCGAGGAGATCGGCGTCCAGTCCGGTCTCCTCGCACAACTCACGACGAGCTGCTTCGCGGGGCGACTCCCCAGGTTCGACCCGCCCACCGGGCGGAACCCAACCCCGCCACGGATGACGCACCAGCAGAACCTGGGACAGGTCCGCGTCGAACACCCAGACCTCGGCCGCCAGCGGATCCTCCGGACTGGCACCAGCGGAGGCCACCCAGCCTGCGACGTCGTCATATTCGACCCGTGCAACGCCAACGTCGCCAAACGCGGCCTCCAGCGACTGCCGTTGCAGCTCCTCACGACCCATGGCTGCAACCTAGCGAGGGGGTACGACACCGCCGGCCCACGATCCCCAGGTCCAACCCCATTACGGTCGGTGACTGCCGTCAGGACCCGGCTTCATGCCCCTCCACCCGGGATTCTCGTGTCCGCTGCCAGCGGGAGGTCAGCGCGGCTCGGTCGCCCGGCTCGGGTGGGGCATCCCGGAGTCGGCGACGGGTCCGCACGGCCGGGCGGCTGGGTCTTTCGTGGGTCCCCCGTATCGGTGGGAGGTCTGTGCGGCTTGGCGGGCCTGGCTTGGGTGGAAGTTCCGGAGTCGGGGGTCTCCGCGGGCTGGGCGGCTGGGTCTTTCGTGAGGGGTTGCCTGTCGCCAGGGGTCCGTGCGGCTTGGCGGGGCTTGGGCGAGGAGCCCCGGGGTCCCGGAGTCCCGGAGTCCCGGAGTCCCGGAGTCCCCGGGGTTCGCGGGGCCTGGCGGGGCGTCCTGTGTGAGGAGTTCCCCGAGTCGGCGGGAGGCCTGCGCGGCCTGGAGAGCCGGGCGCTAGGCGGGAGGCCCGGAGTCGGCGGTAGGGGCACGGCGGGCTGGGAGCACTCGGGCTTCGGCGCGAGGTTTCCGGGCGGGCATCGAGCATGCGCAAACCTGGTGAGCGCGGTCAGTGCCCGCCCGCCGCGTCAGGGGGCCAGGAATTCGCCCGCCGGGCCGGGTGCGGTGGAGGCCAGCGCGGCATCGGATTGCGGAGCACCAGCCGCCAGGCCTCCCGGGCCGGCCGCCGCGGCCGAGCCGCCTGCGGGAGCGGAGCCGACCGTAGAAGCAGAGCGGGCCGCGGGAACGGAGCCGGCCGCGGGAACGGAGCCGGCCGCGGGAACGGAGCCGGCCGCGGGAACGGAGCCGGCCGCGGGAACGGAGCCGGCCGCGGGAACGGAGCCGGCCGCAGGAACGGAGCCGGCTGCGGGGGCGGAGCCGGCTGCGGGGGCGGCTGCGGGAGTGGAACCGGCCGGGGGAGTGGTGGTCGCTGTGCGGCGGCGGTGGAGTTCGGCGGGCAGGGTCAGGGCCGCCACCAGGAGGCCCACGCCGCCGACGGCTGCGAAGCCCCAGGCCGGGGACCAGACGTCCATCACCACGCCTGCCAGTGGGGCGCCCAGGGCCACCCCCACCGTCAGTGACGAGTTGTGCAGGCCCATCGCCTCGCCGCGTGCCGATGCCGGGGTCAGGCGGCTCACCGCGTCCGCGGTCGCCGTGATGGTCGGGGCGCAGAGGGCGCCCGCGGGGAGCAGCAGCAGGCCCAGCAGCCACCAGTGCCCGCCGGCCAGGCCCACCGGGATCGTCAGCAGCGCCATCGGCGCGAACAGCGTCAGCGGCGACAGGCCCTGCCGCACGGTGCCGTATGCGAACCCGCCGACCAGCGAGTAGGCCGCCCACATGCCGAGCACCGCCCCGGTCCATTCGACCTCCCCGGCGTTTTGCAGGACCGCGACCACCGCCACGTCCGTGCCGCTCAGCACCAGCGTCGCCGCGCTGCTGATCGCAAGGACCGCCACCAGGCGGGGGCGCAGCCAGGTGTTGCGGTGCACGCGTTCGCCGGCCGAGATCGGGGCCTCGTCCTTGCCGCGGACGGGCGGGTTGAGCAGGTAGAGGCCGATGCCGGAGATCAGGATGCCGGCGCCGACGGCCAGCATGCCCGCCCGGGCGCCGGCGGTGGTGCAGATCAGGACGCCCAGGGCCGGGCCTGTCATGAACGACAGCTCGGTGGTGATGGAGTCCAGGGCGAAGGCCGGCAGGCGGTGGGACTCGGGCGCCAGCGCGGCGATCGACTGGCGGGCCACCGCGAAGGCCGGCAGGGTCAGGAAGCCGCCGACCAGGGCGGCGAGCAGCAGCGCCCAGTAGGGCATGGCCTGCGCCGTCGTCCAGAACACGACCTCGGCCACCGTGGTGAGCAGCAGCACCGGGCGCAGGCCCTTGCGGTCGGTCATCCGGCCCATTAGCGGGGCGCCGATCGAGTTGCCGACGGTGAAGGCCGCGCCGATCAGGCCGGCCGCCGCGTAGCCCAGGTGAAGGTCCTGGGTGACGTGCAGGGTCAGGGTGACCGTGCCCGCCGTGATCGGGATGCGGGCCAGCGTCGCCACGATGAGCAGCGAGCGGATGCCGCGCAGGGCCAGCGTCTCCCGGTAAGGCGTCAGTGTCATAGCGGTCCTAACCTCCGCGGGACAGTCTGCGCCAGGGGTACGACAACCCCAACCGGATTAGACCGAGGTCACGTCGCGAGGACCACCGGGGTGCCGGTGGTGCGCACCTCGGCCTGCGTGAACTGGGCCAGGGCGGCCGTCGTGGTCGCCGCCGCGACGCCCGCGGTCAGGTCCAGCAGGACGGTCGTGGCGAAGCCCGCCGCCGCCGCGTCCAGCGCCGTCGCCCGTACGCAATGGTCCGTCGCGATGCCGACCACGTCGACCTCGGTCACCTCGCGGGCCCGCAGCCAGTCCGCGAGCCGTTCGCCGTCGGTGGTGTTTCCCTCGAAGCCCGAGTACGCCGCCGCGTGCGCGCCCTTGTGAAAGACCGCCTCGACCTTGTCCGTCCGCAGCGCCGGGTGGAAGTCGGCGCCCGAGGTGCCCACCACGCAGTGCGCCGGCCACGAGTCGACGAAGTCCGGGTGTGCGCTGAAGTGCGCGCCCGGATCGACGTGGTAATCCTTTGTCGCCACGACGTGGTCCCAGGCGCCGTCGGTCAGCGCCGACGTGATCCCCGCGGCCACTCCGGCCCCGCCGAGCACGGCCAGGGAGCCGCCCTCGCAGAAGTCGTTCTGAACGTCGACGATGATGAGCGCGCGCGACATGTCATGCCCTCTCAGGAGGTCGGTACCACGGTGACCGGGATCGCCGGGTCGCCGGCGGACAGTTTCAGGCCTTCCCAGGGGATCGAGATCAGGCACTGGCGCAGGTGGCCGCGGGACTCCGCGAGCGTCGGCGCCGGCAGGATCTCGCCGCCGGCGACGAACGAGCGCTGGAGGAGCCGGTCGTTGGCGACGTGGTCGGGCACGCCCTGGGACACCACGATCTCCTCGGTGGCGGTGCCCGTGGGCTTGTGGCGCCGGATCGCGGTCTTGCGGCCGCCGACCGTCGCCTTGTTCTCCGAGCGCTTGACCACCGCGCGGCCCTCGACCTCGACCAGCTTGTAGACCAGCCCGGCCGTCGGCGCGCCGGAGCCGGTCACGACCGCGGTGCCGGCGCCGTACATGTCGACGGGCTCGGCGGCCAGGGTGGCGATCGAGTATTCGTCCATGTCGCCGGAGACGATGATCTTCGTCTCCGCGGCGCCGAGCGAGTCGAGCAGTTCGCGGGAGTGCTGGGCCAGCACCGACAGGTCGCCCGAGTCGATGCGGACCGCGCGCAGGCCGGGCCCGGCGACCGCGATCGCGTTGCGGATGCCCTGCGCGATGTCGTAGGTGTCGACGAGCAGCGTCGTGTTCTTGCCGAGGGCCGCCACCTGCGAGGCGAACGCCGCGGGCTCGTCGTCGTGCAGCAGCGTGAACGCGTGCGCCGACGTACCGGTGGTCGGTATGCCGTAGCGGCCGCCGGCCGCCAGGTTGGACGTGGAGGCGAAACCCGCGAGGTAGGCCGCGCGGGCCGCGGCCACGGCGGCCTCCTCATGGGTACGGCGGGAGCCCATCTCGATGATCGGCCGGCCCCGGGCGGCGGTGACCATCCGGGCCGCTCCCGCCGCGATCGCGCAGTCGTGGTTGAGCACCGACAGGATGAGCGTCTCGAGCACCACGCACTCGGCGAAGCCGCCGGACACCGTCATGATCGGGGAGCCGGGGAAGAACAGCTCGCCCTCCGCGTACCCGTCGATGTCGCCGGTGAAGCGGTAGTCCGCGAGCCAGGCCGCGGTGGTCTCGTCGACGATCCCCGAGCCGAGCAGGAACTCGATGTCGACGGCGGTGAAGCGGAAGTCGCGGATGAGCTCCATGAGGCGCCCCTGGCCGGCGACCACGCCGTAGCGGCGGCCGGTGGGCAGCCGCCGGGCGAACACCTCGAAGACGCTGCGGCGGTTGGCCGTGCCGTCCTTGAGGGCGGCGCCGACCATGGTCAGCTCGTACTGGTCGGTCAGCAGCGCGGGCGCGAATGGTGTCACCGGCTCACCTTAGGCGTGCCCGCCGCGCCCGGTCCGCCCGCGTGCCCCCATTGCTCATTGCGGGAAGAGGCGCAGCGCGGGAGCCAGCTCCACTCGCCCGTTCACACCCAGCTTCGTGTAGACCCGCTGGAGGTGGTTCTCCACCGTGCGTGGCGACAGGTAGAGCCGGTCGGCGATCTCCCGGCTCCGCACCCCCTCGGCGGCCAGCTCGGCCACCTGGCGTTCGCGGACGGTCAGCGCGGGCTGGATCGCCAGCAGCGCGGGCGTGCGCATGGTGCCGCAGCGGCCGAGGACGTCCGCCATCAGCGTGCTCGCGGCCAGCGCCCGCGGGTCCCGGGCCTGGCGGAAGATCCGGACGGCGCCGGCCGCGGCCTCCGCAGCGAAGAGCTGGTAGCCGAGCACGGCGAACTCCCGGGCGACCGCGAACAGGTCCTCGGGTGCCTCGTCCGCGCAGGCCCGGGCGTGTCTGATCAGCAGCGGCGCGGCGGCCCCGCCGACGGTCCCGCCCAGGGCGGCCATCCGGTCCGCGGCCAGGTCCGGGCGCCCGAGCCGGACCAGGTCGTAGAGGGCGAGCAGCTCGTGGCCGTGGAAGCCGTCGGCCCGCGCCCGGGCCGCGGAGCCGCGCAGCACCTGTACGGCCGGGGCGAGCTCGCCCCGGCACGCCAGCGTCCACGCGCGGGCCTGCTCCCACCACGGGTAGAAGAGCCCGACGGCGCCGCCGGCGGCCGACTCCGCGACGGCCAGCGCGTCGACGGCCAGCGTGACCTGTCCGAGCAGCGCCGCCACGTTGGCGCGGGCGAAGTGTGCGCCGCCGTCGTAGACCCGGGCCGGGGCGAGCGCCGCGCAGGCCTGCTCGGTGGCCCACAGCGCCTCGTCGGTCCGCCCGCGCAGCAGCGCGGCCCGGGCCTGGAGCAGCGACACCCAGCCGGAGCCGAACCCGAAGCCGCCGGCCTGTGCGAGGCGGGCGAACTCGGCCGCCAGGATCCGGTCGATGGCCGTCAGGTCCATCGACACGCTCACCATGGTGCCCTCGGCCATCTGGAGCGCGTACTGCACCGCGGGGGTCTCGCGCCGCCAGGCCGCCGTGTCCGCCACGACCGCGGCGATCAGCTCGGCGCTGCCGCCGGGGTCGCCGCCGGCCGCCGCGAGGAACGCCAGCACGCACCGGGCGAGCGCCCTGGTCGCGGTGCCGGCCGCGGGCTCGTCGAGCACGCCGCGGGCCAGGGCGCGGGCCGCCGCGAGCTCGTCGAGCTGGAGCCGGAGGAACGCCTCGAGCGCGCGCACCCGGGCGGCCTCGGCCGGCTCGTCCGGTTTGGCCCCGGCGAGCGTGTCGACGGCGTCGGTCCGGCCGAGCCCGAGGAACTCGACCGCGGCGCGGGAGGTGAGCGCGCGGGCGTTGTCGTCCGGGGTGCCGTCCAGGACGGTGAGGGCCTCCTCCGGCTGGTCGGCGAAGAGCAGCACGGCGGCGAGCAGCTCGGCGGCTGGGAAACCCCCGCCGGCGTCGTACGCCGCCTCGGCCAGGCGCAGCGCCAGGCCGATGTCGAAGCGGTCGAACGCCTGCCGGGCCGCGTCGAGCAGCAGCGTGGCGTCCTGCGCCGTGCCGGAGTCGAGCCGCCAGACGGCGACCCGCAGCAGGTCGTCGCGGCGCCGGGCGCCGGTGCCCTCGACCAGGTCGGCGAGGCCGGCCAGCAGCCGCCGGGACCGGGTCACCGGGCAGCGGCGGCGGACCACCTCGCCGTAGAGCGGGTGCGCGAGCCGGACGTCGCGGCGGCGCTCCTCGGCGACCACCCGGATCAGGCCGCGTTCCTCGGCGGCCTCCACGTCCCGGGGCTCCGCACCGCGCAGCAGCAGCGCCAGCCCCAGCGGCTCGCCGAACGAGACCAGCTCGAGCACGTCGCGGACGCCGGCCGTCAGCCCGCCGAGCCGGGCGTCGACCAGGTCGGCGAGGCTCGGTGCCAGCGTCAGGCGGCCGGTCCAGCGCCAGAACCCGTACGTCCGGATCAGCTCGCCGCCGCCGACCGCCGCCAGCACCAGCTCGCGCAGCAGCAGGGGGTTGCCGCCGCCCAGGCGGGCGAGCCGCTGCGCCGAGCCGCCCTCGACGGGCCCGCCGACCAGCGCGATGAGCAGTTCCCGCGACTCCTCGTCGGTGAGCGGCGCCAGCTCGGCGTGGCTCAGCAGGCCCTCGGTCCACAGTGCGCTGATCGGCGTCGGCACCGGCTCGGCGATCCGCAGCGCGCCCAGCAGCGTGGCGCCCTCCCGGACCAGCAGGTGGGTGAGCGCGGCGGAGGGCGGGTCGAGCAGGTGCGCGTCGTCGATCGCCAGCACGATCGGCCGGTCGCCCGCCGCGGCGTGCAGGCCGTCGACCGCCCAGCGCAGCATCCCGGCCGAGGAGAGCCCGGCGGGCACGTCGGGCGGCAGGATCTGGGCGAGGCCGCCGAAAGGTAGGCCGGAACTGGCGATGTTGGCCGAGGCGCGGTGCACCGAATATTGCTCGGCGGGCAGCATTGAGACCGCCTGCTGTAGCAGGCGGCTCTTGCCGATGCCGGCGGCCCCACTGAGGATCAGACCGCGGTCCGAATCGATCGTCACGGCGCTCGTGAGACGGGCCAACTCGTCGGCGCGACCGACGAATTCCCAGTGCTCCACCGAGCCAGCATATCGAGATCCGTCATCTTCAGGTCACGCTCGTACTACGTTCGAAAATGAGTATCCGAGGTCGAAACGGTGAGTATTCAGACATCTGTCTGGGCATTCGGCGGTCCCATACGGTTCGGCGGTGCCGGCGTGACTGCCCGGGCCCAGCCTGGCGGGGCGGGCCCGGGCGCCGCCCGCGATCTTCCCGGTCAGCGGCCCGCCGGGTGCCGCCTCGCAACGCGCATGCCTCGGCGGTTCGACCCCCGGCCGAATCGGCGTGGCACGATGGGGGGATGGCGTTGCCTCAGGTCGCTCCCGCAGAGACGCCGCAGATCGAGGAGGTGCCCGCCGATGACCGGCCGTGGGTAACGATCGTCTGGGACGATCCGGTCAATCTGATGTCGTACGTGACCTGGGTCTTCCAGAAGTTGTTCGGCTACAGCCACGACAAAGCCGAGCAGCTGATGATGGACGTGCACAACAAGGGCAAGGCGGTCGTCTCCGCCGGCGCGCGCGAGCGCATGGAGATGGACGCCTCGCAACTCCACGGCTACGGTCTGTGGGCAACCGTTGACCGGGCGTGAGTTGGCAGGTGGACTGACAGATGTTCCGACGCAACGGCAGCCAGTGCGTTGCCATGTTCGCCGTCGACGAGGTGCGCGTGCTGCGCAAGGTCGCCGGCGAGGTCGTGGGACTGCTCATGGACGGCTTCGACCACACCGATCCGGTGGTCAGCCGGCTCTTTCCGGACATCTACCCCGACCGGCCCGAGGACTCCGCCGAGTTCCGCCTCTACACCGAGGGTGACCTCAAGACCGGCAAGATCGACCAGGCCGGCGCCATCCTCGCCGCGCTGCCCGACGACGGGCCGGGCGAGGTCCGCCTGGACGGCGAGGAGGCCGAGGCCTGGCTGCGCGCGATAAACGACGCGCGGCTGGCCATGGGTACCCGGCTCGACATACAGGGCGACACCGACCTGAACGACGAGCTGGACGAGGCCGTCATCCACGACCCCGCGTCGAGCCGGGTATTCCAGCTCTCCGTGTACGCGTACCTGGGCTACCTGCAGGAATCCCTGCTGAACGCGCTACCGGAGATCGACGAAGAGGGCTAGGCGGCGTCGAGCAGGGCCTGCTCGGCGTCGGTCAGGGCCAGTTCCGGCGCCTGGGCGGAGTCGATGATCGACTCGGGTCGGCTGGCGCCCGGGATCGGGACGACCCGCGGGCTCTTGGCCAGCATCCAGGCGAGCGCCACCCGCTGCGGGCTCACGCCGTGCGCGGCGGCGACCTGCGCGAACCCGCCGAACCGGTCGCCCAGCTCGCCGGCCCGGGCGATGCCGCCGAGCGGCGAATACGGCAGGAAGGCGATGCCCAGCTCGTCGCAGAGCCGCAGCTCGGGCTCCGAGGAGCGGAACGCGGGCGAGAACTGGTTCTGCACCGAGGCGAGCCGGCCGCCGAGAATCTGCCGGGCCTGCCGGATCTGCTCGACGTTCGCGTTCGAGATGCCGGCCAGCCGGATCTTGCCCTCGTCGAGCAGGTCGCGGACGGCGCCGACCGACTCCTCGTACGGGACACCGGGGTCCGGGCGGTGGAACTGGTACAGGCCGATGGCGTCGACGCCGAGCCGCTTCAGCGAGCCCTCGACGGCCTCGCGCAGGTGTGCGGGGGAGCCGTCGACGGTCCACGACCCGTCGCCGGGGCGCAGGTGCCCGCCCTTGGTGGCGACCAGCACGCCGGAGGCGTCGCCGCCCCAGCTCGCCAGCGCCTGCGCGATCAGCGTCTCGTTGTGCCCGACCTCGTCGGCATGGAGGTGGTAGGCGTCGGCCGTGTCGATCAGGGTGACGCCGGCGTCGAGCGCGGCGTGCACGGTCCGGACCGAGCGGCCGATCTCGGGGCGCCCCTCGATGGACATCGGCATCCCGCCGAGCCCGACGGCGCCCACCTGGACGTTTCCGATTCTTCGCTGCTTCATCACCAAGGCATACCCCGGTCGTCGATCGGTACGCGCGTGAGCACGGCCACGCCCGGCGCACCGCCGCGTCACGGTAATGTGAACGGTGTGCTGACCATCGACAGCGCGATCGTTTCCGCGATCGTCGCCCACGCCCGCCGGGACCACCCCGACGAGGCCTGCGGCGTGGTCGCCGGCGCGATCGGCAGTGACCTGCCCACCCGGCACATCGCGATGGACAACGCCGCCCGCTCGATGACGTTCTACGAGTTCGACTCGATGGAGCAGCTGCGGGTCTGGCGCGAGATGGACGACAACGACGAGGAGCCGGTGGTCATCTACCACTCGCACACCGCGACGGAGGCGTACCCGTCTCGCACCGACATCTCGTTCGCCGGCGAGCCGGGTGCCCATTACGTGCTGGTATCAACCCGCGAGCCGGACTCCGAGGAGATCCGGTCGTTCCGTATCGTGGACGGTGTGGTGACCGAAGAAGAGGTCAACATCGTGGATGCGACGGTGGACGCGTGAGTGGGAGTGCGGACGGCTACGCCGTCCAGTCGTACATGTTCGGGCAGAGCCCCGCATCGGTCTACTACGAGTGTCGCTGACGCGACGCTGCCGACCTGCCCCCGAACTCTTTCGACTTCTCTCTTTACTAGGAGCATCACAGCCATGGCTATCGAAGTTCGCGTACCGACCATCCTGCGCAGCTACACCGGCGGCTCGAAGGTCGTCGAGGGTTCCGGCCAGACCCTGTCCGGCCTGATCGACGACCTCGACGCCAAGCACTCGGGCCTCAAGGGCCGGCTGCTCACGCCCGAGGGTGGCCTGCACCGGTTCGTCAACATCTACGTCAACGACGAGGACGTCCGCTTCCTGGGCGCGCTCGAGGCGAAGCTGGCCGACGGCGACGCCGTGACGATCCTGCCGGCCGTCGCCGGCGGTGCACTGGGCTTCGCCGCCGCTGCGGCCCTGCTCGGCAGCCCGAAGCTGACCGAAGGCCAGTAGCCGATGGCTCGCTACGAGAGCCTGCTGGACGCCTGTGGGGGCACGCCGCTGGTCGGCCTGCCCCGCCTCTCGCCGACGGTGCCCGAAGGGGCACCGCCGGTGCGGCTCTGGGCCAAGCTGGAGGACCGCAACCCGACCGGCAGCATCAAGGACCGCCCGGCGCTGTTCATGGTGCGCGAGGCGGAGGAGTCCGGGCGGCTCCGTCCGGGCGACACGATCCTGGAGCCGACCAGCGGCAACACCGGCATCTCCCTGGCCATGGTCGCGAAGCTGCGCGGCTACCGGCTGGTCTGCGTGATGCCGGAGAACGTCTCCTCGGAGCGCGTGCAGATGCTCCGCATGTACGGCGCGGAGATCATCTTCTCGCCGGCCGCGGGCGGGTCGAACCAGGCGGTCGCGACGGCGAAGCAGATCGCGGCCGAGCACCCCGACTGGGTCATGCTCTTCCAGTACGGCAACCCGGGCAACGCCCGCGCCCATTACGAGACCACCGGGCCGGAGCTGCTGCATGACCTGCCGACGATCACCCACTTCGTGGCGGGTCTCGGCACCACGGGCACGCTGATGGGCACCGGCCGGTTCCTGCGGGAGAAGGTCGACGGCATCCAGATCGTCGCGGCCGAGCCGCGCTACGGCGAGCTGGTCTACGGCCTGCGCAACATCGACGAGGGCTACGTGCCCGAGCTGTACGACGAGACGGTGCTGACCAGGCGTTTCTCGGTCGGCACCCGCGACGCGGTGCTGCGGACCCGGCAACTGGTCGAGGTCGAGGGCATCTTCGCCGGCTTCTCCAGCGGCGCGATCCTGCACGCGGCGCTGGCGGTCGCCCACGAGGCGGTCAAGGCCGGCAAGCGTGCGGACGTGGCGTTCGTGGTCTGCGACGGCGGCTGGAAATACCTCTCGACCGGCGCATACGGCGGCACCCTCGGCGAGGCCGAGGAGGCCCTGGAGGGTCAGCTCTGGGCGTGAGCCCGCGGCGGCGGCGCGACCACGGTCGCGCCGCCGGCTCAGTAGGCCGCGGCCAGCATGAGGTCGGCCGCCAGCGGTACGGCCGCGCCCAGCAGCAGTAGCCAGGGCAGCACCCGCCGGTGGATGGACAGGAACGCGCCCACCGAGAACGCGACGCTGACCATGCCGAGGAAGGCGAGCACCGGCACGTACCAGTCGGGCACGCCGCCGCCGATCTGCGACACCATCCCGCGCACGCCGACTCCGACGCCGCCGAGGCCGAGGAACGACGCGTAGACGGACATGGCCAGCAGCCGCCGGGCGCCCGGCGCGGGATCGTCGGCGGCCGGGAAACGGAAGAAGGCCTCGTCCTCGTCGGCCGCGCCCGCCGTGTTGGCCGGGTCCGACTCCCATCCGAACGGGACCACGTCCGGGGCGGGGGAGTCCTGAACCGGAACCCGGGTCCGCCGCGGTTCTTCCACGCCCGTCGTCGCCACGCTGCCTCCGATTTGACCGGTGTTGTTACTTCACCCTGTGCAACGAAATTGACTCACTTGGCGTAACGGACAAGAAAATGACCCAGGTCACGGCGCGTGTGACTTACGTTGTCGATTTGGCGACAAATCGATCAGACGTTTATGTGACGTGCTGGTCCCGGCGTAGGCTGCGCAGCGTGATTGACTGGTCTGCCGTCTCGACCGAGGGCCGATTCTTGGGGACAAGTGTCTTTCAAGGAGCAGGAAACTTGGCCGAGTGGACGACCGAGCGTGAACCAGAGGTACCCATATGCGACTGACCGTTCTCGGCTGTGCCGGCAGTTTTCCCGGCCCCGAGGCGGCTTGTTCCGCCTACCTCGTCGAGGCCGAGGGCTTCCGGCTGCTGATCGACTTCGGCTCCGGATCGCTGTCGGCGCTTCAGCGCTACGCGGGCATCGGGGCCGTCGACGCCATCCTGCTGACCCACCTGCACTGCGACCACATGCTGGACGCGTGCACCTACGTCGTCGTGCGCCGCTACGCGCCGGGCGGCCCGATGCCCCCGCTGCCGGTGTACGCGCCGATGGGCGCCGCGGAGCGCATCTCGGCGGCGTACAGCTCGGAGAACGAGCCGGTCGACGACGTATACACGTTCTACGCGTTGCAGCCCGGCACCTTTCCCATCGGTCCGTTAACGGTCACCGTCGACCGGGTCAACCATCCGATCGAGACGTACGGCGTCCGCGTGGAACACAACGGCGGTGTCCTGGCGTATTCATCCGATACCGCTCCGTGTGATTCGCTGCTGCGCCTGGCGCAGGGCGCGGACCTCTTCCTCTGCGAGGCCAGCTACCTCGACGGCGTGAACAACCCGCCTGACCTGCACCTCACCGGCGGCGAGGCGGGCGAGGCGGCCACCAAGGCCGATGTCCGCAAGCTCCTGCTGACCCATCTCGTACCCGCGTGGGTCAGCGAGGCATCTACTGTGGAGGCCGCATCGGCGGCTTACTCGGGTCCGGTGGAGGTCGTCCGGCCGGGTGCCCGCTACGATCTCTGAGCCTGCCGAGGGGACGGCACGACGGACCACCGATCAAGTGACTCTGGAGTGGGCTTGCATGAGCGGGTTGCGCATCGTCCGACTGGCGAACTTCGTCTCACCTCGGTCGGGCGGGTTGCGTACCGCGCTGCGTAACCTCGGTGAGGGCTATCAGCGGGCCGGTCACGAGCCCATCCTGATCGTCCCCGGGCGCGAGCGCTCCGACAAGATGACCACGCAGGGCCGCGTCATCACGCTGCCGGGCCACCGCCTTCCCCGTACGGGCGGCTACCGCGTGCTGGCCTCGCGCCGCGAGCTGACCCGGCTGCTCGACCACCTGGAGCCCGACCGGCTGGAGGTCTCCGACCGGGCGACGCTGCGCTGGACCGGCCGCTGGGCCCGCGATCGCGGGGTCGGCTCGATGATGGTGTCCCACGAGAGCCTGGCGGGCCTGCTCGGCGTCTGGGGCATGCCGGCCCGCGACTCGCTCGCCGACCGGCTCAACCGGCGCACCGCCGAGGCCTTCGACCAGATCGTCTGCACGACGGCGTTCGCCGCGGCCGAGTTCCGCCGCCTCGGCGTGCCGAACCTGGTGGAGGTGCCGCTCGGCGTCGACCTGCGCCAGTTCCACCCCAGCCGCGCCGACGCCGCGGTCCGGTCGCGCTACGCCCGCCCGGACGAGCTGCTCGTCGTCTATTGCAGCCGGCTCTCCGCGGACAAGCGCCCCGAGCTGGCCGTCGACACGGTCGCCGCGCTGCGCGCCGCCAAAGCGCCGGCCGTTCTGGTCATGGCCGGCGACGGCGCCCGCCGCGCCGCGCTCGCCTACCGGGCCGCCCGGCTGCCGGTGCGCTTCGCCGGGCACATCTCCGACCGCGACGACGTGGCCGCGCTGCTGGCCAGCGCCGACGTCGCCGTCGCGCCGGGACCGGTCGAGACGTTCGGGCTCGCCGCGCTCGAGGCCCTGGCCTGCGGCACGCCGGTCGTGGTCAACGCGGCCAGCGCCCTGCCCGAGGTCGTCGGCGACGCGGGCATGGCGGTGCCGGGCACCCCGGACGCCTTCGCCGAGGGCGTACGCAAGCTGATGGACCGTCCGGAGGGCGAGCGGCGCGCCGCGGCCCGGGCCCGCGCCGAGCTGTTCGGCTGGCCGCAGGCCGTCGAGGGCTTCCTGCGCACGCACGATGCCCTGCCGTCCGGCCGCAGCTCAGCCGTCATGGCCCGGCAGCAGGTGCCGGCCCCGGCGTCCGAGCGGGCGCTGCGCCCCGCCGTGCCGGCGGTCGCGGCGGCGGCACCCGGCGACGCCCGGTAGCGCCGATCCCCCTAGGCTCTTGGCATGGCGCGACCTGACGGCCGAGAGTCCGGCCAACTACGACCCGTGACCCTGACCCGCCGGTGGAGCATCCATCCGGAGGGATCGGTGCTCGTCGAGTTCGGCGACACCCGGGTCCTCTGCACCGCGAGCGTGACCGAGGGCGTTCCGCGCTGGCGCAAGGGCTCCGGCCTCGGCTGGGTCACCGCGGAGTACGCGATGCTCCCGCGCGCGACGAACACCCGCGGCGACCGGGAGAGCGTCAAGGGCAAGGTCGGCGGCCGTACCCAGGAGATCTCCCGGCTGATCGGCCGCAGCCTGCGGGCGTGCATCGACCTGAAGGCACTCGGCGAGAATTCGATCGTGCTGGACTGCGACGTGCTCCAGGCCGACGGCGGCACCCGGACGGCGGCGATCACCGGTGCCTACGTGGCGCTGCACGACGCGGTGACCTGGCTCGCCGAGCGCAAGTCGCTGGCGGGCAAGCCGGCCGCGGTCATGCACCGCTCGATCCAGGCCGTCAGCGTCGGCGTCATCGACGGCGAGCCCCGCCTCGACCTGATGTACCTCGAGGACGTCGCCGCCGAGGTGGACATGAACGTGGTCTGCACCGGCGACGGCGACTTCGTCGAGGTGCAGGGCACCGGCGAGGCGAACGTCTTCCGCCGCGACCAGCTCGACGCGCTGCTCGACCTGGGCGTCCTCGGCTGCGCCGAGCTGGCCGCCGCCCAGCAGAAGGCCCTGGCGTCGTGACCGCCCGGCTCCTGCTGGCCACGGCGAACCCGAAGAAGCTGCTCGAGCTCCAGCGGATCCTCGACCGGTCGCTGGGCTCCGGCGGCGTCGAGCTGGTCGGGCTCGGCGACTTCCCGGGCTACCCGGAGGTGCCGGAGACCGGGCTGACGTTCGGCGAGAACGCGCTGATCAAGGCCCGCGAGGGCGCGTCCCGGACCGGCCTGCCGACCGTCGCCGACGACTCCGGCCTGTCGGTCGACGCGCTCAACGGGATGCCCGGCGTCTTCAGCGCCCGCTGGTCCGGCGGCGGCGACGACAACGCCAACCTGGACCTGGTCCTGGCCCAGATCGGCGACGTGGCGGACGAGCACCGCGGCTGCGCGTTCGTCTGCGCGGCGGCCTTGGTGCTGCCCAACGGCCGGGAGCACCTGGTCGAGGGCCGGCAGCGCGGCCAGATCCTGCGGTCGCGGCGCGGCACGGGTGGCTTCGGCTACGACCCGGTCTTCCTCGGCGACGGGCAGAGCCGGACCAACGCGGAGCTGAGTCCGGCGGAGAAGGACGCGATCAGCCACCGCGGCCAGGCGTTCCGCGCGCTCTCCAAGGTCATCGCCAAGGAGCTTCCCCGCTAGGACCGGTGGTCGCCGCGGACCAGGTGCGCGAGGTAGGACTCGCTCGTCACCTGCTGCGGCTGGTACTTGTACCGCAGCTTGTGCGCGAACGAGCCGCTCAGCAGGCGGTCGAAGTCCGCGGCGTCGTACGGCTGCAACATCGCCTGCTGCAACGCGTGCGCCGGCCGGGTGCTGATCCGGTTGCCCTTGTCCCACTCGGCGGCGAAGTCGGCGTCGAGGTGGTACAGCATCTCGAAGACGTGGTGCGCGAGGAAGTAGTCGATCAGCTCGCCGCGCTGCTCCCACCACAGGTACATCGCGGCGCGCCACAGGTGTGCCACATAGCTGCCGGGCCGGGCGGCGAGGAACCAGTTCGAGATGTACGGCCCGTGGTAGTTGAAGGCGAAGAAGCCGCTGTCGCCGAGCGCGGCGGCCACCGGCTCGCTCAGCGCCACCGGTGCGTACACGGTCGCGTCGACCCAGATGCCGCCGAACTTCTCCAGCAGCGCCAGGCGTACCAGATCGGAGAAGTTGGTCTTGTTGTCGCCCAGCGCGTCGCACAGGTCGGCAGGCATGTCCACGTAGTAGGCCAGGTTCGCGTCCGACAGCTCGTGCACCTGCGCATGCGGGTTGTTCTCCCGCAGCGTCTGCGCGCAGCGCCGCACCAGCGGCGGCGCGGACTCGAAGCCCTGCGCCCAGTAGATGAAGATCGGCATCTCGAGCGCGGTGACGGCCGGGCGGTCGAGGCGCTGACGGGCCTGCCGGCGGATCTGATCGAGGTGCTCGGCGAGGAAGAGGCCGACCTCGCGCCGCGCGCCGAAGCACTTCACGTCCAGGTCCAGCACGGCCCTGCCGTCGAACGGCAGGTCGCTGTCGACGGCCAGTCCCTGGCCGGCGGCCTTCTTGCTGTCGTCGCGGCGCTGGAGCTTGTCCAGCATGTATGCCCGGCGGTAGAAGCGCTCGCGGTCGTCCGGCCGCTTGGCGGCGGCCTCCCGGTAGAGCAGCTCGGCGCCGGCCCAGTCGCGCCTGCGCTCGTGCAGGCGGCCCAGCTCGACGGCGGCGTCCCCGGTCTCGTCGTCGGTCTTGATCATCTTGCGCAGCCGGTGCCGGGCCGCGGCGTACTCACCGCGGTCCACCAGGCGGCGCGCGGCGGCGAGCCGGTAGACCGGGTCCCGTTGGGCGGCGAGGCCGGCGACCAGCGCGTCGGCCTCGGCGGCCGCGCCGGCTCGCCCGAGGCGCGCGGCCTCGTCGGCGATCGCCCGGCGGTCGGTCCGGGCGAGGATCTCCCGGTACGGCCGCAGTGTGCGCCGCGACGGCGAGGCGCCGGGTGTCCCCAGCCAGACGTAGGTGAAGAACACGTCGTCGTCGGTGTCGCCGTCGAAGTACGCCACGGGCGCGTCGCCCTCGGTCAGCGAGAAGGAGTGCCAGTACGCCTCGCCGTGGCCCTGCGACATCCCCGCGAGCAGGCGTATCCAGGCGGCGGTGGCGTTCTCCGGCAGGGTGAAGGTGACGCTGACGCGGTGGTCGCCGTACTCGTTGCGGGCCGGCGGCGACGCGGCCAGGTGGAAGTTCGCCGTGCCGCCCCGCACGCAGCCGGGGATGATCCGCAGCGCGTACGGGTTGAGCGCGCCGGTGAGCGGCCCGGGCAGGAAGACCGAGACGCCGGCCGTGTAGGTGCCGCCGGGCCGCATGCCGAGCCGGAGGTCACCGGCCTGGTCCCGGCCGCCCGGCGCGATGTGGCTGTCGTTGTTCGCGCCCGCGCCGGTCACCAGGGCGCCGGTGACACCCAGGCCGGGCACCGGCGCCGAGCGGGCCGCGCTGTGCGGGTGGACATAGACGCCGTCCGGGTCGAGCGGCCGGTCGAACGTGCCGTCCGCGCGCCCGGACCGGAACGACGGGTTCGGCGCGAGATTGACGACCGTGACCGGCGCCGCGGCGGGGCGTACTGGCAGTCGCAGGTTGCCGGACGCCGCCTGGCCGGCCCGGGCCAGGCGGCGCCGAAGACCTGTCGTGTTCGGACGCATCGGTGCAAGCTAGCCCCGTTCGGTTTCACGGAGCCACCCCGCGGGTTCAGACCCTGTTACCGCAGCGGCCCGACCGTGGTCTCGATCGCGCCCCGCAGCGCCTGCCCGGAGACGACCCCGCGGGCCTGCTCCATCACCGGCGCGAGGAACACGTCCGGGCCGGGCTCGCCGGCGAACGCGGCCACCGCGGCGACCGCCTCACGCCCGGCGGGCGACGGCGTCAGCGGCGCACGCAGCTGGATGCCCCGCACCGCGGCGATCAGCTCGACCGCGAGCACGCTCGTCAGGTTGTCGAGGATGGTCCGCAGCTTCTTCGCCGAGGCCCAGCCCATCGAGACGTGGTCCTCCTGCATGCCGCTGGTCGGCAGCGAGTCCACCGAGGCCGGCGACGCCAGCCGCCGGTTCTCCGCGACGATCCCGGCGGCCGTGTACTGGGCGATCATCAGGCCCGAGTTGACGCCCGCGTCCGGCGCGAGGAACGGCGGCAGCGACCGGTTGCGGGTCACGTCCAGCAGCCGGTCGACGCGGCGCTCGGCGATCGCGCCGACCTCGGCCGCGGCGATACCGAGAAAGTCCGCGGCGAAGCCCAGCGGGGCGCCGTGGAAGTTTCCGGTGGACTCGACCCGGCCGTCGCCGAGCACGACCGGGTTGTCCACCACCGAGCGCAGCTCCCGCTCGGCCGTGGTCCGGGCGAACTCGCACGTGTCGCGGGCCGCGCCGGCCACCTGCGGTGCGCAGCGCATCGAGTAGGCGTCCTGCACGGCGTGCGCCAGGTCGTCGCGGTGCGAGTCCATGATGGCCGAGTCCTGTAGCAGCCGGTGGATGTTCGCCGCCGAGTCGGCCTGCCCGGGGTGCGGCCGGATGGAGTGCAGCTCGGGCATGAACGGCCGGTCGGAGCCGAGCATCGCCTCGATCGCCAGCGCCGCGGTCACGTCGGCCATCGCGAACAGGTGCGTGGCGTCCTCGACCGCGAGCAGCAGCATGCCGAGCATGCCGTCGGTGCCGTTGATCAGCGCCAGGCCCTCCTTGGCGGCCAGCTCGAGCGGCTCCAGCCCGGCGCCGTGCAGCGCGTCGGCCGCCGACAGTCGCGCGCCGTCCTTGCCCAGCACCCAGCCCTCGCCGAGCAGCGCCAGCGCGCAGTGCGCGAGCGGCGCGAGGTCACCGGAGGCGCCCAGCGAGCCGTGCTCGGGCACCCACGGCGTGATGTCGTTGTTGAGCAGGTCGACAAGGCCCTGCGCGAGCACCGGCCGGACACCGGACAGGCCCATGGCGAGCGAGCGCACCCGCAGCAGCATCATCGCGCGGACCACCTCGCGCGGCATCGGCGCGCCGATGCCCGCGGCGTGCGAGCGGATCAGCGCGTGCTGCAACTCCGCCCGGCGCTCCGGGGCGATGGAGGTGTTCGCCAGGGCGCCGAAGCCGGTCGACACCCCGTAGACCGGCCGGCCGGAGGCCTCGATCGAGTCGACGATGTCGCGGCTGCGGGCCATCGCCTCGCGGGCGGCGTCGGTGAGCTCGACCCGCGCGTCGTGGCGGGCGACCGCGACGACGTCGGCGGGCGTGATGCCGGTGGGTTCAACAAAAACTGTCATTGGGGCACTCCGTCGTGCAGAACTGTCTTGATCAGGGGAACGCCGGGCCGGTAGGCCAGGTGCAGGTAGGAGGGGGCGTCGAGGACGACGAGGTCGCCGCGCGCCCCGGCGCGCACGACGCCGATGTCGTCGCGGCGCAGCGCGCGGGCGCCGCCCGCGGTCGCGGCCCACAGGGCCTCCGCCGGCGTCATCCGCATCTCGCGGACGGCGAGCGCCAGGCAGAACGGCATCGAGGACGTGTACGACGAACCCGGGTTGCAGTCCGTCGCCAGGGCGACGGTCACGCCGGCGTCGAGCAGCCGGCGGGCGTCCGGGTACGGCGAGCGGGTCGAGAACTCGGCGCCGGGCAGCAGCGTCGCGACGGTCTCCGAGCCGGCCAGGGCGGCGACGTCCGCGTCGCTCAGGTGGGTGCAGTGATCGGCGCTGGCGGCGCCGAGCTCGACGGCGAGCCGCACGCCCGGCCCGGCGACGAGCTGGTTGGCGTGCACCCGCGGCATCAGCCCGGCCTTCACGCCCGCGGTCAGCACCTCCCGGGCCTGGTCACCGTCGAAGGCGCCCCGGTCGCAGAAGACGTCGATCCATTTCGCGTACGGCGTGACGGCCTCGAGCATCGGCCCGCTGACCAGCGCGACGTAGCCGTCGGGGTCGTCGGCGTACTCGGCCGGGACGACGTGCGCGCCGAGGAACGTGGTCTCGTCGGTGAGCTGCCGGGCGATCCGCAGGCTGCGGGCCTCGTCCTCGACGCTCAGGCCGTAGCCGCTCTTGATCTCGACCGTGGTGGTGCCCTGCCGCCGTGCCTCCAGCACGAGCCGCCGCGCACCCGCCAGCAGCTCGTCGTCGCCGGCGGCGCGGGTGGCGGCGACGGTCGTGCGGATGCCGCCGCCGGTGTACGGCTCGCCGTTCATCCGCGCCTCGAACTCGCCGGCCCGGTCGC
Source organism: Amorphoplanes digitatis (assembly GCF_014205335.1). Classification (NCBI taxonomy): domain Bacteria; kingdom Bacillati; phylum Actinomycetota; class Actinomycetes; order Micromonosporales; family Micromonosporaceae; genus Actinoplanes; species Actinoplanes digitatis. The sequence continues at coordinate 7,669,165 of NZ_JACHNH010000001.1, read as the reverse complement.
CGGCGAAGACGAGGTGCGCGTGGCTGTCCACGAAGCCGGGTATTACCGCCCCGCCGCCGGCGTCGAGGCGCTCGTCGGCGTCGGGTGCGCTGAGCCGAGGCCCGGCCCAGACGATCCGCTCGCCGTCGAGAACCACGGCCGCGTCGAGCAGCACCCCGGTGTCGGGATCGTTGGTGACCAGCTCACCGATGTTGGTGACCAGAAGACTCATGCCGCCACCTCCGCTGGCGCTCCGGCGACGACATGAGCTCGGAACTGAGTTGATGATTCGCTCGCAAGCTCGCTCATGACAGGGCCTCCCGCAGTGCTGAGGCCACGTCGAAGCCGGTGTGCCGGCCTTCGTCCACGATGAGGCGGCCGTCGGCGACCACGTGGGTGACGTCGGCGGCCGTCGCCGCGAACACCGCGCCGGCCGGGTCGACGCCGGCCGTGCGGACGCTCTCCAGCGAGACCGCGACCAGGTCGGCCCGGTCGCCGACGGCGATGCGGCCGGCGTCCGACCAGCCAAGCGAGCCGTGCGCGGTCGCCGCAGAGAGCAGCTCGGCCGGGGTGAAGTGGCCGCGCCGCTCGGTGGCGAGCCGCTCGTCCAGCTCGACGCCGCGGGCCTCCTCGAAGAGGTCGATGACGGCCTGGCTGTCGCTGCCGAGGCTCAGCGTGACCCCGGCGTCGGCCAGGTCCCGGCCGCGGCCGATGCCGTCGGCCAGGTCGCGTTCGGTGGTCGGGCACAGGCAGACGTTCGTGCCGCTGCCGCCGAGCGCCTTGACGTCGGCGTCGGTGAGGTGGGTCGCGTGGACGGCGGTGGTGCCCGGGCCGAGGATGCCGTGCCGCAGCAGCAGCTCGGTGGGTGTGCAGCCATGCACGGCCTTGCACTGTTCGTTCTCGGCGCGCTGCTCCGACAGGTGCACGTGCAGCGGGGCGCGTCCGGCGAGCCCGGTGAGGAAACGCGCGGGCACGGCCCGTACCGAGTGCACCGCCGCGCCGATCAGCGCGTGCGGCGCGGGCCGCAGCGCGGCGACCCGGTCCTCCCAGCCGTCGAGGCCCCGGTCGCCGAAGCGGCGCTGCACGCCCTCGAGCGGCTTGCCGTCCACGCTGGACGTCAGGTAGAGGGTGTCCAGCAACGTGATCCGGATGCCGGCCTCGCGGGCTGCCTCGATGAGCGCGTGCCCCATCGCGTTCGGATCGTCGTACGCGGTGCCGTCCGGCCCGTGGTGCAGGTAGTGGAACTCGCCGACGCAGGTGATCCCGGCCAGGGCCATCTCGCCGTACACGGCCCGGGCCAGGGCCAGGTAGCTGTCGGGGTCGAGGCGCCCGGCCACGGAGTACATCAGCTCGCGCCAGGTCCAGAAGCTGCCGCGGTCGCCGTGCGTGCGGCCGCGCAACGCCCGGTGGAACGCGTGCGAGTGCGCGTTCGCCAGCCCGGGCAGCACCAGGCCGGGCAGCCGGGTGCCGCCGGCAGGCGAGTCCGGGGTCACCGCGGTGAAGCGGCCGTCGCTCACCTCGATCCGCACGTTGCGCGCGACGGCACCGCCGACCCACGCGTGCTCGGCGAAGTAGGTCATGTCAACTCCGCGAGAACGGTCGCCAGCGCCTCGACGCCGGCGCCGCAGTCCTCATCGGACGCGTGCTCGGCGGGTGCGTGCGAGACCCCGGTGGGGTTGCGGACGAAGAGCATCGCGGTCGGCACGTGCGCCGACAGCACGCCCGCGTCGTGACCGGCGCCGGTCGGCAGGATCGGCGCGCCGCCGAGCAGGGCGGACAGCCGCCCGGCCAGCGAAGTGTCGAACGCGACCTCCGGCGAGACCGACTCGGGCTCGACGCTGACCTGCGTGCCGTCCTGGCCGGCCCGCTCCACCGCCTGCTTCACCACGGCCTCGACCAGGCGTTCCATCGTCGGTGTGTCCGCCGCGCGGGCGTCCAGCCAGCCGCGGACCAGCGACGGGATCGCGTTCGTGGCGTTCGGCTCGACCGAGACCCGGCCGATCGTGGCGTGCGCACCGGCGAGCCGCGCCTCCCGGTCGGCGGCCAGCACCGTGTGCGCGAACGTCAGCATCGGGTCGTGCCGGTCGATCATCCGGGTGGTGCCCGCGTGGTCCCCGTCGCCGGTGAAGTCCATCCGCCAGCGGCCGTGCGGCCAGATCGCGCTCGCGACACCGACCGGCACCTCCAGGGCCCGGCCCTGCTCGATGTGCAGCTCGACCACCGCGGCCACCCGGGACGCCAGCAGGGACGACGCACCCGCCGGCCGGGCGCCGAGCGCCTCGCCGAACGTCACGCCGTCGCGGTCGCGCAGCGCCGCCGCCCGGTCCGGGTCGATCGCGCCGGTCATCAACCGCGAGCCGAGGCAGGGCACGCCGAAGCGGCCGCCCTCCTCCTCGACGAAGGCGGCGACGCCGATCGGCCGCGCGGGGGTCACCCCGCGCTCCCGGAGCAGGTCGACGGCGAGGAACGCGCTGACGATGCCGAGCGGCCCGTCGTACCCGCCGCCGTGCGGCACCGAGTCGAAGTGCGAGCCGGTCAGCACGGTCCCGGGCGCCCACGGCGTGCCCCACCAGGCGAACAGGTTGCCGTTGCCGTCCTCGGTCACGGTCATGTCGCGCCGGTCCGCCTGGTCGCGGAACCAGTCGCGTAACCTCAGCTCCGGCTCGCTCAGGGCGTACCGGAGATAACCGCCGTTGTCTTCGCGGCCGATCGGCGCGATCTCGGCCCAGAGCCGCGCAAAGGCCGCGCTCATGAGTCCCTCATCGGGATGTGCACGTCCGCGGCGGCCGCGGACTCGTAGCCGGCGTCGACGTGCCGGATCACGCCCATGCCGGGGTCGTTGGTGAGCACCCGCTCGATCTTCTGGCCGGCCAGCGCGGTGCCGTCGGCGACGCAGACCTGGCCGGCGTGGATCGAGCGGCCGATGCCGACGCCGCCGCCGTGGTGGATCGAGACCCAGCTGGCCCCGCTCGCGGTGTTGATCATCGCGTTGAGCAGCGGCCAGTCGGCGATCGCGTCCGAGCCGTCCAGCATCGCCTCGGTCTCGCGGTACGGCGAGGCGACCGAACCGGCGTCGAGGTGGTCGCGGCCGATGACCAGCGGCGCGGAGACCTCGCCGCGGGCGACCATGTCGTTGAAGCGCACGCCGGCCTTGTCCCGCTCGCCGTAGCCGAGCCAGCAGATCCGCGCCGGCAGCCCCTGGAACGCGACCCGCTCGCCGGCCATCCGGATCCACCGGGCCAGCGGCTCGTTCTCGGGGAAGAGGTCCAGCACCGCGCGGTCGGTGGCGGCGATGTCGGCCGGGTCGCCGGAGAGCGCCGCCCAGCGGAACGGACCCTTGCCCTCGGCGAACAGCGGCCGGATGTACGCCGGCACGAAGCCGGGGAACGCGAACGCCCGCTCGTAGCCGCCGAGCTGTGCCTCACCGCGGATCGAGTTGCCGTAGTCGAACACCTCGGCGCCGCCGTCCAGGAAGCCGACCATGGCCTCGACGTGCGCCGCCATGCTCGCCCGGGCCCGCTCGGTGAACTCCTCCGGCTTGGCCGCGGCGTACTCGGCGTAGTCGGCCACGTCGACGCCGATCGGCACGTAGCTCAGCGGGTCGTGCGCGCTGGTCTGGTCGGTGACGATGTCGATCGCCACGCCCCGGCGCAGCAGCTCGGGGAAGACCTCGGCGGCGTTGCCCACCACGCCGATGCTCCGCGCGACGCGGTCCCGCTTGGCCGCCTCGGCCTGCGCGACGGCGTCGTCCAGGTCCGCGGCCACCGTGTCCAGGTAGCGGTCCTTGACCCGGCGGCGCAGCCGGGACTCGTCCACGTCGACGATCAGGCAGGCGCCGCCGTTCATCGTCACCGCGAGCGGCTGCGCGCCGCCCATGCCGCCGCAGCCGGCGGTCAGCGTGAGCGTCCCCGACAGGTCGCCGCCGTAGCGCTTGGCCGCGACGGCCGCGAACGTCTCGTAGGTGCCCTGGAGGATGCCCTGGGTGCCGATGTAGATCCAGGAGCCGGCGGTCATCTGGCCGTACATGGTCAGGCCGAGCTTCTCCAGGCGGCGGAACTCCGGCCAGGTGGCCCAGTCGCCGACCAGGTTCGAGTTCGCCAGCAGCACCCGCGGCGCCCACTCGTGGGTGCGGAACACGCCGACCGGCCGGCCCGACTGCACCAGCAGTGTCTCGTCGTCCGCGAGCACGTCCAGCTCCCGCACGATCGCGTGGAACGAGGGCCAGTCCCGGGCCGCGCGCCCGGTGCCGCCGTAGACCACCAGGTCGTCGGGGCGCTCGGCGACGTCGGGGTCGAGGTTGTTCATCAGCATCCGCTTGGCGGCCTCCTGGGGCCACCCCTTGGCGGTACGGGCGGTGCCGCGCGTCGCTCGGATCGACATCGAATGCTCCTTCACGCTTCAAAGATGTGGCGGCGGGAGGCGGTCGCCTCGAACTCCTCCAGGCGGGCCTGTGTCTGCTCGGGCGCGGCGTCGCACATCGCCTGCAGCAGCACCATCGCCATCGCCATCGGGCCGGTGTGCAGGTCGAACACGAGCTGTGTTCCGACCGGCGCGGGCAGGACGACGTCGGCGTGCTCGGCGGCCGGGCTGACCGCCGAGTCGGTGAGCGCCACGACGGCCAGGCCGGTGCTGCGGGCCTCACGGATCAATTCAAGTGTCTCGCGCGGATAACGCGGCAGCACGATCGCCAGCATCGCAGTCGCACCGGCCGCGCGGGCCTGATCCAGGCGGTCCAGCAGCATCGTGCCCCCGCCGTCGAGAACCCGCACATCCGGCAGCACCTTGGCGGCGAAATACCCGAAATAGGCCGCGAGCGGACCGGCCGCGCGCATGCCCAGCACCGGCAGCGGCCGGCTGGCCGACAGCAGCCCGGCCGCCTTGCGCACCGCGTCGAGGCTGCTCAACTGGTCGGCCATCTGCTCGAGATGCCGCGTCTCGGCCCGCAGCGCCCGCTGCGTGGCGTTGTCGCCGTTGTCGGCCGGCGCGGCGCCGACCCCGACCAGGGCGCGCAGCTCGCGCCGCAGGGCGGGGTAGCCCGGATAGCCCAGGGCCATGGCGAACCGGGTCACCGACGGCTGGCTCACCCCGGCCAGCTCCGCGACCTCGGCCGCGGAGAGATAGGCCGCGGAGGAGGCGTGCTGGACCAGGCTGTGCGCGATCCGCCGCTGCGTCGGTGTCAGCCGGGCGCCCTGGAAGAGATCCAGCACCCGCTCGGCCGTCCTGACAACTCCGTCATTCACAACAGCAGACTATGCATGAAAACTTTCACAGGCTAGGGGTCGTCCGCTTTGCGGGGGAAACGGCCGCCACCGTCCCGGAGATCATGACTCCGCCGCCCGGTCCGGCGGCGGACCGCGGGTGCGCGGCCACCCGCATACGCTGGTCGGATGCGGATCAGCTCGCTGCACACGTACCCGGTCAAGGGTGGTCACCGCCTGGACCACGACGAGGCGCTGGTGGAGCCCTGTGGTCTCGCCGGCGACCGCCGGTGGATGGTCATCGACCCCGACGGGGTCGGCATCACGCAGCGGGAGGCGCCGGGGCTGACCGGGCTGCGGCCGGTGCCGCGCCCCGGCGGGCTGGAGTTGAACGGGTTCCGCGTCGACGAGCCGGTGGACGGTCCGAAAGAGACAATCCGGGTCTTCGGCTCGAAACCCCCGCTCGCCGCGCGCATCGCGGTGCCCGCCACGGAGTTCGTCTCCGCGTTCCTCGGGCGGCCGGCCCGGCTGGCCTGGCTCGCCGACACCACCGCCCGGCCCATCGCGGAGCACGCGCTGCCCAGCGACCGGGTCAGCCTCGCGGACGGGTACCCGCTGCTGCTCACCAACGCCGCCTCCCTCGACGCGGTAAACGACTGGCTGCTCGAGACCGGCGACGAACCCGTGCCGATGACCCGCTTCCGGCCCAACATCGTCGTCGCCGGTGCGCCGCCCTGGGCCGAGGACGACTGGCTCGGCTCCCGCCTGCGGATCGGCGACGTGACGTTCCGCGCGGCCGACGCGTGCCGCCGCTGCGTGGTGACGACCGTCGATCAGGAGACCGGCGAGGTCGGGCGGCAGCCCCTGCGCGTGCTCGGCCGGCACCGCCGGTTCGCCGACGGGCTGCGCTTCGGCATCAACCTCATCCCGGACCTGGCGCCGGGGTGCACCGGGGTCATCCGGGCGGGGGAGACTTCCTTAGCTCTGTCTTAGGAGGGTTGCCCGCGGGTGGCGCGGCCGCGAAGGATGCGTCAGCGTGACCGGTCATCGCCTTCTCGCACCCCGCTGGCTCGCCACCGGCGGCGCCGTGCTGCTCGCCGGCGTCCTCGGCGTGGCCATGCTGCTGCAAAACGGCGGCTCCGCGTGCGCGGCCCCGCCGAGCAGCGCCAAGCACAAGGGCAAGGCGACGTTCTACGACCTGGCCGGCACCCAGGGCAACTGCTCCACCAAGCCACCCGCCGACGACCTGTACGTCGCCCTCGGCCGCACCGAGTACTCGGGCGCGATGGCCTGCGGCTCCTACCTCGACGTGACCGGGCCCAAGGGCAAGGTCCGCGTCAAGGTCTTCGACTCCTGCCCGGAGTGCCCCGCCGGCCACCTCGACCTGAGCCGCACGGCGTTCAACCGGATCGGCAAGGAGATCGACGGCATCATCCCGATCACCTACCGGGCGGTGCCGAACGCGCCGGCGCCCGGCCCGCTGAGCATCACCTTCGTCGAGGGCACCTCGCAGTACTACTGGGCCGTGACGATCGACAACCACTCCAACCCGATCAGGTCGGTGCAGGCCAAGGGCCCGGGCGGCGCGTGGAAGAAGGCGGCGCTCCAGGACTACAACGTCTGGATCATCGACGGGCAGACGGGCTCCGGCCCGTTCCAGGTCCGCATGACCGACGTCTACGGCAAGACCATCACGGCGAAGAACATCAGGCTGCTGCCGCAGAAGCGCCAGACGACGTCCGTACGGTTCGCGACCGGCTCGTCCGCCGAGGCGGCACCCGTACCGGCGAAGAAGAAGGCGTCGCCGTCGCCCTCGAAGGCGTCGCCGTCGCCGAGCGCTTCGGCCTCCTCGGCCGCGCCGCTGCTGGAATCGACGCAGGCGGCACCGGCCCAGGACGAGGTGGCCCTCGCCGCGGCGGAGCCGGCCGCCAAAGCCGCCTGCGGCTGAGGCTCAGCGCAGGTCGAGCCACATGAAGACCTCGTCGCGGTCGTCGCCCGGCGCCACCCGCAGGGCGCCCGGGATCCGGCCGACCTGCGTGTACCCGAGGCCGCGGTAGAAGGCGTCCAGGCCGTGGCCGTCCCGGAGGGTGACCTGTAGGCCGGTCAGGCCCATCTTGCGGCCCACCGCGGCGGCCTCCCGCATGAGCGCCGCGCCGTATCCCCGGCCCTGGCCGCCCGGCGCGACCATGACCCGCTTGAGGACGCGCCAGTGCGCCTTGAGCCCGAACCTGTTGTCGGCGACGAACAGCAGCGCCACCAGCCGGTCACCGTCCAGCCCGACGAGCAGCCGGTCGATGCCGGCCTCGACCCCGGCGAACGCCGCCTCGGCGACCGGCCGCACCTCGCCGGCGGTGACCGGCGCGACGAAGCCGACGGCCCCACCGGCGTTGGTGACCTCGGTCCAGAGCTCGACGATCCGCTCGCGCAGGGTGTCGGTCAACGGCGGATCAAGCACGAACGACAACGTCATGCTGTCAATCCTCGCGCCACCGGACGACGGGATCCGGTAGGCGCGAGATGATAGTGCGCAGCATTACATGGGTGCGGAAGAGGGGACTTGAACCCCTACACCCTCTCGGATATGGGCTCCTAAGGCCCACGCGTCTGCCATTCCGCCACTTCCGCCCGATTTGCCCGGCAGCAAATCGCTGTCAGCATTCTAATACCGAGATCGGCGGCGACTACACCGACGCGGTCGCTGTCATGCGTGCCTTGATCGTCTTGAGTCCGACCGCCTTGAGGACGACACGGACGGATGACGGCGACAGGTCGATCGGGTCGTCGCGGCGCTGCCGCAGCGCGGATGCCAGGTTTCGTTCACCCATCAACGGATGTGCGCGCGCGAATGCCAGGACCGCCTCCCGCTCGGACGCCGAGATGCGATCTCGGCGGGTGGCGAAGGCCAGCGTGCCCCGCTCGGCCAGGCGGCGCTTGAGCTGATAGACGTGATTGCGGCTGCAACCGATCGGCCTCGCCGCGTCCGAGACCGTCACCTCGCCGCGGTCGACCAGTGCCAGAACCTCGACCTTCTCCTGCTCGCTGAGCGGGGTGCGGGGTGCGCTCTCGTCGAACGCGATGCCGCACGAGCGCTGACGGTTGCGCCCGGCGTAGGTCGCCGTCTGGCTGTGGCAGTTCGGGCCGGTGGTGTCTGGACAGGCGGCGGTCCGGGGGTTAGCGTCATTCGCACCTATTCAATTTGTTGACTATGGGAGTGATCGTGCATCCGTTTCGCGCCGCTGTTGAAGCACGGGACATCGACGCCGCCGTCGCGCTCCTCGCCGACAAGGTCGTCTTTCACAGCCCGATCGCGTTCACGCCGTACGAGGGGCGGGCGGCTGTGGCCGTCGTCCTGCGGGCGGTGATCGAGGTTTTCGAGGACTTCACCTACGTGCGGGAGATCGGGGCGCCGGACGCGGTCGATCATGCGCTCGTGTTCCGGGCGAACGTCGGAGGGCGCCAGGTCGAGGGCTGCGACTTCCTGCATCGCGGAGACGACGGGCTGATCGACGAGTTCACGGTGATGGTCCGGCCGCTGAACGGCGCGATGGCCCTCGCCGAGGCGATGAAGGCGAAGCTCGCCGCGGGTCGCTGACACGGCACGGCGGCCGCCTTGCGGATCAAGCCGCATGACGGCCGCCGTGGGTCGGCGGTCCCCGGAGGGATCAGTAGCGGAACATCGCCAGGCTCTGCTGGAGCTCGTGGGCCACGCGGGCCAGTTCGTCGGCGGCCTGGGCGGTGTTCGACGCCGCGTTCGTCGTCTCCGCGGCGGCCTCGGCCACCTCGGCCACGTTCGACGAGATCTGCTGGGAGCCGATCGCGACCTCGCCGACGTTGCGGCTCATCTCGTTGGTGGTCGCCGTCTGCTCCTCGACGGCCGCCGCGATGGCGGACTGCGTTGCGTTGATCTTGTCGATGACCGAGCCGATCTCGGCGATCGCCGCGACCGCGGCGGACGAGTCGTTCTGGATCGCGCCGACGCGGGTCCGGATGTCCTCGGTCGCCCGGGCCGTCTCCTGTGCCAGCTCCTTTACCTCGCCGGCGACGACCGCGAAGCCCTTGCCCGCGTCGCCGGCGCGGGCGGCCTCGATCGTCGCGTTGAGGGCGAGCAGGTTCGTCTGCTCGGCGATGCCGGTGATGATCTTGATGACGGAGACGATCTCGGCGGAGGACTCGCCCAGCTTTTGCAGGATCGCGCCGGCGTCGGTGGAGATGCGCACGGCCTGACCGGCCACGTCGGCCGCGCTGGAGGTGCTGAGCGCGATCTCGGTGATCGAGCTGCCGATCTCCTCGGCCCCGGCGGACACGGTGGCGATGTTGCTGCTGATCTGCCCGGAGGCGGTGGACACCGCCTGTGCCCGGTCGGCCGAGCGGGCCGCGGACGAGTTCATCTGGCCGGCGACCGCGGTGAGCTCCTCGGAGGACGAGGCGAGCGTGGTGACGTTGCCGGCGATGTCGCGCAGCGTCGCGGTGAGCCGGTCGAGCGCGGTGTTCAGCGCCTCGGCCATGCGGCCCACCTCGTCGCGGCCCCGGACGGCGAGGCGCTGGTCCAGCCGGCCCTCGGCGAGCGCCTCCAGGATCTTGACGGTCTGGCCGAGCGGCCGGGCGATGGCCCGGCTGACCACCAGCGCGATGACAACGGCGAACGCCAGCGCGACGCCCATCAGCGTCATGGTGAGCAGCCGCGCCGACGTGGCGTTGCTGCGGGCGTCGGCCATCTGCCGCTGCGCGGCCTTGTCCTCGATGCCGGCGAGGTTGTTCAGCGCCACCGTGATCGTGCTGGTGAGCGGGTCGATGTAGTTGTTCTGCACGCCGAGGTAGGTGCCCAGGCTGTTGGCCTTGGCCGCCGGCACGAGTCGCTCGTCGCGGATCGTGCGGTACTTGGTCAGCCCCTCCGAGAAGGCGGCCATGTCGGCCTCGGTGCCTTTCGCCGGGTTCTTCGAGTACGCCGCCCAGTTGGCGTCGATGGCGGCGTCCAGCCGCCGGATCGCCGTCTGCACGCTGCTGACGTCCGCGAGCGGCGAGCGCAGGATCAGCTTGGTCGACAGCAGGTTCGCCTGCTGAACGTCGGCGCGGACCTGGCCGATCCGGGCGACGGACTGCAAGTTGTCGTTGTACATCTTGTTGAGCTGGCCGTTCGTGGTGCTCAGCGCGACGCCGTCGGCGACGCCGATGGTCACCACCAGCAGGCTGAGCACGCCGAAGGAGACGAACAGCTTCTGCGACACACGCAGGTTACGCAGGAGCCCACCGCGCGCGCTCGCCTCAGCGGAGTGGAGCGCCTTGCGCGAGCGGCGCGGCAGCTTGAACTTCGGCATCGGCGGTCTCCGTTAGGGGGAACGGTGGTCGCCCGCCTTAATCGGCACCGTTCCCCGGAATCCGCGAGTTTTGCCGCAGTAGTCAGTCGATGCCGAGATCGCGCCGCAGCTTGGCGACGTGACCCGTCGCCTTGACGTTGTACAGGGCCCGCTCGACCGCGCCGTCCTCGTCGATGACGAACGTCGAGCGGATCACCCCGGTGACCGTCTTGCCGTACAGCTGCTTCTCGCCGAAGGCACCGTACGCGGTCAGCACGCTCTTGTCCTGGTCGCTGACCAGCGGGAAGGTGATCGAGTCGCGTTCGCGGAACTTGGCCAGCTTGGCCGGGGTGTCCGGCGAGATGCCGACGACCTCGTAGCCGGCCGCCTGAAGTGAGCCGAGCGAGTCGCGGAAGTCGCAGGCCTGCTTCGTGCAGCCCGGCGTCATCGCGGCCGGGTAGACGTACAGGATGACCTTGCGGCCGCGGAGGTCCTTCAGCGTGAGGGTGTCGCCGGTGTCGGTGGGCAGGGTGAACTCGGGGGCCGGGTCACCCGGCGCGAGGCGCTCAGTCATGCGTCCGAAGATATCGGGGCCGCCCGCAGCCGCAGCATCCCCGTCGCCGCCATTCCCACCCCGGTGCCGACGGCCACCAGCACCGCCGCCCGGGCGAGCCAGGACGGACCGGGGAACAGGACCACCGCCTGGCCGAAGACGCCCGCGTCGGCGAGGCCTCCGAAGACCAACAGCACGACGCCGGCGAGGGCGAGCAGGAACGGCGCCCGCCCGAGCCAGGTCAGCACGCCCGCGGCCACGGCGAGCGCCGCGGCGACGTAGACCGGCGCCTGCCCCTCCACGCCGGCGCTCGTGCGCGCTGCCGCGTACCCGAGGGTGATCATGCCTCCGGCGGCCGCGGCCGGGCCGATCCAGCGCGGGCGGCGCAGGCCGAGGGCCGTCAGGCCCGCGCCGAGCGCGAGCGCGCCCGCCCACCACAGCCAGGCGGGCGGGGGCGGCTCCCAGGTCAGGGTCCCGTGTACCTCCAGCGTGCGCGCACCCTCGCGCAGCGGAACCACCCAGTCGCGCAGCTTGTGGCTGCGCGAGTCGTCGGCGCGTGCCTGCGGCGGCGGGTCCTCGCCGAGCCACATCGTGCGCTGGTCGTGCCAGCGCACGACCGGGTCGGTGGAGACGCGGCGCCACTGCGGGGCCGCGGCCGGCGAGGCGGCCGGCGGCACCGGGGTGTCGCCCTCGACGGTCTGATTCCGGTACGTGGCCGGCGAGTTGATGTTCTCGAACGCGCCGTCCGGCCGCACCTCGAGGTAGGGCTCGCCGGCGTAGCCGAGCACCTCGACGGTACGGCCGGTCCGGTTGACGAGTTCGAGCCGCGCGCCCGCCTCGACGGTCCGCACCGTCAGCCCGGGCTCGGCGGGACTGATCCCGCTGACCTGGCTGCGGTACGCGGTCGCGTCGGGTGCGTCCCCGCCGTGTGCGTGCGCCGGGCCGGCCGGCACCAGTAACGCGCCGGCCAGCACGGCGCCGAACAGGGCGGTACGCCTCACGCGCCGGCCGCCTCCACCGCCGCGGTCAGCCCCTGCGGCGTGCGGTCCGTCAGGTCCTTGCCGCCGACCCGCACGGTCGGCGTGCTGTTCACGCCCCGCGAGGCCGCCGTGTCGGTGGCCTTGGTGGCCCAGGGGTAGTAGGTGCCCTCGTTGACCGCGTCGGCGAACGAGGCGTCGGTCAGGCCGACCGACCGTCCCAGCTCGATCAGCTTGCCGTTGTCGAGGCCCGGCCCGCCCTCCTGCGGCTGGTTGGCGAAGAGCACCCGGTGGTACTCGGCGAACTTGCCGCCCTGCGCGGCCGCGGCCGAGGCGCCGGCGGACCGGGTCGAGTACTCGGTGGTCGAGGCGTGGTCCAGGATCGCGATCGGGTGGTACAGCACGGTCACCTTGCCGTCGGCGACGAGCTGGTCGATCGTGGTCTGCGCCGAGGCCTCGAACTGCCCGCAGGCCGGGCACATGAAGTCCTCGTAGATGTCGATCTTCACGGGGCCGGTGCCGACCGCGAACGCCGTACCCTCGTCCACCGCGACGCTCGGCGTCGTGAGGCCGGCGGTCTTCTCGTTCTCCTGGCTGGCGGCGAAGCCCCAGCCGATCAGGCCGGCGATGACCAGCACGGCGACGACGCCGAGGCTGGTCCAGAGCGTGACCCGCCGGCGGCGCTCGCGCGCCAGTTGCTCCTGCACGATCCGCTTGGCCTTGCCGCGGTCGCGGTTGCTCTTGCCGCTCACTCTTCCCCCATCAAGACGCCGTCGATCGAGTAACGGGTCCGCGGCTGCCACAGCAGGATCCCGGCGAGCACGAGAAAGCCCAGGTCGCGGGCGATATCGAGCAGGTACTGCGGTGTCTGACCCGCGCTCAGTGTCCCGCCCGAGCCGAAGCAGCCGCAGTCGATCTGGAGGCCCTGCGACCAGGCCCAGGAGATGCCGGCGATGAAGATCAGCAGCAGTGCGGCCGAGATGCCGGCGATGAGCCGCACCGCGAGCCCCGCCAGCAGCAACAGGCCGAGCGTGATCTCCAGGAACGGCAGGACCGCCCCGATGACCTTGGCGATCTCGTACGGGAAGATCTCGTACGCGTTCACGGCGCGCCCCGACCCGGCCAGGTCGCCGATCTTCAGCAGGCCCGCGCCGAGCCACACCGCGGCCAGCCCGAGCCGGGCAACGGTCGAGATCCAGGGCCAGGTGGCCGTCATCCGGGCAGGCTGACTCGTCTCCATGCTCACGCCCCCTTAGTCGGCGCTCACCGGCCGTCGGTTCCGCCGACTGCCTGTGTATCGGCTGAGTGCCCCGATCAGCTCGCCTGCGCCGCGGCGACCGCGGTCACCAGCTCCTCGCGGGCGCGGGCCACTCGCGACCGGATCGTCCCCACCGGGACCTCCTCGACCTCGGCGGCCTCCGCGTAGGACATGCCGAGCACCTGGGTGAGCACGAACGCGGTGCGGCGCTCCTCGCCGAGGCGGCGCAGCAGGTCGGCGGCGCCGAGCCGATGCGCGGGGTCACTCTGCTGAGGGATGTCGGTCCAGGCCTGCGCGGCGAGCCGGGCGTCGAGGCGGCGCCTGCGCACGACGGCCCGCAGGTGGTCGGCGCAGACGCGCCGGGCGATGCCGAGCAGCCAGGTACGCACCGCCGCGCGGCCCTCGAAGGCGGGCAGCGCCTTGAAGGCGCGCAGGTAGGTCTCCTGGGTGAGGTCGTCGGCGGCGCCCGGGTCGACCAGCGCGGCGGTGAACCGCCACACCTCGGCCTGGGTGCCGCGGACGAACGCGACCTGCGCGCCGGCGTCGCCGGCCCGCGCCCGCAGCGCGAGCGAATCGAGTGCTTCAGCCGCCGTCACAACCGGAGATGGTACGCCCGGCCGGAATTGTCAGCGGTTCTGGGAACTATCGTCACCATGCCGACGACAACCCTCCAGTCCTCACTTTCCGCCTCGCGCGCGACCGCGCTGCGGGGCCCGGCGAGCCATCGGGGAGCATTGCACGCATGAACGTTGATCTGCCCGGGCCCGGCGACCGACTCCGGCCGGGTGCCCGGCGGCTCGCGGCCGCCGTCCTCGGGCTGCTGGCCGGCTTCTTCTGCGTCCTGCTCGGTCCCGCGGCGCCGGCCGCCGCGCACGCCGCGCTGGTCGCCAGCGACCCGGCGAGCGACACGATCGTCCCGGACGCCCCCAACAAGGTCACCCTGACCTTCAGCGAGTCGGTGCAGCTGATCTCCGGCAAGATCCAGGTGCTCGCGCCGGACGGCAGCCGCGCGGACCAGGGCGAGCCGCAGGCGACCGGCGGCACGGTCGTCATTCCGCTGCGCACCGGCGGCGGCCGCGGCACCTATCTGGTCAGCTACCGGGTGGTCTCGGCCGACAGCCACCCGGTCGCCGGCAGCCTGACCTACTCGGTCGGCGAGGCCTCCGCGCCGCCGGCCGAGCCGGGTACCGCCGACTCGGTCGACCCGGTCGTGCGCGGCCTGATCCCGGTCGCCAAATACCTCGGGTACGTGGGCCTGGTGCTGCTCGTCGGCCCGGTGCTGGTGCTCGCCCTGCTCTGGCCGCACCGGCTCTCGCGCCGCGGCCCGGCCCGGCTCGTCTGGACCGGTATCGGGCTGGTCGTCGGCAGCACGGTGCTGGCGCTCTGGTTGCAGGCGCCGTACACGACCGGATCGGGGCTGTTCGAGGTCAGCGGCGCGGACCTGCGGGACGTGCTCGGCAGCACGTTCGGCGCGGTAATGCTCGTGCGGCTCGGCGTCGTGGTCGCGGCGGCGTTCCTGCTGCGCCCGCTGCTGAACGGCGAGGGCGGCGGGTCCAAGGCCGACCTGGCGCTGCTCGGCGTGCTCGGGGTGGCGGCGCTGGCGACGTGGCCGCTGACCGGGCACCCGACCGCGTCCCCGGTCGCCGGCGTCTCCGTCGTGGTGGACGCGATCCATCTGGGCGCAATGGCGGTCTGGCTGGGCGGGCTGGTCATGCTCGTCGGCTACCTGCTGCGCCTGGCCGACGAGCGCGAGCTGGGCGCGATCCTGCCGATCTGGTCGCGCTGGGCCGCGACCGCGGTGGCCGCGCTGATCATCGCCGGCTCGGTGCAGGCGCTGATCGAGGTCGCCTCGTTCGAGGGCCTCGTCGAGAGCACCTACGGCCGGCTCATCCTGGTGAAGATCGCGCTGGCCGCCGTGGTGATCGGGATGGCGGCCTACTCGCGCAAGCTGGTCCGCAGCCGCCGGGCCGAGTCCGGGCCCGGGCCGCTGCGCCGCGTGGTGATCGCCGAGCTGGCCGTCACGGCGGTCGTGCTGGGCGTGACCGCCGCGCTCGTGCAGATCCCGCCACCGCGTACGGCCAGCGCGGCCGAGAGCGCCGGCACGTCCACGACGATCTCGCAGACCGTCGCGGACGACTCGGTGTCGCTTCAGGTGGACGTGTTCCCGGCGACCGTCGGCAACAACTCCCTGCACCTGTACGCGTACACGCTGGACGGCAAGCCGCTGCCGGTCGTGGAGTGGACGGCCACCGCCGCGCTGCCGGCCAAGGGGATCGAGCCGATCGAGGTGCCGCTGCTGAGGATCACCGACTTCCACGCGATCGGGGACATCGCGCTGCCGGCCGCGGGGGAGTGGACGCTCAAGTTCACCGTGCGTACCAGTGAGATCGACCAGTCCACGCTGACGATGACGGCCAAGATTTCCTAGCTCGCGAACTCCCTGATGGCCCGGTCTGCGTCAGCAGACCGGGCCATCGTCATACCTCTCGGGGCCTAACTAACCATTTATCCATTTTGGGTTATTTAGGTCTGTATGGTCTGCCCAGTACCACCGAGAAGAGGGAGATCGCGATGCGGGTGTTCCGCACGATCCTCGGCATGCTGTTGCTGACCGTCGGGCTACCGACGCTGCTGGCGGGCGCCGCATTCTGGGTCGCCATGCAGCACCGGGACCCGGACGGCGCCTTCACGGGCGACATGCAGCGTGTGGCCACGTCCGGCTATGCCGTCGTGGTGGACGATGTCGACGGCCTGCTCGAGAACGACGCGCCGTTCGCCCGCCTCCGCGACACCCGCCTGCGCCTGACCGCGGAGTCCGGCGACGCACCGGCGTTCATCGGCATCGCCCCGGCGGCCGACGTGAGCCGCTACCTGGCCGACGTGCCGCAGATCGCGGTCGCCTCGATCGACCTCGGCACGGGCGCGCTTCCGGTGACCTTCGACCTGCGCCCCGGAACGGTCGCACCGGAGCAGCTTCCCGACCGCCAGACGTTCTGGCTGGAGTCGGGTCTCGGCACCCTGGACTGGAAGCCGGCGGCGCTGCGCGGCACCGGGTACAGCCTGGTGGTGATGAACCAGGCGGCACAGCCGGGCGTCCGCCTGGAGGCCACGGCGGCCGTCGTGCCGGCGTGGCTGAACCAGGTGACCTGGGCCCTGCTGATCCTGGGCAGCCTGCTGGTGATGGTCGGCATGATCGTGCTGGGCTGGCCGTCCCGGCGCCGCGAGGTGGTCTACATCGTGGAGCCGAGCCAGGTACCCGACCTGATGCAGGCGATCGGCGCTCCGCTGCCGCTGAGCCGCACGGGCGGCGGGCGCCACGCGGGCACGCACCGGCCGCGCACCCTCGCCGATTCGCAGCCGCGCTCCCGGCCGCCGGTATGGCCGCCGTCCTCGTCCTCGCCGTCGTCCTCGTCCTCGTCCGGTCGTGGCGCGGTCATCCCGATGCCGACGGCGCCGGTTTCCGGTGCGGAGACCTCGACCTCGACCTCGACCCCGGTCGCACCGGCCGCCATCTCTCCGGCCGAGGCTGCCGCGCCTGCCGCCGCTGTCTCTCCGGCGCCGGGTGAACCGCTCAGCCTGATCGCGGCCGACTCGGTGCCGGAGTCCACGGGGGAGTCGGCGCTACAGATCTCGCCCGTGGATCCGCTGTTCGGCCGGATGGCCGACCGCCCGGGACGGCGCCGTCCGGCGCCGCAGCCGACCGATCTGCCGATCTTCCAGGCGTCCGCGGTGGGCGCGTGGGTGGCGGAGACGGCCGCCGTCCGCGCCCGCGAGGCCGAGGCGCTCGCGGAGGCGGCGCTCAGCGCCTCCCGAAAGCCGGCCACCGCCACGGCATCGGACGGCTCTCCTGTGAAGACCTCCGGCCCGGACGCGGCCGCCGCGACCACCCCGGCGCCGGACGCCGGCGACGTGGTGGCTGCCGGCAATGCCACCGGATCCGGATCCGTCCCGACCGGTGCCGAGCCGGCGCGGACGAAGACCGCTGCCAAGACCGGCACCCCTGCTGCCGCGGCTGCCAAGTCGGGTTCGCCGGCGGCTGAAGTCGCCAAGTCGGGTTCGCCGGTGGCTGACGTTGCCATGGCTGGTTCCTCGGCGGCCGCGGCTGCCAAGTCGGGTTCGCCGGTGGCTGACGTTGCCATGGCCGGCTCCTCGGCGGCCGCGGCTGCCAAGTCGGGTTCGCCGGTGGCTGACGTTGCCAAGGCTGGTTCCTCGGCGGCCGGGACTGCCAAGTCGGGTTCGCCGACGGTTGACGTCGCCGCGAACAAGTCGGCCCCTGCGACTCCGGCCGTCCCGGCCGCTGCGGCCGGGAAAGCAGCCGGATCGGATGCGGCCGGCGCCGCGGTCGAGGCGGTGCCGGGTCGGAACCTCGCCGCCGGAGCCCCGGCGGCGGGAAGCCCGGGACGGAGCGCCACGGCCGCGAAGTCCGAAGAGCCGAACGTCATCGCCGCCGTAGCCGCGCGCCTACAGCCGGTCTCCGGCGCCGCCGCCCAGGCCGCCGCCCAGGCCGCGGCACAGACCGCGGCACAGACCGACGTCACGACCGGGCCGTCCGCGGCCAGGGAGGCCGCGGCCAAGGCCGGGTCGGCCACGTCCGCGACTTCTCGAATCGCCGCAAGTTCGCGGCCCGGTGCCGGTGCCGGTGCCGGTGCCGGTGCCGAGGGCGTCGCGTCGCGGCCCGCAGCCGAGGGTGCCGCGTCGCGGCCTGCCGCCGAGGGCGTTGGTGCTGCCGCGCGGGCTGCCGCCGACGGTGCGTCCGCCGCGCCTCGGGGCGCCGCGGCCAGGCCGAAGGACGCCACCCCGTTCGGTGGCGACAGCGCCGCCGCCGTCTCCGGAGAGGCGGCCGGCGCCACCGCGGCGGCGAAGGCCGCCCGGCCCGCCGCCGCGACACCGAGGAACGCCCTGTTCGGCGGCTCCGCCACGCAGGGCTGGGCGGCCACCGGCCTGACCCGGGCGGACTCGGGTCGCATCGGCCTGCCGAAGGCCCCGGCCAAGGACCCGGCGAAGGACCCGGCCCCAGCGGCCGGCGCGCGCCGGGCCGACGACAAGCCGTTGACCCGCGAAGAGCCCCAGCCGACCGGGACCGTTGCCCCACCCGCCGCGGCCTCGCGGCCACCGGCGCAGTCCTCGGCGGCCGGTCCGGCGCGGGGTGCCACCCCGGCCGGCGGCACGCCGCCCAGGCCGGGCGGGTCCGGCGAGGACCGTCCGCCGGCCGTCCCGGCGGAGCGGCAGGCCCCGAAGCCCGACCCGAACCGGCCGACCCCGGCCACACCGGCCCGCGTCACGGCGGCCACGAAGACGCCGCCCCCGGCCGGTACCGCCGCGGGCACGCCCGGATCGGCGGCTCCGGCCACGGCGCGCGCCGCGAGCCCTGCCGCCCCGTCGGCACCGGCACAGCCGACCGGGGCCCCGTCGGCCCCGGCCCAGTCGACCGGCCCGAGCAGGTCGGGCGGGCAGAGCAACCCGGCCGCCCCGCACCACGTCGCGCCGCCCTCGCCCGGTTCGG
Source organism: Amorphoplanes digitatis (assembly GCF_014205335.1). NCBI lineage: Bacteria > Bacillati > Actinomycetota > Actinomycetes > Micromonosporales > Micromonosporaceae > Actinoplanes > Actinoplanes digitatis. The sequence continues at coordinate 7,650,403 of NZ_JACHNH010000001.1, read as the reverse complement.
CCGGCAAGGCGGCCACCCCGGCTCCGTCCGGCGCCAGGACGGCCACCCCGGCTCCGTCCGGTGGCAAGGCCGCCCCGTCGGGCGCCAGGACGACCGCCCCGACTCCTGCCAGCGCCAGGACGGCCACCCCGGCTCCGTCCGGCGGCAAGGCGGTCACCCCGGCGCCGCCCGTCATGAAGGCCGCCGCCACGCCGCCGGCCACCGCGAAGGCCGCCGCGCCGGTCGCGCCCCCGCCGCCGACCGCCGCGAAGGCCGCGACGCCGGCCGGCGCGGCGCGGAACACGGCGCCGACGCCGACCCGCCCGGCGCCCACCGAGCCCAGCCCGACGCCGCCGACCAGCCCACCCGTGCCCCGGCCCTCGGTGCCCGGCCCGTCCCGGCCGACGGATCCGGACCGCGAGCCGTCCCAGGCCGCCCGCGGCCCCGCCGTGATCCGCTCCTCGAGCCCGGCCGCACCACGCTCGACCTCGGCGGCCGAGCCGCGGCGCGACGTCCAGCACCCGTCGGCCCGGCCGGTGAACCCGCCCAGCGCGACCGCCGAAGCCGTCCGTCCCGCACCCAAGGCCGACCCGCGCATCGCCGGACAGCGCAACGCCAGCCTCCGCCCGATGGCCGAGCCGCCGAAGACGACGACCCAGCCGCCGAAGACCACGACCCAGCCGCTGAAGACCACGAACGAGCCGCTGAAGACCACGAACGAGTCGCCGAAGACGACGAACGAGTCGCCGAAGACGACGAACGAGTCGCCGAGGACGGTCGAGCCGCGGAAGACGACGGTCGGGGCACAGTCGGCCGACCAGGCCGGCGCCCAGGCGGCGAAGGCCAAGGCGGACGCCGACGCCAAGCCTGCTGCGGCGCGCCGAACCGGCGGCGCCCTGTCCAGCCTGGGCAACTACAAGGCGGAGGTCGCCGAGCTGCTCGGCGGCGACTCCGCGGCCCGCCGCCGGCGCGCCACCACCGCCTCCGGCCTGCCCACGCCCGATCCCGCGACCCAGGTGCCGCCGATCAAGCTCACCCGCCCGCCCCGCAAGGGCGGCCCGCGCCAGCAGTCCACCGAGGAGTAGCCGGCGAAGACCCGGGCGGCCGCGGCACACCACCACGCCAAGCCGCGGCCGCCCGCCACAACTACCGAAAGGGCCCTCCGCGCTGCCGACGCGGAGGGCCCTTTACCGGGGGAACGGAGTAACCGATAGGGGGTTTCGTCCGTTAAGAACAGTTTAAACCCTCCTAGGCGGAACTGGGTAGCCCTATCCCGAATACGGCCCCGTGCGGGTGTTGCGCCCGCGCGGGTGTGCCGAGCAGACGCGGCGGCGCGCCGTCCACGCGACGCGTAGGCTGGCCCTGTGGCGGATCTTCTGGTGTGGATGGACTGTGAGATGACGGGTCTCGACCTGGGCAAGGACGCCCTGATCGAGGTGGCCGCCCTGGTGACCGGGCCCGATCTCGAAATTCTCGGCGAGGGTGTCGACCTCGTCATTCACGCCGACGACGCGGCCCTCGACGCGATGCCCGAGGTGGTGCGCGAGATGCACGCCAAGTCGGGCCTCACCGACGAGGTGCGCCGGTCGACGGTCACCATGGCCGAGGCCGAGGACGCCGTCCTGACGTACATCAGGGAGTTCGTGCCGAATCCGCGCACCGCCCCGCTGTGCGGCAATTCGATCGCCACCGACCGGGGCTTCCTCGCCCGCGACATGCCGGCGCTCGACGACTTCCTGCACTACCGGATGATCGATGTCTCATCGATCAAGGAGCTGACCCGCCGCTGGTACCCGCGGGTGTACTTCGGCCAGCCGCAGAAGGGCCTGGCGCACCGCGCCCTGGCCGACATCCGCGAGAGCATCCGCGAGCTGGAGTATTACCGCCGCACCGTCTTCGTCCCGCTGCCCGGCCCGGACGTCGACCAGGCCCGCGCCATCGCCGCCGAGTTGTAGCCGAAACGTCGGGGCGCGCCGCACGGTAACCCGGTCGACGACCGGGCGGGTGTTGCCGCTATGCTTGTCCGGCACCCGCCGCGGAGGTCCTTCCACGGCGAGGCGGCATGGTGGTCGTAGCTCAGCTGGTAGAGCACCGGGTTGTGGTCCCGGGGGCCGCGGGTTCAAGTCCCGTCGATCACCCCAAGAGAACGAAAGAGCACAGGCCTCGGCCGCGAAAGCGGTCGGGGCCTGCGTCGTTCGGCCCTGTCGAACTCGGATGCGGACTGTCTGGGTGTCGTGTGGTTTGCCGCGGCCCGTTAGTCTGCGACTCTGCGTGTTGCTCTCGCAGCGCGTGGTGATCAATTAGGGGGTGGCGGCCCATGGTGGATGTGATCGTGGCGGCGTTGGCGGCCGGGGCGACCGCGGGCGTGTCCGGCACCGCGACCGATGCCGTCAAGGACGCCTACGGGTTGCTGAAGGCGTTGATCCGGCGCCGGTTCACCGGCCGTGAGACGGCGCGGGCGGCGTTGGAGGCCGAGGAGACCGAGCCCGGGGTGTGGCAGACCAGCATCGGCCAGGACCTGCGGGACTCGGGCGCGGCGACCGACGAGCAGGTTCTCGCGGCCGCGCGGGAGCTGCTCACCCTGGCCGGCGCGGCCGGGGGTCAAACCGTCCAGGTGGATGCCTCGCACGCCAAGGGCGTGCAGGTCGGGGACCACAACACCCAGACCAACACCTTCAACTGATCCGGCCCTCTGATGGAGGCCTCGCGCGATGCCAGGGACGGCCCGGCCGGCTCGGTGAACGCCGCGCGCGCCAAGGGTGTGCAGGCCGGTGACGGCAACGTCCAGCACAACTACTTCGGGCGGCGGCTGGAGGTGACCTGGCCGTGCCGGGTGGGTGCGGTGCCCCGGCTGGCTCATCAGCGGCAGCGGCGCCCGGCCGATGATCTGCTGGCGGACGCGGCCGTCGGCGGGGGCACGGCGGTGGTGTGTCAGGTCCTGGCCGGGATGGGCGGGGTCGGCAAGACCCAGCTGGCGGCGAACCTGGCCGAGCACCTGTGGCAGGCAAGGACGGTGGATCTGCTGGTGTGGGTGACCGCCGGCAGCCGCGACAACGTGGTGAACACCTATGCGCAGGTGGCGGCGGATGTCACCGGTGCGGAGGACTCGGACCCGGCGCGGGCGGCGCAGCGGTTGCTGGCCTGGCTGGCCGGTACCGGCCGGCGGTGGCTGGTGGTCCTCGATGACGTCGCCGATCCGCAGGACCTGGCCGGGTTGTGGCCGCCCGACACGGCGTCCGGGCGCACGGTGGTGACCACTCGCCGCCGGGACACGGCGTTGCTCGACGGGCGGCGTCTGGTCGACGTCGGCATCTTCACCACGCAGGAGGCCGTCGACTATCTGCGGGGACGGCTCGGGGACAGCCCGCACCGGCTGGATGAGGCGGAACAGTTGGCCGCCGACCTCGGGTTCCTCCCGCTGGCCTTGGCGCAGGCGGCGACCTACATCCGTGACCAGGATCTGACCTGTGCCGGTTATCGGCTGCGGCTGCGCAAGCGGAACCTCGACGGGCTGCATCCCGCCGCGTTGCCGGACGGGCAGCAGCGGGCCGTCGCCGAGACGTGGGGTCTGTCGATCGAGCTGGCCGACACCGATACCGGTGGGCTCGCCGGTGTGGTGCTGCAACTGGCCGCGATCCTGGACCCCAACGGCATCCCCATCAGCGTCTTCACCGCCGGTGCGATGCTCGGCTACTTCCGGGGCCGTCTCGGCCGTGACGTGGACGGCGACGACGCACATGACGCGGTGCGTGCCCTGTACCGGCTGGGTCTCGCCGACACCACAAGCGACCCCGACCTTGGCGAATCACTGCTGCGGGTGCATGCCCTGGTCCAACGTGTCGTCCGCGAAGCCACCCCGGAACAACAGTGGCCCGCGCTGACGCACACCGCCGCCGACGCCCTGCTCCAGTTGTGGCCCGACATCGAACGCGACGCCGCCACCGCCCGGCTCGGGCAGCTGTTCCGCGCCAACACCACCACCCTGACCGCCGTCACCGGCGGCCGCCTGTGGCAGACCCTCGACGGCGGCGCCGGCACCCACGCGGTGCTGTTCCGCACCGGCCGGAGTCTCGGCGACATGGGCCTGGTCGCCGCCGCCCGCGACCACTTCCAGCAACTGCACGCCGACAGCGTGCGGGAGCTCGGCCCGGACCACCCGCATGCCCTGGCCAACCGCGACAGCCTCGCCCGGTGGCAGGGTGCGGCGGGGGATGTGGCCGGTGCCGCCGCCGCGTCCGAGTCGTTGCTGGCGGACTACCTGCGGGTGCTCGGCCCGGATCACCCGGACACGCTGGCCACCCGCAGCAACCTCGCCTACTGGCGGAGCGCGGCCGGGGATCCGGTCGGTGCGGCCGCCGCGTTCGAGTCGTTGCTGGCGGACTACCTGCGGGTGCTCGGCCCGGACCACCCGCACACCCTGGCCAACCGCCATAACCTCGCCCGGTGGCGCGGCGCGGCGGGGGACGCGGCCGGTGCCGCCGACGTGCTCGAGTCATTGCAGGCCGACTACCTGCGGGTGCTCGGCCCGGACCACCCTGACACCCTGGCCACCCGCCACAACCTCGCCTACTGGCGGAGTGTGGCGGGGGATCCGGCCGCTGCCGCCGCGGGGTTCGAATCGCTGCTCGCCGATTACCTGCGGGTGCTCGGCCCGGACCACCCGCACACCCTGGCCGCCCGCCACAACCTGGCCCGGTGGCGGGGCGACGCGGGCGACGCGGCCGGTGCGGCCGCCGCGTTCGAGTCGCTGCTCGCCGACTGCCTGCGGGTGCTCGGCCCGGATCACCCGGACACCCTGACCACCCGCCACAACCTGGCCGGGCGGCGGGGCGACGCGGGGGACGCGGCCGGTGCGGCCGCCGCGTTCGAGGTGCTGCTCGCCGACCGGGTGCGGGTGCTCGGCCTCGACCATCCGGATACCCGGACCACCCGCAACAGCCTTGCCTTCTGGCGGTTCAGGGCGGCGGGCGCAAGGGACGGAAACCGGCCCTAGCTGTGATGTTCGGGGACGTTGGTCGAGGAAGTGTGACCACTCGATCTGAGGATGTAGGTCTGATCCCGTGAACGGATGAGGGCCTCCAGCGGTGCAGTGGAGCTGCTAAGACCACCACTGACCAGGCCGGAGGCCCTCATGTCCCACGCTAACGCCGCCTTGACCGTACGAGCACGATTGCGGCTGGCGCGTCTTGTCGTCGACCACGGTTGGTCGCCCGCACGGGCAGCGGAACGCTATGACGTCTCCTGGCGCACCGCGAACAAGTGGGCCGACCGCTACCGCGCCGAAGGCGAAGCAGGCCTGCACGACCGCTCGTCACGCCCACGCCGGCAACCGAACCAGACCCCGGCACCCGTCGTACGCAAAATCCTGCACCTACGCCGTAAACGACGCTGGGGACCGGTCCCGATCGCCGGCCAGATCGGCCTGGCCGCCTCCACCGTGCACACCATCCTGACCCGCCACCGGGCCAACCGGCTCTCCCACCTCGACCGCGGCACCGGCGAGCCGATCCGCCGCTACGAACACCCCGCACCCGGCGACATGCTGCACGTCGACGTCAAAAACTCGGCAACATCCCCGACGGTGGCGGGCACCGCTTCCTCGGCCGCACCGCCGGCGACCACAACCGCCAAGCCACCGCCCGACGCACCGGCCAACGCCGCGGCGACTACGAACCGCGTATCGGCACCGCGTTCGTGCACACCGTCATCGACGACCACTCCCGCGTCGCCTACGCCGAAATCCACGACGACGAAACCGCCACCACCGCCACCGGCGTGCTACGCCGCGCCGTGGCTTGGTTCGCCCAGCGCGGCGTCACCACTGTCCGGGTGCTGTCCGACAACGGCTCGGCCTACAAATCAGACCTCTGGCGCGACACCTGCGCCGAGCTCGGCGTCACCGTGAAGAAGACTCGCCCCTACCGGCCCCAGACCAACGGAAAGATCGAACGCTTCCACCGCACCCTGGCCGACGGCTGGGCCCACGCCAAGCTCTACACCAGCGAAAAGACCCGCCGAGCCGCCCTACCCGCGTTCCTGCACGACTACAACCACCACCGACCCCACACCGCCATCGGCGGCCTGCCACCCATCACCAGGTTGAACAACCTGGCCGGACATCACACCTAGCCCCGGCGCGGGTCTACTGGTTCGTGCGGTCCCGGAAGGTCCAGGCCGTGCTGGTCGTCGGCGTGCGCAGGCTGCCCGCCCGCGGCGCCGGAACCTGCGGGGCGCCGGCCCCGGTCTGCTCCAGCCGCGAGGCCAGGTAGGCCGCGGCCGCCCGGTCCTCGTCGGTCGGGGCCGCCATCAGGGCGTAGGCCAGGCCGAGGACGCCGAAGATGACCGCGAGTCCGATCGGGATGAGCAGCGTGCCGGCGGTCGCGCCGGTCGGCGGGTCGAGGCCGACGGCGGTCGGCCGCACGGACATCGCGGACATGCCGGTGAAGTGCATGCCGTTGACCGCGACGCCCATGACCAGCGCGGAGGCCACAATGGCCGACGGGCGCCGCACGGTCATGGCGAGCCACAGCGCCACCGTCGCCGCCACCACCGCGATGATCACGGCGGCCACGACGCGGCTGGTCAGGTACTCGATGGTGCCGTCGAGGCGCATCGCGTACATGCCGGTGAAGTGCATCGCGGCGACGCCGAGGCCGGCGAAGAGGCCGCCGATGATGAAGCGGACGGCGTGCGTCCTGGTGCCGCGGGCGACGATGAACAGGCCGATGCCCACGGCCGCGATCGCGAGGACCGCGCTCAGGGCGGTCACGGTCACGTCGTAGCGGATCGGCATGCCGGTGACGCTGAAGCCGAGCATCGCGACGAAGTGCATGGTCCAGATTCCGGTGCCGCCGATCGCCACCGCGGCGAGCGTGAGCCACCACGTACGCCAGCCCGCGCTGTGCGCCGTACGCACCCGCGACGCGCAGATCAGCCCGAGCAGCGAGCCGAGCACGGACAGCGTGTAGCTCACGGTCGGAGTGATCCAGCCGTGTTCGAAATGATGGATCTGTGCCACCCCGGTACAACCCCCTTGATTGACGTGCCAGAGGCATCGTGCCTGGTGCGGGTGATTTCTGCAGGGCAGTGTGAGACAGGTTGCGGCCGATGGGTGGGTATCCCATCGGCTGTTCGGTCCGGATGATCAGGAGTCGAAGCCGAGACCGACCCGGTCCAGGGTGCGCAGCCAGACGTTGCGGCGGCCCTCGTGGCGGTCCGCCCGGGCGATCGACCAGCGGGTCAGCTCGATCACACCGGTGCGGACCGGCTCCGGCGGGAACGGGATCGGCTTGCGGCGCACCATCTTCAGCTCGGTCAGCTCGGTCGGCCGGTTCGCGAGCAGGTCAAGCATCACGTTCGCGCCGAAGCGGGTGGCGCCGACGCCGAGGCCCGTGTAGCCGGCCGCGTACGCCAGCCGCCCGCCGTACGCCGTACCGAAGAAGCTGCTGAACCGGCTGCACGTGTCGATGACGCCGCCCCATTTGTGGGTGAAACGCACGTCCGCGAGCTGCGGGAAGGTCTCGGCGAAATGGTCGGCGAGCACGGCGAAGGTCGACTCGCGCTGGTCGCGTTCCGGGCTGATCCGCCCGCCGGAGTAGTAGATGGCGTCGTAACCGCCCCAGAGGATCCGGTTGTCGGCGGTGAGCCGGTAGTAGTGGAACTGGTTGCCGCCGTCGCCGACGCCCTGCCGGTTCCGCCACCCGATCGCCGCCAGCCGGTCGGCGGTCAGCGGCTCGGTCATGAGCGCGTAGTCGTAGATCGGCACGACGTAGTGGTGCAGCCGGCGCAGCAGGCCGGCGTGCGCCCCGGTGGCCAGCGCGACCTGCGCCGCGTCGACCCGGCCCCGCCAGGTGTGCAGGCGCAGCCCGCCCCGCGCCGTGGTGATCCGCTCGACGGGTGAGTTCTCGTAGATGCGCACGCCGAGGTCGAGGCACGCCCGGCGCAGGCCCCAGACCAGCCGGGCCGGGTCGATCATCGCGCAGCCCGCGCGGTCCCAGACCCCGCCGAGGTAGGTGGGCGAGCCGACCTCGGCCCGCGTCTGCTCCCGGTCCAGCAGCCGCACGTCAAGGCCGCGGGCCGCCGCCTCGTCGTGGTACGCGGTCAGCTCCCGCAGCTGCCACTCGGCCGTGGCGACAAGCAGCTCACCGGTACGGGCGAAGTCGCACTCGATCCCGTACCGAGCGACGGTCTCCTCGATCTCGTCGAGGTTGCGGCGCCCCAGCCGCTCCAGGGTGTCCATCTCGTCGGGGAACCGGCTCAGCCCGTTGTCGAACCCGTGGGTGAGGCTCGCCGAGCAGAAGCCGCCGTTGCGCCCGGACGCCGCCCAGCCGGCCGTGCCCGCCTCGACGATCACCACGTCGCGCCCGGGGTCGCGTTCCTTGGCGAGCAGCGCCGTCCACAGCCCGCTGTAGCCGGCGCCGACCACCGCCAGGTCCGCGGACTCGACGCTGTGCAGGGGTTCCGCGGCCGCGGGCGCGCCGGCCTGGCCGAGCCAGTACGGCTCGGGCACCGCGTCGGCGAGCGACCGGTTCGCCATGATCAGCGACGCCGGCCCGGCCGGGACCGGATGCTGGTCACCACCGCGATGACCACGCCCGCCATGAAGATCAGCGTGCCCATGACGTTTACCTGCGGCGGCAGGCCGACCCGGGTGGCGCCCCAGATCCACAGCGGGAACGTGACGGTGGTGCCCGCGGTGAAGTTGGAGACCACGAAGTCGTCGATCGACAGGGCGAAGGCCAGCATCATGCCGGAGGCGACGGCGGGCAGGATGATCGGGAAGGTGATACGCCAGAACGTCGTCCACGGGCTCGCGCCCAGGTCGGCGGCGGCCTCCTCGATCGAGCGGTCCAGGGTCAGCACCCGGGCCCGCACCACGACCGCGACGAACGAGATCGAGAACATGATGTGCGCGATCGTGATCGTCGTGACGCCGAGGCCGGCGCCGAGCGACACGAAGAGGGTCAGCAGCGAGGCGCCCATCACGAGCTCCGGCGAGGACATCGTGGCGAACATGACCAGGTTGACCGTGCCCGAGCCGCGGAACCGGTGCCGGCCGAGCGCGTACCCGACGCCGGTGCCGAGCGCGCCGGCGACGACCGCGGTCACCACGGCAACCACCAGGGAGATCACCAGCGCCTTGGTCAGCTCGTCGAGGGCGAAGACCTGGCCGTACCACTTGAGGGTGAAGCCCTCCCAGGTCTGGTTGTAGCGGCCCTGCGTGTCGTTGAAGCCGAACAGGATCATGATGAGCACCGGCAGCGTGAGCCACGCGATGATCACCCACGTGTAGATGTGCAGCGCCCGGCCGCCGCTGATCCTCGGCCCGCGGGAAGCGATCGGGGTCGTCATCGTGCCGCCACCTTCATGACATCCTCCGTGCCCAGCGCCTTGGCGTAGGCGAAGACGCCGATCAGCAGCACCGCCATCAGCGTGAAGGACAGGGCGGATGCCGTCGGGTAGTTGGAGCTGACCAGGTACTGCGACTGGATGACCTGGCCGATCATCGTGGTCGTCGAGCTGCCCAGCACGGCCGAGTTGACGTAGTCGGAGCTGGCCGGCACGAAGGTCATCAGCACGCCGGCGAAGACGCCGGGCAGCGCCAGCGGGAAGATCACCTTGCGGAAGGCGGTGGCCGGGTCGGCGTACAGGTCCCGGGCGGCCTCGACGACGCGCGGGTCGATGCGCTCCAGCGCCACGTAGATCGGCAGCACCATGAACGGCACGAAGTTGTACACCAGGCCGCCGATCACCGCTGCCGGCGTACCGAGGATGTGGAATGTCTCGGGCAGCAGCCCGATCTGCTTGAGCGGACCGAGCAGCATGCCCTCGTCGGTGAGGATCTGCCGCCACGAGATGGTCCGCAGCACGAAGGAGACGAAGAACGGCAGCAACAGCAGGAAGAGGTAGGTCGGCTTGCGGCGACCGCCGTAGAAGGCGATCCAGTACGCGACCGGGAAGGCCACCACGATCAGCACGATCGTGGTGATCGCCCCGTAGATCAGCGAGCGCACCAGCTGGACGCGGTAGTTCGTGATCGCGTCGACGTAGGTCTGCCAGTGGCCGGTGAAGACGTACCCGGAGACGATGTCGCCCTCCTGCAACGACAGGGACAGCATCGTCACCATCGGTATCACGAAGAAGAGCAGCAGCCACAGGCCGCCCGGCAGGATCTGCAGGTAGGGCGCCAGCACGCGCCGAGTACTGGACACGGCGTCAGGCCAGCACGATCGGTTCGAAGATGCTCTGGTACTCCTGCTGCTCGGCGACCGTCTTGAAGTCCCGGTAGTAGTGCAGGTTCGCGTAGTCGGTCGGTGCGGGGAAGACCAGCGGGCTGACGGCGACGGCCTCCATGGCGGCCTTGTCGTCGCCGGAGAGCTTGGCCGCGTCCTTCTTGATCTGCTCCTGCGCGGCCGGCACCGGGCAGACGAAGTTGATGTACTCGGCCAGCGTCGCCGCGTTCTCGACCTCGTAGAAGAAGTCAATCAACTTGATCGCGTCGAGCGGGTTCTGCGCCGTCACCGGGATCGCGAAGTTGTCGGTCCAGAGGGTGCCGCCCTCCTGCGGGATGACGAACTTGAAGTCCGTTCCGTCGGAGACGTTCTTCTGGAATACGTCGCCGGACCAGGCCTGGGTGATCCAGACCTCGCCCTTGCCGAGCGCGTCGATGTAGCTCTGGTCGTAGTAGTTGCGGACCATGCCGGCGCTCTTCTGCTCCTTGAGCTTGTCGGCGGCCTTGCGCCAGTCGTCCGGCGTCGACTCACCGGGTTTGATGCCGGCCGCCATCATGCCGAAGTTGCCCAGCTCCTGGGTGTCGGAGAACATGCCGACCTTGCCCTTGAACGCCGGGTCCCAGAGGTCGGCGAGCTTGGTGATGGGCCGGCTGACCTTCTTCGGGTCGTACGCGATGCCGGTCATCCCGGAGGTCCACGGGACGGTGTAGACGTTGCCCTTGTCGAAGGCCTCGTTCGAGTACGCCTTGTCGGCGTTGGCCACGTAGTTCGGCAGCTTCGAGTGGTCCAGCGGCGCGAGGAAGCCCGAGTCGACGAACTGCTTGAACTGGATGCCGTTGGTGATGACCATCAGGTCGTAGCCGATGGACTGGCCGGCGGCGAGCTGCGGCTGGACCTTGGCGAACCAGGGCCCCATCTCCTGGATGACCTCCTGGTAGTTCACCTTGACCCCGGTGGCCGCGGTGAACTTCTTGAGCTCGGGCTGCTTGGGGTCCATGTAGAGCGGCCAGTTGGCGAAGTTCAGCGTGCCGGTGCTGGTCTTGCCGGCCCAGTACTTGGCGACGGCGTCGGGTGGCGGCGCGCTCTGGGTCGACTGACCGGTGCCCTTGACGCCGCAGGCGGACAGCGCCGTACCGAACGCCGCCAGACCGGTCAGGCGCAGGGCGTCACGCCGGCCGAGCCGCCGCTGGGTCATCCCGCGGATCAGGGCGGGGTCGGGGGAGAACGGCTGACTCATCAGACTCCGATCGGGTACGAGTGCTGGGGACTCCAGGTGAGGAACACCCGGTCGCCGGGACCGGCCAGGTCTTCGGCGGAGTACGCGTTCTGGTCGAAGACCACGAGGTCGGGGCCGACGGAGGTCTTGACGGTGTAGTTGGTCGAGGTGCCGTGGTAGACCACGTCGGTGACGACGCCGGTGAGCACGCTGTCGCCCGTGCCCGTCGGCGCGGCCTGCGACAGGTCGATCTTCTCGGGCCGGACCGACACCTCGATCTCGTCGCCGGTCGCCATCGCGCCGGACACCGGAACCAGTACCCGTTCGCCCTCGCCGTACGCCAGCACGGCCACGCCGTCCGCGATGCTCTCGACGGTGCCGTCGAGCAGGTTCGACGTACCGATGAAGCCGGCGACGAACCGGGTGGCCGGCCGCTCGTAGATCTCGCGCGGCGTGCCGAGCTGCTCGATGCGCCCGGCGTCCATGACCGCGATCCGGTCGGACATCGTCAGCGCCTCGCCCTGGTCGTGCGTCACGTAGACGAACGTGATGCCCACCTCGCGCTGGATGCGCTTGAGCTCGACCTGCATCTGCTGGCGCAGCTTGAGGTCGAGCGCGCCGAGCGGCTCGTCGAGCAGCAGCGCCCGCGGCCGGTTGACGAGCGCCCGGGCCAGGGCGACGCGCTGCTGCTGCCCGCCCGACATCTCCCGCGGCGCCCGCTTCTCCATGCCGGTCAGCGAGACGATCTCCATGATCTCGCCGACCCGGCGGTGGATCTCGCCCTTGGCGACCTTCTTGCGCTCCAACCCGAAGGACACGTTCTGGTACGCGTTCAGGTGCGGGAAGAGCGCGTAGGACTGGAAGACCATGTTGACGTCGCGCTTGTTCGGTGTGACCCGGGTGACGTCCTTGCCGTCGAGGAACACCGTGCCGCCGGTGGGCTCCTCGAAGCCGGCGATCATCCGCATCGTGGTGGTCTTGCCGCAGCCGGAGGGTCCGAGCAGGGAGAAGAACTCGCCGGAGGCGATGGCCAGGTCCAGGCGGCGCACGGCCTGCACCTTCTCGCCGTGCGACAGGTACTCCTTGTGGACGCCGGCCAGTTCGATCGCGGGCCGGGCGACGTCGTCGCCGGGGTCTTCGTTCACGATGGACATTCGTACCTCTCAGCCGAGGTGGCTCATCACGTGTTTGATCCGGGTGTATTCCTCGAAGCCGTACATCGAGAGGTCCTTGCCGTACCCGGAGTGGCCGAAGCCGCCGTGCGGCATCTCGGACACGAAGGGCAGATGGGTATTGATCCACACGGCGCCGAAGTTCAGCCGGCGCGTGACCCGCATGGCCCGGCCGTGGTCGCGCGTCCACACGCTCGCGCTGAGCCCGAAACGCACGTCGTTGGCCCACCGGACGGCGGCGTCCTCGCCGGTGAACTCCTGGACGGTGATGACGGGGCCGAAGACCTCGTCCTGGATCATCTCGTCGGTCTGTAGCAGGCCGGCGACGACGGTCGGCTCGACGAAGTAGCCGCGGTCGCCGACCCGCCCGCCGCCGGTGACGATCCGCGCGTGGTCGGGCGCCCGGTCCAGGAAGCCGCGGACCCGCGCCAGCTGGGCGGCGTTGTTGACCGGCCCGAAGTAGGCGTCCGGGTCGGCGGGGCCGCCGACCCGGGTCTGCTTGGCCGCGGCGGCGAGCGCGGCGGTGAAGTCGGCGGCGATCCGGGCGTCGACAAGGACCCGTGTGGCCGCGGTGCAGTCCTGCCCGGCGTTGAAGTAGCCGGCGCCGGCGATGACCGCGGCGGCCGCCTCGACGTCGACGTCCTCGAAGACGATCACCGGGGCCTTGCCGCCGAGCTCGAGGTGCACCTTCTTGAGGTCGGCGGCGGCCGCGGCGGCGACCTCCATGCCGGCCCGGGTGGACCCGGTGATGGACACCAGCTGCGGCGTGGGGTGTGCGACCAGGGCGCGGCCGGTGTCGCGGTCGCCGCAAACGACGTTGAGCACGCCCGGCGGCAGGAACTCGGCGGCGATCTCGGCGAGCAGCAGGGTGCTGACCGGGGTGGTGTCCGAGGGCTTGAGCACCACGGCGTTGCCGGCCGCGATGGCGGGCGCGAACTTCCACACCGCCATGACCATCGGGTAGTTCCAGGGTGTGACCTGCGCGCACACGCCGATCGGCTCGCGCCGGACCCACGAGGTGTGGTCGCGCAGATACTCGCCCGCGGACCTGCCCTCCAGCACCCGCGCGGCCCCGGCGAAGAACCGCAGCTCGTCGAGGAGTGGCGCCATCTCCTCGTTTCGTGTCGCCTCGATCGGTTTGCCGGTGTTGCGGCATTCGGCGGCGATGAGCTCGTCCGCCCGGGCCTCGACGGCGTCGGCGATCCGCAGCAGCGCGCGCTGCCGCTCGGCGGGCGTGGTGTCGCGCCAGGCCTCGAAGCCGGCCTCGGCGGAGGTCATCGCGGCGGCGACGGTCTCGGCGGGTGAGACCGGCGCGTGCGCGTACGCCTCGCCGGTGCACGGGTCGACCACCTGCGAGGTCTCCCCGCCGGCGGGGTCGACATAGGACCCGCCGATGAAGTTGCGGAGGACCGGTAGGTCAGTGCTCACGAGGTGGCCTCCCGCCCGGGGCTGTGACAGCCCCCACACGAAGAGGTGGACCTTGACATAGTCAAAGCCCTAAAAACAAGGGAATCCGAAGGATTTTGCAAAGATGAAACGGAATCAGATGCGCGGATACGCGTCAGCCACGTAATCCGGCGTCGAGGGGCCGGAATCGCCCGGTTTCCGCACCCGTCGTCCCCGGGGGTTCGATCGGGCCCCGACCGGGACCCTAACCGGCCCGGACGGATGCGCTCCGCCCGGGCCGGTCGCGGCGTGGTCAGGCGGTCGAGCAGACGGTGCCGTTGAGGGTGAACACGCCCGGCAGCACGTTCGGGCCGCTGTAGGCGCCGACGAACCCGACCGTGGTGGTCCCGCCCCCGGCGGCGAGCACGCCGTCGCTTGTCACCCGGACCTTTGTACCGGTCTGTTCCCAGGTGGCGCTCCATCCGCTGGACACGCTCTGCCACTTGGTCGGCCAGGTGAAGGCCAGGGTCCAGCCGCCGACGGGGGCGGCCGAGTTGTTCGTGATGTCGATCTGCCCGACGAACCCGTTGCCCCAGTCGTTGGTGTCGGTCAGCCGTACCGTGCAGCCCGCCGCCGCCGGGCCGGTGGTGGTGAACGTCAGCGGGAGCGAGGACCAGGACGTGCCACCCGCGGTGTCGCGGGCCAGCACGTTCACCGTGTACCGGCGGCCCGGTTCCAGGTTCTGCACGGTGAACGACGTGCCGGTCGTCTCGCCGAGCTGCTCGGCGGCGCCGCCGTTCTGCCGGTAGAGCTCGTACTTGGCGATCGGACGGCCGCCGGCCTGCGCGGCGGGCCAGGAGATGGTCGCGGTCCGGTCGGTGACCGTGCCGGCCGCCGGACGGCCCGGCGCCTTCGGCGCGGCCCCGCCGGTGTTGGCCGGGCGCAGGGTCAGGAGCGTGAGCGAGTACGCCGGGAGCGTCTGGCCGGTCGCCGTGCCCGCCGGTGCGGTCTGCACCGCGGCCGCGCCGTTGGTGTACGTCGACACCGTCGGCACAGCCCCGGCCGGCGTCCAGCCGTGGTAGCGCAGGTCGACCGTGTGCGCGTTGTCCGGGTCCTTGTTGACCAGCAGGACGCCCAGGTCGCCGTTGGGCCGGCGGGACGCGTGCGCGCTGACCAGCGGGTTGTTCGCCCCCGCGCGGACCAGTTGATCGCCCGCGCGGGCGAAGGACCCCATCAGCTTCAGGGCGTGGTACGGCGCGAACGGCGTGTTCATCGGCGGCTCGCAGACCGATCCGTCGGAGGTGCAGCCGCCGCTGGAGAGCAGCCCGAAGTCGCCGTAGTCGCGCTGCCCGGCGACGGTCGACACCGTGCCGATCCCGTTGTGCGTGTTCCACCACTGGACGGTGAAGACGCCCTGCTCCAGCAGGCCGCTGTAGACGTCCGCCAGGAACAGCGCACCCGGCTGGGTGTTCTGGCCGACGCCGACGTTGGTCTCGGTCATGCTGATGCCGATGCGGCCGGCGTTCGCGCCCGCGTACCGCGCGAGCTGGCCCCGGAGCAGGTAGACCGCGTCCTCGATGTGCTCGGTCCTGGTCAGGGACTCGGCGGCGGTGCCGCCGCCGGGATACCAGTGGACGTCCACGAAGTCGATCGACGCACCGGCACGGGTGAGCACCTCGGCGTTCCAGGTGCCCTGGTCGCCGGTGCCGACGATGCCGTCGGGCCAGTTGCCGGGCATCGTGAGGACCGCGCCGACCTTGATGCTCGGGTCGACGGCCTTCATGGCCGCCGCGTACGCGACAACGTTCGCCGCGTACTCCTTGGGGCTCTTGTCGGCGTGGTCGTCGGCCTCCCAGGCGGCGCCGTAGTGGCCGTTGCCGTAGTTCTCGTTGCCGATCGTCCAGTAGGTCGCGCCGTAGCCCTTGGTGACGTTGGCGTACCGCACCCAGTCGGCGGCCTCCTGCGCGGTGCCGGTCCCGTAGTTGGCGATGATCATCGGCTGGGCGCCGGTCCGCTTGGCCCCGGCCATGAAGGTGTCGAAGTCGGTGTTCGGGGCGACGTAGCCGCCGGGCGCGGTGTGGTCGCGCCAGTGGTAGATGTCGGCGTATGAGCCGCCCGGGTACCGCAGCATCTCGACGCCGGCGTCCTTGAGCAGGCCGGAGACGGCGGTGGTGCCGAGCTCGGCGTCCCAGATGGCATGGTTCAGGCCGAGCGCGGTGCCGGGCACGGTGGCGAGGCCGGCCCGGACGTCGACATCGACCGCGGTGTCGGCGGCGGCGAGGGCGGCCTGCGCGCTGGGCGGCGCGGCGGTGGCGGCGACCGCGGCGAGCAGGACGATGCTCGCGAGGGCGCGCCGGACGGGGGAGGGATGCACGGCAGTCTCCATGGGTGAGAGCGAGTGTTGGGAGCGCTCCCATAGTCGGCATCCAAAGAGACGTCTGTCAATGATCTGCGGGCTACGCGGCCAGGTGTTCGCGTAGGAACTCCAGCGCGCGGACCTCGTCGAGGATGCCGCCGCCCTCGTGGCCGTTGTACTCCCACAGCAGCATCCGGCGCGGGCCGGCGTACTCGTGGAAGGCGCCGTAGACGGTGGACGGCGGGCACGTCGCGTCCATGAGCGCCGCCGAGAACAGCGCCGGCGCGCCCGCCCGCCGGGCGAGATTGACCCCGTCGAAGTACCCGAGCGTCCGGTGCACCCGCTCGACGCTCTCCCGGTGCGTCTTGAGGTAGTCGGCGATCTCCCGGTACGGGTACGAATCGGTGATCCGGGTGGCGCGCGGGAAGTCGCACAGGAACGGCACGAACGCGACGGCCGCCGCGAGATCGGCGCGCAGCCCCGCGACGGCGATCGCGAGCCCGCCGCCCTGGCTGCCGCCGAGCACGGCGACGCGGTCCGCGTCGACCTGCGGCAGCGACCGGGCGGCGTCGACTGCCCGCACCGCGTCGGTGTAGAGGCGCCGGTAGTAGTAGCTCGCCGGGTCCAGGATGCCGCGGGTCATCACGCCCGGCACCTGCGGGCCGGCCGGCGCCGGGTCCGGGGTCTCGCCGACGCTCCACCCGGAGCCCTGGCCCCGGGTGTCCATCTGCAGGTGTGCGAAGCCGGCCGAGGCCCAGAACAGGTTCTCGCAGGCGTGCCCGCGGCCGCCGCCGTAGCCCACGTACTGCACCACCGCCGGCAGCGGGCCGGGGTGCCCGGCCGGCACCCGCAGCCAGGCGCGGACGTCCTGGCCGGCGTAGCCGCGGAACGTCACGTCGTAGGTGTCGATGGTGGTGAGCCCGGTCGCGACCGGGCTCAGGCGCAAGCCGATGTCGTGACCGGCGGCCTCGGCCAGCGTGCCGGCCCAGAAGTCGTCGAGGTCCGGCGGCTCGGTCTGCGAGCTCCGGTACGACTCGAGCTGGTCGAGGGGCAGATCGGTCAGCATGGCTGTTCCTCCAGGTCGAACCCGTTCTCGAGATACGCCGCCGTGCCCCGGTCGCGGGCACGGACCGCGGCGGCCAGGCGACGGGCCAGCAGCTCCGGTAGCCGCTCGCCGGCCTCCGGCTCGTCGCACCAGGCCCAGCTGCGCAGCTCGTCGGCCGGCAGCCGGATCCGCGCGGCCTGCTCCGGCGTGAGGATCCCGCCGTCGAAGACCAGCATCAGGCCCTCGGTGCGGTCCGGCCGCGGCGGCACCCAGTCGGTCACCAGCAGCCGGCCCGGCCGCACCGGCAGGCCGAGCTCCTCCTCGATCTCGCGTACGGCCGCGGCGTGCGGCGACTCGCCGGCCTCCACCGTGCCGCCCGGTATCTCCCAGTAGGGCTTGTAGGTCGGCTCGACGAGCAGGACCCGGTCGCGCCCGTCCGACAGCAGCACCCCGGCGGCCATCCGCTTGCGGGGGAGCGTGGCGGTGAAGTCATCGGACAAGAGTCAGCTCCATCAGGGCGGCGTGCGTCGGCTCGTCGGCGGCCACGACGAGGCCGCCGACGCCCGCGTGTGCCGGCCGCCCGTCGATCCCGGTGACCACGCAGCCGGCCGCCCGGCAGAGGGCGATGCCGGCCGCGAAGTGGACGCTGTCACCCAGCCGGCTGTCGCCGTCGGTGACGTATGCGGCGCGGCGGCCGGCGGCGACCCAGGCCACGGCCAGGGTGGTGGAGACGACGCGTGGGCGGAACTGCCGGATGAATCCCGGGTCGGCGAGCATCCGGGCGGCCGAGAAGGCCTCGGCGTTGGGGAACGGCGGGTCGAGGTTGACGTCGACCAGCCGCGAATCGGCGGACGGGGTGAGTAGTCGGTCCACGCCGTCGAGGCGCACGTACGCGGCGGCGCCGTCGGTCCAGAACACCTCGTCGGCGAACGGGTCCGCGACGGCGGCGACCTGCTCCCCGCCGCGCAGGGCCACGTTCACCGAGGCGAGCATGTTGCCCACGGCGTAGTTCAGCGTTCCGCACAGCGGGTCGACCAGCCACATGCGACCGTTGCCGGCGGTGCCCGTGCGCCCGCTCTCCTCGCCCAGGACGACGTCGTCCGGGCGTGCGCCGCGCAGGACGTCGAGGATGGCCTTCTCGGCCTCGATGTCCGCCGTGGTGGCGAAGTCGCCCGCGGATTTCTCGAAGTGCGTCAGCGCGGTCCCGTGGTGTGACCGGACCACCGCGGCCCCGGCCTGCGCCGCCGCGATGGCCAGATCCTGGTCGGTGATCGACATACGGACACCCTAGAGGTGCGTGATCGCTAGGTCGGGAAGCCGAGCACTCGATACAGGTGACTCCGGTGACGCCGTACGGGATTGTCCGACGCGTCCGACAGGCCCCAACTGACTATGCCGAGCAGGGCCGCGGCCAACGCGATACCGCTCTCCGGGCGCGCCGCCAGATCGGTCAGGATCCGTTCGCCGTCGGCGGCGCTCCGGTAGAGGTCGCCCCCCGACAGCTGGCCGAAGATCGTCAACAGGCTCCGGTCCGAGAGCATGGCGGCGTCATCGACGAGTTGGCGGATCAGCAGGCGTCGTTGTCTCGGCTCGGCCATGAGCGCGAAGGCCCATCGGTACTGATCGGCGCGCAGGGCACGCTGCGCCGGGTCCGCCGGTGTGAGCAGAATTTGCAGCAACAGCCCCGCCTCGGAGACCGGGAACGGCTGGCCCTCGACCTGGTGCAGCAGCGGCGTCGTTCCCGTGCCCCGCCAGTACGGCATCAGGTCGTAGAGACACTCGCGCACGTCGTGGGCGGTCTGCACGAAGGCCGACCAGCGCAGTGTCCGGCCCAGGCGACTCTCGGGCGCGACCGACACGTCCGGTGCGATCACCGCTTCGTGCTCGTCGGGCCGGAGGGTGGGCGGGCGGTCCTCCGGTGGCCACGGCAGCGACTCGTAGACGCCGATCATGGCGCCGTCCTCCGGGCGTACCTCGAGGCGGGTCGGGTCGGCGTCCAGCCGCCACGCCACCCGCAGCGCCTGCCACAGCCGCTTGCGGTCCTCGGGTTCGAGCTGGCTCTGCCACAGCAGCGCCTGCCGCCGCCAGTTGATGACGACCGGCTCCCCGACCAGCTCGACCGCGTCGACCGGCCCGTCGCTGAGCAGCACCGCGAAGCAGACCAGGTTCGCCGAGAACGCCGCGTGCCGCGCCGCCGCCGGCGTCCGGTACGGCTCGTAGGCGCCCCTGGTCCAGGTCGGGTGCGGGTACCCGGCGTCGGGCAGCAGCTCCAGGACGAGTTCCCGGCAGGCCCGCCGCCGCTCGGCCGGCAGGCGTGCGAGCATGCGCCGGCAGAAGTCCCACAGCGGTGGACGCCGGGCGATGGTGACGAACGACGTCGCCGAGTGCAGCGGGCCGGGGTCGATGACGCCCTGGCGGCGCCGCTGGTGCTCGCGCTCCTCGGCCAGGTCGACGAGGTACGCCACGATCTGGCGGGCGGCGAGGAAGTCCCCGAACGTGGCGTGCAGGAACTCAAAGCTGCGCTCCGGCCCGCCGGTGTCCCGGGTGGCCCGGGACTCGTGGACGAAGAAGAAGCGGCCGACCATGAGCTGGCCGACGGTCAGGGCGCGGTGCACCGCGTCCGCGCGCGCCGGGCTCAAGTCGCGCTCCGAGAGCAGTTGCGGTATGTCGGCGTCCAGTTCGGCCTCGAGGATCACGTCGCCGCCGCGGTTCAGGATGGCGACGGCGACCGCGCCGAGGCGCCGCCACTCCGCCTCGATCTCCTCGCGCCGCCGGTCGTCGGTGTGGTCCCGGCGCTGCTTGTCGACCTCCCGCTCGACGAAGTCGGCGAAGAGCCGTTCGTAGAGGTCGACACCGCGGATGTCGCCGCCGGCGGATTGCAGGGCGTTGGCGCCCGCGTCGTAGAGCGCGAGCAGGAGCAGCAGCAGCGGCTGACTCGCCAGTTCGCCGTGCGCCAGGACCGTCTCGGCGGACAGCGGCCGCAGGCCCCGGCCGGCGAGCCCGGCGGTGTTGTGCGCGTTCCACACCTCGAGCCAGGCACGCACCTGCGGCTCGTCGAACGGCTCCAGGCGCAGCACCACCGTTTCGTTCGGGAAGCGCGCGCGGTCGGCGACCACCGTGCGGCTGGTGACCAGCACCGCGACCGGCCGGTCGAGTTCACCCTCGCGCTGCTGGAAGCGCCGGATCTGGTCGAGGTAGTCGGCCCGGTTCATCCCGGTGGCCTGCAACAGCTCGTCGAAGCCGTCCAGGATCACCACCGGCAGCGCGTCGCCGGCCCGGCGGGCGAGATCGGGCCAGGAGACCCGCTCGCCGAGCATCTGGAGCAGGGCCTCCTCGATCTGCGCCTGTATCGAGGCGTCGGCGGGCACGTTGCGCAGCTCGACCCGGACGACCAGGAAGTCGGCGGCGGGCAGCCGGGCGGCGAGCGTCCTGGTCATCGCGGACTTGCCCGAGCCGGGCTGACCGAGCACCACGAGCGGGGTCGCGAGGGCGTCCGGCCCGGTGAGGTGTGCCAGCAGGAAACCCTGCACGTCGTCGACCGCGGTGGACCGTTCCCACCACTGCTCGGTGGCCGGCAGGTCGTGGGGTCCGGCCACCGCGGTCCGGCCGTGCGGATTGATGTAGCCGTCGCCGAGGCTCGGCAGCACGACGTACGAGTGCGTGTGTGCGGAGCCGAGAATCGCCGACTCCAGCCCGATCCGGTACCGCCGGCCGAGCCCGGTGAGCACGGCGTCGACCGCGACCGCGCCGGAGACCGCACGCAGGTCGGCGAGCTGCGCGGACAGGTCGGAGACCGAGTCGCGCAGCAGGGTCCGGGTCGCCTGGGCCTCGACCATGCCGGCCCAGACGCCGAACTCGGGTGCCTGGGTGACGAGGGTCCGGTACGCCTGCGTGTACCGCTCCACCGCGACCCGGCGCACCTGCTCGTCGACCGCCTGCAGGGTGCGGCCGACCGCGTCGTCGTGCCCCTCGAAGGCGCTCAGCCCACTCAGGAAGTCGCGCAACGCGGACGAGGCCGACCCGTAGTACTCCGCCAGGGCGCCGACGGTCGTCTCGAACGGACGGTGCGGCGCGGGCATCGGCGGCGGGGTGTCGACGAGCACCTGCACGAGGTCGGCGTACCGGGTGCTCGCCGCGGTCGAGGTGGCGATGGCCACCTGCTCGCCGGCGGACAGCCCGGCGAGGGCCAGGTCGACCTCGGGGTGATCGGCCAGGACCGCGTCGAGCGCCTCGTAGAACGCGGTGACCACGATGATCGCGTGCGCGGCGACGAGGCGCTGCGTACGGTCGAAGCGGCGCACGCCGGTCACCCGCTCGCGCAGGCCGGTCGCCAGCGCGTTCCCCCAGGTGATCAGCTCGCCGCGCAGGGCGAAGAAGTCGTTGGCGCCGAGGCTGCCGACGGTGACGGCGGCCGCGGCCGCGCCGGTCGCCGCGCTCAGCGCCTTGATCACGGGGCTGTCGGCGCCGCCGAGCAGCCGGACGGCATCGGCGTAGCCGAGCGGGCGGGAGCGCATCTGCCGCAGGGTAGTTCCAGTGTGGAGGCGCGGGCAACAATCCGTCAGGCGACCGTCGCGCGCCGTTGATCCTGTGCGTGCAGGGCCTGCCGGAACCTGTCCTCCTCCCACCCCTCGGACAGCGCCTGCCGCACGAGCCCGGCCTGGGTCTGCGGTGCGAGGCCGTCGAGGGGCTGGTCCCGGTCGAGGTTGGTGGGGAAGGCGTAGCCCTCCGCGGACGCGGCGATGACGTTGTCCACCGAGCCGGCGTACCCGCGAAGCACCGGGTACAGCGCGGCCGTGACCGCGACCCGGTCGACGGTCTCCATGGCGCGGCCGAACGCGGACGAGACCTGGAGCAGGTTCGCCATGCGCCGGATGCCGGCGGACCGGTTCGTCCCGGCGCCGTGGAACAGCGCCGGGTTGAAGAACGCGGCGTCGCCCTTCGCGAGAGGCAACTGCACGCGATGGTCGTCGAAGTAGGCCGTGAACTCCGGCTGGTGAAACGCGACGTAGCCGGCCGGGTACTTCTGCGAGTGCGGCAGGTAGAGCGTCGGTCCGCTCTCCAGCGGCATGTCGACGTGCGCCACCGCACCCTGGAGGGTCAGCGCCGGCGACAGCGTGTGCACGTGCGCCGGATACCGCAGCGCCTGCTCCTGAGACATGAACCCGAGGTGGTAGTCGCGGTGCGCGACCTGCGCGACGCCGCCGGGGTTGACCACATTGACCTGCGAGGTCACCTGGTAGCCGGCGCCCAGCCAGGCCCGGCAGATCAGCGCGAGCGTGTCGTTGTCGTAGTAGGCGGCGAACGCGGCGGGGTCGCGCAGCGCGAACTTGTCAAGCGCGCCCCACACCCGGTCGTTGGCGCCGGCCTTGGCGAAGTGGTCGCCGCCCGCCACCCCGGCGGCCTTCTGCTCGGCGATCAGCTCGGTGAACACGGCGCTCGCGCGGTCCACCACCGCCGGCGCGAACGCACCGGCGAACACCACCACGCCGGGCCCGTCCATCAGCGCCCGGGCGAGCTCCGCCCGGACCTCCGGGGTGTCGGCGAGCTCGCCGGGATAGATGAGCACGTTGTCGACGACGTCGACGGCGTGCGGGTAGTCGGCCGGTTCCGTCTTGGTCTCGCAGACGGCCCGGAAGTCCTCCAGTCGGCAGGTTGTCATACGGCAACGCTAGGTGCGGCAACAACATCAAAGACCCTTGAAAACCCCTCAAAAACCCATCACCGTGTACGCGTGAAGCACCCGTACCGGATCCGCGAGATCGCCGCGCAGTCCGGCCTCAGCGAGGCCACCGTCGACCGGGTGCTGCACGGGCGCGGCGGGGTCCGGGAGAGCACGATCCGCGAGGTCCGCCAGGCGATCTCCGATCTGGACCGGCAGCGTTCCCAGGTGCGCCTCGGCGGCCGCACCTTCATGATCGACGTGATCGTGCAGGCGCCGCCGCGCTTCTGCGCGGCGATCCGCGCCGCGCTCGAAGCGGAGCTGCCCGCGCTGCGCCCGGCGGTGATTCGCGCCCGCTTCCACCTGCTGCACCACCCGTCGGCGGCCGACGTGGTCTCGGTGCTCGAACGGGTGGGCCGCGGCAGGTCGCACGGCGTGATCCTGAAGGCACCGGACCTGCCCGAGATCGTCGCGGCCGCCCGCCGCGGGAACGTACCCCTGGTCACCCTCGTCACCGACCTGCCGGCCAGCCCGCGCGTCGCGTACGCCGGAATCGACAACCGCGCGGCCGGCGCCACCGCCGCGTACCTGATCCAGCAGTGGCTGGCCGACCGCGCCGGCGACGTCCTGGTGGTGCGCGGGCACGGGTCCTTCCGCGGCGAGGACGAGCGCGAGATGGGCTTCCGCGCCGAACTGCGCGGCCGGGGCCCGCACCGCCGCCTGCTCGAGGTCGTCGACGCCGAGGACAGCACCGCCGCGGTCGGCGCCGGCATCCGCGAGGTACTGGCCGCCAACCCGTCGGTACGCGCGATCTACTCCCTGTATGCCGGCGCCGGCGGCAACTCGGCGGTGGTGGCGGCGTTCGCCGCGCAGCGCCGCCCCTACGACGTCTTCGTCGCACACGACCTGGACGAGGAGAACACCGCACTGCTACGCGAACGGAAACTGTCGGCGGTGCTGCACCACGACCTGCGCACCGATCTCCGGCGGGCCTGCCACGCCATCATGCAGGCCCAGGGCGCCCTACCCGGCCCGATCCGCACCAACCCGTCGGCCATCCAGGTGATCACGCCGCACAACACGCCACCGGTGGAGTTCTGACCCTAGGGTGATTCGGCAGCCGACGAAGGAGCACACGTGGACGACGATGCCGTTTACGCCGCGGCGCGGCAGATCCTGGACGCGGGTTTGGCACGGGACGGTTCGTTGTTCACCCCGGGCGCCGAGGTCTGGTCGGCTGGCGCGGCGGACGTGCTGTACGCGGAGTTCATCCAGCAGCCGGACCTGGGCAAGCGCAGCTTCGTGCAGAAGCTCAAGGGACAGCTGGAGTCCGCGCCGGCCGACGCGATCCAGCTCATGGCGGAGCTCATCTATCTGCACCTGCTGCTGCCGCGGGACATCGGCGGGCCGGCCAAGCGAGCCGTGATCGACGGTGCGCTGGATCTCCTGCCGTCGCGGCTCGAGGTGCCGGCAGACCTCGACCGGCTGCTCGACAACGGACTCGTCCGCGCCGGAACGGCGTACATGACGCAGCGGGATCGGCAGATCGCGTTCCTGGTCCGGTTCGTGCAGGCGTGGAAGCGCCTGCCCGCCGACCGGCAGTCGGCGGCGCTGCACGATCCCTGGCTCTTTCGCGCGGTGGTGGACGATGTGCCCATCAACAGCGCATACAGCCAGCGCAACGTGCTGCTCAACCTCGCCTTCCCCGACACGTTCCCGGCCGTGGTGTCGCGGCGCCACAAGCGACAGATCGTCGACGCGTTCGCCGCGGAGATTCCCGCGCCGACCGGGGACGTGGACCGGGACCTCTTCGAGATCACCGACATGCTCCGGGAGCGGACCGGCGCGGCACCGAGGTTCTACGCGCCGCCCCTGCTCGACCGGTGGCGCGGTTCGGCCGACAACGAGGCCGCCACGGGCCCGCAGGGCTGGCTGGTCCGGGGCGCGAAGGTGCATGGCCACAACCTGATCGGCCAATGGCTCGCCGAAGGGTTCTGCTCCATCGCGTTCCCGGAGCTTCCGGAGGTGAAGCCCGGCACGTCGAGGGCCGAGCTGGACGAGCTGCTCCGCGAGCGCCTGCCGGAGTACTCGGCCTCACAGCGCGGCGTCCGCACCGGCGTCCTCGACCGGTTCCTGAACCGGATGCGGGAGGGCGACGTCGTCGTCACCCTCGACTGGCAGGGCGTCTACGTCGGCCGGGTCACCGGGCCGGCCGGCTGGACCGCCACGACCGAGAACATCTCGAATCGCCGGCGGCCGGTCGCCTGGGCGAACCCCGACGCGCCGATCGCCCGGGACCAGCTGTCGACCGCCGCCCGCAACAAGCTGGCCGGCCAGCTCACCGTCAGCGACCTCGGCCCGGCCACCGCCGAGTTCGCCGCCCTGGCCGCCCTGGACACCCCGGCCGACGACGAGGCCGAGGACACGACCGCGGCGGTCGACGTCGAACTGCCCGAGCCGACCGCAGCGTTCGCGGAGAAGCTCCTGCTCGACCGCGAGTGGCTCGCCGACACCGTCGACCTGCTCCGGGAGAAGAAGCAGATCATCCTGTACGGGCCACCCGGCACCGGGAAGACGTATCTGGCCTACGAGCTGGCGCAGTACGTCACCGGCGAGGTCGACGGCGCGTACCGGCTCGTCCAGTTCCACCCGTCGTACTCGTACGAGGACTTCTTCGAGGGTTACCGGCCCGTCCGCGGCGACCAGCGCGGCGGCATCGCGTTCTCGCTGGAGCCCGGCCCCTTCAAGCAGCTCGTCATGGATGCCCGCAACGATCCGGCGCAGCCCTTCGTGCTGATCATCGACGAGATCAACCGGGCCAACCTGGCGAAGGTCTTCGGCGAGCTGTACTTCCTGCTCGAGTACCGCGGGCGGCGGATACAGCTTCAATACTCGCCGACGGAGGAGTTCGAGCTGCCGCCCAACGTCTTCATCATCGGCACCATGAACACCGCGGACCGCTCCATCGCCCTGGTCGACGCCGCGATGCGGCGCCGGTTCCTGTTCCAGGCCCTGTTCCCCGGCGAGCACCCGCTGCGGGACATGCTGCGACGCTGGCTACGCGCCAACCAGCTGCCGGAGGAGCGAGCCGACCTGCTGGACGAGCTCAACCGCGCCATCGGCGACCGGGACGCCGCGGTCGGGCCCTCGTACCTGATGAACCCGCGCGTCGCCGACGAACGTGGGCTGGCGCGCATCTGGCGTACCGCCATCGAGCCGCTGCTGGAGGAGCGGCACCTCGGCGACGGCGTCGACGTCCGCGCCCGGTACGGCCTCGACGTCCTGCGCCGCCGCCTCGCTCAGGCCGCCGCGGCGGCGGACCCGGACGACATCGGATCGCCTGGATGAGACGGTTCGTCCTCGACGAGTACCAGACGGTGGCGTTCGGGGCCGGCGACGCGGCGCTGGCGCCGCTGCTGGCCGGCACCGGCCTGGTGGCCACCACCCTGACCGTGGACGGACGACTCCGGCTGACCGCGACCTCGAAGGTCGGCGTGCTTCAGTTCCAGGCCGGCGCCGACGCCGTCGAGCTCCGGGTCCGCCCCAAACTGCCGATCGACCGGCTGTTCTGGATGCTCGGCCACGCCCGCGACGACCAGGGCTGGCGCGAAGAGGTGGCCGACCTGGAGGCCGTCGAGGACTTCGTGCCCGCGCTCGCCGTGGCGTTCACCGCGGCCACGTCGCGGGCCCTGGCACCCGGCGTGTTGCAGGGCTACCGGGTCGCCGAGGAGGCGCTGCCGACCCTCCGCGGCCGGCTGCGCGAAGCCGATCAACTTCGCGGCCGGCTGGGCCTGGCCCCGCCGCTCGAGGTCAGATACGACGACTACTCCGTCGACATCCCCGAGAATCAGGTGCTGCTCGCGGCCGCCGACCAGCTGCGCCGCACCCTCGGCGTACCGGCGCGGGCGCGGCGGGGGCTGCACCGGATCGCGCAGGCGCTGGCCGAGGTGTCCCGGTGGACGCCCGGCACCGCGATACCCGAGACCGCCGCGAACCGGCTCAACGCCCGGTACCGTCCCGCCCTCCGGCTGGCCCGCCTCGTGCTCGCCCGGCACGGCACCGAACATCACGCCGGCGCCACGCGGGCCGCCGGATTCACCTTCGACCTCAACACGGTGTACGAGGACTGGCTCACCGCCGTGCTCCGCGCGGCGGTCACCGCCCGGCACGGCGGCACCGTGGTCGCGCAGCACCCGATGAACCTCGACGACACCGCGCTTGTCGACATGTACCCCGACATCACCTGGTGGCGGCATGACGCCTGCGCCGGCGTCGTCGACGCCAAGTACAAAAGGGCCGGCGGGAACGCCGACCTCTACCAGATGCTCGCGTACTGCACGGCGCTCGGGCTCGCGGAGGGGCACCTCGTCTACGCCACCGGGGCGCCCCGCCGGGAGTACCGGCTCGTCGGGAGCGGCGTCCGCGTCGTGACGCACGGCCTCAACCTGGCGGCACCGCTGCCGGAGGTGAAAAGCCAGGTCGAGGCGATCGCGGATCGGCTGGCCGCCGGCGCTTGAGCCGAGGTCAGCGGCGCTGCGAGAATGCCGGGATGGAGGATGTGCGAACCACCTCAGAGGACGACATCCGGGCCGGCGGCGCGATGAGCCGGCGACTCTTCTTCGGCCGTGCGCTCGGACTCGCCGGTGCCGCCGGCGCGCTGCTCGCACTCACCGGCTGCCCCGGCGGCGACGGGGACGACGACGATGGCGACGACGAGGACGACGACTGAGCCCACCCGCGGCGCAAAACCCCAGGCAAGTTCGTTACGTGGGCGCCGCCGTCCTCCGGCCTTTCTAACGTTCGAAGGCCGCCACCAGCTTGCGCAGTCCGACGGCCCATGGTGGCCAGGCCGGTGGCGGCACTCTGTGAGCGGTTGACGCCCGCTGCGGCCCATCTCGGCGGTCGTGGCGCTCTGCTGCGCTCGCGCAGCGGCCGGACCACCGAGCGGGTAGCGGCCACGCTCAACGCCACGGCGGCCAGCGTCTGCGCCTGCGAACGCCGGCGCCCCTCGCCGTAGCCGCTCGGAGGGGTGCGGCAGGACGCATCGCCACCCTCGTCCGGCCGAAAGTATGGCGTGCAACCGGTAGGCAACCTCTCGGGAACGAGGCGCGCACCGAACGACCGCGAATCTTATTCATGTGACCGGCCAACGGGGGCCGGACCGAATGGGGGAGATTCGCTGTGGGTCGCAAGACGGTGCGCAAGGTTGTGTCGACGGTCGGCGTCATGGTGGCCGGTATCGGAGCCTCGCTGGTCGCCACGGTCGTGACCGCGGCGCCCGCGCAGGCCGCCCCGGTCGCCACCTCCACCCTGCAGACGCAGCTGGTGACCTATACCAACAACACCCGCGTGCGGGCCGGCTGCAAGGCGATCCGGGTCGACGCCCGGCTGCTGAAGGCGGCGCGCGGACACAGCGCCTACCAGGCCCGCACCAAGAAGATGAGCCACATCGGCTCGGGCGGTTCCACCTTCATCCAGCGCGGCAAGGCGGCCGGCTTCGCCAACCCGCGGAGCGAGAACGTCGCGTACGGCTACCGCACCGCCTCCGAGACGATGAAGCGCTGGATGGCCAGCCCCGGACACCGGGCGAACATCGTCGACTGCAAGGCCAAGACGTTCGCGGTCGGTGTGGCCTACGCCACTGACGGTGCCCCGTACTACACCCAGATGTTCGGCTGAGTCTGATACCTCACATATGACGAGCACGAGCCGCCCGGCACCACGCCGGGCGGCTCGCCTCGTCTAGGGGTGGAGCCCGGCGCGGCGCAGAATTGCCCCGTCGGCCGGATCCACGGCCTCGGCCGTACGAGGGCGGGGGATCGCGGTGGCGATCAGTGCCGTTGCCGACAAGAGCGTGAGAGCCGGACCGTTCGGGACCGGACTGCAACCCCCGGTTATCCGGTACGCCGCCCTGGGCGACTCGTACTCGTCGGGCACCGGCGCCTCGCCGTACACGGACGAGCTCTGCCGCCGTTCGCCCGTGACCTACTCGAACCTGATCGCCGGCACCGTGGTCAACGGCCTGCCCGTCGACCGGCCGAACCTGGCGGCCTGTCACGGTGCGAAGACCATCGACTTCTACACCAGCCAGCAACCCGGGGTGCCGCCCCAGCTCGACGCGGTCCAGCTCAACACGCGCCTCGTCACGCTGACCATCGGCGGAAACGACCTCGGCTTCTCGGCCAAGTTCACCGGCTGCTACCTGGGCGCCGACTGCTCCACCATCGGCCCGCTGGCGACACCGCAGGAGCTGTACGAGACGCAGGTCAAGCTCACC
Source organism: Amorphoplanes digitatis (assembly GCF_014205335.1). Lineage (NCBI taxonomy): Bacteria > Bacillati > Actinomycetota > Actinomycetes > Micromonosporales > Micromonosporaceae > Actinoplanes > Actinoplanes digitatis. Next base: position 7,621,081 of record NZ_JACHNH010000001.1, on the reverse strand, counting down.
TCGCTGTACCAGCAGATCCGGGCCGAGATGAACCCCGACGGGCGGCTCATGGTGATCAGTTATCCGAGCATCCTGCCCGTCACCGGCGAACCCGCGGACCCGCAGCCGACCCCGGCCCGGTGGCCCAACCTGGGTGAGAACCTCATCCTGCCGGAGCGCAACGCCATCAACGACGCGACCGCACAGGCCGACCGGATGATCCGGGACGCGGTCATCGCCACGGGCGACTCACACGTCACGTACGTGAACGGGCTGGACCTGTTCCGCGGTCACCGGCTGTGCCGCGAATCCGGCGTCTGAGCCAACGGCCTGGCGTCGCCGATCAGCGACTCCTTCCACCCCAACGCCGCCGGCTACCGGTCCATCGCGACCCGGCTGGCCCAACTGCTCCAGCCCCTCTGACGCCGTACCTGTGGACGGACGGCCCACGGGATCGGGCCGGCCGTCGTACCGTTGCCTGCCTGCCCACGACGTCGAAGGATGCCGCCGCCGCATGAAGATCACCGCAGCGCAAGCCGACGAATTGCTCGCCCGCGCCTGGTTCGAGGACTACGCCGGCGAGGTCGAGCTGTACGAGGAACCGGTCACGGTCGACGAGTTCGACGTGGCGGCCCGCTGCGACGAGCTGGGCGACACCGAGATGGTGCTGTTCGGCGGCGGGCTGACGGTCCACGGCACCCTCGACCTCGGCGAGGAGGTTCACTCGATCTACGCGGTGCGCGGGCACCTTCGGGCGCGGCGCCTGATTCTCGGCGACGCGATCCTGGTCGTCGACGGCACGGTGGAGATCGGCGAGTGGATCGTCGGCGGGCAGACCGAGGGCCTGTTCGAGGTCGGCGGCCTTCAGATCGAGTCGGGACCCGACGCGATGCTCGTCAACATCCAGGCACCGGTCGTCGCGATGTACGACCGCGGCCGGGGCGCGCTGGTGCTCCGCGAGAACGGCGAGCTGCGCGAGACCGGGCAGTTGGTGGCGCGGGCGTTCGACGACCTCGACCCCGACTCGCGACCCGAGCCGCTGCTCGGCGACCGGCTGCGGCAACTGCTCGTGGCCGGCGAACCGATCTTCCGCTGACCCCGGAGCCGGGTCGTTAGGCTGGCGGGATGGTTCGGCATGAGCTGCTGCGGCTGCGAGCGAGCGCACAGGCCGAGGCGGCGACGCTGGCCGAGGACCTCGAGGCGCTGTTCACGGCGTCGCGGGGCTCGAACGCCGACGACGAGCATGACCCGGAGGGCGCCACCATCGGCTTCGAACGCGCCCAGCTGACCGCGTTGCTGGCCGCCGCGCGGGACCGGATCGCCGAGATCGACGACGCGCTGCACCGGGTCGACGCGGCGACCTACGGCGTCTGCGAACGCTGCGGGCAGCCGATCGCCGAGGAACGGCTCGCCGCGCGGCCGTTCGCCCGCTGCTGCATCGCCTGCGCCTAGAACATCCCCGCTGAGGGGGTCAGCCGCCCGGCGGGGGGAGCGCCACCCGGGCGGCGAGGAACTTCGGGGCCATCTCGCGATAGCTGTCGGTGATCAGTTCGGCGATCTCGGCCCAGTCCGTGTGGTCACCGAGGAAGGCGGCGACCACGTTGTGACCCCACGGGGCCTGGAAGAACGGGAAGCCGCCGGCGGTCAGGCCGAGCAGGTCGTCGACGGGCACCCGGAACGTCATTACGGTCGGCGCCTCGCCGGCGACCAGATGCCGGGCGTAGAACGGAGAACGCTCCGGGTCCGGCGTGTAGACGTGCGCGATCGTCCGCGCGCGGATCCGCCACCGGACGCCGATCCAGGCCGGTTCCTCGTACGCCTCGGGCAGCCGCCGGCAGATCGGTCGCAGCCGATCGAGGATCTCCGGTGGCACGTCTCCAGGGCCGGACATGGTTGTCAGCGCCCGTCCACGAACGTACGCATGCCTTCGGGATTGAAGGGGAGACCGTAGCCGAGCACCATCCCCATGAAGTTGCCGAACACCGGCGCCCCGCCCCATCCCCAGGTGCCGGGTGAGTCGGCCAGGGCACGCAGGAGCCGCTGCTGCCGGCCGTCCAGGTCGGCGAAGCGAACACCCGGCGCGAGCCGCCCGTCCGGGAAGGCGCGGCGCAGCGCCTCGCCGACGATCGGCAGCGCCTCCGGCCCGCTGACCGCGGGAATCCGCGCCAGGAGCGCGTCGAAACCCGCGCCCGCGTACGCGTCGCCGACCTGGCGCAACGCCAGCCCGGCGAGGCCGGACACGTCGCCGTCGAGGAACGGAACCTCCCGCCGAGTCGGGCCGTCCCCGCCGGCCCAGCTCAGCAACTCGGCCGCCGCGGCCGGATCGGCCGCCGGTCCGCGCAGCCGGGCGTGCGCGACGGCCGCGCCCCACCGAACAAGGTCCCGGTCGTCGGCCAGCGCCGCCCGGACAACGCGCTCTGCGGCCGGGTCGCCGGTCCCGACCAGCCCGAGCGCGACAAGCGCCGTCGCGGCGATCTCCGCCCGGGCGTCGCCGGCCGCGGACGCCAGCGGCCCGCCGACGGCGAGCGCGTCCTCACCGAACCAGGCCAACGCGTACGCGGCGGCGAGCCGCACCGAGGGATCCTCGTCGGCCAGCAACGCGCAATAGAGCGGCACGCCCGCGCGAACCGCGTCGTACACACTGAGCTCGACGTGCGCGAACATCCGATCCTGGTCCTGCTCGTCGAGCGACTCCCAGTACCGGTAACGGCCGTCGTCCTCATCCCCGGTGGGCGCCGGCGCCGCCCGCAGCACCTGTCCACCGCCGACTGCCCGCCGCCGGTAGGAGGCAACGGGAAACGGGTCGGGCAACCACGACTCGTCATATCCGATCGCCAGCGAGGTCAGCAGGCCCAGGATCTCGTCGCGCTCCGACGTGGCGGGGTCCGCCAGCAGCTCGATCAGAAAAGGCACGGCATAAGCGCTCGCCTCATACCGCGTACCTTGGTGAAAGATGTTGCCGTAAAGACCCCGGCGCGCCTTCTGGCGCGCCGCCGGGTCATCGGCCCGCAGCGCCCGAATGAGATCCGGTACGTCCGCAGCGGACCCGTAGGCATGCTCCAGTTCCGCCCATGCCACTCCGGAAAGCCCCTCCAACACGAGCGGCAACATACCGCAGCCCACCGACAGTTAGAGTGCTCATCCGTGCATGAGCCTTTCGAACGGTTCCTCAACGTCGTCGACGTGGAGGCGACCTGTTGGGGCGACGGGCCGCCGCGTGGTGAGTCGAGCGAGATCATCGAGATCGGGATCTGCGTGGTCGACACCGCCGACTGGCGGCGGGTCGAGAAGCGGCGACTCCTGGTACGGCCAAGCCGGTCGCGGGTCAGCGCGTTCTGCACGGAGCTGACCGGGCTCACCCAGGCCGACGTGGACGGCGGGTCGGATTTCGCCACGGCCTGCGCCCGTGTCCGGGACGAACTGCGCGGACGCCACCGCACCTGGGCGAGCTGGGGCGAGTACGACCGGCGCCAGTTCGAACGCCAATGCGTGGGTGGCGCCGGATATCCGTTCGGCAGCCGCCACATCAACGTCAAGGAACGGTTCGCGGCCGCGTTCGGCCTGCGCCGAGGGGTCGGCATGAGCCGCGCCCTCGCGCTCGCCGGCCTGCCGCTGGAGGGCCGCCACCACCGCGGCGACGACGACGCGTGGAACATCGCCGCAATCGTCGCCGAGTTGGCACGCCGCGGACAGCCGGTAACCGCCTGAGCAGCGCCGTTCGCGGCCGATGACGGCCTGGCGGCAAGGGATTGTCAGGATCGATTGTCGCGCCTAGCCTGCCACCAAGATCAACACGGGGGGCGGGAATGGGCGCATCGCATTGGGACTACTACGTTCCGTACCAGCCGGACCTACAGGCCGCACTCGATGAGTTGCGACGGCACGTCTTCGAGACGGGTGACTACTGGTGGGCGGTGCCGTATGAGATCGGCACGTCGGCCGCCGATTTCCCGAACCGCCCGCAGAGCGAGGACGAGTTGTGGGCCGACGAAACCGTTCAGGAGTGCGGTACCCACTCGATCCTCGACATGCAACGGGTGGTCACCGAGCTCAAGGACGCCGACTACGGAACGGTTCGGACGGTCGGCGAGGCGGAGGCGCTCGAGCGGTTGGGTGTCGCCAAGCTGACCCGGGCACACGTCGAGGCCCTGGGGCCGCTGGCGGAGGAGCGATGGTTCGGTAGGTGCGCGGTCCTGCACAGCACCGCCGGGATACCCGAGGAGATCTACTTCTGGGGGTACTCCGGGGATTAGTCGGCCGGTAACCGCATTCGCCGTCTCTTGAGCGGGACATGGTCGCTAGATCAATTCATCTATGATCGCGATCATTGCACCGTCCACATTCACCACGGGGGAAATTAAATGGTGGCTTCTACTCATCTGTCCCGAATAGGGATGGTCCTGCTTACCGCGATCGGCGCCGGCGTGCTTGCCTCGCCTGCCGAGGCGGCGTCCACCGGCGTGGTTCGCGTGATCAAGACGACCGAGGTCGAGTACAAGGCCGCTTCCGGTAGGGCCAACAAGGTCGTCGTCACCCGCTCGGGCCGTACCGTCACCATCGACGACAACGTCCGGATCAAGGCGGGCAAGGGCTGCAAGGCCGTTCGCGGCGACAAGACCAAGATTCGCTGCAAGCTGCCCAAGAGCCCGACCAGGGTGCGGGTCTTCGCCGGCACCAGGAACGACACCGTCACCAACAAGACGGGCATCGCGTCGCTTCTCGACGGCGGCACCGGCAGCGACGTGCTCGCCGGCGGCACCGGCAACGACAAGCTCTACGGCGGGTCCGGCAACGACATCCTTGGCGGCAACGAGAACGCCGACAAGCTGTACGGCCAGGGCGGCAACGATTCCCTGGAGGGTGGCATCGGCAACGACCTCCTTTCCGGTGGCGCCGGTGACGACCACCTCGAGGGTGACGTCGACCCCGAGGACTCGCACGGTCCGTACGGCGCCGACGTGCTGCTCGGTGGCTCCGGCCGGGACACGGTCGACTACTACCGTCCGAAGGCGATCGTCGACCTCGACGGCGCGAAGGGCGACGACGGCGCGCCCGGCGAGCGGGACACCGTCGGCGCCGACGTGGAGAACATCACCGGCGGCGACGGCGACAACGTCTTCACCGGCAACGGCGCCGCCAACCGCCTCACCGGCGGTGAGGGCAAGGACGTCTTCCGCGGCGGTGCCGGCAACGACGAGCTCTACGGCGGGTACGGCTCGAACCGTCTCTACGGCGAGGCCGGCGACGACACCATCTACACCCGCTACGTCGGCGACACGCCGCACACGTACAACGCCGACGAGGTCGACGGCGGCGCCAACACCGCGGTCGGCGATCTGTGCCACGTCAGCCCCATCGACGTGGTGACCGGCTGCGAGCGACTCGGCTGATACACACCGGCGGGCCGGCGACAGCCGGCCCGCCGGGCTCATCAAGCAAACTCAACGTAGTCTCCGGATCGGCGATATTCGCCATGAAGCGTTTTGCCTTTACGCAATCTGCCATATCGCAGATGACGTGCTGGCAGATCACTTTACGACCCGAAGCGAACGCGTGAATGAGTCATGAGGGCTATAGGTAGGGCATTGTTCGGCTGCGCATAATGATTGAAGGAGCCGAGCAGGGAGTCCAGATGGCGGCTGGCGAACTTCAGGTCCCGGGTGGGCCTGCCCGAAGACCATTCATGATCCTGATCGCCATGCTGTCGATCATCATGTTCGCCGGAACCGTCGCCGGCGTCGTGATCTCGCCCGTTCTCCTGGACACGTACTACGCCGGGGATCGTGATTTTTCCGTGAGTGCCGATGTCGGTCAGGCATTCGGCGGAGCTTCCGCGCTGGTCGCGTGCATGACGCTGTTCGTCGTGCTGACCTCGGTCATCCTTCAGCATCAGCAGCTGAAGGAGATTCAGCGGGACAAGCACTCGGAGTTCAATGAGGCGCTCGTCCTGATGGCAATCGAGAATCCTCGGTATCAGCAATGCTGGGGCGGCCGGGTGGCCCCGGACGGCGTCGAGGAGGACCTTTTCTACTATTGCAGCAACGTCCTCAAGAGCTGGACCCGGGCCTGGGAACTCAAGAAGATCGACGAACAGCAGGCGAGGGAGTACCTTCGGGGCTTCTTCGACAGCGAGATTCCCCGGCTGTTCTTCGAGAAGCACGGCGACTGGCATCGGCGCGGGCAGAACAGAACCCACCGCGAACGATTTCAGGAATTCGCCAACGAGGAATACCTGCGGGCGATCAAAGCCGGGCCGCCGCATCGGAGGTACGAGAGGTACCCGGCGCGGCAGTCAGTGCGCGAGCCGCAGCTCACCAGACTTGAGACCGTCGATGAAGTGCTGCCACTCCACCCCGTCGAAGGTGAGAACCGTTTCGGGTGACCTGGAGTTGCGCAACCCGGCACCGCCGTCGACGGCCTTGAATTCCACGCAATGGCTCTCCCCGACGCAGCGCCGGCTCCGGCGCCACGCGCTCTCCGTCGTGGCAAGACGATCTGCGGGCACGGCTGAACTCCCTGACGGCTTATTGGGGTAGGTGTGCCCCAGGAACGGGGCATCCAAGGCGGACATCGAGCAAACAGCGCCACCTGCCGGTGCGGCCGGAGAACGTTATCAAGGCCGCCGTCCTTTATGCGTACCACCCCCCGCGCGCCCTCGCGTGGCACTTGGGCTAAACGAGGTCCGGGTAGGTGACGGACAATGGTGCGATGACGATGCCGTTTCCCTCGCCGATGCTGCCGGCGGCAGGGCATACCGAGGTGTTTCTGCGCTACCTCGACTACTTCCGCGAGACCGTACTGGCGAAGATCGCCGCGCTGCCCGACGAGAAGCTGCGCCGTAGCGGGCTTCCGTCGGGGTGGACTCCGCTCGAGTTGCTCAAGCACCTGCGCTACGTCGAGCTGCGGTGGATCGAGTGGGGATTCCAGGGCCGCGACGTCGGGGATCCGTGGGGAGACCGGCGCGGGGACCGGTGGTATGTCGCGCCCGGCGAGACCCGCGACGCTCTCCTAGCGGCGCTGCGCGCTCAGGGTGCGCACACCACGGCCGTGGTCTCCGGCAACGATCTCTCGACCGTCGGGGCTCCCGGCCCGCGGTGGGACGGCGAGCAACCGGCGACGCTGGAGCGGGTGCTGTTCCATCTCCTGCAGGAGTACGCCCGGCACGTCGGGCACCTTGACATCGTCGCCGAGCTCGCGGGCGGCCCGGTCGGCGAGTAGGTCACTGTGCGGCCAGGTGGCCGGTGATCGCGGCGCGCAGCTCGTCGTGCTGCGGGCCGAGGCCCGAGGCGGGATCACGCCAGTTATCGGGCGGGTAGAGCCAGACCGGCATGCCGACCAGGTGCGGCGGTTCCCACTCGTACCGGGGCCAGATGTGTGCGTGCAGGTAGGGGTCGGTGTTGCCGAGTATCTCCAGGTTGATACGGCGAAACGCCGGATCGCGTTCGGCGCAGGCGCGTTCGACGGCCTCACCGAGGCGGGCCATGCTCTCCAGGAAGTCCGATCGGGCCGATCGGGGTAGATCACTCAGGCGCTCCACCTCGGGGTCGTCGGTGAGCAGCAGGCAATATCCCGGCAGCCACTGGACGTCTCCGATGACGGCGAAACCAGCCGGCAGACGACCGAGCACCGTGGGATTCTCGCCGTGAAGCGCCGAGCGGATTCGATCTTCACGCCAGTCCGTCATGGCGCCATGGTGCCCACGAAAGCCCATCAAGATCAATGCCGGCGCCGACTCGGCGCACGACAACCGTCGCGTCCACGCGGTCCTGTCCTACCTTCAGGCGGGAAAGCCGATTCCGCCTGGCACCGGATCCGGCCAGTAGAGCTGGGAATACTCGCAGTTGGTCGCGACATCCGGCGCGTCGACCCAGCAGTCGTCGCCGGTTTCGGTGGCATTGTCGCCGCCGTCCAGGTGGTCCGATTCCGGGTATGAGCCACCACCGGTGTCCAGCCAGTCGTCGCCTGCCTCGCCGTACAGCGTGTCCGCGCCGTCGTCGCCGGAGAGCAGGTCGTCGCCGCCGCCTCCGCGGAGTACGTCGTTGCCGCTGCCGCCGAAGATCCGGTTGGCGGCTGCGTTCCCGGTCAGGTGGTCCGAGCCCCGGCCGCCCTCGAGGATCTCGACGTCCGAGCCGACCGTGTCGTGTTCGCCGGCCTGGCCGTCGTCCCGGGACGCGCCGTCCAGGTCCACGGTGATCGGCCGGGTGTACTGGGAGTAGTGGACCGAGTCCACGCCGCCGCCGCCGAGCAGGACGTCCGCCGCGGCATCCGTCGAGTCGTAGTCGCCGTCGAGCATGTCGTTGCCGTCGCCGCCCTCCAGGCGGTCCTGGCCCTGATGTCCGGTGAGGTAGTCGTTGCCGCCGAGGCCGCGCAGGGTGTCGTTGCCCGGGCCGCCCGCCAACGAGTCGTGGCCGGAGTGGCCGGTGAGACGGTCATTGCCGTTGCCGCCCTCGACACCCTCCAGGTCGGCCAGGAGGGTGTCGTGCTCGCCGGCCTCGCCGTCGTCACCCGTGGCGCCGTCGAGGTCGGCGGTGATCGCCTTGCTGCGGCCCTGGTAGGTGACGTAGTCGACGCCACCGCCTCCGCTGACCCGGTCGGCGCCGGTCTTGCCGTACGGAATCGGGTTCTGGAAGAAGTGGTCCGAGCCGGTACCCCCGTACTCCTTGTCGTTGTCCTCGTCGCCGGAGATGTTGTCGTCGCCGGCGTCGCCGTACAGGAAGTCGTTGCCGTAGTGGCCGTGCAGGGAATCGTTGCCGGCACCACCGTGCACCCGGTCGGCGCCGTCTCCGCCGTCGAGAGCGTCGTTACCGCCGCCACCCCAGATCTGGTCCTTGCCGGTGCCGCCGCTCAGCAGATCGGCGCGCGCGCCGCCGGTGATCTTGTCCGTGCCGTCGCCGCCTGCGGCGGTCATCGGCAGGTCGGCCTTGTTGACCACCGAGTCGTTCTTGGCGCCGAGATAGACGCGGACCCGGGTGGGCGCCTTCCGGGTGGTGCAGCGAACCTTGGTCCTGTCGACCTTCTTGCAGCCCTTGCCCGGCTTGACGGCGACCACGTCGTCGATCGTGACGGCGTTGCCGGAGCGGGTGACCACGACCTTGTTGGTGGTCTTCGACCCGGCCTTGTACTGAATCTTGGTGCCTTCCACCACGGACGCGACGCCGGCGGTTGCCGCCTGCGCGGGCGCGACGAGGACAGGGACCGTGGCCAAGGAGGTGATCAGGGCCAGACCGGCACTGCGGAACCAGAAAGAGCGGGACACCGAATTCCCTTCGAGGGAGCGAGAACCGCCAGGATCATAGATGTACGGCGGTACGCGCGCTGTCCCGTTTCGGGTCCGGCTGATCCGGGGCACCCCACCCCGGGTGGTCACACCGCCGCGGGGTCCGCGGAGCGTGGTCCGGCGTCGTGCGTGCGGTATTCGCCGGGGAAGGAGACCGGCGAGGTCGTGGTGACGGTGAACTCGTGTCCGTTGTGCTGCGCCGTCATCGGATCCCCGCTTCGCAGCGAGTAGGTGACGAGGTGCTCTTCGATGTCCACCTCGAGCAGCGATCCGCGGATCTGCAGCGGAATGCGCAGGCGGCTGGTGCGGGTGGGCAGCATCGGGGAGAACTGTGGCCGTTGTCCGCGCCAGCGGTAACCGGCGAACGCGTACACGAGCGCCATCCAGGTGCCGCCGGCGGAGGCGACGTGGACGCCGTCTCGCAGATTGCCCGCGGTGTCGGCCATGTCCACCGCCGCGGCGTCGAAGAGGTACTCCTCCGCGCTGCGGTACTTGCCGACATCCGCCGCCGCGATCGCCTGGATGCATTCGGACAACGACGAGTCCCCGGTGGTCAGCGGGTCGTAGTAGTCGAAGATCTGTCGCCGCTCCTGCGCGGTGAAGCGGTCGGGCAGGAGCACGGTGGCGAGGACGACGTCGGCCTGTTTGATCACCTGGTGGCGGTAGATGACCAGCGGGTGGTAGTGCAGCAGGAGCGGGTAGCGATCCAGGGGCGTACCGGCGAAGTCCCACTGTGCCTGGTCGAGGAAGCCGTCGTCCTGGAGATGGACACCGGCCTGCTCGTCGTACGGGACGTAGATCTGCTCGGCGGCCCGGAGCCAGGTCTCCGGCTCCTCGTTGCGTAGGCCGGTGCGATCGACTATCTGGTGGTATTGCATCGGGGATTCCACCCGTACGCGCTCAACGGCGTCCGCGGCGATTCTCAGGTTCTCGGCGGCCATGAGGTTGGTGAACAGGTTGTTGTTCACCACCGTGCTGTACTCGTCGGGTCCGGTCACCTTGTGGATCACGAACCGGCCGCCGCGGCGCTCGGAGAAGAAGCCCAGGTCCGTCCACATGCGCGCGGTCTCGATCAGGACCTCGACGCCGTGCCTGAACAGCAGGTCGGTGTCGCCGGTCACGCGGACGTACTGGTCGAGGGCGTGGGCGATGTCGGCGTCGATGTGGTACTGGGCGGTGCCCGCCGCGTAGTAGGCCGAGGCCTCCTCGCCGTTGATGGTGCGCCACGGGAACAACGCACCGGCGCAGCCGACCTCGCGCGCCCGGCGGCGGGCGTACGGAAGCATCCGCACCCGGTGCATGAGCAGGCTGCGGGCCAGGGCCGGCGCGGTGTGGATCAGGAACGGCAGCACGTACACCTCTGTGTCCCAGAAGTAGTGGCCCTCGTAGCCGGTGCCGGTCAGGCCCTTCGCGGGTACGCCGTGCCCCTCGGTGCGCGAGGTCGCCTGCATGATGCTGAACAGGTTGAAGCGCAGGGCGTGCTGTACGGCGGGGCGGCCCTCCCATGCGATGTCGCTGCGCGTCCAGAAATCGCCGATCTGACGTTCGTGTTCGGCCAGTACTGCCGCGTAGCCGGCGGACCGCGCCTGATGCAGCGTCGCCTCGGCGCGGTCGGGCAGATCCGTCGCATCCGCGGCGTCGTAGTGGTAGGCCAGCCATTTGGTGAGCGTGGCGGTCTGCCCCGGCCGGGCGTCGACGTCGAACACGACGTGTGCGCGGTCCGCGTCGAGCGTGGTACGTGCGTACGTGATCACGCTCTCGTCGAATTCGTGGTCCATCCCGGCCGCGACCATGAGCCCGCTGCGCAGCGTTCGATAGGTCCGGATGACCCGAACGTCCTCGACAGAATCGGCGTCGGGCGCGAGCGCCTCCCCGGTGAGGACCCGGCTCCGTCTCGGATCATCCGCCGGTTCGTGGGCCGCGGGATGACGGGTGACCAGCTCGGAGGAGAGCGTCAGCTGCCCGGGCGCGTCGAGAGCGGTCAGTTCGTACCGAATGCACGCCAGATGCCGCTGAGCCAGCGACACGAACCGTGTGGTGTGCAGCCGGAACCGCCGGCCATCCACCAGCTGGTAGACCACCGAGCGCTCCAGGACGCCGCGGCGCATGTCCAGCGTCCGCTCGAATTCGTGTACCTCCGTCGTCTCGCAGGTCACCGGGTCGTCGTCGACCAGCAGACGGATCGTGGTGCCGTCGGGAACCGGCAGGATGGTCTGGCCGGTGCTGGCGAACCCGTGCGCCGACTCCGGATACACGATCGGCCACGTCTCGTGGAAGCCGTTGAGCAAGGTCGTCGGCCGGTACGACGGCTGCCCCTCCTCGAACGAGGCCCGGATGCCGAGAAAGCCGTTCGATACCGCGAACAGCGTCTCGGTCTGTTCGACGTAGTCGGGGTTGTAGGCGCGCTCCACCATGCGCCAGGGGTCGGGCGGGTAGTCACCGGTGTCCGCGATGATCCGCCGCGCCGCGGCCACCAGCCGGTGGTCCCGCGGACCGGCCCGGTGTACCTCGGCGGTGGACGCGGCGAGCAGTTCGCCGACATCGGCGACCACGATGTCGGCGCCGTGGGCGGCCAACTCCTCCGGGTGCCCGTCCCGGTCGACCCCGACGATGAGCCCGAACCCGCCGGCTCGGCCGGCCTCGATGCCCGCGATGGCGTCCTCGACCACGACCGCCCGCTCAGGCGATACGCCGAGCTGACGGGCGGCCTCCAGGAAGCCGCCCGGCGCGGGTTTGCCCCGCAGGCGCGGTGCCGGCGAGGTCTCGCCGTCGACCCCGATGTCGAACAGATTGGCGATGCCGGAGCGCTCCATCACCTGCGCAAAGTTGCCGCTGGTCGACACCACCGCGGTCTTGAGCCCGGCCTCACGCAACTCCCGCACCCAGGCGATGGACCCCGGGAAGACCTCCACACCGATCCGCTGCAACTCGTCGTCGACGAGCGCCCGTTCCCGGTTACCCAGCCCCCAGACCGAAACCTCCTCCGGCCGGGAGTCCGGGGTGCCCTCCGAGAGCTCGATCCCGCGGGCGGCCAGGAATCCGCGCACGCTCTCCTGACGCGATCTGCCCTCGACGTAGGTGGGGTAGTCGGACGCCTCGTCGAACCAGCCGCTGCTGCTGCCGTGCCCGTCATCCCAGTCACGCAGGAAGTCGTCGAACGTCCGCTTCCACGCCGCCGCATGAACGGCACGGGTGGCGGTCAGAACCCCGTCGAGCTCGAACAGAACCGCCTCGAAATCGTCGAGGGCAACTGAGGACGGCATCGTGATCCTCCCGCTCGAGACGGCGACGGGTGGCGCTGATTGAGTCTGAGTCGATAGCGAACCGTGCGGGTCTCGCCCGAACCCGATCCGAATGCCGCTTCGCGATCAACTCGAAGATCAGAAGCCTGGCTGACAACACATTACCAAGCAAAAGGTTCACACCGAGGCATTACCGGCTCTGTTGCACAGCCGGCTCAGGCGGACAGGATGGCGCTCGTGGGACCGACGTGCTCCGTACCCTGCTTGAGGTCCTGCGGCCGTCCGGGCTCACACTCAGAGCATGACCGGAGCTCCGACTGACTCCCGCTCGGGCCCATTCCGGCGGTGGGCGCGCGGGAATCCGAGCGATGTGATCGATGTGTTCGTCTACGTGGTGGTTCTGAACCTCGCCATCGAGTACGTCCCGTCGGTGATCAGCGAGGGTTTCACCCTGTCGTTGCTCACCGCCGTTCTGCTCAAGGTCGCCCTGGAAGTCGTACTCGTCGTCAAGGCGAGGGTCGTGAACCGATTGCACAGCGCGACCACCCCGAGCGGCAAGGTGGCCACGGTGCTCCTGCTCTGGGTGGTCGCCGCCGGGAGCAAGCTCGTTGTTCTGGAGCTTGTGGACGTCGTCTTCGGGGATGCCGTGAGCCTCGGCGGATTCGTGTCGGTGACGCTGCTGGTGATCGCCCTGCTCGGCGCGCGTGCCGGGGTACGTCGCCTGCTTCTTCCCTGATCGCGCGCCGCGTCAGGCGCAGGTGTGCTGCCAGTTCCAGCCGATGAAACTGTGGCGCAGCTGCACCGCCTCGGTGCAGGTCGCCGACCCGTCACCGTTCAGGACCACCGAGGTGTCGTGGACGTTGGCGTAGTAGGTACCCGTCGGGTCGAAAATGCCCCGGTAGGAGAACTCCGCGTGGCCGGCGTAGGTGGCTGCGGCGCACTCGGCCCGGCAACCGCCGCTGGTGCTGGTGGCCGTCACCGACCAGCCGGCGTTCCACGGTTCGCGGTTGTGGTGTGTCGACATCGTGGTGGAGCTGTCGGTGACCATGCCGCCCGAGGTGCTGACCGTGCTGTCGGTGTAGAGCGCGGTCATCAGGATGCGGCAGCAGTCGTACATCTCGGACGACGTGTGGTACGTCGCCGTCGCGTCGAACGCGTTCACGGCCGGTGCCGTCACGAACTCGACCGGGCCACGGACGATCCGGCAGTTCGCGCCGATGGAGACGGCCCGCCGGGCGATCTTTCCCGCCGGAGGTGCGGGCAAATCGCTGGTCAGGCGCACCGCGCCGCAGTCCTCTGCGGAGGGTTGTGCGGCGGCGTTGGCGGGGCCGGCCGCGACGATGAGCCCGGTTGCGGCCAGCAGCAGGATGGTGATCTTTAGTCGCATGTGTCTCCCCAGGCCGGATTTACGTACACCCGATCTTGCGGGAACGGCACGAGCCGCCTTCGCGCGGGGCTCATGCGACTGCGCGTCTTCGAAACAAATCGACATTGGTTGATATCTGTAAACATGGGTGCAATGCTGATGGGAGCGCTCCCAATCCCCCATCCCCGAAGCCGAAGAGTGGAGGACGAACCATGCGTACGCATGAGTCCAATCAATCCGGCCGGCAATCCCGCTCAGCTGTCCGAGTGCTTGTCGTGCTGCTCGCCATCGTGGCCGGCATGGTGGCCTGGCCCGGCGCCGTCCAGGCACACGGCACCATCATCAACCCGCAATCGCGCGCCTACCAGTGCTGGAAGACCTGGGGAAACCAGCACATGAACCCGGTCATGCAGACGCAGGACCCCATGTGCTGGCAGGCGTTCCAGGCCAACCCCGACACGATGTGGAACTGGATGAGCGCGCTGCGGGACGGCCTCGGCGGTCAGTTCCAGGCCCGTACTCCCGACGGGCAGCTGTGCAGCAACGGGCTCGCCCGCAACGACAGCCTGAACCAGCTCGGCGCCTGGAAGACGACAAATGTCAGCCGCAGCTTCACCGCGCAGCTGTACGACCAGGCCAGTCACGGCGCCGACTACTTCAAGGTCTACGTCAGCAAGCAGGGGTTCAACCCGGCCACCCAGCGCCTCGGCTGGGGGAACCTCGACTTCATCACGCAGACCGGTAGGTATGCGCCGGCGCAGAACATCTCGTTCAACGTCTCGACGTCCGGATACACCGGGCACCACATTCTCTTCGTCATCTGGCAGGCCTCGCACCTCGACCAGGCCTACATGTGGTGCAGCGACGTCAACTTCGTCTGACCGGCAGAGCGGCCCAGGGCGTCGGCTGACGTCCTGGGCCGAAACGTCCACCCGGCGAGGGAGAGGCGATGATGATTTCCCGTGCGAGTCTCGCGCGGTGGTACCGCAACCGCTTCCTGTGGGTGGCGGTGATCCTGGCGGTGACGGGCGGTGCGGTCGTGCTGTTCCGCGCGACCGGCCCGGACGCGCAGCCGGCGGATCTACAGGGGCAGATCGTCGCCCGGATGCGTACCACGCTCGAACAGTCGAACCCGGAGCAGCACCAACACGCCGGACACACTGCCCAGCAGGCGACCACCGGGGAGCAGGCGAAGCCGGCGGTGATATGCGGTGTCCGCGTCTACGGCCATGAGCCCGCCGGGGCCACCACGCTCGCCGAGGTGCGGACGGTCTACGGCTTCCACCTCTGCGGGGTCGCCGGGCAGGGGTATCCCTGGGACGTGGCGGTCAAGCTGGCCGGCCCGGTGATCCTGGACATGTCCACCGAGCCGGTGGGCATCCGGGTTGTCGAGGCGACCGCCGACACCAAGTTCGTCGATCGGCTGCGGGAGATGTTCCCGCCCAAGTACGCGGAAGTCGCGCTCAAGGAGGCGTTGTCCGACTCGGAAATGGCCGACCTGCGCCGCCGGTACGACGCCGCGGCCGGCCTCTGACCACAGCCGTTCACGTGTCGCGGGCGAGGACCAGCATGCGTTCCTCGCTGACGTCGGCGACCAGCTTCCCGTTGGACATCAGCAGCAGGCGGTCGCACTGCTGGGCCTCTTGCATGTAGTGGGTGGTCACGAGTACCCCGACCCCGCGGTCGGACTGTGCGCGGATGGTGTCCCACAGGGAGGTGCGAGCCAGCGCGTCCACGCCCGAGGTGGGCTCGTCGAGCAGCAGCGCCTCGGGCCGGTGTGACAGCGCGGCGAGGAACGCCGCCTGCCGTTGCGCACCCAGTGGCATCGCGCCGACGAGTACGTCGGCATAGCGGCGCAGGTCGTCCGGGAGCGGGGGCGGGACGGCGCCGTAGCAGGCGGTGATGAAGTCGAGGTTCTCGGCAACGGTCAGGTCGCGGTACAGGCCGAGGTTCTGCGGCACGTACCCGAGGCGGCGCCGGTGCGCACGGTCGGGAGGTCCGCCGACCGATGGCACACTTACGAGAATGGTCGACTGGTATTCACAGACCGAAGTGGACAGTGGCGTCATCCGGATCTCGGAACCGCACGTCAACGAACTGTTGTCGGCCAACTTCTGGTGGTTGCGCGGCGACGATCGCGACATCGTGATCGACGCCGGCCTCGGTGTCGTCCCCTTGCGGGAGGCGATTCCGGGCATGTTCGAGCGCGATCCGATGGTCCTGCTCACCCACGCGCATCTGGACCATGTCGGTGGGGCACCCGAGTTCGGCGACCGCGCCGCCCACCCCGCCGAGGCGGAGCTCCTGGCGGCGGGCGTACCGGCGAGCCTGTACGGCCCGGAGCTCTACGACAAGCTGGGGATCGACGCAGCGGGAGAACCCGTCCCGGAGCTCATGATCGACGTCCTGCCCGGTCCCGGCTACGACCCGGCCACCTACCGCGTCGAACCCATGACCCTGAACCGCGTGCTCGACGACGGCGACCGCATCGACCTGGGCGGGCGGGTGCTGACCGTGCTGCACCTTCCCGGCCACACGCCGGGAAGCATCGCCCTGCTGGAGGAGCGCACCGGGACCCTGTATTCCGGCGACATCATCTACGACGGTTTCCTGATCGACGACCTGCCGAACTCCGACGTCGCTGCCTACCGGCGAAGCATGGCGTTCCTCGCCGGCCTCGACGTGTCCGTCGTCCATCCCGGCCACGGGCACAGCTTCGACAGGACACGCCTTCGCGAGTTGGCCGAGGCCTACCTGCGCAGGACAGCCGTCATGCGGGATCGACCGTCTTCACCATGACGCAGTTCTTCAGCCCCTTGGGCCGGTCATAGGTGAAACCGAGCCGCTCGTAGAGCCGACGGGTGCCGTTGTAGAGGAACGACGACGACATCTTCTTTGTCTGGTTGGTCAGGTCGTGGGGATAGCTCTCGACCCGCCCGCCGCCGCTCCGCGCGATCAGGTCGAGCGCACCGGTGATCGCCAGCTCCGTCACGCCCCGTCGCCGGTGGCGCTTGTCGACGAAGACGCAGGTGATCCGGTAGTCGGGATCCGCGGTCTTGGTGGCCTCGTACTCCTTGCGGTGTTTGAGGGTGGGCAACTCGACCGGGGTGCCGTACTCGGCCCACGCGATTGCCTCGTCACCGTCCATCACCAGTGCGGCGTGCGCCTTGCCCTGCTCGACGTAGGCCTTCTTCAGCGCCCGGTTGGCCTCCGCGCCCTGGCCGCGCTCGGGCCCGTCGGGATGGAACCAGATGCACCAGCAGCCCCCGAAGATGCCGTTGTGCCGTTGCACCAGCGCATCGAAGGCCGACCAGGTCTCGGGGCTGAGCGCCGCGATGGTGTACGACGACTCGGCAGCCACCGGTTCACTCCTTCTTCGCCGCGGACGCGTCGACGCAGACGATTCCCTTGTTGCCGTCCTGGTCGGCGATCACGGTGAGCGCGGGGGCTTCGCTGTCATCGACGATGGCCCCACCCGCGGCGACGGCGGCGGCGATCCGTTGCTCGGCCACCTCGGGCGCCACGTAGACCTCGATGTGGAACCGCTGACCCGGTGCCGCGTGCTCGTCGGCGTCCCCGAACCACAGGTTCGGCACCCGGCCCGTGGCATCCCGGATCTCGTCGCCGGGTGTCCCGCGACCCTGTGCCTCGGCGCTCCCGGTCAGTAGGGCGGCCCACACCGGGGCGATGGTCGCGGAGCGCGCCGTATCGAGGCCGAGCTCGATCACGCTGACCGAGGCCGGGTCGGCGTCGGCCTGGTGACCGGCGGCGATCTCGGTGATCCGTCGCGCGAGGTCGACGTCCTGCTGGGTCACCCATTCGACGAGGTGCTCGGTGCCCTCGTCGTCGCGGTAGACGGCATCGTCGGTGGCCAGCTTGAAGTCGACGTACCCGTTGCCGATCGACACGCGCGGGTGGTGGCCGAGCGCGTCGCCCGCCTCGCCCACCGCGGCGACGAACCGAGCGGCGGCGCCGAAGTCGTCGATCAGGTAGCGGGCATGCAGCCCCTGGGCCAGCTTGCGCCAGTCGGTCAGGTCAGCCGCGGCGATCTGTGCGCCCCTCAGCATATCCATGGACGGTCACCCTAGCCCTGAGCCGCCGACATTCCACAGTGTCTGGTCTCTACATATGCTTTCTATCTGTATATGCTTCCGGTCATGACTGATTCGGCCATGCGTGAGCCGACGTTCCTGGTGCTCACCGCGCTCGCGGTCGAGCCACTGCACGGCTACGCCGTCATCGAGGACGTCCGGCGCATCACCGGCGGACGGGTCACGTTGCGGGCGGGCACGCTCTATGCCGTGCTCGACCGCCTCCGCAGCGACGGGCTCATCGAGGTGGAGCGAGAAGAGGTCGTCCAGTCCCGGCTGCGGCGTTACTACCAGCTCACCGCGCTCGGCGAACGCCGGCTGGCCGAGGAGAGCAAACGGCTGCTTCAACAGGCGACGGTCGCCGACCGGCGGCTCCGCGAGCGCCGTATCCGGCTCGGCAACGCGCCGGCCTGAGATCCCGATGATGACTGGAGACGGGGATTCCATGACCGCGCACGACGAGCTCGAGGGCCGCTACCGCCGCCTGATGGCGGCCTACCCGTTGCGACACCGGCGGGAATACGAGGAGGAGATGGTGGGCGTGCTGCTGGCCGGGGCCGAGCCGGGACAGCGCCGGCCGAGCGCCCGGGACCGCGCCGACATTCTGGTCAACGCGCTGGCCGTCCGCGTACGTGGGTGGGTCGGCGACCTGGGCGACCCGGCGTGGCGCCGGGCGGCGTCCGCGGTCCAGATCGTCGGAACGCTGTTCCTGCTCGTCGTGGGCATTCGCTGGGTGCTGCCCGGCATGACCTACTACTCCGGGGTGGACCTGCTGGAATTCGCCCGGCCGGCCGTCTGGGCGGTCGTGCTGACCCTGGCGCTGGCCGGTCTGCGCCGCCTCGCCGCCGGCGCCGCGGCGGCCGGCGCCCTCGTCGAGATCGCGCACGTCGCACAGTGGTACGACTACTCGCCGAGCCAGGTCCTGCGATCGAGCTGGCTGGTGACGGTGGCGCTGATGGTCGCGGTCAGCTCGGCGTGGCTCGCCGTCGGTGAGCGGACAGCCGCGCCGCGCGGCCTATGGTGGTTCGCCGCGGCGCTGGCGTTCGCGGGCGGCGGCGACCTCATCGACCGGCACCAGGGCATGTTCAACGGCTTCACCTACGCGGTCACCATGAACGATCAGTTCCTTTTCCGGTACGCCGTGCCGCTGTACCTGACCGCCGCAGCGCTCGCCGTGTGGGCCTGGTGGCGGCAGGGCAGCCTGGTCCGCCGCCGGATCCTGGCACTGACCGCGCCGGTGGTCGCCATCGCCGCGATGGTCACCTACGGATTCGCCGGCTTCATGTACTCCAGCCAGCAGTTCCCCTCGCCGATCCTGCTGCGCCCGTCCCAGTGGGCGATCCTGCTGGCGACCCCCGTGGCGGCGCTCGCCGTGGCGGTGGTCGGCCTCAACCGCTGGGAACGGCTGAGCGCGCTGGTCGAACTCGGCCGCCGAGCCGAGAAGACCTGAGCCCAGCCGGATATGCAGCTCCAGGCCGGCCCCCGGTGTTAGCGTCCCCGCCATGCCGATCAAGCCGCTGCGCGGTGGGGAACCGATCCCGCTGGACAGCCCCGACGACGTCGCCGCTCTCGTGGGGCACCTGTCCCGGGGCGACCGGGAACCGGCCTGGCTCGGTACCCACTTCGCCTACCTGGCCGGCACCCGGCCCGAGTGGTTCCAGCCCCATCAGGAGACGGTCATCGCCGATCCGCGCCTGCTGGCCCGCCTGGATCTGAGCTTTGCTGACCTGCGGGTGCTGTTCGACGGAGCCTCCGATCGCTGTGTGGAGCTCCTCTACCGGCGGCTGCGTGACCGGTGGTCGTTCGGGGAGGCTTGGGCGCTGTCCGCGATCGGCACCGACGCCGCCCTGGTCGCGATCGCCGACGACGTGCGGCAGGGCGGTGACCGGGAGGTCTACGAGGAGTCCGGCATCTGGATCCCGCCGGCCGGCCCCGCGGAGTACAGATTCACCCCACACCGGCAGGTCATCACGCTGGAGGCCGGCGACTTTCCCGCCGCCGATCACCCGGTCGGCCTGCCGCTCGACCGGGTCGTGCGCGACCCGTCGACGAGCCCGGTCAGCTGGCACTACCTGTCACTTCGGCTCGCCGACATACCCGGGCTGCCGGCGTGGCCGGCCACCCATGCACACCTGATCGGCCTCAACTCCTGGTGCATGTGGACGCTGTTCGCCGAGGTCGACAGCGACGGCCGCTACGAGGCCGAGCAGGCTGTCTTCGAGGACGAAACGGACGACGAGATCGGCGGCGACCCGACGACGGGTCGAGCGGTGCTCCGCCCATACGGTCCCGATCTGCTCTATTGCAACGGGCACGTCGACCTGACGCCGGGCGTGGTCGGGACGGTCGGTGGTCCGCCGCTCGGCATCTATCCGAACCCGTCGTGTCCGTCCTGCAAGCGCCTGATGTTCCACACCGCCACCGTGTCCCACCACATCCGTGAGTACGGCGACGGCTGGCGCAGCCTCTACCTCTGCGAGGACTGCCACACGGTCGCCGTAACCGCCACCGGCTGGAACTGACCCACGGAATCGGAGAGCTTCGCCTGCCGCACCGGAAAATGTCGAGCTTGCAGTGTGCGCAGGCGAGCGGTGGCTCGCCTCACCAGCCCGTGGCGGGCTCGCCCATGACCCGACCGCCGACCGTTGCGGCGAGTTCGTGCGCCTGCTCCGGCCAGCGTGGGGCGACGTGTACGTAGACGCTGTGCCCGGCCGGGGTCTCCGGATGCCAGAGTTTCCTGCCGTTGATGCCGAGTTCGAAACCGGAGCGGCCGTGGTTGTCCGGCCAGCAGACATCCCAGCTGACTGACGCCTGGTCTCGGTTCACCACAGCGAGGAACACGTCGGACAGGTCGTTGGGCAGCCGAAGCTCAGGGGTCTGAATCTCGGCGGCCATCGGCGGCAACTGCCGCAGGGCGGCGATGAGCGCCGGTGTCAGATCCGTCATGAGGTACGCGCCGCCGTCCCGGTGCCGCGACGGCGGATCGTGTGCACCGAGGTGCGGCTCCAACGTCTCCATCACCTGTGAGACCAGGTCCGCCGGGATGGACAGAGCCACCGAGGCGGAATCGATGGCCAGGTAGCGGTCCAGCGCCGTATGTGTGCCGGTCTGTGCCTCGGCATCGATGTCCGGCGGGCAGCCGCACGTGGTTTCCGCGAGGGCCAGAAGGCGCTGCGCCATCTCGTACGCTTCGTGCACATCGTCACCGGTATGAATGCGATACACCGCCGAGTTGCCCACGCCGGAGCACTCTTCCAGCGATCCGTTTGCCGCCGCTACTCGCAGGCCACTCCGTCACCGTCACGGTCCAACTTCCGTGAGTACCCGGGGTCGCCGCGGTGGATCGGATCCGCCCCTGCGTCCCGTACCTCCGTGCAGTTCGCGTAGTACACATCGGCGGGCTCGGGCGCCGCAGTGGTCTTCCTCGGCTTCGGTTTGGGTTTCGGCGCGGGCTTGGTGGTCGCGACCGTCTTGGGCCGGGTCGTGGTGGGGGTGGCTGTCGGCGCCGTGGTGGTGGCGATCGGAGACGCCGAGGTGGCGACGACGGCGGGGATCTGGTCCCGGTTCTCGTCGACGACCTCATCAACCTTCGACGTTTGCCCGCAGCCTGCGAGGATCAGCACGGCGGTGGGCAGGGCGATCCAATGTGTTCGCATCGGCGCATAGTCCCAGCCTGTGAGGGTGGGGCGTATCAGCTGTCGAGACCGGAGCGCGCTTCTGTTGATGCGATCACCTGCCGATAACGGTGAACCGGCATCGCACCGATAGCGTCGTCCAGGTGAGCGAACGGTTCCGGTCACCTGCTAGTCGGTTGCCAGTGAAGCTCGACGGGTCCGCCGGTAATACGACCAACCGGCGGCCGGCAGCGCGACCGTCCAGGCCAGAAGAATCGGCAAGCCGATCAGTGCGCCGGTGAGCGTGAACGGATCGTCCGGGCTCGCATCGGCAATCGCCCGGGGTAGCTGTATGGGCAGAGCGAGCGAATAGGCGACCATCAGGCCCGAACCGAGCACGGTCGGGGTGAGAGGGAACCACGGAGGGACTCGATGTCCGGCGAGCCACGGCACCCAACGAGGAAAGACCAGGCCCCAGCGGCTGATCAGGCCCATTGACAGGACACCGCCCAGGATGGCGAGCAGCACCAGTATCCCCAGATAAAGAGCGCCCGCGGGTACGCCCATGATTCCGTCTGAAAATCCTTGCGTGCCGTTGCTGCGGCCGTTGTACCAGGACTCGAAGCTCGCCTTGTTGGCCAGGACGGGGATTCCGAGAATCCATGGAATATGCAGCGGTACGAATCCCAGGATGGGTGCCATCCAACCCACCGTTCCCGCAAGACGCGCCCACCGAGGCGGCGCCGGGACCGCTGTCCGGGACGCCGAGTCTGCGGTGCCCACTGATTCCGTTCCGACGTCGGTGTTCGATGGAATCGCAGGCTCAAGTGATCTGCCCATAGGGTGCAATCTATGTATCTCCGGCTGTGGCCAACCTGAGAGACCACAGTGCTCCGGTTCAGCGGAAGCTGAAGACCTGGTCGGTGGCGAGATCGAGGACGAGGTTCTCGTCGTCGCCGACCCACAGCCCGCCCAGCCGGTGGATCTCCATGTACCACGCGGATATGTCGCGCCGGCCGAGGCCGTTCGGGTCCATGAGCGTGCCGCCGAAGTGCACATGGGAGAAGCGTTCGTCGACGTCGATGAAGTCGGCGTCATCGTCGTCCAGGAGGCGGACGTCGACGTAGTCGGCCTGCCCCGGAGCGCGACCGGCGTTGGGATCGTTGTCGCGCTCGACGAGCCACAGGTCACCGAAGCGGCCGAACCGGACCCGCTCATCGCTCGGCGGGAGGTCCTCCGCGGGCGCCAACTGACGGCCCTGGCGTGGACGCTCGGTCCGCGGCCCGGTGAACTCGGCGGCGGTGAGCCAGACCGCGCCGTAGAACGAGCCGGTGTCCGGGTCGCAGACGACGCTCCCGTGCGGGTGCGGGCGGGCGGCGGCGACGTCGCCCCAGAACGGGTCGTCCGGGTGCGCGACGTAGGACAGGTCGCCCGCCAGGGCCGCGGCGAAGTTCGCAGGGGCGGGCAGGAAGCCGGACTCGTCCGGCCAGTCGAAGACCGCCATGGCGACCAGGTTGGGGGAGCGGTACCGGTACTCCGGGGGCAGGGCGATCGTCGCGTCGTGCACGAGGGGCTGCCCGGTCCGCGGCGAGCGGGGCCAGGTGGCCGGGTCGATCGCGGGCCCGGCCGGCCCGGCCCATCCGGCGGGCCGCGGCGGAGGCCCGACCCGGTGGGCGGCGACGGCGATCTCGTACGTTCCGAGCACCACGTCGTACGCCTTCACAAACCAGTCCTTCGTCGGGTCGGCACACGGCAGGATAACCCCAGACACGCCGCGGACGTGATCGTCGCGGCTTACTACCCGGGCTCCGCGTAGTGGGTCAGGAATGCGGCGGCGCGGTCGCGCAGTGAGGCGCGTAGCCATCGCAGGCGCGGCTGGGTGCCGCGGGCGCGGTGCCGACCATGACGCTGCTCGGCGTGACCCGGCTCACGCTCCCCGAGCTGATGGTCGAACTCGAAGGCACCGCGGTCACGTGACGGATGGGTCGTGGCGTGTGTTGAACTGGGTGGCGTGCAGATACGTCCCGCAGAACTGGCGGCGATCCGGGCCGGCGACATCGACGTGGCGTTCCGCCGGTGGGAACGGCCACGGCTCAAGGTCGGTACCCGGATGCGTACCGCGGTCGGACTGGTCGAGGTCACGTCCGTCGACCGCTTACCGGTGAGGTCGCTGACCGCCGCGGACGCCCGCCGGGCGGGCGCGGCGTCGCTGGCCGCGCTCCGCCAAGGCCTGGAGCGCGTACACCCCGACCGGCCGGTGTATCGGATCGGGCTCCGGTACGCGGGCGCCGACCCGCGGCAGGCGCTGCGGGAGGCGGTACCCGACGCCGCGGAGATCGGCGCGATCGTCGCGTGGCTCGACCGGCTCGACCTCGCCTCGCCGACCGGGCCGTGGACCCGGGCAACGCTCCTGCTGATCGACGAACTGCCGGCCACCCGGGCGCCCGACCTCGCACAACGGATGGGACGGGACACACCGTCGTTCAAACAGAACGTACGCAAGCTGAAGGAGCGCGGCCTGACCGAATCGCTCGACATCGGGTACCGACTCTCGGCGCGTGGCGCCGCCATCCTCGACCACGAGGGTCATCCCCGGTCGGCCCAGGACCGGGCGGCACTGGAGCCGGGCACCCCGCTGCCGCACATCGGCGCCCCCGCGACACGTGCGCTTACCGCGTACGGCGTCGTCCGGCTCGAACAGGTGGCCAGGCTCAGTGAGAGCGAAGTGCTGGCACTACATGGAGTCGGTCCTTACGCCCTTCGCCACCTGCGAACGGCGATGGACGCGGCCGGGCTGTCCTTCCGCGACGATCCCGGCGCCACGCCGGAGACGCCCTGACGGCCGATCAAGCCGCCGGGATCAGGTCGGCCAGCAGGACCTCGATCCGGGTCTTGATCTCGTCGCGGATCGGCCGGACCGCGTCGACGCCCTTGCCGGCGGGGTCCTCGAGCTTCCAGTCCTCGTAGCGTTTGCCGGGGAAGATCGGGCAGGCGTCGCCGCAGCCCATGGTGATGATGACGTCGCTGCTCTCGGCGGTCTCCCACTCGAGTTTCCTCGGCGTCTGGTCGGTGATGTCGATGCCGACCTCCCGCATCGCCTCGACCGCGGCCGGGTTGATGGTCTCGGCCGGGGCCGAGCCGGCCGAGCGGACCTCGACCGCGTCGCCGGCGAGGTGACGCAGCCAACCGGCGGCCATCTGCGAGCGGCCGGCGTTGTGTACGCAGACGAACAGGACGCTGGGCTTGTCACTCATCAGGGAGACTCCTCGACGCAGAAAGAGAGGGGTTCGTCGGCGGTCTTCTCGACCACGACCTCGCCGGCGGTCGTGCCGACGCTCGGGTAGAGGGCCAGCAGCAGGCCGACCCCGACAAGCAGGCCGCCGAGCTGGGCGACGACGAACCAGGGCACCGAGGCCGGGGCGATGCCGGCGAAGGTGTCGGTGAACGCCCGGCCGATGGTGACGGCGGGGTTGGCGAAGCTGGTGCTGCTGGTGAACCAGTAGGCCGCGCCGATGTAGGCGCCGACCGCTGCCGGGGCGACTGCGGCGCGGCCGGACCGGGCCAGGGCGAAGATCAGCAGAAGCAGGCCGGCGGTGGCGACGACCTCACCGAGCCACAGGTGCCCGGCGGCGCGGTCCTTGGTGGAGAACGTGACCGCGGCCAGGTCGAACATCAGGTTCGCCAGGATTGATCCGGCGATCGCCCCGGCGGTCTGCGCCGCGAGGTATCCGGTGAGGTCCGTGCCGGTCAGGCCGGTGCGGGTACGGCGGCCGAGGAACCAGTCCGCGGCGGAGACGACCGGGTTGAAGTGGGCGCCGGAGACCGGGCCGAAGGTCAGGATCAGCGCGCCGAGCGCGAACGCGGTCGCGACCGAGTTTTCCAGCAGTTGCAGGCCGATGTCGTTCGGCGAGAGCGTGCTGGCCATGATGCCGGAGCCGACGACGGCGGTGACCAGCAGTGCGGTGCCGAGGAACTCGGCAAGCAGGCGTCGCCACGGTGCGATGGAATGCATGGAAGTGGAACTCCGGTCTGTGGCGGGCAGGAGGGGATCGGCAGGGGGTCAGTCGCGGTCGGAGGGGTGCGCGACGGCGGGCGCCAGGCGGTCGACGCGTCCGGACAGGTCGGTGTAGGCGGCTTCAAATGCGGCGTCGGTGTCGAGGCGGACCGGGTCGGGAACCGACCAGTGGAGCCGGGGCCGGACACCGCCGGTGAGGTCTTCGTGTGCGTTGTCGCAGACGGCGATCACCAGGTCGCCGTCGTGCACGACGTCAGTCACGTGTGCGGTGCCGGTCGGGTCGAGGGTCAGCCCGTGCCGGTGGGCGACCTTGACCGCTCGTGGGTGGACCCAGGCGGCGGGTTTCGTGCCGGCGGAGGCCACCGGCCCGCCGACCCGCTCGCGCCACAGGGCGGCGGCGAGCTGGGAGCGGGCCGAGTTGTGGGTGCAGACGAACACCACCCGATCCGCGCCGGCCAGCGGCGGCGGAGCCAGCAGGGCCAGGACGTCGGGTTGCAGCCGCAGGTAGGTGCGCCGTCGATCACCCTCGGAACGGGTCCGCACGATCAGGCCGGCGTCCTGCAACACCTTGAGATGGTGCGCGACCAGGTTCGTCGGCATGCCCAGGCCGTGGCCGATCTCGCTGGGGGAGGCGTCGCCGAGGGTGAGCGCGTCCACGATCGCCAGGCGCGCCGGGTCGCCCAGCGCCGCGTGGATACGCGCCCGCACCTGGAGCGAAGAAGCATCATCATTCATTGAGTCAATGATCGCTGAGTGATGGTGTTTGCGTCAAGCGGTGAGCAGGGTCGCGAGCTGGCGCATCAGGTCCGGTCGGGCGCGGTAATAAACCCAGCTGGCCCGGCGCTCGGCGTCGACCAGCCCGGCTTCCCGCAGCACCTTGAGGTGGTGCGAGATCGTCGTCCCGGAGACCTCGAACGCCGGGGTGAGATCGCAGACGCAGACCTCCCCGCCCTCGGCCGAGGCGATCATCGACATCAGCTGCAACCGGATCGGATCGCCGAGGGCCTTGAACGCCCGCGACAGCGCCGCGGCGGACTCCGCCGGGATGCGGCTCGTGGCCATCGGTGGGCAGCACGGCGCCGCGTCGGTGTCGATGACGGTGAGCGGCGTCCCTGATTTCGACATACGTCGAGGTTGACAGATATCGAAACCGCGTGCAAGTCTTGGTTTCGACAAACGTCGAACTCGACAGCCGTCGAACCCGAGCCGATCCGATCGTCCAGCCATTCGCTACCTGTGAGGGAGTACGACCATGAGTGACACCCGGACCCCCGGCGGTTTCACCGGCGACCCGGCCGCGGCGCTGACCGCCGCCGGCACCGGCGGCTGCTGCGGCAACCCGCCCCGGGCCACCGCCACCCTCCCGGAACCCGCCCAGGCCACCGCCGCGCCGTGTTGCGGCACCGCGACCGAGGCCGCGGCGGAGGGCTCCTGCTGCGGCAGCGCCGCCAAGACCGACGCCGTCGCCTCCGGCAAGGGCTGCTGCGGATGAACACCCCGACCGTCCCGGTGAGCGGCCTCGACCCGCTGCTGAGCGCGGTCGACGGCGTACGCATGGCCGCCACGGTCGCTTGCCTGGCGGGCGCGCCGTTCGCCGGGCGGCGCGTCGGCACGCCCGGCGGCGCGGCGGCCCGCGCCTGGCTCGGCCGGCACCTCGCCGACCTGGACGCGGCCGTCAGCTTCGCGGCCTTCCCGGTCGCCTCGGTACCCGAGGTGTACGCGGTGCCGGCGGTGTCCTGGCACGACGGCGACCTCGTCCGGGAGCTCGAGTTCGGCCGCGACGTCGCCGTGCATCCGGCCTCGGCGCAGCAGCCACTGCTGCTGCGCGGGGACCTCGCCGTCGCCGGGTACGGCGAACCGACCGGGCGATGGCTGCTCGTCCCCGCCGGGATGAGCCTGTTCGACGCGTACGGCCGCGCCGACCGGGCGGCCGGGTTGCTGGTCGGCCGCGGTGTGGACGCCGACGGCTGGCAGTACACGGTGCTCGCCGGTCCGCACCCGGGGCCGCTGCCGATCCTGACGCTGGACGACGCGACCCATACCGCGCTGCGGCGGGTGGCCGAGGCGGGCCGGGGCCGGCTCGCCGGGAACACGCCGATCCGTCGCATCGATGTGAGCGCCGCGAACGTGCACGGCCGCTGGCGCACCCCGACCGGTGGCGGGACGGACCTGTTGCTGACCGCGCACTACGACGGCGTCGGCGACCACCCCGGACTGCGTCAACCCGGGGCGGCGGACAACGCCGGCGGCGTCGCCGTCGTCCTGGAAGCCGCCCGCATCCTCGCCCCGGCGCTGCCCGCCGGTGCCGGACTGTCGGTGGCGTTGCTCGACGGCGAGGAGACCGGCGCGCTCGGCTCGGCTCACCACGCCGCCCAACTGCGGGGCGACGGCGCGACGCCGCTGGTCATCAACGTCGACGGTGCCGGGCACCTACAGCGGGCCGCCGCCGTCGAGGCCGGTGGTCCGGCGCACGCGCTGCTCGCGGCCCTCGATCAGGCGGCCCGGCACACCGGCCTGCCGCTGACGGCCGGGCCGGTGGCCTCCGACAACCGCCGATACGCCGCCGCCGGACTGGCGGCGGTCGGGATCGGCGCGGGGATGGCCGGCTACCACAGCCCGGCCGACACCGCCGACCGCGTCGAGCCCGCCACCCTCGCCGCCATCGCCCGGCTCGTCGTGGCCACCGCATGGCTGATCGCCACCGCACCCGCTACGATTTCATCGGTAATCGGCGATTAACGATGAAGATGGTGAATGATGGCCGACCTACTCGACCGGAGCATCGCGCAGGAGTACGCCTCCTGGTTCCGCGCCCTGGCCGACCCCACCCGGGTGCAGATCGTGGAGTACCTGGCCCGGCAGAACCGGCCGATGCCGGTTGCGGAGATCGTCGCCGCGGTCGGCCTGGCCCAGTCCACCGTCTCGCAGCATCTGAAGATCCTCACCGAGGTGCGCTTCGTCCTGGTCGAGCCCGTCGGCACCGCCCGGCACTACCGGATCAACGCCCGCTGCATCGACTGCTTCCCGTCCGCCGCCGACGTCGTGATGGGCCGCCCCGCACCGAGCCCGACCGGAGGCTGTTCATGACCGCCGTCGCGATCCGGGCCATGCGCGCCGACGACGCCCAGCAGGTCCTCGCGATCTACCAGGCCGGCATGGACGCCGGCAACGCCAGCTTCGAGCACACCGCCCCCGACTGGGCGGCGTTCGACGCGGGCAAGCTGGTCCACCACCGCCTCGTCGCCGTCGAGGACGACGCCACCGACACGGTCCTGGGCTGGGCCGCGGTCTCCGCGGTCTCGGCGCGCCGGGTGTACGCCGGGGTGGTCGAACACTCCGTCTACGTCGACCCGGCCGCACGGCGGCGCGGCGTCGGCCGCGCCCTGCTCGACGCGCTCATCGCCTCCACCGAGGCAGCCGGCATATGGACCATCCAATCCGGGATCTTTCCCGAGAACACCGCCAGCCTCGCCCTGCATCGAGCCGCCGGGTTCCGCACCGTCGGCGTCCGCGAACGCGTCGGCCGTCATCTCGCCCAGGGCAACCGGTGGCGCGACGTGGTCTTCATCGAACGCCGCAGCCCGCACATCACCTGACCTGCCCTACAAATGAGGAGTCCCATCATGAGCACCCCACTGGACGGCCTGCCCGTCGTCGTCATCGGCGCCGGGCCGGTCGGCCTCGCCGCCGCCGCGCACCTCGCCGAGCGCGGCATCGCCTACACCGTCCTGGAAGCCGGCGAGACCGCGGCCGCCGCCGTGCGCCAGTGGGGGCACATCCGCGTCTTCTCGCCATGGCGCTACAACATCGACGCCGCCGCCCGGCGACTGCTCGCCGCCGGCGGCTGGGTCGAGCCCGACGCCGACGTCCTGCCGACCGGCGCCCAGCTCGCCGCCGACTACCTCCAGCCCCTGGCGGACCTGCCCGCGCTCAAACCACACGTGCGGTACGGCGCCCGGGTGGTCGCCGTGACCCGGCTCGGCCTCGACCGGGTCCGCACCGCCGGCCGCGACACCACCCCGTTCCTGATCCGCCTCGCCACCGGCGAGGACGTCCTCGCCCGCGCCGTCATCGACGCCGCCGGCACCTGGGACACCCCGAACGTGCTCGGCGCCTCCGGCATCCCCGCACACGGCGAGACCGGCGCGACGGCCTTCCTCGAGCACGCCCTGCCCGACGTTCTCGGCGCCGACCGCGACCGGTTCGCCGGCAAGCGGGTCCTGGTCGTCGGCGCCGGATACTCCGCAGCCAACACCCTGCTGCTGCTCGCCGACCTCGCCGACCAGGCGCCGGGCACCCGGGTCACCTGGGCGATCCGGGCGGCCGGCCCGGCACGCACCTACGGCGGCGGGGCCGCCGACGCGCTCCCCGCCCGCGGCGCCCTCGGCACCGTCCTACGCGAACACGTCGAGGCCGGCCACATCGAACTGATCACCGGCTTCTCTGTCGGCGCGCTCACACCGCGGCCCGACGGAATCGAGGTCTCCGACGGCACTCGCAGCGTGGTGGTCGACCGGATCGTGTCCGCGACCGGGTTCCGCCCCGACCACGGCATCGCCGCCGAACTGCGCCTCGACCTCGACCCGATCATGGGCGCCGGCCGTACCCTCGCACCGCTGATCGACCCGAACGAGCACTCCTGCGGCACCGTGCCACCGCACGGCGTCGACGAGCTCGCCCACCCCGAGCCCGGCTACTACGCCATCGGCGCCAAGTCCTACGGGCGGGCACCCACGTTCCTGCTCGCCACCGGCTACGAGCAGGCCCGCTCGGTCGTCGCCGCCCTCGCGGGGGACTGGCAGGCCGCCCGCGACGTCCAGCTCGACCTGCCCGAAACCGGAGTGTGCAGCAGCAACATCGCGGTGGACGCCGACCGCGTCGACAGCGGTGACGGTGGCTGCTGCACCACACCCGCCGACGAGACCGTCACGGTGCCGGCCGGGCGGGGTCTGGCGACCGGGATCGCCGGCGGGCTGCTGTCCGTACCGCTGACCCTCCAGCCCGTCGCCGCAGCCGGCACCGGTGAGCAGGCCGGCGGCTGCTGCGGCTGACCGGGTGACACGAGGAACAGCGGTGGCCGGGCGCGGTTGGTGGATCGTCGCTGCCCTGGCGGTGACCCAGACCATCGGCTACGGCGTGCTCTACTACGCCTTCGCGGTACTGCTGCAACCGATGGCCGCCGACCTGCACACCTCCGCCACGGCCGTCACCGGCGCGTTGACCGCGTCGGTGCTGGCCGGGGCGGTGATGGCGGTGCCGGTAGGGCGGTGGCTCGACCGTCACGGCGGCCGGGCCCTGATGACCGCCGGATCCGTCGCCGCCACGATCCTGGTCGCCGCCTGGTCCCAGGTGCAGACCGTCGCACAGCTCTACACGGTGCTCATCGGCATCGGGATCTGCGCCGCGATGGTGCTCTACGAACCGGCCCTCGCCGTCGTGGTCTCCTGGTTCGACCCGCGGCGACGCGGCAGGGCCGTCCTCGGGGTCATCGTCGTGGCCGGCTTCGCCAGCACCATCTTCATGCCGCTCACCGGCCTGCTCGCCGACCGGTACGGCTGGCGCACCGCACTCCTGCTGCTTGCCGCGCTGTACGGCGCAGTCGCCGTTCCGCTGCACGCCCTCTCGGTCCGCAGACCACCACGGCCCGCCTCGCAGGCGCGGCAGCCCACGCGCCGCGACCGCGCCGAGGTGGTGCGCGCGGCGATGCGCGATGCCCGGTTCTGGTGGCTGGCCGTCGCGTTCGTCGCGCACGGCGCGGCGATGAGCGCGATGACCGTCCACCTCGTCGGGTTCCTCGTCCACGAAGGCCATCCGGCGACCTTCGCCGCCACGGTCGCCGGGCTGCTCGGCGTGCTGTCGGTGACCGGCCGGCTGCTGCTCACCGGCGCCCAGCGCCGCCTTCGGCTACCGGTGGTGGTCGCGGTCGTCTTCACCGTCCAGGCCGCCGCCGCGCTCAGCCTGCCGATCGTCGGCGCCGGCCGGATCGGCGCGGCACTCGCGGTGGTCGGTTTCGGGATCGGCTTCGGCGTGGCCAGCCTCGTCAAACCCGCGCTGCTGGCCGACCGGTACGGCACCACCGCCTACGCGACGATCGCCGGCATCCTCGCCACCCCCATCACCGTCGCCAAGGCCGTCGCACCCCTCGGCGCGGCCGGCCTGTACGCCGCCGTCGGCTACCCGCCGGTCCTTGCCGTGATCGGCGCGGCCTGCCTCGTCGCGGCCGTCGGGATCGTGGCACGGGCAACCTCCCCCACGCCGGTACCCGCGGATCAGCTGACCGGCGCCGCCGTCCTCGCCGGCAGCAGCGCGGCCGGGACCGACAGCGCATACATCAGTAAGCCGTAGGCCGGCAGCGCGGGTTTGACGAGGCTGGCCGCCTCGGCGACAGGTTGCCACCGCACCCGATCGGGGACCGCCCACCAGCCGTCGACGAGTCAGCCAGCCTTGGCCTGGGCTTCGACTCGCTCTCGTTCGGCGATGGCAGCTTGAATGCGACGGAGCGTGCGCAGGGCCTTCTTCGCCGCGGTGCGAACTTCCCCGTCGAACACGGTCACGCCACGGTCGCCGGCCATCAGCCGCTCCAGCGTCGGTACCGCCCGATCATCGCCTGTCGATCCGAGCGCGACGGCAGCCCAGTACCGTTGATCCGGATCCGTGCTGTCGGCCGCGGCCAGCAGCCGGGGTACCACCTCCGGCGTGAACAGGGCCAGCGTGCTGGCGAGATAGCCGATCCGGGGGAACCGCCGGTGCTCGAACTCGTGCCAGAGCGCATCGAGCGCGGCGTCGCCGCCGATGCGGGCCAGGGCGTCGGCGGTTCGCTGGCGTAGCCAGTCGGCCTGGTCGTTGAGCAGTGGTCGCAGCGAGGGCACGACCGAGGCGTCGCCGAGCCGGGCGAGCGCGGTCACCGTCTCGCCCCGGACGATCCACTGCTGGTGGTCGAGGAGCGTGATGAGCTGTGGCACGGCGGCCCGGATATCCATTGCCGCGCAACCCATCGCAGCCCAAGCCTGACAGTTGTACCGGGTGTCGCCGAGCGCGGCGAGCAACGGCTCCTGCAGTCCGGCGTCCGCGAAGACGGCCGCATGGTTCATCGCCCGCGAATACAGGGACCTGTGAAAATCTCGGTAGTCGCGGACCAGCGTGTGCAGCGCCGCGATGGCCGATTCATCACCGTGCGTCCTGGCCCGGTCGAGCAGCTGGTGCACATGTGCTTCGCGGGTTTCGAGGTCTCCCGAACGAAGGCCCTGCAGGTCAGCGGGATTCACCGCCCGAACATACGCGCCGCCATCCCCACGGCCGAACTCGGCCGTCAGCAGGCGCGTTACCCCGAGCAGGTGGACTCGACGGTCGTTCGTCGCCACGTGAACTGACAACGGCCGAGGCGGCCTCCTGAACGGGATCTGGCAGCGGGGCGGCCGCGCGAGCGATCCCAAGGCGTCCTGACCTGATCCTTACAAACCGCTCGCGGTTCTCTGACAGTTGGTCCCGAAGATCGTCGGCATGAGACGAACCCTCGCCGTCGCGTTGGCGGCCGCCGTGCTGCTGACCGGCGGCTGTGCCCGTCACCCCGCGGCCACCGAATCGGCCCCGACCCAGCGGCCGCCGGTGGACGCTCCCGCTTCACCCTCGCCGCGTGGCACGACCGGCGCGTCGGCCACCACGTCGAGCGCCAAGTCGAACGCCGACGTCGGCGGCCTCCTCGACGAGATCGACCGGCAACTGCACGGCGACGACCAGCCGGCCCAGGACCAGGACTGAGAAAGAGGACACTGATGAGCCGCACCCTGCGTACCGCCGTGGTGACCACCGCCGCGTTCGCCGTCGCCATTGTCGCCGGAGCGCCGGCACAAGCCGCGGAAAGGCCACTCGACAAGGCAAAGACCGTGGTCACCGCCCGGATCGACAAACGCCTCGCCGCGCTTAAGCGTTTCGACACCACGCTGGGCAAGGCCGAGCGGGTCCAGAGCGCACACCGCGCCACGCTGGCCAAACTGATCGACGACCAGACGGCGGGGCTCACCGCCCTGCGTACCAAGGTCGCCGGCGAGACCACCGCGGCCGCGGTGAAGGCCGACGCTCAGAGCATGGTGAACGACTTCCGCGTCTTCATCCTGACCGGTCCGAAGGTCCGGCTCACCGCGGCGATCGACACCGAACTGGCCGTGATCGACAAGCTGGACGACCGCTCGGACGTCGACCAGGCCAAGCTCAAGTCGGTGACGACGTCGGTGAACGGCCAGGTCGACAAGCTGCTGGCAATCCAGCCCGGACCGGACGGCGACGCGATCCGCGCCCAGGTTCAGCCGATCCGCGAGGCGGCCCGCAGCGCACGGACCACGCTGCGATCACTGAAGTGACCGGCCCGGTCCGGGCGGCACGCCGCCCGGACCGGCGCCCACTGGCCCGCGGTGCCAGGGTGACACCGTTAACCTCGCCGACACGGTCGCGGTTGATTCTGCTCCGATGAGTGGTAGCTGTGCGAGCTGGCGTGGACACATCATCGTGTACGGGCTGGACGACGTCGGACTGCGCACGGTCGAACAGCTATACCTCGCCGGCGTCAAGGTCGTCGTCGTCGAGGACGACGCCGATCCGCGGCTGGTGCGGGTGGTACGCGGCTGGGGTGTGCCGGTCGTGATCGGCAGCCCACGGCTCGTCGAGACCCTTGACGAGGCCGGCCTGGGCGGAGCCGTCGCAGTCATCTGCGTGCTCGCCGACGACCTGCACACGATCGAAGCGGCGTTGTTGACGAGAGAGAACCGGCCTGACATTCGCGTCGTGGTGCAGCTCCGCAACCCGGCCGTCGGCCGAGCCCTGTCCGCCCTGTCGATCTCCGTGCTGGACGTGGCGGGTCTGTCCGCACCGTCGCTGGTCGAGTCGTGCCTGCGTACAGGAACGCACGACCTGGACCTCGACGGGCACCCATTCGTGGCCACCCAGGTGGTCGCCGACGTCTCCAGCCGTTTACGCTCCCGCTACGGATCCCTCGCCCCGCTCGCCGTGACCGGCGCCGACGGCGGCGACATGGTGGTGTGCCCCGGCCGCGACCACCGGGTGCGCACCGGCGACCTGGTCACCCTCCTCGGCACCGCCGCCGAACTGGCGCGGGCCGGTCTGCATGGCACTGCCGGCGCCCCGGTACCGGTCCGGTCCGGTCGGCTGCGCAGCAAGTGGCACCTGGCAAGGTCGGTGTTCAGTGCGGTGGACCGCCGCTTGATGTATGCCCTCGCCGGCCTGTTTTTGCTGGCCACGGCCGCGATGGTCGTGCTGCGCCTTGGATACCGGGAACCCGACGGCACCCGGATGAGCGTCCTCGACGCCGCGTACTTCACCGTCGAGACGATCGCGACGGTCGGCTTCGGCGACTTCAACTTCCGCAGTCAGCCACCCTGGCTGCGCGGCTTCGCGATCGCCCTGATGATCCTCGGTGCGCTGCTCGCCACCACGTTCTTCGCCCTGCTGACCAACACGCTGGTCACCATCCGCATCGAGGAGGCGCTCGGCAACCGGCGGCTCAAACAGCTCAACGGCCATGTCGTCGTGGTCGGTCTCGGCTCGGTCGGCGTCCGCGTGGTGGAGCGCCTGGCCGGCACCGGTACGGACGTCGTCGTCATCGAACGCAACGAGAACAACCGGTACGCCACCCAGGTACGCGACAGTGGCGTACCCGTCATCTTCGCCGACGCCACCCTTCCGCAGACCCTGCACCGAGTACAGCTGCCCTCGGCCCGCGCGGTCGCCGTACTCACCAGCGATGACCTGATCAATCTCGAGACCGGCCTGGCCATCCGTGACCAGCTCGGCGAGCAGGGCGCCGACGTGCCGGTGGTACTGCGACTGTTCGACCGCACCCTGGCCGCGACGGTGGAACGCAACTTCGGTCTCGGTCAGGCCCGCTCCACCGCCGCCCTCGCAGCGCCCTGGTTCGTCGGCGCCGCGCTGGGCCTCGATGTCATCGCCACCTTCTACGTCGGCTCGCAACTCATGCTCGTAGGCCGGCTCACGGTCGCCCCTGGCGGCGGACTCGACGGCCTCGCCATGCAGGACCTGTCCGCCCGTACCCGAGTCGTGGCGATCAACCGCGCCGCCGCCGACGGCGCCCTGGAACACCCACCGCGGCGCGATACCCGCTTCGCCGCCGGCGATCAGGCCTACCTGATCGGTCCGTACGAGGAACTACTGCAGGTCCTGCGCCGCGACACGCTTTCGCCCAGCGGACTCGCCGACGTCGCCCGAGCGCGGGCCAAGCCCGACGTGCCTGGCCGCAGGGGCCACCAGGCCAGTATCTGACCAGCTCGCCACCGACTAGACCTCTTCGCTGTTCGTGGGTATGCGCTGTTGGTATTAGCTGACGTGTCCTGCGGTCCAGCAGGATGCATTCGTGTGGCAGTTCTTCAGGGCGTCGAGGTCTGAGTGCAGGGTTGCCTTGCGGGCTGCCGAGAGGCCGGCGTACGTGTTCCGCAGCTGGTACGAGTCGGTGGTGCGGTCGTAGTATTCGCGTTCGCCGTTGTCGTATTCCACATAGGTGTACGTCGCTGTGCGCAGTGCCTCATAGGTGGTCGGCATGCCGTTGCGGGCGTCTTGGACGTCGGGGTCGTCGGGGCTGGCGCCCGGGCCATGGTGCTCGATGAGTGAGCCGGTGCGCCACGGGGCAGTCGGCCCGCCGGTGACCAGTGTCAGCAGGGAGCGGCCGTCGACGTCGCCGGCGACCGCAGCGCCGCCCACGCGCTCGAACGTGGGGGCCAGATCGATGTTCTGCACGATCTGCGGGCGGCTGATGCCACTGGGCACGTTCGGGCCCGCGATCACCAGTGGCACGACCACGTCATGGTCGAACGCCGTCTGTTTGCCTTCCACCAAGCGGTGGTCGCCCATGTGGAAGCCGTTGTCGGAGCTGAATACGACGTACGTGTTGTCGGCGACCCCCGAATCGACGAGCTGCTGACGCAGTCCGTCGATCATGCGATCGACGGCCTGTACGGCTTGCGCCCGCTTCCGGTAGTCGATGTCGATCTTTTGAATCTCGGCAGCGGTGAGTGGACCGTTGCCTGCCAGCCAGGTCGGCGCGTTCGTCGGAAGGGTGTCCCAGGCGGGTGTACGCGGAGCGGTCAGGCCGGGAAACTTGTCGAGGTCCTGGCGAGCTGGAGTGAATGGGCCGTGCGGTGCGAACGTGGAAATCTCCACCAGGAACGGCTTGTGCGACGCGGCCGCGCGCTGAATGAACGACTTGCCCTTGGCGCTCACGACGTCGGTGAGGTAGTCGGCGTCAGTGTTTCCGTAGTGCACGAGCGTGCCGTTCTCGTTCAGGTTGTAGTTGTATTCGCCGTAGGCGTTGCCGGCGCCGTACCACTCGGTCCAGCCCGGCGGCGTGTAGAGATCTTTGGGGAGGTACCCGTTGAGGTACTTGCCCATGAACGCGGTGGTGTAGCCCTGGGCCTGCAGGGCCGTGGCGAAGGTTCGCGACTCGTTGCCACGGTTGCGGAAGACCGCGAAGCCGCCGTCGGGACTCTCGTTGGTGAAGACTCCAGTGTCGTGCGGGAACTTCCCGGTGAAGATCGACGAGCGGGATGGGCAGCACAGCGAGTCGGTAACGGTGTAGTTGGTGAACGTCGTGCCGTCGCTCTGCAGCCGCTGTACGTTCGGCATGTGCTGCACCAGATTCCACGCCAGGTCGTCGACCAGGACGAACACAATGTTCGGCGGAGTGGTGGAGGCCGCCGCGGGGGCTGGTGACGTGCCGGCGGAGGCGACGAGACCGGCGGTGGCGGCGAGAGCGGCTGTGGCCAGGGCGGCCGGTAATTTACGCATGCCATCCACCATCGCTGATGGATGGCGGCGACCGGCCGAGTGGCTTGTTCGAACTCTGTAAATATTATAGGCAAAGTAGAGTTTGGCGGCCGGCGAGTCTGCTCCGTCCTACGGGAGCGCCGAGCTTGCGATGTCGAAAAGAATGGCTGAAAGACTATGCCGCAGGTTCTGGTACAACTGCTGGACGCTAACGCAA
Organism: Amorphoplanes digitatis; assembly: GCF_014205335.1. Classification (NCBI taxonomy): domain Bacteria; kingdom Bacillati; phylum Actinomycetota; class Actinomycetes; order Micromonosporales; family Micromonosporaceae; genus Actinoplanes; species Actinoplanes digitatis. The sequence continues at coordinate 7,583,493 of NZ_JACHNH010000001.1, read as the reverse complement.
ACGATCGCTTGGCGGCCGCCATCTCCGCACGCAGCTTGGGCGTCAAGGGGGATGACGGCGTGACCGTCAATCCCCTGAGCATGGCCGCATGCTTCGAGGTCGGCGCAGCCGTGGCGGACTTCCTACGCTCGGACGGTGGCGTCTACAAGGTGCACATCGACGGGCCTGGAGCCGAGACCACCATCCATCGCTTCAAGGCAGGCGAAGACATCGCTGACACCATCTCTCGATACGTCGCCAGCTGTGCCGGATTTCAGTAGCCTGGCGAAACGATGTCCGTAGCGCTACTGGGGCCGCCGGGAGCCGGCGTTCAACGTGAAGTCCCCGACGGGCTCGATCGCGGCCGTCGGGCATCCTCGGGAGATCGGCGGTCATGCGAGCGCGAACCACGTGACGGCGGCACCGACCGCGGCGAACACCGCGCTGACGGCGAGGATGAACAGCCCGTTGGACACGCCGCCGTGCGCGCCGGCGGCGATGACCGCGTCGGTGACATCGTGAGGGTTGTACCGAATGGCGACCTGGGTGCCTCGATGACCGCCGGAGTTTGACCCGTAGCGGTTCCAGAACGTCACCGGCCCGTGCGGGCCCTCGAAGCGCACCAGCAGGCGAAGGATCACCTCGTCGGCCTGCGAGTCGTTGCGTGAGTCGACCACGGTGCCGATGGTGCGCACCCACGACCGGGCGTGCCGTGCCGCGGTCGCCAACGTCGTCACCGCGTACGCGATGCCCGCGAGGCCCGCAAGCAGGCAGACCGGCCCAAGCAGCTTGTCCATCCGTCTGCCCTTCCGTCGAGTCCGGCAACGTTGGTGCGGTGACCAAAACGATCACCGGGTGGCACCCTTCGTCCTCGGGGCGCCCTACGCGGCTCGGGCGCCGCTTCGAAGCAGCCGGTCGGTGAGCTCTCGGGCCCGCCGGGCCTCCCGGAATTTCTTTGCGTCGTTGCCGAGGAACCGGTTGAGCTTCCGGTCCGAGACGACCAGCCGCCAGGGGCCGGAACCGGCGATATCGATGTCGAGGTGCGGCTGGCTCAGCCCCCAGGCGCTGCCGGTGCCGAGCACGGTGATCGACCCGATCGGGGCGGCCCAGGACTCACCCTGATCCGGGTTCCAGCGAAGCTGACCATCGGCAACGGACAACCGCCCGTAGAGCCGCGAATCGAAATTTCCCCTGACGAGCAGGCCCGACGTCGGACGGGACACCCGGGCGTGCAGGGTCACCGGCTGCGCCGGATCCGACGGCAGCGGGCTTCGGCTACCGCTGTTGAAGGTGAGGACCAGTGCCGTCACCACCAGGCCGATGACCACGGCGGCGCCCAGCGGAACCAGGACGAAGAGCAGCGCCATGGTATCCATCCCTACTCCTTCCCTCCGACGTCCCGGCCAGCCTAGACGCCTTGATCAACTGCCCGGCAAGCCGAGTGTTCGGGTCCTGGACCCGCGATCACACCGATCGGTGGCTGCGGCGCGGGCGGCCCTGTTGGGGTTGCGGACAGGACGGGCCGAGAGCGGTGAAGAACTCCTCGAAGGCGGCCTTGGAGCGTTGGTTGCCGACCCAGACGACGTTGCCGGTGTCGTGGCCGGCCAAGACGGTCACACGAACGCGCAGGCATGGGCAGCACACGCTTCGGCGACAACTCCTGGAAGAACGAGCCCGGACCTCGTCGCTCGCGAAGGGTCGTGACCACCTCATCGGAGGCGACCACACCACCTGGCGCGCCGCCATCAGGCAGCGAATCCTGCCCGAGTTCGTAGAGATCGCAGCGCTGCTGCCGGCACGCTCGTAGCCGATGTGCGCGCATCAGAGCATGGCATGATCCGTGCCGTGCCAGCCGACCGGGGAGCGATGATCGATGGTTGACCAGGCGGGCCGGACCGACCTGCACTACGCCGCTCTGGAGAACGACGTCACGGCTACTGTGCGGCATCTGGCGGCCGGCGTCGACCCGAACGCCGCGGACACTCAGGGCTTCCGGCCGTTGCATCTGGCCGCCCAGCAGAATGCCGCCGAGGCGGCGACGGTACTGCTGGAGGCCGGCGCTGAGGTAGACACAGTGAACCGGCACGGCAACACGCCACTGTTCACGGCCGTGTTCAACTGCCGCGGCGAGGGAGCGATGATCATCTTGCTGCGGGAGCACGGGGCAGACCCGTTCGCGGAGAACGCACACGGTCAAACACCGGTAGGACTGGCCCGCCTCATCGCCAACTACCCCGTCGCCGCCTTCTTCGAAGACCTGGACTGACCCCCTTCACGAGCTTGAAGAAGGGAAAGCTCGACGCTTCCGGAGTGACTAAGCCCGGCAATGCTTCCGGTGTACGAGAAGTGAGAACACACGGCCAACACCACCAGGGGTGCTGATGAACGGCGCTGATCTCGCGCGGGCGGGACGACTGATCTACGAAATCGTCGTCGAGTTCACCGACGAGATGGCCGGGCCACCGACCCTGGCCGAGCTGTTGGAGATCATCAGCTCGGGGATGGCTGACGGCGGGCACCCGCCCAAGCTCGACGCCGTACTCCGGGATGGCCGCCGCCCAGCCAAATCGGGCCGGCCGTCCAGGGCCGGCGACCTCAACGACGCGGTATTCGTCCTCGCGGCAAATCTGCTCGCCGGTCTCACATCGGCTTCAGACGGCCGACCCGATACAGTCTCCGCTGCCCTCGTGACAGCGCTCCACGATGCCGGCGTCATCCTCGCCGACGCGACAGCAGAGGACGTCACCGCGATCACCACCGCATCTCGGCAGCCAAGCCGTAAGTATCGGATCGGTGATCTGGTCGCGTTGCAGGCGACGGGTGGCGGCTTCCACGTCGCGGTCGTCGCGGCCCGGAACCGATTCGGGACGGCGATCGCCGTCGTCAAGGGCGTTCAGCCCACCGATGCCGCGCCCGCTGGCCCGGTCGTCATCGAGCGGAACTACTACACCGACGACCAAGGCCTACACGACGGCGGCTGGTTCCTTCTCGGGCACGATGACAGCCTGATCCCGGCGGCCGAACCTGAGTTCTACTACGCACCCGTTCCGTGGGACCCGGACGAGGCAGGCGAATACGGACTGGCCGAGTCACCGGGCGGCGCCACGCGCCTGCTCAGCGCCGAGGAGGCCGCAGCCGTTGGCGTTGACCAACCCGGCTTCACCCAAGTCTGGGGCGAGAAGGAACTCGCCGATCACCTCAACAGTCGCCGCACCGGCTGACCCGGCCCCGACCCTGGCACAGGCTCAAGACGCAGGGCTTCACCCGACCTGGGAGAGCGGTCCACCAGTCGTCGGCCAGTCATCGTCGAGGTATCCGATCGAGGGCGAGAGGGCGACGATGAGTGTTGGTGGAGGTGTCAAACGGTGCGGGTGTAGGTCATCGAGTACGGGTCGGCTTCTGAATTCGAGCTGTCCGGGGTTGCCGGAACGCAGCCATGGAAGCTGATACTTCCTACGCTTCGTCGCCCGGGACCGGCTTTCGGTGATGTGGTGGCTGATCGCCCTGCGCGGGGCTGCGTGGGGGTGAGGCCGCCGGGCTCCGATGCGGACCTCGACGCCGGATTCGCGATGATCGAGCAGCAGCACATCGCCAACGGCCACCTGATCACGGTCGGCCCGCCGAAGACGGCTCCGAGTCGGCTGCTGCGCGAGCATCGCCGCCGGCAACGCGCCGAGCAACGAACGCCGGGGGACACCTGGCAGGACAGCGGCTACGTGTTCATCACCGAGGACGGGGCGCCGCTGCACCCGGACTACCTGACCCGCCGCCACCTGGTCCTCGAGTCCGGGCTGCCACCGGTTCGGCTGCACGACCTGCGTCACGGTGCGGCCAGCCCGGCGCACTGTGCAGACGTCGATCTCAAGACCGTGCAGGGCCGTGCTCACCGCCGACACCTGCACCCGCGTCCTGACCGACCTGCTGGCCTGCCCGGCGGAAGCCACCGCCCGGCTCGTCCTCGCCGCCGCTGCCCGCGATCCCGGACGTCACCGGCGCGGCAACGACCACCCGCCGAAATCCGTTGGGCGGGTGTCGAAACGGCCCAGCCGAGATGACCCGCGACCAGGCCGTCCGGCCACCGCAGGAGTCGATGATCCGCGGGGCCAACGTACCAATGATGATCACAAAGGACCGCACTGGCGATGACGAAGTACGGCTACACCCTCTGCGCATTTCGTGTGCACCCTCACGGCGGAGGCTCCGTACCGCTCGGAGCGTTCGATGGAAGTGCCGATGCCCTGCCGGTCCTTTATGGCATTCTGCGCGGGTTGATGGCGATGGGGGGCCCGGTTGATGCGTCGGTTCCCGGCCCGCGACAGCCGGTGCCGGTTCTGATCTCCGGACGAGGCGTCGATCGGGGCGGTGCCGTTCCAGGACGCGAAGTGTGCCCGGCTGGCGAAGCGGTCGATGTCACCGATGTCGCCGATCTCTGCGCCACTACCCGTCGCAGAGGCTTCGCGGGTTACCTGGGTCATCGTCCGCCCGGTGGTGGCGGAGAGGCCACTGGGCAGACCGGATCCAGGATCGCCTTGCGGCGATGTGATGGCTGATTGCACTGCGGGTCTGCGCCGGTGTGAGGCCGCCGGGCTGCGCTGGATGGATGTGGCCCCGGACGTAAGCGTGTTGGTGGTCGAGCAGCAGCGCATAACTGCCTCCTTGCAGGCAGAATATGGTATCTGCTATATTCCATAACCATGGCGATGAAGGCGACACCGATGCCCCGGGGCAAGATCAGCAGTCGGGAGCGGATGGTCAACAGCGCGGTGAAGCTGCTGGCCACCCGAGGCGCGGCGGGTACCACGATCGATGGTGTTCTCGCCGACAGCGCAGCGCCGCGGGGGTCGGTCTACCACCACTTTCCGGGTGGCCGGGAGGAGCTGATCACCGCAGCGGCCCGCGTCGCCGGTCAGCGCATGTCAGCGTTCCTCCAGTCGGACGACGGCCCGCTACACCCACGGGAGGCACTCGCACACCTGGGCGAGTTCTTTCGGTCGCTGCTGACTACCAGCGACTACCGCACGGGCTGCCCACTCGTCGGGCTCACCGTCGACGGCAGCGACCAGATGCCCGCCGCCTCCGAGATCGCCCGCGAGGTGTTCATCGGCTGGCAGGAGCAATACCGCGACCTACTGGCCGCGCACGACGTCCCGCAACCGCGAGCGGCGACACTCGCCACCCTCACCGTCGCCGCCATCGAGGGCGCGGTGATCCTGGCCCGCGCCCAGCGCAGCACCGCGCCACTGGACGACGTCATCGCCGAACTGACCGCGCAGCTCTGAACCGCACCACCCGACCCGCCAGCACATCTGTGCACCCTTCGAAGGAGACACGTATGCCCATGCTCGACGTCTACATCCCCGCCGGCGCGCTCGACCCGGACGCCGAACACATTCTGATGGACGAGCTGACCTCGATCCTGTTGCGCGCCGAAGGCGCCGACCCGTCGAACGTCTTCGTGCGCCAGATCTCCTGGGCCTTCCTGCACCGGACCGAGGTCTTCGTCGGCGGCGCCATCCCCGACAAGCCCCACTACCGAGTCATCGCCCGGGTGCCGGAGGGGCAGCTCAATGGCGCCGCCAAGAAGCAGCAGCTCATCTCGGAGGTTACCGACGCATTCGCGCGCGCCGAAGGCTCCGGGGACAAGAACGCCCATCAGCGGGTGTGGGTCTTCCCGCTGGAGATCCCCGAAGGACACTGGGGCGCGTCCGGCGGCGCCCAAGGACTCGCCGACATTCTGAGCGCGGCCATCGGCGACGCCGACAAGGCCCGCCACGTCGCGGAACACCGCATCACCCAGAGCCGCCAGGAACGAGGCATCCGCACCGCCTGAACACCCGCCAGGCCCCGACCAGTGACTGGCGGCCGGCGCAAACCGGCGGTGAACCGCCTCAACAAACGGCGACCCGCAGGTTCGAACCTGCCACGCCCACCGGATGGGACCAGAGTGGAACCCTGGTCCCATCCGCCTGCTATACCGGGCCGCCTTCTAAGACTCACCTCGGTCGACCGCTGCGAACCGTGATTCGCCGCCTCCAGGTGGCACTGACCGTTGACAGCGCGCGGACTGGACCTGTGCACAGACTCCGGTGTCATCCTGCATGGGTGATGTCGACATACTGGAACGACAGCGAGTCGGCGAAACGCGGCAGCATTACCAGGACGGGTGCCCTCCGGGGCGGCGTTCGGCAAGAACACCAGCTCCAGCGGCCGAGCCTCGCGCCGGGCGCATCAACGATGTCGCGCCACCGCTGGTGGCCGCATTCCTCCAGGCCAGTAGGCGACTTGGACACAGAGGGCCAAACGTCTCACTGGCCCGTCGCGAATCGCTGATCCCGGCGGCGCTATGCGGCTGGGCCGATGGTCCGGAAACTGGTGCCCGCCGGCCTGGCTGCGACTTCACCGCGCGCACCCGGCCCGTGGCCTCAGGATCGCACGCCCCCCACCGGGAAGCCGCTGAACCTGCCGAATCCACCCCGAGACCCGCCTCCAACGATCTAGTGATCTTTCGCGGTCAGGGATACGCGGCTGAGCAAGCACTGTCTTCGTCAATCAGCTCGAGCGCGGAGTGTTCATCGCATCTTGGCAGGGCGACGGCCCGCAACGCCGGGTCATACGTTGACGTCCCGGGTTCGCGTCAAGAGATCCTTGGTTGGGCCAGCCGCTGCCGCGCCGTGCGGTGTTCCTCGCCTTCGACCCGCAGCGCGACGACTTCATCGCATTCGCGGGTGAACGCAGGCCAGATCACCGACCCTCCGATCTGAGGCTTCGTAGTGCTTCAGCCGGCGTCGAACTGGACCCGCTAGGCACCTACATGCCGGAGTGCGATTCCGCAGCGCGGCCCGCGGCTCATCCACGGTGGGTATCAGCGGTCTTCCCCGCCCAACGGTGCGCTCTTCGACACCAGCTCTGCAACGAGCCCACAAGGGCGCAAAGGCGATGGAACCGGGCGGCGACGTTGGCCGTGTCGGCAGGTGAGCTGGATCACCGGCTGGCCGCTATGACGGCGGATGCTGGCCCCTGTCGCCAGGTGTCAGCATCTCCAGATCACACGTGGATCACGCAATCGTCCACAAGGGACAAAAAAATGGCCCCGGCCAGACAAAGAACGCCTGGTCGGGGCCATGATCACAAGTGCGCCGCGTAGGACTTGAACCTACAACCCGCGGATTAAGAGTCCGCTGCTCTGCCAGTTGAGCTAGCGGCGCTCGCTGACAACGCAGAAACATTAACACGGGCTCCCGGGCGTCCTGAAATCGGGCCGTCGACATGATCGTCGGAGCTAAACCCGCCCTGCGGATGACACCGGATGTTGCGTGGATAGGGCAGGATGTGCCAGCCGGAACGTGAGAACGGGGCACAGAATGGTCAGCATGCGGCGCTCGGTCGTGGCGGTTGTGGCGTTGGCGGTGGTCACGCCGCTGGCGCTGGCTGCCTGCGGAGATGGGGACGAACCCACCGCCGCCTGGGTGGGTGCGGGTGCCTCGCAGGCTCCGCCGTCCGCCGGGGTCGTGCCCGAGTCCGCCTCGACCGCCGGTGCGCTGTCACTCAGTGTGACGCCTGCCACGGGCAAGAAGGACGTGCCGATCAGCGCTGAGATCGGTTTCACGGTCTCCGGTGGCAATGTGACCACCGTCGCGCTCAAGGATGCCTCCGGCAAGGCCGTCGACGGCGCGCTTCGTGACGACGGTTCCGCCTGGGTGCCCAGCAAGCCCCTCAAGACCAGCAAGCGGTACGACGCGACGGTCACCGCCGTCGACGCCGCCGGGCAGGCCAAGACGGCCTCCACCAGCTTCACCACCATGGGACGGCCGGGCAAGGAGACGGGTACCGGGCTCTACCTCTTCGACGATCACACGTACGGCGTGGCCATGCCGGTCGTCGTCGAGTTCAACCCCGGCATCAAGAAGAAGGACCGGGCCGCCGTACAGAAGCGGATGTTCGTCAAGACCGAGCCGGCGCAGCCCGGTGTCTGGTCGTGGACCGCGAGCGGCACACAGGCCTACTACCGCGCACCGGACTACTGGACGGCCGGCACCAAGCTCAGCGTGCGCATCGCCGTCGGCGGCCTGCCCACCGGCGGTGGGCGCTACGGCGACCAGGACCGGGGCGCGGTTGCCAAGATCGGTCGCAGCTTCGTCATGAAGGTCGAGAACAAGACCAAGAAGATGACCGTCGTGCAGGACGGCAAGACGATCCGCACGATTCCGGTAAGCCTCGGCAAGTCCAGCACGCCCTCGTCGAGCGGCACCATGGTCGTGATGGAGAAGAAGGCGTCCACCGTCTTCGACACCACCGCCGAGCTCGGGCCGGACGACGGCTACCGGACCGAGATCGAGTACGCCCAGCGCATCACCTGGAGCGGCCAGTACATCCACTCGGCACCGTGGTCGGTCGGCTCGCAGGGCCGCCGGAATGTGTCACACGGGTGTGTCAACGTGTCCCCGTCGAACGCCCGCTGGCTGTTCGACAAGACCCTGATCGGGGATCCGATCACCGTTCGGGGTACTGGGGACAAGTTGGCCGCCGGCAACGGCTGGACGGCGTGGGACCTGAGCTGGAAGGACTTCGTGAAGGGCAGCGCCCTGCCGGTGCCCGCAGACCTGGCGGCCCGGGCCACCGCCTGACCTCGGCACGCAGCGTGATTCTCAGCACCTATCCAGGTGCGGCCCCCCTCTCCAGGGGTCGCGGCACGAATCCGGGATTGGTGGCCCGGCATTCATGGAGGAAGATTGGCGCCTGGACGACGGCGCGCTGAGAGGGATCATGGGACTTCGTGGAGAACGGTCCGTGGACGTGGTGACGCTCCGTCAGGCCCGCCTGGCCGGGCGGCGGCCGTGGCGGATGGCCGCGGCGGCGCTGGTGGCCGCGAGTGTGCTGGTCACCGCCGGGTGCAGCGGCGACAAGGGCGACTCGCCCTCGTGGCAGGGTGGCGCCGGCGGTGACGGCAAGACCGCTTCGGAATCTCCCTCCCCGCAGCCGACGCTGAGCACGGTGGCGGTCACGTCGCCGGCCGCGGACGCCAAGGACGTCGTCGCCTCGACCGAGATCAAGTACGACTCCGAGGACGCCGAGAACACCTCCGTCGAGGTCAAGGACGCCGACGGCGCCGAGGTCACCGGCGTGCTCGACAAGGACGAGAAGGTCTTCCGGCCGGCCAAGGCGCTGGGCTGGGGCAAGACCTACACGGTGACGGTCACCGGCACACCCTCGGGCGACAAGGGCGGCAGCGCGAGCAGCACCTTCACGGTGATGAAGAAGCCGTCGAAGCTGGTGCGGGTGACGAGCTTCCTCGGTGACGGCCAGACGGTCGGCGTCGGCATGCCGCTGATCGTCAGGTTCGGACGCTCGGTCCCGGCCAAGTACCGCGGCGAAGTCCAGCGCCGCATGGTGGTGACCGCGTCGCCGGTCCAGGAGGGCATCTGGCACTGGGTCAGCCCGACCGAGGTGCACTACCGCCCGAAGACCTACTGGCAGGCCCACACCAAGATCCTCTACAAGGTGCAGCTCGCCGGCGTGCCGATGGGCGACGGCTGGTACGGCCGCACCGACATGACCGTGGACATCAAGACCGGCCGTGCGCTGGTGATGACGGTCTCCAACAAGACCAAGAAGATGACCGTCAAGCAGGACGGCAAGGTCATTAAGACCATCCCGGTCAGCCTCGGCAAGAAGAGCACCCCGTCGTCGAGCGGCACGATGGTCGTCATCGAGAAGAAGGCGCACACGGTCTTCGACACGCTGGCGGAGCTCGGCCCCGAGGAGGGCTACCGCACCAAGATCGACTATGCACAGCGGATCACCTGGAGCGGCCAGTTCATCCACGCCGCGCCGTGGTCCGAGGGTGTGCAGGGCCGGGCCAACGTCTCGCACGGCTGCGTGAACGTCTCGATGGCCAACGGCAAGTGGCTGTTCGGCCGCACGATGCTCGGCGACCCGATCACGGTCAGCGGCACCGGGGACAAGCTGAAGAACGGCAACGGCTGGACCGACTGGAACATGAGCTGGGACGAGTACAAGAAGGGCAGCGCGATCTGATCGCGACGCGAACCGCGTAACGCGGGCCGGCCGGTCTCCGGCCGGCCCGCACACGTTTCACCAGCACGAATCCGGTACTCCGCCCGCCGAGCCAAGAGCCTGCGGCAGCCGGGCCAGATCGCCCGCGCGGATCGCTCGCCGGTACTCAGCGCTCGCGGCGAACCGGTGCTAGGAGCTCTGGGCGACTCGGGCCAGGTCGCTGCGGAGTTTTGCGCGGATCTCCGCGCTGTCCCGGTGATCGATCTCCTCGTAGATGTCCAGCGCCTGGCGCCAGGCGTCGCGAGCCAGGGCCGGGTCGCCGGCGGCCAGGTGGGTGTCGCCGGTGTGGGTCAGGATGATCGCCTCCAGGCGGCGGTCGCCCTGCTCGCGGAACAGCTCCCGGGACCGGCGGTAGCAGGTCAGGGCCTCGGCGTACGCGCCGAGGTGGTGGTGCACGTAGCCGACGCTGTCCCAGGAGTGCGCCGCGCCCGGCCAGTTGCCCAGCTCCTCCTGGATCGCCACCGCGCGCTGGCAGTGGTCCAGCGCCACCTCGTAGTTTCCGAGGATCACGTGGACCCAGCCCATGTTGTTCAGCGCGCTCGCCTCGCCGGCGCGCCAACCGTGTGCCCGGTACACCTCGAGGGCCAGCTGTGCCTGCTCCAGCGCCTCGTCGTAGCGGCCCAGCTCGCGCACGGTAGTGCCCAGGTTGAGGTGGACGATGGCCCGCTCGCCGACCTCGTCGCGGCCGTCGAGCAGCTCAAGGGCCAGCTCCAAGTGGTGTTGCGAGCGGTCGGGGTGGCCCAGCTCACGCTGGGCGCTCCCGAGGCTGTAGTGGATCCGGGCCAGCCGCAGCGGATCGTCGGGGCGCCGCTGCGCGACCGCCAGCGCGATCTCCAGGCAGGCGATCCAGTCCCGGCCGTTCCAGTCCCGGTCGTAGTAGGTACCGAGCGCCCAGGTCAACAGGAAGGTGAGCGTGCCGAGGTCCGCGGCCGCGGCGAGGTCGACCGCGGCGCGCAGCTGCCGCTGCTCCCGGGCGAACCAGTCCAGCGCCGCCGCCATGTCGGCGAGCGGCTCCGGCGTCACGCCGGCGGCCACCGGATCCGGCCGGTCGTAAAGCTTCGTGCGGTTCGGGTAGAGCAGGTGATCGCCGGCCAGCGCCGTGTGCAGATAGAAATCCAGCACGCGGTGGGTCGCCGCCCGGCGGTCGGCTTCCGGGTCGATCCGGTCGGTCAGTTCCCGCGCGTACGCCCTGAGCAGGTCGTGGCAGCCGTACCGCCCGGCCGGCTGCTCGGCCAGCAGGTTGGCCTGGATCAGCAGGGCCAGCAGCGGCCGCACCTCGTCCGTGCGCATGCCGGCCAGGCTCGCGACCGCGTTGATGCCCGCGTCCGGGCCGGGAAGCAGGCCGAGCAGGCGGAACAGGCGCGCTCCGGCCGGGTCGAGGGTGCGGTAGGACCAGGAGAACACCGCCCGTACGTCGGTGGCGGGGTCGGAGTCGGCTAGCGCGTCCAGGCGGGTTCGCGCCTCGGTGAGCTCGGCGGCGACCGTACCCAGGGAGAAGCTCGGGTGGGTCGCGGCGCGGGCCGCCGTGATGGCCAGGGCCAGCGGCAGGCCGGCGCAGGCCGTCAGGATCCGGTCCACGGCGTCGGGGTCGTCCTTGATCCGATGCTCGCCGACCCGGCGGGCGAGCAGCTCGCGGCCCTCGGCGCCGGACATGGTGTCGAGGCGCAGCGGCCGGGCTCCCTCGGTGGCGACCAGGCCCGACAGCGAGGCGCGGCTGGTCACCAGGGCGAGGCAGCCGGCCTCGCCGGGCAGCAGCGGGCGGACCTGCGCGGCGTCGGCCGCGTTGTCGAGCAGGATCAGCATCCGCCGGCCGGTCAGCCGGCTGCGGAAGAGCGCGGCCTGCGCCGGCACGTCGCCGGGGATCCGCTGCGACGGTACGCCGAGCGCCTCCAGGAATCCGCGCAGCACCTCGGCCGGTGCGGCGGGCGGGCCGCCCGGGTCGAATCCCCGCAGGTTGACGTGGAGCTGGCCGTCGGGGAACCGGTCACGGACCTCGTGCGCCCAGTGCACCGCCAACGTGCTCTTGCCGACACCGGCGGTGCCGGAGACCACGGCGACGAGCAGGCCGTCGGCCTCGTCCAGGAACTCGTCGAGGGTGGACAGCTCGGCCTCGCGGCCGGTGAATCCCCGGACGTCGAGCGGCAGCTGTCGCGGCACGTACGCCTCGGCGGCCGGGCGGCGCGGGGCGGCCTGGTGTGCCGTCTCGAGCTCGTGACCCGGCGCGGCGCCGAGTTCGTCGCGCAGCCGTTGCCGGATCCGTCGGTAGCAGGCCAGCGCCTCGGAGGGCCGCCCGTCGGCGCGCAGCGCCCGGATCAGCACCGCCGCCAGCGGCTCGACCAGCGGGTGGGTCTCCAGCAGCGGCCGGACCAGGTCGGCGACGGCGCCGGGCGGCGTGCCCAGCTCGAGCTCGATCGGGGCCAGGGTCAGCGTCGCGGACAACCGCTGTTGCTCGCACTCGTCGCGGACCTGCGCGGCCCACTCGCCCCGCAGGCCGGCCAGCGGCTGGCCGTGCCAGAGCCCGAGCGCCTCGCGAAGCAGGTCGGCGGTCTGCCCGGGGCTCTGCGCGGGGCCGCGGGCGCGGCCGGCGAGGCGCCGGAACCGGAGCAGGTCGACCCGTTCCGGATCGATGCTCAGGGCGTAGCCGCCGTCGCGGAACTCCAGGCGGGCGGCGTCACCCAGCGTCTCCAGGGAGCGGCGCAGCCGCAGCACGTGGGTGTGCAGGGCGTTGCGTACCGTCCGGGGTGGATGTTCGTCCCAGACCCGGTCGATGAGGACCTCGACGGGCACCGTGCGCCCGGCGTCGACGGCGAGCGCCGCGAGCACGGCGCGCTGCTTGGCGGGTCCGAGGTCGAGGCGGCGCCCGTCGGCGAGGAGCTCGACCGGCCCGAGGATGCGCAGATCCCACATGGCGCGGCGGCCCTCCCGTTCCGGTACGGCATTTCAGCCTTCATCAATCCGGATTTCAGAGTAGTCGGGCACGCTCGTCGATGGGCTCGATGCCTACGGGGGTGGGCGGGGCCGTTGGGTTGTCACCGACGGCTCCGCCCAGGGCCGGGTCGCCGTCACCGGGGCTGGATGAGCCACCTCCAGGCCCGGCGGAGGCCTTCCGCGAAGGTGGCGTCGCCGTCCGCCGTCGCCTCCGCCGAGGGTTCCTTCAGTTCGTGGGCCGGCACCGAGATGATCACGCCGCGTTCGAAGATGCCGTCGACCTGGCTCGCGCTCGCGTAGCGGTGGCCGTCCGACGTTTTCAGGACCAGGCCGTGGAAGATGTCCTCCTGCCGGTCCGCCAGGACGTGTGCCACCGTGCCGGCGCTGTCGCCCGCGCGGTCGTAGACCGGCGTGCCGTCGGCGAGGACCACGAACGACTGCGGTGCCCCGAGGTCCTCGGGGGCGTTGTTCTGCGACATGCCCTCCGGATACCCCGCCGGGCGCCGCTATAACCGCAGGTCAGTCGCCCGGCGGGAGCTTGGCGATCTCGCCGTAGAAGCGGTCGATCGTGCGGACCGTCGCCTCGAACTCGTCCAGGCCGAACGGCTTGGTCACGTAGGCGTTCGCGCGCTGCTGGTAGCTCGACGCGATGTCCGGCGCCGCGCCCGACGTGGTCAGGATGACCACCGGGATCGCCTTGAGCCGCTCGTCGGACTTGATCGCGGCCAGGGTCTCGCGCCCGTCCATGCGGGGCATGTTCAGGTCCAGCAGGATCAGGTCCGGGCGCTGGGCGCTCTCGTACGGGTGCGTGCGGCGCAGGTAGTCCAGCGCCTCGCGGCCGTCGGCGACGCGGTTGACCGTTGCGCCGCGCTCCGCGTTCTCCAGCGCCTCGGCGATCATCAGGGCGTCGGCGTCGTCGTCGTCGACGACGAGGATCTCGAGAGTCCGCACCGGTGCACCCCTTTTTGATTGCAGTGGAGCAAGCATAGGGGTAGCCCCGGCCCGACGACCACCTGCCGCCCGGCACGAACTCGTGGCGCGAAGAGACATGTTTCACCCGCCATTCTGGCAACCTCCGCGAAACACCAGGTCACTGCCCGTAGATGAAAGGTGAGGAATCGTGTACGTAAAGTAGTTCCCCCGCGGGGTACACCAATCGATGGTCGGCTCTCGTCACCTCAGCGTGGGAGATCATCAGCGGAAGAGGTGGAGGCCGCGGCGGATCGTCGTGCGGCTCGTCGTGGTCGCGCTGTTCCTTTGCGGTGCCGGCGCCGGGGTGGTGGAGGCGTACATCGAGTCCGTGCCGATGTCCGCCCTGGCGGCCGAGCCACAGGCGTCGACGCTGTACTACCGCGACGGCCGTACCATCCTGGCCCGGATCGGCACCACCGACCACAGTGACGTGCCGCTGTCGGCCGTGCCGCCGGCGGTCCGGTCCGCGGTCCTGGCCGCCGAGGACCGCGACTTCTACGACCACAGCGGCGTCTCGATCCGCGGCGTTCTGCGCGCCGTCGTCGCCGACGTCGGCGGCAGTCGGCAGGGCGCCTCGACGATCACCCAGCAGTACGCCCGCAACGCCTACCTCACCCAGGACGTGTCGGTGGAGCGCAAGGCGAAGGAGTTCGCGCTCGCCATCCGGCTGGAGCGCGAGTACACCAAGGACGAGATCCTCGAGCGCTACCTCAACACCATCTACTACGGCCGCGGCGCGTACGGCATCGCGGCGGCCGCGAACGCCTACTTCGGGATCACGCCGGACCGGCTCACCCCCGCGCAGGGCGCCGTGCTGGCCTCGGTGATCAAGGATCCGTACGGCTTCGATCCGGCGAACGACGCCGCCGCCGCGCGGACCCGCTGGACCTGGATCATCAAGTCGCAGCGCGAGCTGGGCTGGCTCGCCGAGGAGCCGCACTATCCGCCGGTGAACTCCGGGGGCGAGGGAACCCCGGGCCCCAACGGCCTGGTCATCGACCGGGTCGAGCGTGAGCTGGCCGCGCACGGCGTGACGCCGCGGGCGCTGCACACCCTGGGCCTGTCGATCACCACGACCCTGGACCCGGCCGTGCACGGCGCGGCCGTCAACCAGGTCGCGGCCCACCTGGCGGGCCAGCCGAAGGACCTGCGGGCCGCGCTGGTCGCGGTCGACCCCGCGACCGGCGGGGTACGCGCCTACTACGGTGGCGACCAGGGGCGCGGCTACTTCGACGACGCCTCGGCGGCGCACCCGGCGGCCTCGACGTTCAAGCCGATCGTGCTCGCCGCGGCGCTGAGCAAGGGCATCGGCTACCTGTCGCGCTGGGACGGCAGCTCACCGCGCGTCTTCGCCGGCCGGCTCGGCGTGCCGCTGGCGAACCGCGGTGGCCTGCAGTGCCCGAACTGCACGCTCGAGAAGTCCATGGTCGACTCGCTCAACACCCCGTTCTACGCGGTCACCGAGGAGATCGGCGCGGCCACCGTCCGGTCCATGGCGTACGCACTCGGCGTCGCGAGGACGTACGGTGGCGCACCGACGCTGGTGGACGCCAAGGGCGACCCGACGCCGGGCCGGACCCGCTCGGACATCGCGATCGGCCGCTATCCGGTCACCCCCGGCGACCTCGCCTCCGTCTACGCCACCTTCGCCGCCGGCGGCGTCCGGCACGACCGGTACTTCGTGGAGACCGTGACCGCCCCCGACGGCCGGCGCCTCTGGACGTCCGTGCCCGTGGCCAAGCGGGTGCTGGACAGCGAGGTCGCGGCCGACGTCTCCACCGTTCTGGGTGCCGTGGTCAAGGGCGGCGACGTGCTGCCGGGCCGGCCCGCCGCGGGCAAGGCCGGCGCGCAGCAGTGGGGCGACACGAAGGACAACCAGGACGCCTGGATGGTCGGGTACACCCCGGAGCTGGCCACCGCGGTCTGGCTCGGAAAGGCGCGGCCCGGCCCGATCCGCGACTCGGCGGGCGCTGCGATCAAGGGCGAGACCGTGCCCGCGCGGCTGTGGCGCGACTTCACCCGGGACGCGCTCGACGGCACGCCGAGCAAGGCCCTGCCGCGGCCGGCGCACGTGGGCCGGATCGACGTCGGCGACGCCGGGCGTGCCAAGACCGACGGCAAGCCGAAGGACGAGTACCGCAAGCCGGCGCCCGGCGTGCCGGTCGTGAACACCGCCGGGAAGGGCAAGCGACTCGCGCTCACCTTCGACGACGGTCCGTCGCCGTACACGGCGCAGGTGCTCGACCTGCTCGCCGAGCAGCAGGTAAAGGCCACCTTCTGCATGGTCGGGGAGGAGGTCGAGAAGTACCCGGAGCTGGTGCGCCGGATGGTCGCCGAGGGACA
Source organism: Amorphoplanes digitatis (assembly GCF_014205335.1). Taxonomy (NCBI): domain Bacteria; kingdom Bacillati; phylum Actinomycetota; class Actinomycetes; order Micromonosporales; family Micromonosporaceae; genus Actinoplanes; species Actinoplanes digitatis. The sequence continues at coordinate 7,567,197 of NZ_JACHNH010000001.1, read as the reverse complement.
CCGGCTCTGCAACCACTCCTGGAAGCACGACGACCTCGGCAAGGTCACCGCGGCGGCGGCCCGCGACGACATCGTCCGCACGGACGAGGCCATCGCCGCGGCCGCGCCGGGTGCGACGGTGCCGTACTTCCGCGCGCCGTACGGCTCGTGGGGCCGGTCCGCGAAGGTCGGCAACGAGCTCGGCCACACGCCGCTGGGCTGGGTCGTCGACCCGGACGACTGGCTGCTGCCGGGTGCGGAGGTCATCGCCGACCGCATCGAGAAGCAGCTGACGCCGCGCGCGATCGTGCTGGTGCACGACGGCGGCGGCGAGCGTGAGCAGACGGTCGCGGCGCTGACGAAGCTGATCCCCAAGCTCAAGCACGACGGCTGGCGCTTCGACATGCCGGAGCGGACGGTCCAGTCACGCCCGCTGCCGTCGGCACCGGCACCGGAGTCCTCGTCGGCCGCCGTCTCCCCGTCGCCGTCCACCACGACGTCCCCGAAAGGGGTTCAGTCCAGCTCGGCGAACCACCCGGCGACCCGGGAGGGCGCCACGTCGTAGCCGGTCGCGAGCGCGCCGGCCCAGTTCACGCCGACGAGCAGCCCGTCGCGGCGCAGGCCGGGCAGCCAGCTGTCGAGCCAGTCGCGGACGGGGATCTCCACCACCTCGAAGCCCTGGTACGCCGCGACGGCCTCGACCACCCGCCCGGCCCGCGTCGGCTTGGACCAGAACGGCATGGCCCGGTTCCCGGTCGCGTCCCGGGGCGCGGGGAAGCCGGCGGTGTCCCGGATCGACCAGACCCGGCGTTCCTGGGGCACCTCGCGGCGGAACGCCGCCGAATGGGCCGCGCTGAGCGACATGCCATCCCCCTCTGTAGCCGATACTTCACTTATCGTCCCTTATCAGGGGGTTGAAGATGGTTTGAACCCATAAATCCGACTAGCCGGAGAGGGCTCGGGCGCGCCGGAGATCTATGTCGCCGTATGTTCCCAGCCATGGAAATCAGAGAGGCGGCCCCGGAGGACTGGGCCCGGATCTACCCGTTCTGGTCGCGGATCGTGGAGGCCGGCGAGACGTACGTCTATCCGCTCGGCCTCGGCTCGGACGACGCGCGGGCGCTGTGGATGGAGTCGCCGCCGGGGCTGACCGTCGTGGCCGTCGAGGGCGACGACATCCTCGGCTCGGCGAAGATGGGCCCGAACCGGCCGGGGCGTGGCGCGCACGTGGCCACCGGCAGTTTCATGGTCAACCCCGAGCGGCACGGTCGCGGTGTCGGCCGGGCGCTGGGCGAGTACGTCATCGAGTGGGCGCGTCGCGAGGGCTACCACAGCATTCAGTTCAACGCGGTCGTGGAGAGCAACGCACCCGCCGTGCACCTCTGGCGGGCGCTCGGCTTCACGATCGTCGGCACCGTACCGGAGGCATTTGATCATCGGACGAACGGACTAGTGGGTCTCCATATAATGGTCAAAAAGCTATGAAACACCCAAAACGCCACCTAAACGGCGTCTCCGGATAAAAACGTCCCATAGCCTCCTTGTCATGCCGGCCGTCAGGCCTGGTAGCTGACTAGCTTCGGAGGATTTGGGATGAGCAAGGGTCGTCGAATCGGAGCCCTCGCGGCCGCCGCCGCTTCCACCATCGGCATGGCGTCGCTGGTGGCGCCGACCGCCGCGGAAGCGGCGCCGCGTGGCCCGGTGCCCGTCTCCAACGGGATCCGGACCGTCCGGGCCTTCTCGCCCACCTGGGTCGGCATCCGCTGGGCCACCGACCGCCGCATCTGCGACGTCGCGGTCCGGGTCTTCAGCCCCGGCGTGTACGTGGGCTACCCGGGTGGGCGCCGGTTCACGTCCTTCACGCGGAGCGACTCGCTGTTCCCGGGACGCAGTGACGTCACGACGTTCCTGGTGAACCCGCAGTTCCGTCGCTCCGGCATCGCGCGGCTGACCGCCGTCATCGAGTACGACAACTGCGGGCGGCGCGACCGCACGATGCGCAGGTCGTTCAACCTGGCCATGCCGGTCGTCGTGTTCGCCGGCGGAGGCCACCCGGGCGGCGGGGGCCACCCCGGCGGCGGCGGCTTCCCGGGCGGCGGGGGCCACCCGGGCGGCGGCGGCTTCCCGGGCGGCGGGGGTCACCCGGGCGGGGGCCAGCAGGGTGGCGGTCACCCGGGCGGGGGCCAGCAGGGTGGCGGTCACCCGGGCGGGGGCCAGCAGGGCGGGGGCCAGCAGGGTGGCGGTCAGCAGGGCGGGGGCCAGCAGGGCGGGGGTCAGCAGGGTGGCGGTCAGCAGGGTGGCGGTCAGCAGGGTGGCGGTCAGCAGGGCGGGGGTCAGCAGGGTGGCGGTCAGCAGGGCGGGGGTCAGCAGGGCGGGGGCCAGCAGGGCGGGGGTCAGCAGGGTGGCGGTCAGCAGGGCGGGGGTCAGCAGGGTGGCGGTCAGCAGGGCGGGGGCCAGCAGGGTGGCGGTCAGCAGGGCGGGGGCCAGCAGGGTGGCGGTCAGCAGGGCGGGGGCCAGCAGGGTGGCGGTCAGCAGGGCGGGGGCCAGCAGGGTGGCGGTCAGCAGGGCGGGGGCCAGCAGGGTGGCGGTCAGCAGGGCGGGGGCCAGCAGGGTGGCGGTCAGCAGGGCGGGGGCCAGCAGGGTGGCGGTCAGCAGGGCGGGGGCCAGCAGGGTGGCGGTCAGCAGGGTGGCGGTCAGCAGGGTGGCGGTCAGCAGGGTGGCGGTCAGCAGGGTGGCGGTCAGCGTGGGTAATTGCTGAAGCCCTTGCAGTACCGATAGACGAACGCGCGGTCGGCCAACTGGCCGGCCACGCGTTTTGTCATGCTCTTGCCTTTTCCGAAAGCAATCTCTATGCGCCCAAGATCGCAATATCATGCGGAATATTGCTGTTCAAGGCGTTTGGAGGGTTTATGAACGGAATCCGGCGAATCGGCGTGCTGGCGGCCGCGGTGTTGGCGGCGACAGCCCTGACAGCGACCCCGGCGGCCGCGGGGCACCACGGTCCGAACCCGGTGGTCCCCTGGCTCGAGGTCGTCATGGCGCACCAGCCGACCTGGATCAAAGTCTGGTGGGACACCGGCACGAGGATCTGTGACGCCAAGGTGACCGTCCGGGCCGAACACGTCGGCGTCACCTACCCGGAGAACACCGGCTCGTACACCTCGTTCCGGCGCGACTCCGACCTCAAGCCGGACCGGCCCGACTACACGGCGTTCAAGGTGGACGCGGACTACAACCGGAACACGATGGTGCCCCTCGAGGCGACACTGAGCTACAACACCTGCGGCAGCGCCGCGGTCGAGAAGGCCAGGACCTACTGGTTCCTGCTCCCCGTGCTGCGCGACCCCGACCACCACGAACGCTGAGATCCTTACGCGCGGCCGGCGGGGGCGGCCGACCGCGCGTAAGGACCGGTCTGGGTGACCCCTCGAATCAGCGGGTCGCCATGATCAGCGCGGCCGGGTCGGTGCAGACCAGCCGCAGCGCCCGGGCCACCACGGCCGGGTCGTAGGTGGAGGCGTGGAACGTCGCCTCCAGGTGCAGCACCCCGCCCATCTCGGACGTGGTGAGCGTGATGCCCTCTGGCCCGTTGAGCGTCGGCACGCTCTGGTTCACCCGGCCGGCGACGTCGCCCGCCCAGGGCAGGTCCGCCAGCACGTCGTGCCGCCCCTGGTTGCTGAACGTCAGCCGGGGCCGCGGCTCGATCGGCGCCTCGGCCGGGTACGGATCCGGCAGGCCCGGCGCCCCGGTCACCGCGATCTTGCCCTCGCGCAGCAGCATCATGGTCAGGATCCGGCCGGTGGCCAGCTCCGCCTTGAGCGTGGTGTGAATCGCCTGCGGGTCGGTCAGGCTCGGCGGGCTCAGGTACGGGCCCATGCAGAAGTTGCTGTCGATGCTGACGCCCTTGTCCACGTACCGGCGGGCGTCGGCAAGGAACGTGCCACCGGACTCGTCCGGGTTCAGCCCCAGCTCCCGCAGCGCCGCGGTGAAGGCCGCGAACGTGATCGCCGACGTGGTGACACCCGGCGAGTACTCGTCGCGCCACGCCCGCATCTTGCCCAGCACGTCGGCGGAGCGGGCGGTCTCGACGGTCAGGCTCGCGGTCCAGGGCCGGGTCGCGGACGACTCCTGGTGCGGCGGCCGGGCGAAGCTCAGCCCCTCCCGCCAGCGGCCCGGCTTGGTGCCGAACTGCTTCCACCAGGCCTTGGGCAGCGCCAGGCGGTGCCGCGTGGACGGGGCGATCGTCGCCGCCCGCTCCTCGCCGGCCGCGCGGACGAGCTCCCGCAGCAGCGTGTTGACCGGACCGGCGTCGCCGTACGCGTGCGCCACCTTCATCGCGACGTAGCCGCCGCCGGCCAGGATCCGTACGGGGTGGTGTGCCCGCTGCTCCGCCTGTAGCTCCCGGGTCATCGCGTCGAAGTCGACCGGCCCGTCGCCGAGGTCGGTGACGGCCTCGCGGACGTAGGCGGCGAACGCCGCCGCGTCCATGTGCTCCCACCGTGCCCCGGAGCGGTCGAGCCGCGACACGGCCCGGTGGGTCGGGTCGGCGGCGTGCAGCCCGATCAGCGCGTTCCGCAGCCGCTCGGCGGTGACGCCGGTCAGCGGGCCGACGGTCCGGATGTACTCCAGTGGAAGCCAGGCGCGCTCGCGCAGGGTCAGGCTGGTGGTGGCCATGATGTTCTCCTCCAGAGGTGTGCGGGCGAAGACGACCCGGAGCACGGTCGGCGCGACAAGCACGGTCTCGGCGGCCATCACGAGCGCCACCCAGGTGACGAGTTCGGTGAGGCTGCCGCGGCTGCCGCCGTACCAGGCGGCGGCGAGTTCGGCGGCGCCGGCGAAGACCGAGAAGATGCCGGCGCCGCGGACCCGGCCCTGCACCCGCGAGATCGCCAGGAAGAAGTGGTGGAAGACGAACGGCAGGTAGGTCAGCGCCAGGATGGTCAGCGCGGTGCCGGCGCTCTCCGCGTAGCCCGCGCCGAAGAGACCCATGATCGGCTTCGCGGCGAAGACCACCACGAGCGAGGCCGGCAGGCCGACGCCGAGGCAGATGAGCAGGCCCATCCGGACCTTGGAGCGCAGCGCGGCCTTGTCGCCGCTGGCCACCGCGAAGAGCGTGAGCGCGACGTTGCCCGGGACCATGGCGAGGAACGACAGCACCATGAAGGCGGTGTAGAAGGACGCGTTCGCCTCGGCCGACAGCACCGCGGTGACGACCAGCGGCAGCGCCGCGCGCGGCAGGTAGGTGGCCAGGTTCAGCAGGTTGTGGTCGAACGTCGACCGGCCCCGGCCGCGCAGCAGCGACGCTCGTGGGCGTACCGAATCGATCGCGCCCTTGCGCCGCAGGGCGCGAGCGAGGATCGCGACCGACGCGACCATGCCGGCGATCCAGGTGAGCAGCAGCTCGCCGCCGGTGAGGGTGAGCGGCAGCACGGCGAGGGCGCCGAGCAGGACCAGCTTGATCACCGAGAACCAGGCGTTGCGCATCAGCTGCATCGGACCCTGGAGCAGGCCGACCAGGGCCTCGTCCAGGACCAGCGTCATCGCGTTCAGCGCGATGCCGAAGACCAGCAGCACGGTGGCGGCCGTGCCGCCGAGCGCGTGCTGGAGGCCGGGGATGGCCAGGTGCGCGAGCGCCACGTAGACGAGGCCGCCCGCCGTGGCGGCGCCGCCGGCGACCAGCAGGCAGGTGGAGATCAGCTCCCATTTGCGGCCGCGCAGCGCCGGCAGGTCGGAGATCAGCATGGTGCCCATGCCGAACATCCCGATCGTGCCGATCAGCGTCATCGCCGAGACGGCCGCGGAGGCCTGACCGACGGCCTCGGCGGGCGCGCTCCGGGCGGCGAGCCACCAGTACGCGAAGCCGAACAGCGAGGTGATCGCGGTCGTCGCCATCAGCGAACCGGCGTTCAGGAACAGATCCAGATGCCCTCGCAGGGCGGCCACGAGGCCGGCGCGGCCGGGCCTCTCGGCACCGGCGTCCAGGCTCCGCGGTTCGGCCTCGGTAACCGTGCTCTCCACCCAGCAGCCCCCAGTGCAGTGATCGAAACCAAACGGTAGTTACCTTGCGTGTTCGGCTGCCACGGCAGAGCGGTGCACACTCGGGACCTGTCCGGAGTGGAGATCATGCGGACCGGTTGACGGGTCCGTGACCGTTCGGTGGAGTTCTGTGACTAGTGGGACCTCAGGCGTTATGCCTGGTCACGGCCGCAACGTCCGATGCTGGGTACGGGTGCGGGCACGCAGCGTGACCTACTGCTCCCAGACCGGCACCGAGGGTAGGCCCCGGGCCGCGCGGGCGGCGTCGGTCAGCTCCTGGATCAGTTCGGTCTTACCCTGCGTATACGCGTCGCCGGGACCGTAGCGGTCCATCAGCTCGCGCTTGAGGGCCGCGTAGCGCTCGCGGTCCGCGGGATGCGCGAGCAGGTGGTCGCGCAGCAGCCGCTCGTTGCGGGTCGGCCAGCTCTCGGCGGTCACCACGTGCAGGTGGTAGCCCGTGCTGTCGTAGTCCTCGCGCCGGTAGAAGAGGCGCGCCGGCATGTCGGAGCGCACCGCCTGGTAGCCGTACGTCGCCAGGGTCTGGTTGTTCACGTCGTCGAGGTGATCGACGCTGGCCATCAGGTCGATGATGGGCTTCGCCGGCAGGCCGGGCACCGCGGTGCTGCCGACGTGCTCGATCTCGAGGAACAGGGGCGCCAGCACCACGCAGGCCCGTCGGCCGAGGGCGGCCCAGCGTTCCTCGGGCTCCGCGATCGTCACAGCCAACCCGCCTTCTTCAGCCTGCGGTGCAGCAGCACGGCGGCGGTGGCCATCAGCAGCAGCGCGCCGAGGTAGCCGTACCGCCATTGCAGCTCCGGCATGTATTCGAAGTTCATGCCGTAGACCCCGGCGATGGCGGTCTGCACGGCCGCGATCGCCGCCCATGAAGCGATCTTGCGCATGTCATTGTTCTGGTCGACCGAGACCTGCGCCAGCCGCGCCTGGAGGATCGAGTTGAGCAGGTCGTCGAAGCCGGCGACCCGGTCGACGGCCCGGGCGAGCCGCCCGCGCAGGTCGATCAGGTACGGCTGGAGCTCCGCCGGCACGACGCCGCGGTCGAGCAGCCGTTGCAACGGCTCTTGCAGGGGTATCACGGCACGCTTGAACTCGACCATCTCCCGCTTGAGCTGGTAGATGTGCGCGATGTCCGGCGGCTTGCTCGCGGAGAAGGCGACCTCTTCGAGGGCCTCCAGGTCGTGCTCGACGTGCCCGGCGACGTCGAGGTAGAGGTCGACCATGCGGCTGCACACCGCGTACGCGACCGCCCACGGGCCCTGTGCGAGCAGGGCGGGCCGCTGCTCGAGCTCCTCGCGTACCGGCTTGAGCGCCCCGGCGGCGCCGTGCCGGACGGTGATCACGAACCGCGGCCCGATCAGCACGGTGACGTCGCCGGTGTCGACCACCTCGGAGGTGGCGGTGAGCTCCTGGTGCTCGACGTAGCGCGCGGTCCGCAGCACCAGCCGGGTGACGTCGCCGAGCGTCTCGGCGGCCGGCCGGTGCCCGGCGGCGGCGGCCTGCTCGGCGGTGAGTTCGTGCAGCCCGAAGACCCGGGCGATGTCGGCCATGGTGGCCTCGTCGGGCTCGTGCAGGCCGAGCCACACGAAGGCGTCGCGCTGGCGGTGTGCCCGCCGGGCGGCGTCGGCGTAGTGCACCGGCCCGGGCCGCCTGGTCCCGTCGTGATAGACGGCGCAGTCGACGACGGCATCGGGATTTTCGCGCCGCGCCTGCGGGATCGCGCGCCGGGGCCGGTTCAGGCCCTCTATCAGCCGGCCGAACGTACGCGGGATCAGCGGCACCTCGCGCCGCCCTCGCCCGAACATCGCCCGTGGTCCCCCGTCGCTCGCAGCACATGCGGGAACGACGGTAACCGTTCCGCGCCGCCCCGCGCCGCACAGTCCGGCGCCGCGGCGCCCGGAGGAGGATCCGCGGGGCGCGAATCCCGTCCAGTTTCCATGATCTGCACGCGGTGGCAAGTGGGCCGGTCCGGTACTCCGCCCGGTGCGATCAGTCGGAGCGCTTCATCGCCCGGACACCGACGAGCAGGCCAACCGCGCCGACGCCGGTCGCGGCGACCGCGCCGGTCACCGTCGTCGTCGCCCAGACGTCGCCGCCGAAGAGTGCGCGCTCCGCGTCGACCACATAGGTGAGCGGGTTCCACTTCGACAGGGTCTGCAACCAGCCCGGTCCGGCCGAGACCGGCAGTAGCATGCCGGCGAGCAGCAGCAGGGGGAAGAGCAGCGTCTGCTGCACGGTCCAGAAGAGCCACTCCTGGTTCTTCGCGGCCAGCGCCAGCGTGTACGACAGGGCGCCGAGCCCCAGGCAGAAGACGCACAGGATGGCGAGGCCGAGCAGCGCGCCGCCGAGGTGCAGCTCGAAGCCGAACGGCAGGCAGATCGCCACGATCACCGCCGCCTGGGCGATCACCGGCACGATCTCCTTGAGCGCGCGCCCGATCAGCAGCGCGGGGCGGCGCAGGGGCGTGACGAGCATCCGCTCGTGCGAGCCGGTCTGTATCTCGAAGAGCAGGTTCGAGCCGGTCATCGACGTGCCGAACAGGCAGGACATCACCACGATGCCGGGCACGAACCACTGGAGCGCCAGGTCGTCGGGCAGCAGCGGCGCGAACAGGCCGAGGAAGACCAGCGGCTGGACCATGGAGAAGACGATGCCGAACGGGTTGCGCAGCATCGGGCGCAGTTCGCGGCTGAAGACGACGCCGGTGTCGGTGACGAGGTTGGACATGGCTCAGGCCTCCACGAGTGCGTTGTCGCGTTCGGTGGTCTCGGCGGCCGCGCCGCCCTCGCGCAGGCTGCGGCCGGTCAGGGTGAGGAACACGTCGTCGAGGGTCGGGCGCCTGACCTCCACCTCGGCCGCCGGTACGCCCGCGGCCCGCAGGTCCTCGAGCAGGTCGGGCACGAGCCGGGGCGCGTTCGGTACGGAGATCGTGAGCCGGGTGCCGTGGCGCCGCAGGGGATGCGCGATGCTCGCCGCGGCCGCCGCCGCGTCGACCTCGTGGTCGAAGCCCAGGATGATCCGGTCGCCGACGTGCTCGGTCTTGAGCCGCGCGGGGGTGTCGTCGGCGATGATCCGGCCGTGGTCGATCACGATGACCCGCTCGGCCATCGAGTCGGCCTCGTCGAGGTAGTGCGTGGTCAGCACGATCGTGGTCTCGTGCCGTTCGCGCAGCCGCAGGATGTGTTCTTGCAGGTTGGCGCGGTTCTGCGGGTCGAGCCCGGTGGACGGCTCGTCGAGGAAGAGCAGCTCCGGCGCGTGGATCAGGCCCATGGCGATGTCGAGCCGGCGGCGCTGGCCGCCGGAGAGCGTGGACACCGTCCGGTCGGCGACCTCGCCGAGGCCGAGCGAGTCGATCAGCTCGGCGGCCCGCCGCCGCGCCGCGACGACCTTCATCCCGTACGCGCGGCCCTGGCTGATCAGCTCGTCGCGGCCGCGCTGGCTGTGCCCGGCGCCGTTGCCCTGTCCGATGTAGCCGATCCGCTGCCGCACCTCGCGCTGCCGGCGGACCACGTCGAAGCCCGCGACCCGCGCGGTGCCGGAGGTCGGCGCGATGAGCGTGGTGAGCATGCGCAGGGTGGTCGACTTCCCGGCGCCGTTCGGGCCGAGCAGCGCGACCAGTTCACCGGGGGCGACGGTGAGGTCGATGCCCTGCACGGCGCGTACGTCCTTGAAGTGCCTGGTGAGCTCGTGCGTCTCAATCATGGGTCCCACGCTAGGGTTCAAAGCGGCCAGTTTTAGACCGCAATTGAGGCGAGACTGAATCCATGGCGAACACGAGTGCTCGGATGCTGAGGCTGCTCTCGCTCTTGCAGACCCACCGCTACTGGCCCGGCACCGAGCTGGCCGAGCGGCTCGAGGTCAGCCCTCGCACGCTCCGCCGCGACGTCGACCGGCTGCGGGAGCTGGGCTATCCCGTCGACGCGGCGCGCGGCGTCGCCGGCGGATATCAGCTGCAGGCGGGTGCGGCGGTGCCGCCCCTGCTGCTCGACGACGAGGAGGCGGTCGCCATCGCGATCGGCCTGCGTACGGCGGCGGCGGGCGCGGTGGCCGGCTTCGAGGAGACCTCGGTGCGCGCGCTGGCGAAGGTCATCCAGTTGCTTCCGCCCCGGCTGCGCCGGCGCATCGACGCCCTGCAGGCCGCGACCGCGCCGGGCGTCTTCGGCGGCGGCCCGACGCTGGACGCGACGACCCTGACGACGCTGGCGATGGCCTGCCGCAACGAGGAGCGGCTGCGCTTCGGCTATACGCCGCGCGACGGCGAGTCCTCGGCGCGCCACGTCGAGCCGCACCGCCTGGTGTCGCTGGGCCGCCGCTGGTATCTCGTGGCCTGGGACCTGGACCGGGGCGACTGGCGCAGCTTCCGCGTCGACCGGCTGGCGGCGCCGGCCGCGACGGGTGCGCGCTTCCGCCCGCGTGAGATACCCGGCGGCGATCCCGTCGCCTGGATGCGCACCCGGCTGGCCGTGGCGCCGAACCGCTACGACGTGTCCGTCGTGATCCACCGGGCGGCAGAGCCGGTGCGGCAGTTCGTCGGCCACTGGGCGACGGTCGAGGACGTGTCGCCGGCCGAGTGCCGGCTGCGGATGAGGGTGGACGACCTGAGCTGGCCGGTCATGATCCTCGGCGCGATGGGCGCGGACTTCACTGTGGAGTCACCGCCGGAGCTGCCGGCCCGGATCCGTGAATCGGCCGAGACCCTGCTGCGCGGCACCGCCGGATAGATGGACGGATCGGCGCCCCCGTGGCGCCGATCCGCACGATGAATCTATCGATCACCACCGACATTTTCGCCCGGTGTTTGCGGCTTAGCTTATATAAATCTCAACTAATATCCCCCCGAAATCGCGGTGAGGATGTCGGGGGTCGGCGGCATAATTCCCGGCGTGAGCGAGATGCCGGGCACCGTCGACGAGGTGATCGAGCTGGCGCGGTCGGGCCGGCGGGTGAAATACGTGTTCTTCTGGGGCCATCGCCCCCAGCGGGACGGCTCCATCGGCACCGGCTGCCTCAGCCAGTGGTGGCCGTCGGCCTTCACGGTGGACGGCGTCCGGTTCGCCTCGGCCGAGCACTACATGATGTGGCGCAAGGCCCTGCTCTTCGGCGACGACGAGGCCGCGCGCCGCATCGTCGCGGCGAGCCACCCGCGCCAGGCCAAGATGCTGGGCCGGCGGGTGCACGGCTTCGACGAGCGGACCTGGGCCGACCAGCGCCGCGCCATCGTGGTCGACGCGAGCGTCGCCAAGTTCGGCCAGCGCCCGGAGCTGCGCGACTTCCTGGTCGGCACGGGCGAGCGGATCCTGGTCGAGGCGAGCCCCACCGACCGGATCTGGGGCATCGGCCTGGCGGCCACGGACGAGCGCGCCGCCGACCCGGCCCGGTGGCGCGGGCTCAACCTGCTCGGCTTCGCGCTCATGGAGGCGCGCGCCCGCCTCGGCGGTGAGCGGTGAGCGGCCGGTTTCTGTCACAGGCGCCGGGGACGATGGCGCCATGACGAAACTAGGCGCCGTCTTCCTGCCCTCCAACCCACCCGAACGCTTGCGCGACATCGCCCGCGCCGCCGACGAGGCCGGCCTCGAACAGCTCTGGCTGTGGGAGGACTGCTTCCTCAACGGCGGCGTCGCCGCGGCCTCGGCGGCCCTCGCCTGGACCACCCGGCTCAGCGTCGGCATCGGCATCGTGCCGGTGCCGTTCCGCAACGTCGCCCTCGCGGCGATGGAGATCGCCACGATGCGCCGGATGTTCGGCGACCGCGCGATCGTCGGCATCGGCCACGGTGTGCAGGAGTGGATGGCACAGGTCGGCGCCAAGGCGGCCTCGCCGATGACCCTGCTGCGCGAGCACGCCACCGCGTTGCGCGCCCTGCTGCACGGCGAGACGGTGACCACCCACGGCCGCTACGTGCGGCTCGACGCGGTCGCGCTGGACTGGGTGCCGGACCCCGCGCCCGAGCTGCTGTTCGGCGCGACGGGGCCGAAGACGCTGCGGCTCTCGGGCGAGCTGGCCGACGGCACCATCCTGGTCGCCGGGACGTCGCCGGAGGGCGTGGCGGCGGCCCGTGCGCAGATCGGCGGCCGCGAGGGACACGAGCTTGTCGTGTTCGTGCCGGCCGCGACCGGGCCGACGGCCGAGCGGCGGATCGCGAAGCAGCAGGAGAGCTCGGGCATGGACTTCGCCGGTGCGGCCGGGGACGCCAAGGCGGTGGCGGCGACGATCGAGCGCTTCGCCGAGGCGGGCGCGACGACGGTGGTGCTCCAGCCGACCGCCGACGACCCGGAGCCGGAGGGTTTCGTCAGGTTCGTCGCGGAGGAGGTCCGCCCGCTGATCGGCTGACAACACGCTGCGCGGCGTGGTCGGCGGTGCCGCCCGACGGCATTATCTTGTCCGGCATGCCCATTTCGCCGTATATCAAGAGCCTCCGTGAGGTCGTCGGGCACCGCCCGCTGCTGTTGCCCGGCGTGACCGCCGTCGTCTTCGACGACGCCGGCCGGCTCCTGCTGGGGCAGCGCTCCGACAATGGCCGCTGGGCGCTGGTCGCGGGGGTCATGGACCCGGGCGAGCAGCCGGCCGAGACCGTGGTCCGCGAGGTGTACGAGGAGACGGCGGTCCACGTCGTGCCCGAGCGGGTCACCAGCGTGCTCACCCAGCCGCCGAACACCTACCCGAACGGCGACCAGACGGAGTTCGTCGACATCACCTTCCGGTGCCGCGCGGTCGGCGGCGAGGCCCGGGTGAACGACGACGAGTCGCTGGCCGTCGGCTGGTTCGGCCTGGCGGACCTGCCGCCGATCTCGGAGCTGGCCCGCCAGCGCATCGAATGGGCCCTGCTGCCGGGACCGGGCGCGTGGTTCAGCGCCCCGGCCGTGCACAGCCTCTGACCCGTCGCGGGTCAGAGCGGGCGGGCCAGGACGTAGTCGTCGTGCCAGATCTCGCCGACCAGGAAGCGCTTGGTGCCGACGATCTCGAAGCCGTTCCTGGTGTAGAACCGCACGGCCCGCGCGTTCTGCTGATTGACGCCGAGCCAGCACTGCCGTGCCCCGGTCGCCGCGGCCGCCGCGAGCGTCGCGGCCATCAGCGTGCCCGCGACGCCGGAGCCGTGACTGTCCGGGGCGACGTAGAACTTGCTGAGCTCGATGGCCGGACCGGGCCCGGCGGCCGCAACCGTGCACGCCAGCGCCGGATCGGCAATCGGCCCGGCGACCAGCATGGAATAGCCGATCGTGGCGCCGTCCTCCTCGGCAAGCAGCAGGCTCCGGGCCGGGTCTGCCAGATACTTGTCGAAGCTGGACAGTGCCAGGTGTTCCTCGATGAACGCGTCGATGTCGGTTTGCAGCGTGCCGGGCGGCGTGGCCAGCCCGAAGGTGCGTGCCGCGAGCTCATGCAGATCGGACGCGTCCGCCGAGACTGCCGGCCGGGTCGTGGTCGCCATGGCGCCACGATAACGGCGGCGTGACGCGCTTCATGGCGGCACCCGGAAACTGGAAACAGGGTTTAGAGTCGTGCCGACCGATCGGCGGTCGGGAGACGGGGAGGCGCAGCGGTGAGCGAACCGGTATTCGAGCGCAGAGGGCTCGGCGACGTGATCCCGGCGCCGGCCGACGTGCGGCCCGAACCGGCCGCGACCTTCACGATCGATGCGGGTACGGCGATCCGCACGGCGCCGGGATCGGCCGAGGCGCGGTGGGTGGGCGAGCACCTGGCGGCCCTGCTGCGGCCCGCGACCGGCTTCGCCCTGCCGGTCGGCGAGGGGCCCGGCGCGATCGCGCTGCTGCTCGACGGCGACGACGCGCTCGGCGACGAGGGCTACCACCTCACGGTGAGCGCCGCCGGCGCGACAGTGCGCGCCGCCGCGCCCGCCGGGCTGTTCGCCGCCGTGCAGACGCTGCGGCAGCTGCTGCCGGCCGCGATCGACGCGGGAACGCCGCAGCGGGGCGCCTGGGTGCTGCCCGGCGGGGAGATCGTCGACCGGCCCCGGTTCGCCTACCGCGGCGCGATGCTCGACATCGCCCGGCACTTCTTCACCCCGGACGAGATCAGGTCCTACATCGACGCGATCGTCCAATTCAAGATCAATCATCTGCATCTGCACCTGACGGACGACCAGGGCTGGCGGATCGAGATCGACGGCTGGCCCGCCCTGACCGCGGTCAGCGGCGGCGAGGGTACGGGCGTCGACGGCACCGGGCCCGGCTTTCTCACCAAGGCCGACTACGCCGGGATCGTCGCGTACGCGGCCGAGCGGTTCGTCACGATCGTGCCCGAGATCGACATGCCGGGCCACGTCAACGCGGCGCAGCACGCGTACCCGGAGCTGACCGCGGACGGGCTACCCGTGCCGCAGCGCACGGACCGCGAGGTCGGCTACAGCTCGTTCGTCGCAGACCAGGAGAACACGTACGCGTTCATCGAGGACGTCCTGCGTGAGGTCGCCGCGCTGACGCCGGGTCCCTACCTGCACATCGGCGGTGACGAGGCGCAGGCCACCACGGCCGAGGACTACCGCACGTTCATCCAGCGCGTGCTGCCGCTCGTCGCCAAGCACGAGAAGCGCGTGATCGGCTGGCACGAGATGGCCGGCGTCGAGCTGCCGGAGACCGCGATCCCGCAGTACTGGCGGATCGAGGCCACCGACGACGGAACGGCCCGCGCGGCGGCGAACGGCAGCAAGGTGATCATGTCGCCGGCCGACCGCACCTACCTGGACATGAAGTACGCCGCGGACAGCCCGCTCGGCCTGGACTGGGCGGGCCACATCGACGTCGAGCGCGCGTACGGGTGGGACCCGGCCGACCGCCTGCCCGGTGTCGGCGAGGAGTCGCTGCTCGGGGTCGAGGCGCCGCTGTGGTCGGAGACCCTGCGCAGCCTCGCCGACGTCGAGACGATGACCTTCCCCCGGTTGCCGGCGATCGCGGAGATCGGCTGGTCGCCGCGGGGCAGCCGCGACTGGGAGTCGCTGCGCGCCCGCCTTGCCGCGTTCGCGCCGCGCTGGCGCAACCAGGGCGTCGCGTTCCATCCGTCGCCCGAGATCCGCTGGAGCTAGCTTGTTCCCCGCGGGCGTACCGAAATCTTTCTTAAATCTCGATGACCGGAATATGTCTTCCGTACTAGATTTCCGCACGTCCCGGCGGTGTTCGGTCCGTTGATCGTGGCTGAAGGCCGAGCGGCGGATGTCGGCCTGTCGGAGGCCACCCCTAGGCTTGCCCGCGTGCAGAACAGGGTGCTGGCGTCGGCGACCGCGCTTGGCGGATTTCTGATCGTCGCGGGCGCGCAGCTCGCGCTCGTCGTGGTGCCGGTCCTGCTGCTGCTCTCGATGCTCCCGGGCCGGACCGCGCTGCGGCTCGGCGTGCCGGTCTGCATCGCCACCGTCGGCGTGATGGCCTACGCGACCTGGCGTGCCCTGCACACCCGGCGCCGGGAGCCGATCGGCATCCCGGTGGCCCGCCCCGACGCGCCGCAGCTCTGGGCGCTGCTCGACGGCGCCGCCGCGGCGGCCGGCACCCGGGCGCCCGACCGGGTCACGATCGTCGCCGACGCCACCGCGAAGATCATCGAACGCACGCACCTGCTCGGCCTGATCGGCGGCCGTCGCGATCTCTACCTGGGCCTGCCGCTGCTACAGGCCTGGGACGAGGCGCACCTGCGGGCGGTCGCCGCGCACGAGCTCGGCCACTTCTCGCCCCGGCTGGGCCGGCTCGCGCCGCTGGCCTACCGCGGGCGGGTGGCGGTCGCCCGGACGGTGCCACGCATCTCGCGGCGCAACCCGGCCGGCCCGCTGATCCAGACCTACGCGAAGTTCTACCGCCGGGTCGACGCGCCGTTCAGCCGGGCGCAGGAGCTGGCCGCGGACCGGATCGCCGCCGAATACGCGGGCCGCACCACGGCGATGGCCGTGCTGCGCGACCTGCCCGCCCTCGACGCCCTCCAGCGGATCTTCCACGCGGAATACCTCGGGCCGGGCTGGCAGGCCGGTCACGTGCCGGACGACATCTTCGGCGGCTTCCTGCGGGTGCTGGCGGCCCGCGCGAACGACGTCGCGGTGCTGCGCGCCCGCGACCCGGGCACGCCGCCGGCCTGGGACACCCACCCGCCGGTGGCGGACCGCCTCGCCGCCCTGGCCCTGACCGAAGCCCCGAACACGAAGACCGGAGCGGCGTCCGCACAGGCCGATGCCACGCAGGCGCAGGCTGGTGCTGCGTCCACGCAGGCTGGTGCTGCGTCCGCGCGGGCCGGTGCTGCGCAGGCGCAGGCTGGTGGCGCGTCCGCGCGGGCCGGTGCCACGCAGGCGCAGGCCGGTGGCGCGTCCGCGCGGGCTGGTGCCGCGTCCGCGCAGGCTGGTGGCGCGCCCGCGCAGGCCGGTGGCGCGCCCGCGCAGGGTGAAGCCCTGACTGCGCAGGCCGGCGCTCCTTCCGCGCACGCCGGCGCTCTGATCGTGGAGGCTGGAGCCCCGACTGCGCAGGCCGGTGCTCTGGTCGCGGAGGCTGGAGCCCCAGTCGCGGAGGGCGAGGCTTCGGTCGTGCCGGCCGAGGAGCCGGGTGCCGGGACGGCCGGCCCTGGTGGCCAGGATGTGCCGGCGGCGTCGGGCCTGTCGGCCGGCGCGCCCGGGGATTCCGCGGCGACCGGCCCGGGGGAGCCCGCGGGGCACCAGGCCGCGCGCGGCGCGGACCCGGATGCGGGGGCCGCTTCGGTGCCGGGCACCGGGACGGCGGCGGCCGGTGCCGCCACGCGGGCCGCCACGGGTATCCGCGACGGCGCCGGGCTCGGCGCGCCCGCCGGGGATCTCGTTCCCGATCTGCCCGGGCTGGGCCGGGCGCTACAGGGCGTCGCGTTCCCGCCGCAGGGCCGCACCACCGTCGGCTGGGACGCGTTCTTCGGCGTGGCCCGGACCGTCGAGATGCAGCGCGAGGCCGACGCCGCCCTGGCCACGATCTCGCGCGCCGCGGGCGAGCCCGTGGTGAACGCCGCGGACGTGCTGGACCTCGCCGCGGACGGCCGACTGCACAAGGCCGCCGAGTCCGTCTTCACCGGCCTGTCCGACGAGGACACCGCCGGCCGGGTGGCCGAGCTGGTCACGCTGCTACTCGCGCTGGCCGCGCTGCGCAGCGGCGCCGCGCGCTGGCGGCACAGCTGGACCGGCTCCGCCGAGCTCGTCGCCGCCGACTCCTCCCACCTCGACCTCGGCGGCCTGGCCGCGCAGGCGAGCGACCCGGCGACGGTCGCCGCCGCCCGGGAGCGGCTGGCCGCCCTGGGCATCGACGCCGCGGCCGCGCCCGGCGCGGAGGCCGCGCAGGCCCGGCCGGAGGTGGTCGGCGGGGTGGTCAACCTGGTGGTCGACGGCGCCCGGACGGACGTGCTGATCGTCGACACCGGGCTGTTCCTGGTGCCCGGGCTGCCGCGCTCGCAGAACGGCTCCGCGAAGCGGCGGCTGGCGCGGTTCGCCGCGGCCGACGCGCCTCAGCGCGACGCCGACGTGCCGGGCAGCCGGTTCGTGCCCTACGCCGAGGTCGCCGGCGCCACGCGGGCCCGGCGCCGGAGCTGGGATCTCAGCCTGCGCGACGGCGGCACGCTGAGGCTGCGGACCGCGCTCGACTCCGACGAACTTCCCGGCGGCTGGGCCGCCCTCGACGACGCCGTAGCGTTCCTGTCCCGTACCAGATAGTCACCCTCCCCGCTGAACCGTTCGCGCCCCCGAAGCGTGCTCCTTGGTAGTGGGTCGCATGCCCGACTCAGGAGTAACCGAGTTGTCACCGGGCGTCATGATGGGTTCGGCGTCATCCGCTTACCGTTCGCCGAAACGGGGTAGAAGCAGGCGGCACGGACAGCGATGATTGTCACTGACAGGGGGGAGGGGCGCTATGGATCGGGGACCGATGGCGCTCTTCGGGGCCATCGTCGCGATAGGCCTCGGACCGGCAATGTGGCTCGGCGCGCAGTTCGGCCAGGTGTCCCAGACACCGGACCAGCCGGCGTCGTCCGTGACCGTCCAGGAGAACGGCACGCCGCGGGGCGGTTTCGGCGCCGGTGACGCGCCGACCGACACCGAGGTGATCGACAACAATCCCGGCAACAAGCCCAGGTCGACCAGGACCGCGCGTCCCGGGCCGACCTCGGCCGGCCCGTCTCCGTCCGAGTCGGTCACGTCGCCGACCCCGCCGGTGGGGACGTCGTCGCCGAGCCCTTCGAAGACGGTCGGCGACCAGAGCGACCCGCCGACGAAGCCGACCACCACCGCGCCGGCCGACCCCGGCGCGCCGCCGTCTCCGCCGTCTCCGCCGTCCGACGTGGAGACCCAGAAGGTCTACGTCGAGGCGTCGACCGCCTGAGCCCGGCCGGCGGCGTCCGCGTCCCGTTGCTCCGCACCGAGATAGGTGTCCGCGAGGCGGCTTGTGGTCTCGGTGAAGCGCTCGCGCAGCTCCGGCGGGTCCAGCACCTCGGCGTCGGCGCCCAGCTTCAGCAGCTCCGTGTGGCCGTGCGCGATCGATTCGATGGGCACGGTCGTGGTCAGCCGGCCGTCGTCGCCGACCGGACCGGCCGAGTCGCGGGCCACTCGCGACATCTCCGGCGGGAAGAGGTACGTCATCCGGTCGAGGGCACCGACGGTCATCCGTACCGTCGCCCGCGCGGTGTAGACGCTGCGCTCGTACCGCTCGGTCCAGTCGCTCCAGAACGATGCGAGGTCGAAGTCCGGCGGGCGCCGCGCCGGCTCGTCGAGCAGCGCCGCCTCCAGCACGTTCGCCACCCGGTACGCCGTGACCCGGTCGCGCGACAGTGCCACGAGATACCACCGGCCCGCCTTCAGGACCAGTCCGAGCGGCGACAGCGTCCTGGTCACCTCGCGGGGCGCCTTCCAGCGCCGGTAGCGCACCTCGAGCAGCCGCTCCCGCCAGACCGCGTCGGCCACCGAGGCCAGGTGCGGGGTCGGCTCGTCGGCCCGGAACCAGCCGGGCGCGTCCAGGTGGAAGCGCTCGCGTACCCGATCGGCGCGGTCCGCCAGCTCGCCCGGCAGCGACGCACGCAGCTTGAGCTCCGCGGCCGCCAGTACCGAGCCGAGGCCGAGCTCCGCGGCCGGCCCGGGCATCCCGGCCAGGAACAACGTCCCGGCCTCGTCGCCGGTCAGGCCGGTCAGCCGGGTGCGGTAGCCGTCGAGCAGCTGATAGCCGCCCGCCGGCCCCCGGTCGGCGTAGATCGGCACCCCGGACGCGCCGAGCGACTCGACGTCGCGGTAGACCGTCCGCACGGACACCTCGAGCTCGCCGGCGAGCTCCTGCGCGGTCATCCGCCCGCGCGCCTGCAACAACAGCAGCAGGGAGAGGAGCCGGGACGCGCGCATCAGCCCAGCATGGCACCGGCCGCCTGCGCAGGGCAGGCGGCCGGTGCGCCGGAAGCTACAGGCTGAGGATGCGGTTGAGGATGTCCCGGTACCCGCGCAGCTGAAGGCGCAGCCGCTCGGTGTCCTCGGTGTCGTCGATCAGCTCGTCCCGCTGCGCCTTCAGGCCGGCCGTCAGCTTGTCCACCGCCTCGTCGATGAGCGTCGTCGCCTCGGCGGCGGCGTCCTTCGGGCTGTCGACGAAGCGCAGCTGCACCTCGCGCCAGCGCTCCTGGAACGACTTGGCGTCGTCCGCGCCGAAGATCGTCTCGGTCTTGGCGGCGGCCCCGGTCGCGGCCGCACCCACCGCCACCGGTACGGCGGCAGCGGCGGCAACGGTGTCGGCCGCCGCGGTGTCGTCCGTGGCGGGCTCGTCCGTCGCCGGGGTCTCGTCGGCCGCCGGGGTGTCGTCGGCCGCGAGCGGCGCGTCGGTCACCGGGGCGACGGCCGCGGGCTCGCCGGGCCGATCTTCGTCCGCGGGCTCGTCGGTGTCGTCGACAGCGGTCTCGGAGTCGGCCGGCACGTCGTCGCCGGCCGCGTCGGTGGCGGTCCCGACGGCCTCGGGACCGTCGTCCTCGTCCTCGTCCTCCTCCTCGGCGGATTCGGAGCCGACCGCGTCCGGGTCGCCCTCATCGGACCGCGCCCGGGCCTCCTCGGCGTCCTCGTCCTCCTCGGACTTCTCGCCCGCGGCGGGCTCGTCCAGGGGGACGTCGACATCGTCGGCCGGGCCGCCGTGGTCGTGCGCGTCCACGCGGTCCTCGTCGTCGAGCCGGGTGTCGGCCGGGGCCGTGACGGCGGCGCTGCCCGCGTACGGGGTGTCCGCGTCGGGCACGGCGCCCCACCGGTTCTCCTGAGGTGACGCGACGCCGAAGGCGGTGGTCCGGTCACCGGGCCCGGCGGTCTTGTCGTCGTCCGCCGGGTCGTCCACCGCGTCGGCGGCCGGGTCGGCGGTGCGGTCGCGCGGCTCGTCGTCCGCGGTTTCGCGGTCGCCGTCGCCGGCCGACGGCGTGTTCGACCAGGGCGACGGCGGCCGCTGGTTCGGCACCGCGACCGGGTCGGACTGGACCCGATCAGGCCGGTCGTCGAGCGCCAACTCGTCGTCGGCTTCGCGCGCGTCGTTGGAGAAGAATCTCATGATCAGGGCTCCTCAGCGGCTCGTGGCGTCGGGACGGGAGCCCGCGACGTCGCTGTCGTGGTTGTTGATCTTCTGGGTCGGTACCGTCGGCGTGGACGCCGCGTCGGAGGCGCCGTCGGTGCGGACGGGGTTCTCGCCGAGCAGGTCGGCGAAGAGTGCGCGGTAGTGGACCAGTGCCTGGCGCAGGTCCTCGGTGTTCGCCTCGCCGGCCGCGCTGCGTTCGCTGATCGCGTGCGCGTCGCGGTAGTGCTCGAGGGTCTGTGCATGCGCGACGGAGAGGTCGGCCAGCCGGTCGTCGTAGTCGCCGGTCGGGTAGCCGCGCTCGGTGATGAGCTGGGTGACCAGCCCGTCGGCGGTGGACACGGCCTCGCCGGGTGAGTCGACGAACTGGATCTGGACCTCTTCCCAGGCGACCGAGTACTTCGCCTTCGACTCGGCCGACAGCTCCTTGAGCTCGAGCTCGGCGTGCCGCTTCTCGCGTTCGCGGAGCTCCCGCTCGCCCTCCGAACGGCTGTCGGCGTCACCGACCACCTTGTCGTACTCGGGGCCGAACCTGGTGCGCAGCTGCTTGCGGCGGCCGGTGCGTACGCCGTAGACAACGGCGGCGACGACCAGCAGCGCGACGACGATGAGAATGATCACGACTGTGGGGGACATCGGATTCCTCCTTCTTCACCCCTGGATATGCCCACCCAACCAGGGTCATCAATCCGATTCGACAGCCCGGCGTGAAAACCCTCCGTCTGTGTGGTCGGAGAACCCGATTCGTTGCGGACCGGCGCCGACCCGGTGGCGCCCCTCGACTGACCGGAAGCGGACAGATCGCCCGGCGACCCCGGCGCGGCCGGGCCGGTGCGGGGTTGTTTGTCGTGAGATTTGTTAAAGAGCGACCTGATACGCATGTCGTTCCCCCAGGACAATTAGGACAGTCCGCTTTATTATGGCACGTACTGGAGCTAGCTCCGATCGCGTCCATTACGTATCCTGCCGAAGGCGTGCTCAGCTCGAAAACGGCCGTTAACATGCGTCGACGGCCGTGTCGGCCTGCGCCACGCAGGTCCTGCATCCCCTCGGGCGGAGTCTGATGAGAACCCGCAACTGGTCGATCCGTTCGAAGATCATCGCGATGGTGGCGGTGCCGCTGGCGGCATTGCTCGCGCTCTGGGTCTTCGCGACGGCGCTGACCGTCGGCCCGGCGCTCAACCTGATGTCGGCACAGACCCTGCTGGACACCGTTGGCACCCCCGGCGAGGTGCTGACGGGCGAGCTTCAGCGCGAGCGCAGGCTCTCCGTGGAGTTCCTCTCCGACGAGAAGAGCAGCTCCGCGGCGCTCATCGCGCAGCGCGCCGCCACCGACCGGGCCGCCACCGACTTCCGGCGCACCGCGGCCAGCGACGATGCCCGGGGCGCCGCGACCGACACGCTCGAGGCCCGGATCCAGCAGGTCTTCTCCGACCTCGACGGGCTGGCCGCCAACCGCCTGCACATCGACCGCCGCGAGGTCGACCCGATCGGCGCGCACAACCTCTACAACGGCATGGTCGACGGCACGTTCCAGATGTACGCGGCGCTCGCCACGTTCAACGACGAACGCATCGACCGCCAGATCCGCGGCCTCACCATGATCGGCCGCGGCCGCGAGCACCTCAACCGCACGGACTCGCTGGTCGCGGGCGCGCACGCGGCCGGCAAGCTCAGCCCGGCCGGCCGCACCGAGCTGTTGCAGTCGATCGCCACCTCGCGCTTCCTGCTCTCGCAGGGCGTCCTCGACCTGCCCGACCGTGACCGCGCGGCGTACCGGCGGCTCAGCAACGGCGCCTCGTTCAACCGGCTCCGCGAGCTGCAGGACATTCTGGTCAGTGACAGCCGCCCCGGCCTCACGGCGCCCGTGACGGACGCGTCGTGGCAGCCGGCCTTCGACACCTCCGTGCAGCAGGTGCGCGCGTTCGAGATCAACGCCGCGGACTCGCTCGCGCAGGAGGCCATACCGGTCGCCACCAAGGTGCTCATCCGGCTCGGGCTGGCCGGCCTGCTCGGCCTGATCGCGGTCGTCGTCTCGGTCGTGGTGTCGCTGCGCGTCGGCCGCTCGATGGTCGGGCGCCTGACCCGGCTGCGCGGCGAGGCGCTGGAGATGGCCACCGAGCGGCTGCCGTCGGTCGTCCGGCGACTGCAGCGCGGCGAGGCGGTCGACGTCGAGGTCGAGACCCCGCCCATGGAGTACGGCCGCGACGAGATCGGCGAGCTCGGCCGCGCGTTCAACGAGGTGCAGCGCACGGCCGTGCAGTCGGCGGTCGAGGAGGCCAACGTCCGGCGCGGTATCAACGAGGTCTTCCTCAACATCGCCCGGCGCAGCCAGACCCTGCTGCACCGCCAGCTCGCGCTGCTCGACCGCATGGAGCGGCGCGAGACCGAGCCCGACGAGCTCGAGGACCTCTACCGCGTCGACCACCTCGCCACCCGGATGCGCCGCCACGCCGAGGACCTGGTGATCCTGGCCGGCGCCGCGCCCGGTCGCGGCTGGCGCAACCCGGTGCCGGTGATCGACGTCGTCCGCGGCGCGATCAGCGAGGTCGAGGACTACAAGCGGGTCGACATCGTCTCGATCGAGGCCGCCGCGGTGCTCGGCCGGGCCGTCGGCGACGTCATCCACCTGGTCGCCGAGCTGCTGGAGAACGCGGCCTCGTTCTCCCCGCCGCGGACCCGGGTCCAGGTCGTGGGCCAGGTCCTGCCGAACGGCTACGCGCTGGAGATCGAGGACCGCGGCCTGGGCATGTCGCCCGAGGCGCTCGCCGAGGCCAACCGCAAGCTGCTCGAGCCGCCCGACTTTGACCCGGCGGACAGCGCCCGGCTCGGCCTCTTCGTGGTCGCCCAGCTGGCCAACCGGCACGGCATCCGGGTGTCACTGCGCACGAGCGGCTACGGCGGCGTGACCGCGGTGGTGCTGGTGCCGGGCGATCTCGTCACGCCCGGGCCGGGCCGCAACGCGCTGCCCCTCGGGCCGTCGCCCGCCGACAGGTCGTGGGACCGCCCGCTGGTCGGCACGGGCACCGAGGATCCGTCCCGCCCCTCGCTCGCGGAGTTGCAGTGGCAGGGCACCGAGGAGCTGCGTTCCATCTCGGTGGCCGGCCGCCCGGTGACGATCAACGGAACCGCCACGGCCGGCCCGGACCTGGCCGACACGGCCATCGACCTGGGGCCGCCGGCCGAGCCGAGCGGGCCGAGCCCCAGCGCGGTGGTCGAGGGGCTCACCGAGGACGGCCTGGTGCAGCGCCGCCGCACCCGGCCGCGCCCCGCCAAGGGCGGGCCCTCGGCGCCGCCGGCCCTGCTTCCGCCGAACCTGACCTCGCCCGCCGGGCTGACCCCGATGGAGCTCCCGTCGGCCGGCAACGGGCTGGCGGGCGGCAACGGGCTGGCGGGCGGCAACGGGCTGGCGGGCGGCAACGGGCTGGCGGGCGGCAACGGGCTGGCGGGCGGCAACGGGCTGGCCGGCGGCACCCCGCTGCGGCACGGCGACGGTCCGACGGCCCTGTCAGGCCCCGCACCGGCGCCGCTCAAGCCCCGCATCCCCGCCCCGCGCGCCGAGCCCGACCCGATCGCTCCCGCGGCGGATCCCGCCCTGCCGGGCAACGAGCCCGACCTGCTCGGCTCCGACCCGTTCGTGCCCGAGGCGGATCTCGCGCCGCGGGTGCCCGGCGAGTCGCCGCCGGTGCCCGGCCAGTTGCCGCCGGTGTCCGGCGAGTCGCTGGAGGAGGCCGACGAGGAGCTGCTGCCCCGGCGGGTGCGGCAGGCCAGCCTCGCGCCGCAGCTGCGCGGTCCGGTCGCCGAGCGCGTCACCGCCGGCACCTCCCGCTCACCGGAGCAGGTCCGCAACCTGATGAGCGCGCTACAGCGCGGCACCTCCGAGGGCCGTCTCGCGGCGGCCGCCCTGAGCACCGGGAAGAGCCCGGAGAAAACCGACGAGACATCAGTCACTGACAAAGAGGGGACGCTGGGGGCGCGGGCGTTGTCGGAGGCGGCTACCGTCACGTTCCCGGCGGTGCAGAGCCCGGTGGTGGCCGGGATTCCCGCAGGTGATGACAGCGCGCCCGAAGAGAACCACGAGAACCACGAGAACCGGCCGGAGAAGGACGCATAGTGGCACACACGACGAACCACCAGAGCGCCAACCTCACCTGGCTCCTCGACGACCTCGTCGAGCGGGTGCCGTCGGTGCAGCAGGCGGTGGTGCTGTCGGCGGACGGGCTCATGATGGGCGCATCCGCCGCTCTGAGCAGGGAGGACGCCGAGCATCTCTCCGCGATGGCCGCCGGCTTCCAGAGCCTGGCCAAGGGGGCGAGCCGGCACTTCCGGGCCGGCCCGGTGCGCCAGACCGTTGTCGAGATGGAGGACGCGTTCCTCCTGGTCACGGCGGCCGGGCTGGGCGCATGCCTCGCGGTGGTGGCCACCAGCGACGCGGACCTGGGCCTGATCGCGTACGAGATGGCCATGCTCGTGGTCCGGGTGGGCCAGACGATGGACGCACCCGAGCGGCCCAACGGGTCCCATGCGCGGTGACCCATTGCGTGCGCCGCACGACTGGCTGGACCACGACGCGGGTCCGGTGGTCCGGCCGTACGCGATGACGCAGGGCCGCGTCGCACCGTCCGGCGGTGAATTCGACCTCGTCGCCTTCGTGGTGGCGACGATGAGCCAGGCGGCACCGTCGCCTTCTTTACAACCGGAGCATCATGCGATCGTCGGCGCGGCGTGTGAGCCGACGCCGATTGTCGAACTAGCCTCCAAACTGGACCTCTCCCTCGGAGTCGTCCGGGTTTTGCTGGGTGATCTACGCTCAGCGGGACTCATTTCGCTCTACGAGCCCCCTGCGGCCTGTCAGCCGCACGACGTCGACGTACTCAAGGCGGTTGTCAATGGACTCCGTGCGCTCTGACCGAGACGGCACGCGCTCTCGCATCCCGGTCGCGCTCAAGATCCTCATCGCCGGCGGGTTCGGTGCGGGCAAGACCACGATGGTCGGCTCGGTCAGCGAGATCCGGCCGTTGCAGACCGAGGAGGTGCTGACCGGCGTCGAGGGCGCCGACGACACCTCCGGCGTGGAGGGTAAGCGCACGACCACGGTGACGATGGACTTCGGTCGCATCACGATCACCGAGGACTTGCAGCTCTACCTCTTCGGCACGCCCGGGCAGGACCGGTTCTGGTTCCTCTGGGACGAGCTGTCGCAGGGCGCGCTGGGCGCCGTCGTGCTCGCCGACACCCGTCGCCTGGCGGACTGCTTCCCGTCGATCGACTACTTCGAGCAGCGCGGCACGCCGTTCGTGGTCGCCGTGAACTGCTTCGACTCGGACCGCCGGTTCGGCGCCGAGGCGGTCGGCCGGGCGCTCGACCTCGACCCCGACGTTCCGGTGGTGGAGTTCGACGCGCGCCAGCCGCTGGCCGCCCGCAACGTCCTGATCGAGCTGGTCGAGTACGTCGCCCGCCGGCAGCTGCTGGCCGCAGGCTCCCGCTAGCGGCTCGGCGCCGCGGCCGGGCGGTCACGCGCTCAGCCGTGTGGCGTCGAGTGCGGTGAGTGCCAGCCCGACGGGGTGTCCAGCGGGGTCGGCGGCAGGCAGATCAGCCGGCCGGCGAGCCGGGCGACCGTCCGCGCGGGCAAGACTCCGCGCGCGATCAGCTCATCGGGCCGGTGGTACGGCCCGCGGTTGAGGCGGTCCATCACGATCCGGTGTGCCTGCTCCGAGCTCAGCTCGGGCAGCCGGGCCAGCTCGTGCCCCGGCACGTGGTTGAGGTCGACGAGTCCGCCGTCGTCGAAGGCGCGCAGCAGGTCCGGCCGGCCGATGCCCAGCTGGCGGGCGCGGGCCGGGTCGAAGAGCGCGAACCGGCGTGCCTGCTCCCGCAGGTTCCGGGTCTTCGGGGTGTCGCCGGGGTGCGAGGCGAGGACCGCGCCGTGCACGGACGCGGCGACGGGGAGGCCCAGGAGCATCAGGAAGCCGATCGTCTCCGCGTTGCTCAGCTCGACGCTCTCGACCGACGTCGGGTCGATCGCGGCGAAGACGACGAACGCGACGACGAACAGCGCGGCGTAGCCGGCCGCGACCAGATACTGGCGCCGGTCCCGGCGCCGTGCGCCCGCGTACACGAAGTAGATCCAGCTGCCGAACGAGCACACGACGAGCGGGGTCAGCGCCGCGAAGATCACCTCGCCGACCGGGAACCGCCGGCGCGGCACCGCGTACGCCGGCGGCGGGGGTGGGGCGCCGACACCCCACGGCGACAGCGGCGGGTGGACCGGCGACGCGGGTGCCGGCACGATCTCGGTGGGGTCCGGCGGGACGTACTGCTGGACGTAGGCCGACGGCGGCACGGCGAGCGAGCCGGAGGCGATCGGCGCGGCGGGCGGGGTGACGCCGACCGGACCACGGGGCGCCGGGATGTCGTCGCTCGCGGCCCACGGGTCGACGGGCTCGGAGTAGAAGGGCTCGCCGCGCAGGATGCGGCGGTGCGTCTCCTGCATCCGCTCGCCCGGCTCCACGCCGAACTCGTCGAGGAAGTACGCGCGGGCGTCGCGGAACACCGCAAGCGCCTCGGCCTGCCGTCCGCCCTGGTGCAGGGCGATCATCAGCTGGGCCCGCAGCCCCTCGCGCAGCGGGAACTGCTCGACCAGCCGGACCAGGTCCGGCATGAGCCCGGTGTGGTTGCCCCGGGCCAGCTCGATGTCCGCCCACTTCTCCCAGGCGGTGGCGCGGGCGTCGGTGAGCCGGTTGCGGGCGGCCTCGAAGACCGGCCCCGGTAGCCCGGCGAGCGCCTCGCCCTGCCAGAGGGCCACCGCCTCGCGCAGGGTCTCGGCCGCCTCGGCGAGCTGCCCGGCCCGGCGCTGCGCGGAGGCCCGGGCGAGGCCGGACTGGAACCGCTCGGCGTCCAGCGTGCCGGGGTCGGTTCGCAGGACGTAGCCGCCGTCGGTCAGCGCGATCAGCTCGCCCGGTGTACGCGGCGAGCGGTCGGGCTCCAGCACCCGGCGCAGCCCGGCCACGTACTTCTGCACGACGTTGGCGCCGTTCTCCGGCGGCCCGTCGCCCCACACCGCGTCGACGATCTGGTGGGTCGGCACCGGCCGGCCCGCGTCCAGCAGCAGGACCGCGAGCACCGCGCGCTGCTTGGCCGGGCCGAGATCCAGCCGTTCATCGCCGCGCAGTGCCCGGACTTCGCCGAGGATCTCGAACCTCAGCGCGAGGCTCGCGGGCGCGTCTGTCACGGCGCCAACCCCCTTGAGCAGCACGTATGTGAAACGGCAGCGGAACGGCAGCCGGCAGCAGCATAGCCGCAGAGCGATGGCAGCACTGTCTCCGAGGCTTCAATGCGTCAACCCGACAGGCGGACCGGAAAACCCGGCCGCCGCGCTGAGAAAGCGATGAGTCGATGAATGTTCGCAAAGTTCGGCCGGCCGCCTTCGCCGCCCTTGTCGTGGCGTGCGCCGTCGCCACCGGCGGCTGCCTCGCCGATGCCGCACCGGGCCCGGCCGCGTCCGGCTCGCCGGCGCCGCTCGGACCACGGGAGACGCTGCTCAAGTCGCTGCCGGACGTGAGCAGCGGCAGCTTCCGCTTCACCGCCAAGGACGGCGGGATGTCGGCGTCCGGCGCCTTCGACGGTGACCGGCACAGCTACCGGATCGACCTGCGCTACCGGGAGCCGGAGTTCGGCTTCACGCTGCACTCCGACTTCCTGGTCGTCGAGGAGCAGACCTGGATCAGGATGAAGTTCACCGACGCCGAGGGCCTCGGGCTTCCGAAGCTGCCGAAGAAGTGGATGCTGATCGACCCGGCGAAGATCAAGAACAAGGACGACATCCCGCTCGGCTACGCCGGCGAGACGGACCCGGGCGAGGCCGGCGCGGTGCTCCGGGCGATCGTCGAGGTCCGGCAGACCGGTGCGGGGGAGTTCGCCGGCACCACCGACCTCACCCGGCAGGGCGATCTCGAGATCGTCGAGCCGGACCGGCTCGCGGCGCTCGGCGCGCGGGCCAGGGCGGTGCCGTTCGAGGCGACCGTCGACGGCCAGGGCCGGCTGACCTCCGCGGTCGTGAAGATCCCGGCGGCCGGGAAGTTCAAGGCCTCCAGGTACGAGGTGACCTACAGCGACTTCGGCAAGGCGCCGGCGCCGGCGGTACCCGCGGCCGACCAGCAGCAGAAGGCGACGGAGGCCGCTTACGAGCTGCTGAACGAGTGAGCACCTCAAGGCGGGCGGCGGTCGCGCGGGTCGGACGGGGGTCCGCGCGGCCGTCGCTTCCGCGTGATTGGATCGGGGCATGGGCGCGAATGATGAGTACGTCTTCGTCGGCTGCTACACGGGCGAGACCGGTGGCGAGGGCGAGGGCATCGCGCTGCTGCGCCGCGATCCGGCCACCGGCGACCTGACCCGGCTGGGTGTAGTCGCCCGCACACCCTCGCCGTCCTTTCTGGCCCAGCACCCGCGCCTGCCGGTGCTGTACGCGGCCAACGAGCTGGCCGCCGGCCGGGTGAGCGCGTTCGCGGTCGGACCGGAGGCCTCCCTGACCCCGCTTGCGGTGCGGTCCACCGGCGGCGCGGCGCCGTGCCACCTCGCCGTCGCCTCCGACGCCCGGCACCTGCTGGTGACCAACTACGCCGGCGGCAGCGTCGCCGTGTTCCCGCTCGACGCCGACGGCGTACCGGGTGAGCACTGCGACCTGCTCCACCTGGAGGGCCGGGGCCCGGTCGCGGACCGCCAGGAGGGCCCGCACCCGCACATGGTCGCGCCGGATCCGAACGGCCCGGACGTGCTCATCTCCGACCTCGGCTCGGACCGGGTGTGGCGTGCCCGCCTCGACCCGATCTCCGGCCGGCTGGTCCTGGCCGGCCCGGCCGTCGTCGCGACGCCCGGCACCGGCCCGCGCCACCTGCTGCACTCCGCCGACGGCGCGCTGCTGCTGGTCGGCGAGCTGGCCGGCGAGCTGACCTGGTACCGCCCGGACCCGGCCGACGGCGGCCTGCTGCAGGCCGGCGGCGCGACGACGAGCGCCGGGAAGCCGAACTACCCGTCGGAGCTGACCGCCGGTCGCGACGGGCGCTTCGTCTACGTGGCCAACCGCGGCCCGGACACCGTCTCGGTCTTCTCGTGGGAGCCCGGCGGCGGCACGCTGGTCGCCGAGGTGGCCGTCGGCGGTGTCTGGCCTCGGCACATCGCTCTGCTCGGCGACCATCTCTATGTAGCGAACGAGCGCTCACACAACGTCACGATCTTCCGCATCGACCCGGACACCGGTATTCCGCAGTCGCAGGGCGAGCCGGTGGGCGAAGGCAGTCCGACGTGCCTGTTGCGCTGGAGCGGTATCCAGGTCATTGGATGACCGATAGCGGACGGGGGCGCCTTGGGGGCGTTAAGGGTTAAATCCGGCATAACCCGCCAAGATCCGCACACTGCCTGGATGTGCTTCGCTACACAAAGTGAATTAGGTAACTGGAATTTCCAATCCGAGTAAGTTTCGTCCGAACGTATATGGCATTCAGGTCCGGAGATGCGCAGTATGGAGCGCGTGTCAGGCCGCCATCGCAGAAACTTCAGTCTCAGGGGAGCCGGCGTCGTCGCATCTGCGATGGCGATCGTGGTCGTCCTCGCCGGTTCCTGGCTCGGCTATCAGAGTCTCGCCGATGCCGGGTGCACAGGTCAGATCAAGCTGACCGTCGCAGCCGCCACCGAGATCGCTCCCGCCGTGGAACAAGCTGCCCAGCAGTGGACAGCCGGCGGTGCCAACGTCAACGGAACCTGTGTCGCCGTGAGCGTGTCCGGCGTCAACCCCGCTACCACGGCCTCGACCGTGGCGGCCAAGCACGGCGTCTCCCTCACCGGCATCGGCTCCGGCGGCAAGTCCGCCGTCCTGCCGGACGTGTGGATCGCGGACTCGTCGACCTGGCTGCTGCGTCTGCGGTCGGAGGCGTCCGGCTTCGTGCCGACCGACGGTAAGTCGATCGCGAAGAGCCCCGTCGTGGTCGCCATGCCCGAGCCCATCGCGCAGCAGGTCGGCTGGCCCGACAAGAAGCTGACCTGGAAAGACCTTCTCCAGCAGATGACGACCGGCAACTCGCTGCGGACCGGCATCGTCGATCCGACCCGCGACTCGGCCGGCCTCGCCGGTCTGCTCGCGCTGGGCGGCGCCGCCGGCGCCGGCCCAGAGGCGAAGGCGACACAGGTGGGTGCGCTGCGCGCCCTGGCGGCGGGCAGCTCCTCGCTGCGCGACGACCTCATGCAGAAGTTCCCGCGGTCGCTCGACGCGGCCGACCTCGCCAGCGCCGTGAGTGCCGCGCCGCTGTCCGAGGAGGACGTGATCGCGTACAACGCCGAGCGTCCGCAGGTGAAGCTCGCCGCGCTCTACCTCGACCAGACCCCGTCGCTGGACTACCCGTTCGCGGTCATGCCCGAGGTCGACCTGACCAGGTCCGCGGCCGCCACCGGGCTGCGCGAGGCGCTCCAGCAGCCCAGCTTCAAGGACCAGCTCGCCTCGGTCGGCCTGCGTGCCCCCGACGGCACGGTCGGCGCCGGCTTCTCCGGCCCGGTCGGTGCGCCGCAGGCCAGCCCGCCCGCCGAGGCACCCGCGACCGGCACCGAGGGCACCGCCGCGGCGGGCCTCGACGCCGGCTCGATCAACCAGGTGCTGGGCAGCTGGGCCGCCATCACCCTGCCGGGCCGCGCGCTCGCCGTCTTCGACGTGTCGGGCTCGATGCTCGACAAGGTGCCGACGGCCCGCAACGTGGACCGCGCAACGGTGACCCGCGCAGCGGCGTCGCAGGGCCTCGCGCTCTTCGACGACAAGTGGGCGGTCGGCGTCTGGCTCTTCTCGACCGAGATGGTCGGCAAGCAGCCCTGGAAGCAGATCGTGCCGATCAGCCCGCTCACGTCGAAGCGGGCCGAGATCCAGGAGTCGATCGAGAAGATCAGGCCGAAGCCGAACGGCGGCACGGGTCTCTACGACACCGCGCTGGCCGCGTACAAGAACGTGCAGGACACCTGGCAGGCCGGCCGGGTCAACTCGGTGCTGCTCTTCACCGACGGGCAGAACGAGAACAAGGACGGCATCAACCAGAAGACCCTGGTCAACGAGCTGAAGAAGCTCGCGGACCCGAAGCGCCCGGTGCGCATGGTCATCATCGGCATCGGACCCGGTGTCGACCGCAACGAGCTCGAGGTCATCACCAAGGCCACGAGCTCGGGCGGCGTCTTCATCGCGCAGGACCCGGCGAAGATCGGTGAGATCTTCCTCGAGGCGATCTCGTCCCGCGCGGGCGCCGCGCGCTGACGTTCGCCACGAAGCACCCGGCCGCCGGATCCCTCAGGGGTCCGGCGGCCGTTTCGTTACCCGGCCGCGGCGGTCAGGTCCAGGCAGACGGCCACGGCGTCGTCCTCGAGGTCGCCGCCGACGAACGCCCGCAGGTCGCCGAGCAGTGAGCGCACCGCTTGCAGGGGCGCGAGCGACCCGGTCCGCCGCACGAAGCGGTGCAGGGCGGCCTCCCCGTAGCGGCTGGTGCCGGTCGCGGCGTCGAACACGCCGTCGCTGACGATGAAGAGCCGGTCGCCGGTGCGCAGGGCGAGGGGCTGCGGCGCGTAGTCCGAGGACTCGA
Organism: Amorphoplanes digitatis; assembly: GCF_014205335.1. Lineage (NCBI taxonomy): Bacteria > Bacillati > Actinomycetota > Actinomycetes > Micromonosporales > Micromonosporaceae > Actinoplanes > Actinoplanes digitatis. The sequence continues at coordinate 7,535,048 of NZ_JACHNH010000001.1, read as the reverse complement.
ACATGCCGAGCGGGAACTGCGCCTCGAGCGGCTGGTCCAGGACCTCGCGGTCGCGCAGCAGCATCATCCGCGGCGACCCCGCGTCGACCGCCAGCAGCTCGCCGGAGTGCAGGTCCAGCTCCAGCAGCAGCGTCTCCACGTACCGGTCGCCCCGGTGCTGCGCGAAGACCGCCTGGTCGGCGAGGGAGGCCTGGTCGGCAAGCGGCAGCCCGGCGCGGCGGGCGTTGCGCAGCGCGTACGTGGCCAGCGAGGTGAGCAGCGCGGCGCTGGTGCCCTCGCCGTGGCCGTTGAGCACGCTCAGGTAGAGGCGGCCGTCCTGCTCCGCCCAGTCGAAGCTGTCGCCGCGGACCGCGTACGAGGGCTCGAGCTGCCCGGCCAGGCTGAACGACGGCCGGACCCGGCTGCGGCCCGGCAGCAGCTCCCACTGCATCTCCGCGGCAAGCGTGAGCCGGGTGGTGCGGGCCGCCGCCGCGTACCGGTCGGTGCCCGCGGCCGCCGCCTGTAGCTCGTGCGCGAGCAGCGTGGCGATCTCGGCGAGCTCGCCCCGGGCGTCCGGCGAGTCGGGGCCGGGTTCGCAGCGCAGCACGCCCATGCGCTCCCCGCGCCCGGTCACCGGAAGGTAGCCGACCTCGCCGGCCCGGACCTCGGACTGGTGGTCGAACGAGCGCCAGGCCGGTTCGCCGGGGTTGCGCACCGGCGGGCCGCCGGTCAGCGGCAGCAGCGCGGCCAGGCGGTAGTCGACGAGCAGCAGCTCGATGTCGACGGCGTAGTCCCGGGCGACGACCTCCGCCAGGCACTCGACGATGCGGTCGGCCGGCGCGTCGGTCAGGGCGCGCCGCGCGGCGATCATTCGGTCGGACAAGGCTTCACCACCTCGACAGTGTCCCCATCACGGGTAGTCTCTGCTGCACCATGGCCGAACACCATGGGCCGGCGGAGCCGGACCCGATGCGTGCCGCGGCAGTCGACGACGCCGCGCCCGCGTTGCTGGCCGCGTGGGACGCCGCCCGCGAGCGGATGACTCCCCGGCTCTCCTCGTCCCAGCTGAACGCCCTGCTGGTGATCGAGCGCGAGCCGGGTGTCAACCTGCGCGGCCTGGCCGCAGAGCTCAAGATGATCCTCTCCTCGGCGAGCCGCCTCTGCGACCGCCTGGTCGCCTCCGGCATGGTCGAGCGGGTGCCGGGCCGGGCCGACCGGCGCGAGATCGCGCTGTATCTGACACCGTCCTCGCGGGAGCTCCTGGAGCGCCTGCGGGCCACCCGCCGGGACCTGCTCGCGGAGGTGCTGGAGCGGATGACCCCCGCGGGCCGCGCGGCGCTGGTGCGCGGCCTGACCGAGTTCGCCGCGGCCGCCGATCCCCCCGCGGCCGCCCGTACGGCCTGAGTGGTCACTGCCGGCGGGCGAGCCACGCGGCGGGGTCGTCGAGCAGCCCGCGGATGACCGAACCGGCCGCGCCCCGCATCGCGGCGTCGGGGCCGAACGTCGCGGCGCGCAGCAGCACCGGCGACCAGGCCGCGGTGAGCACCCGCCGGCCGGCCTCGGCCGCGATCGGTTCGCGCAGCCAGGGCACCAGCGAGGCGTAGCTGCCGCCGAGCACGATGGTCTTCACGTCGAGCAGGTTGACCACCGCGGCCACCGCCGTGCCCAGCGCGCCGCCGGCGGCGCTCAGCGCGCTCAGCGCGCTCAGCGCGGCGGTTCCGCCGCCGGCCGCGGCGCGCGCCAGCTCCTCGACGCCGGTCACGCCGGCGGCGCGCAGCACCGCCTCCTGGCCGGCGTACTGCTCGAGGCAGCCGCGGGAGCCGCAGCGGCAGGCCGGGCCGTCGGGGTTGATCGGGATGTGGCCGATCTCGCCGCTCCAGCCCCGGGTGCCGCGGTAGAGCGCGCCGTCCAGCACGATGCCGGCGCCGATGCCGATCTCGCCGGAGATGTAGACGAAGTCGCGTGGCGGATCGGCGGTGCCGAGCTCGCTGAGCGCGGCCAGGTTCGCCTCGTTGTCGACCGCGACCGGCAGGTCGCCGAGCAGGTCGCCGACGGCGACGTCCTGCCAGCCGAGGTTGGGTGCGATCCGGACGACCCCGTCGGCCGTGACCAGGCCCGGCACGGCCAGGGCCGCGCCGGCGACGGTGAGCCCGTCCGCCTCGGCCAGCGCCCGCGCCCGGGCCGCGAGCCGGCCGAGCGCGGCGAGGGCGGTGCCGGGATCGGTCAGGCGCTGATCGCCGGCCTCGACGAGGCGGTGCCGGAGCGCGCCGGCCAGGTCGACCACGCAGGCGGCCCGGTAGTCGACGTTGATCTCCAGCCCGAGCCCGGCCGGGCCGTCGGGTGCGAGGGTCAGCCCGACCGCGGGCCGCCCGGCGCCGCTGCGCGGCGCGGGATCGACCTCGGTGAGCAGCGCGCCGGTGACGAGGTCGTCGACGAGCGCGGAGACGGTGGCCCGGGTCAGCCCGGTGGCCGCGGCCACGGATGCCCGAGATATCGGGTTTGTGTTGTTCGCCACGGTTTGCAGAACGAGCGCGAGATTATGTGCCCGCACGCTCGATTGCCGGACCGGCGAACCCGTCGCACTCATCAGCCGACCCGTCACACCCTTGACAATGCCACACGCCGCTCAAATAATTCAACCAATAAACAAATCAACGCTGTTACGTGGAGGTAACCGTGTCGGTCCAGCCCACCCGCGACGACAAGTTCTCCTTCGGTCTCTGGACCGTCGGATGGCAGGCCCGGGACCCGTTCGGCGAGGCCACCCGGGGCCCGCTCGACCCGATCGAGGCCGTGCACAAGCTCTCCGAGCTCGGCGCCTACGGCATCACGTTCCACGACGACGACCTCGTGCCGTTCGGCTCCGACGCGCAGAGCCGCGACGGCATCATCGCCGCCTTCAAGAAGGCCCTGGACGAGACGGGCATGGTGGTGCCGATGGTGACCACCAACCTGTTCACCCACCCGGTCTTCAAGGACGGCGGCTTCACCAGCAACGACCGCGGCGTGCGCCGCTACGCGCTGCGCAAGGTGCTGCGCAACATGGACCTGGCCGCCGAGCTGGGCGCCGAGACCCTGGTGCTCTGGGGCGGCCGCGAGGGCGCCGAGTACGACGCCGCCAAGGACATCCACGCCGCCCTCGACCGCTACCGCGAGGCACTCAACCTGCTCGCGCAGTACTCCGAGGACCGCGGCTACGGGCTGCGCTTCGCCATCGAGCCCAAGCCCAACGAGCCCCGCGGCGACATCCTGCTGCCCACGGCCGGCCACGCCATCGCCTTCGTGCACGACCTCGAGCGCCCGGAGCTGTTCGGCATCAACCCCGAGGTCGGCCACGAGCAGATGTCGAACCTCAACTTCACGCACGGCATCGCCCAGGCGCTGTGGCACGGCAAGCTGTTCCACATCGACCTCAACGGCCAGCACGGCCCCAAGTTCGACCAGGACCTGGTCTTCGGCCACGGCGACCTGCTCAACGCGTTCTCGCTCGTCGACCTGCTGGAGAACGGCGGACCGGGTGGCGGGCCGACCTACGAGGGCCCCCGGCACTTCGACTACAAGCCCTCGCGCACCGAGGACTACACCGGCGTCTGGCACTCGGCCGAGGCCAACATGCGGATGTACCTGCTGCTCAAGGAGCGGGCGCAGGCGTTCCGCGCCGACCCGGCGGTGCAGGAGGCGCTGGCGGCCAGCAAGGTCCTCGAGCTCTCCACCCCGACGCTGGCACCCGGCGAGACCTACACCGACCTGCTCGACGACCGCGGCTCCTTCGAGGACTACGACGTCGACGCGGCCGGCGCACAGGGCTACCACTTCGTGAGGTTGCACCAGCTCGCCATCGATCACCTGCTGCGCGCGAACTGACTCCGAACGGGAAGGTGAACCCATGACGCTGGTAGCCGGGATCGATTCCTCCACCCAGTCCTGCAAGGTGGTCATCCGTGACGCCGAGACCGGCAAGCTGATCCGGCAGGGGCGGGCCGGCCACCCCGACGGCACAGAGGTACATCCCGACGCCTGGTGGACCGCGCTGCGGCAGGCGATCGACGAGGCGGGCGGCCTGGACGACGTCGCCGCCGCGTCGGTCGCCGGCCAGCAGCACGGCATGGTGGTCCTGGACGAGCACGGCGAGGTGGTGCGCCCGGCGCTGCTGTGGAACGACACCCGCAGCGCCGGCGCGGCCGCCGACCTGATCGAGGAGCTCGGCGGCGGCGACAAGGGCCGCCGGGCCTGGGTCGACGCCGTCGGCATCGTCCCGGTCGCGAGCTTCACGCTGACCAAGCTGCGGTGGCTGGCCCGCAACGAGCCGGAGAACGCCGCCCGGGTGGCGGCGGTCTGCCTGCCGCACGACTGGCTGACCTGGAAGCTGTCCGGCGCGCACGGACTGGAGGGCCTGCGCACCGACCGCAGCGACGCCAGCGGCACCCTCTACTGGTCGGCCGCCGCCGACGAGTACCGTCACGAACTGCTCGAACTGGGCTTCGGCCGGCGGATCCGGGTGCCGCAGGTGCTCGGGCCGACCGGCATCGCCGGCACCCTGCCGAACGGCGCGCCGCTCGGCCCGGGCGCCGGCGACAACGCCGCGGCCGGCCTCGGCGCGGGCGCGCTGCCGGGCGACGTGGTGATCTCCATCGGCACCTCCGGCACCGTCTTCGTCTCCTCCGACGTCGCGCCGGACGATCCGAGCGGCGCCGTCTCCGGCTTCGCCGACACGACCGGCCGGTTCCTGCCGATCGTCGTCACGCTCAACGCGGCCCGGGTGCTCGACGCGGCGACCCGGCTGCTCGGCGTCGATCACGAGGAGCTGTCCCGGCTCGCGCTGTCCGCGCCCGCCGGCGCGGACGGCCTGGTGCTGATCCCGTACCTGGAGGGCGAGCGGACACCGAACCGGCCGAACGCCACGGGTGCCATCCACGGCCTCACCTTGCGCACCTCGGACCCGGCGCACCTGGCCCGGGCGGCGGTCGAGGGCATGCTCTGCGCGCTCGCCGACGGCCTGGACGCCCTGGTCGCGTGCGGTGCGACGGCCAACCGCATCGTGCTGGTCGGCGGCGGCGCGCGCAGCGAGGCGGTCCGCCGGATCGCGCCGGCGCTGTTCGGCCTGCCGGTGCTGGTGCCGCCGCCGGGCGAGTACGTCGCGGACGGGGCCGCCCGCCAGGCCGCCTGGGTCGCCCGGGGCGGCGACGCGCCGCCGGCCTGGTCCGCGGAGCCACCCGAGATATACGAGGACGACAGCGTCCCGCTGATCCGGGAGCAATACGCTTCGGCCCGGGAAGCGGTGATCGACAAGGTATCCCGCTAACCTCGTCCGCGTGAGCTTGCGGGGAGGACCGGCACATCGCGCGTACAGCGTTGTCGTCTTCGTCATCCTCGCGTCCCTGGACAACGTCGCGATCGGCCTCGTCCCGCCGCTGTACCGCGACATCGGCAAGGAGCTCGGCGTCGGCGAGGGGCGGATCGCGCTTGCCACCACGGTGATGTTCCTGATCAGCGCGGTGGCGGCGATCGGCTGGGCGTACGCGGGCGACCGCACCAACCGCAAGCCGGTGCTGATCGCCGGCACGGTGATCTGGGTCCTGGGCACCGCCTGGTCAGGCCTGGCCGGCAGCTACTCGTCGTTCCTGCTGTCGCAGGTGCTCGCGGCGATCGGCCTGGGCGGCGTGGCCAGCGTCAGCTTCTCCGTGGTCAGCGACCTGATCTCGCCGCGCCGCCGTGGCCTGGTGATGAGCTTCTGGGGGCTGTCGCAGGGCATCGGCACGCTCGCCGGGACGTTGATCGGCGGCCTGCTCGGCTCGACCGACTGGCGGCGGCCGTTCCTGGTCGTCGCCGTTGCGGGCCTGATCGCCACCCTGGCCTACCTGCTGACCTACGACGTCCCGCGCGGCGACAGCCAGCCGGAGCTGCGGGGCGTGCACTACGAGGAGCGGATCCACCGCGACGACCTGCCGCGGATCCTGGCCCGGCGCACCAACGTCTGGCTGATCCTCCAGGGCTTCTCCGCGCAGGTGGCCTTCGGCTCGCTGGTCTGGCTGCCGGTGCTGTTCCGGGCCCGCGCCGAGGACCAGGGCTACTCGGCGCCGACCGCGGTGATCGTGGGCAGCGTCTTCGCCACGATGTTCCAGCTCGGCGGCGCGCTGTCGATCCTCGGCGGCCTCGTCGGCGACCGGCTGCAACGCCGCACGCCCCGGGGCCGGGCCCTGGTCGCGGCCGTCGGCGTCCTGGCCGCGGTGCCGTTCTACGTGGTGCTGTTCTTCGTGCCGTTCCACATCGACGTGCCGGACGGTGGCAGTACGGGTGCCGTGGTGGGCGCGATCCTGCGCAACGTCTACACCGAGCCGACCGTCGGGCTCAGCCTGGCCACCGCCATCTTCGCCCTCGCGCTGACCTCGGCGAACTCGCCGAACTGGTTCGCGCTCATCGCGGACGTGAACCCGCCGGAGCATCGCGGCACCGTCTACAGCCTCGGCAACCTGGTAAACGGCTTCGGCCGGGCCGGCGGCAACGTGCTGATCGCGGTGGCGTTCCGGGGCCTGTCCGGCGCCTTCCCGCCACCGCTGAACTACGCAGTCGGCCTGGCCGCGTTCCAGTTCTTCTTCGTGCCGACCGGCGTCATGTACTGGCTGGCCAGCCGGACGGTGGCCCGGGACATGGCGGACACCCACGCCGCCCTGGCCACCTACCGGGCGGAGCAGGAGGCGGAGGCGAGGATCAGACCCGCGCCCACACCGTGACGTCCTGCGGTACGCGACCGTCGGCGGCCAGCGGCTCGCTGGAGAGCTGGACCCGGGCGTTGAGCGGCAGCTCGGCCGGCGCGGTGCCGTAGTTGGTCAACACCAGCAGGTCGCCGTTGCGGTACGCCAGCACGTCGGCCGGGGTGTCCACCCAGGTCAGCGCCCCGGCGCCGAGGCCGTGCCCGGCACGCAGGCGCAGCGCGGAGCGGTACAGCTCGTAGGTGGAGCCGGCGACGTCCCGCTGGCGGTCCAGGGCGTACTCGGCCCAGGTCGCAGGCTGCGGCAGCCAGCTCGCGTCCGACGGGCCGAAGCCGTACGAGGGCGCGTCGGCCTCCCACGGGATCGGCACCCGGCAGCCGTCGCGACCGCGCTCGGCGTGCCCCGACCGCTCCCAGGCCGGATCCTGCCGGAACTCGTCCGGAATCTCGGTCGCCTCGGGCAGCCCCAGCTCCTCGCCCTGGTAGAGGTACGCGGAGCCGGGCAGTCCGAGCATCTGTAGCGTGGCCGCCCGGGCCCGGCGCAGCCCCAGGCCGGCGTCGGGCTGCGGGTCGCCGGCGCCGATGCCGTGCCGGCGCGGCTCACCGACCGGGTAGCCCAGCCGGGTCGCGTGCCGCACCACGTCGTGGTTGGAGAGCACCCAGGTGGTGGGCGCGCCGACCGCGGCGTTCGCGGCCATGGTGGAGCCGATGATCCGGCGCAGCGGGTCGGCGGACCAGGGCGCGTCCAGGTATTCGAAGTTGAAGGCCTGGTGCATCTCGTCCGGGCGTACGTAGCGGGCCAGCCGCTCGGCCGGCTGCACCCAGGCCTCGGCCACCAGGATGCGCTCGCCGGGGTACTCGTCGAGGACCGTGCGCCACCGCTGGTAGACCTCGTGCACGCCGTCCTGGTCCCACATCGGCGGCGGCGGGGCGCCCTCGGGCGCGAGCCCGCCGAGGATCACGCCGGCGTACTGCCAGTCGGCCAGGGTGGCGTCCTTGATCAGGCCGTGCGCCACGTCGACCCGGAAGCCGTCGACGCCGCGGTCGAGCCAGAAGCGCAGGATCGCCTCGAACTCGGCGCGGACCTTCCCGCTGCCCCAGTTGAGGTCGGGCTGGGAGACGTCGAACAGGTGCAGGTACCACTGGCCGTCGGGGACGCGCTCCCACGCCGGGCCGCCGAAGACGCTGTGCCAGTCGTTGGGCGGCTCGCTGCCGTCCGGCCCGCGCCCGTCGCGGAAGATGTATGCCTCCCGCTCGGGGCTGCCCGGTCCGGCGGCCAGCGCGGCGGTGAACCAGGCGTGCTCGTTCGAGGTGTGGTTGGGCACCAGGTCGATGATGACCTTGAGCCCGAGCGCGTGAGCCTCGCTGATCATCTTGTCGGCGTCGCCGAGGTCGCCGAAGAGCGGATCGACGGCGCGGTAGTCGGCAACGTCGTACCCGGCGTCGTGCTGCGGCGACGGGTAGAACGGCGAGAGCCAGACGGCGTCGACGCCGAGGTGGCGGAGGTCGCTCAGGCGTGCCGTGATGCCCGGCAGATCGCCCATCCCGTCGCCGTTGCTGTCGGCGAACGAGCGCGGATAGATCTGGTAGATGACGGCGCTGCGCCACCAGTTGTCTGTACGGGACGGCATGGCACCCAGGCTAGTCGCGCTATCCGTCGAGAATCGCGGCGAACCGCTCCTCTGCTAAATCGAGCTGGTCCAGGATGTGGTCCTTGGCGGCGACCGAGAGCGGGGTGTCCGGGCGTCCGACCAGCTCGCGCAGCTTCGGCACCAGCGGCCGGTACTTGATCGCGGAGCTGCGGGCCTTGTCGTATGTGGTGTGAATGACCCCGACGCCGTTGTCGGTGAAGTCGGAAACCTTGATGACCCGGGCCCACGGGTCGCGCTCGAGGCTGTCCGCGACGTGCGCCCGGTACTGCTCGTGCCGGTCGTACTCGGGGTCGTACTCCGGGTTGGTGACCGAGCGCACCAGCTCGGCCGTCCGGGGGTTGAACCGGCGGGCCAGCTCGGCGACGGCGGCGTCCGTCAGCACCTGGTGCCCGAGCGACGCGGGCAGGCCGGCCAGCTCCGCCGGGTGGTCCTCGACGGCGTCGTGCAGCAACGCCGCCGTCAGCACGTCCACGTCGTGGATCCCGTAATACCTCATGATCCGGATCGCCACCCGCAGCAGGTGGTTGAGGTACGGCTCCCGGACGCGGCGGTCCTCGGCGTGCAGCCGGGCCGCCAGCTCCAGCGCCTCCTCGAGCTGCCGCCGGTCGGCGGGCGGCAGCTCCTGGAGCTCGAGGGCGAACCGTTCGCGGAGCCCGGCCTCGCCGTAGACCTCGGTGATCGCGTGCAACGGCATCGTCAGCAGCATCCTTGGCGCCATGCCGAACAGGTATACCGGACGGAGGCGCTCCGTGTGCGCCGGTCAGGAAGGCACGTCGAGCAAAGGTTCGTCCGTCAGCGGCTTGGCCCGCGGCGGAACCGGCCGCGGCGAGGGCCGCACGCCCGGCGACGGGCGGCTGCCGGGCGCCCGCCGCATCGCCGACATCGACGCCTGCTTGAGCGACCAGGGGTTCTCGGCGTGCATGCCGCGGTGCGGCTTGCCGTCGCCCTCGGTGAACTCCTCCTCGGTCATCGCCTGTAGCGCGCTGAGCGCGACGCCGAGGATCGTGGCCGCGCTGATCAGGGTGATCGGCACGATCATCAGCAGTGGCCGGATGCCGCTCACCGAGGTGGACACCTTGGTGCTGAGTTCGACTGACATGGCGGCCATGCCGGTGTAGTGCATCCCGCAGACGGCCAGGCCCATGATCGAGGCGGCGCCGATCATCGGGCGCCAGCCGCGTACCGAGACGGCGAACCACAGCGCGGCGGTGGACGCGGCGACGGCGATGACGCCGGAGGCGGCGACCAGCGGGGGGTCGAAATGGATCCGGCCGGACACGTGCAGGCCGATCATGCCGGTGTAGTGCATCGCCAGCACCCCGGCGCCGGTCAGGACGCCGGCGATCATGGTCTTCACGACGCTGCGCCGGCCGTGGCCGACCACCAGCAGGCCGAGGCCGACGGCGACCACCGCCAGCCCGAGGCTGACCATGGTGAGCAGCGGGTTGTAGCGCACCGGGCTCTCGGGCACGTCGAAGCCCAGCATCGCGGTGAAGTGCATGAGCCAGATGGCCGCACCGCCGATCGCGAACGCGGCGATGATCAACCAGCGGTTGCGGCGGCCGCGGGAGCGGGCGCTGCGGGCACGGCCGGTGGACAGCAGTCCGAGGAAGGAGCCGAGGACCGCGACCAGGTAGGCCGCGACCGGATTGAATGCTCCGTAGGTGAAGTGATGGACCTCGGCCACTGCGTCACACCCTCGCGAAATGTCGGGAACAGGACGCAGAGGATTGAGCCATAGGTCCGATGTGGGACAACGCACGTCGTGTGCGCTCCGCTACACGCAGAGACCCGGGGCCGCGCGAATGCGCGGCCCCGGGTCGTGAGTGTTTGGCTACCGATCAGGTGAAGATGCTGACACCGCCGGGACCGACAAGCAGCCCGACGATAATCAGGACGACACCCCAGAGAATCTGCCGCCGAAAGAGCGCGAGGACGCCGGCGACCACGAGAATGACTGCGAGGATCCAGAGCAACAGTGACATGCAGGTCGGATACCCCGGGCGCTCGAATCGAAAACCTCGACCGGATCAGACGGCCACGAGGCCGGCATCGACGTCGCCGGAGAGCAGTTGGTACACGTTGTACGCCTGCTTGATCACGGGGTGCGACACGTTGCGGACCGGCACGCCGCCGGGCGTGCGCCCCCGCTCGGTGCCGTGGTGCGCGTGCCCGTGCAGGGCCAGCGCGGTCGGCGCCGAGTCGATGGCCTGCCCGAGCAGGTACGAGCCCAGGAACGGATAGATCTCCAGCGGCTCACCGGCCAGGGTCTCCGGCACGGGGGAGTAGTGGGTCAGCGCCACCAGCGCGTCGCAGTCGAGTCCGCGCAGCGCGGCGCCGAGCCGCTCGGCGCTCGCCTCGGTGGTGCCGACGAAGTCCTTCATCTCCCGCTCGCCGAACGAGCTCGCGCAGGCACCGGCGAAGCCGCCGCCGAAGCCCTTGGCCCCGGCGATGCCGAGCCGGTGTCCGTGCAGTTCGAGCACGGTGCCGTCGCCCTCGAGCACGGTCATGCCCGCGTCCCGCAGCACGTCGGTGACCTGAGCCTCCTGGTCGCTCTGGTGGTCGTGGTTGCCGAGCACGACGATGACCGGCACGCCGAGGTCACCGAACTCCGTCGCCATGCACTGGGCCTCCTCGACCGTGCCGTGCCGGGTCAGGTCACCGGCGATCAGCAGCGCGTCGGCGACACCCGGCAACTCCTCCAGCGCGGGCCGGTAGCGGCCCAGCACGTCCTTGTCCACGTGGACGTCGCCCACCGCCGCGATCCGGATCATGAAATCTCCTCCACCTCGGTGGGTGCCGCGGCGCGGATGATGCCGATGTCGCAGGCGATCTCCACGTCCGGGAAGCTGGTGGCGATCAGCCGGCAGATCTCGTCGCGGCGCCGCGCGCTCTCCACCTCGCCGCCGAGCACCAGCACGTGTTCGCGGCGTTGCAGGGTGATGCCCTGTTCGGCGATCGCCCCGCTCTCGGTGAGCAGGCGCTGGATCTCCGCCTCCAGGTATTCGTCGAGCTGTGGTGCCATCTCATCCCCCTACTGTCAGGTCGGCGTCCCCCGGCAACGCGACCACGTCGAGGCGGTCCAGCAGGACGAGGAACGCCTCCGCGTACGGTGATCTCGTGGTCTCCGCGCGTACCCGGTCCCAGTCGATCTGCTCGCGCAGCGAGCGGGCGACGGGCAGTCCGGTGGCGAAGTCGCAGTAATGCTGGGTGTAGCTGAGCAGCTTGTGGATCATCAATTGGGTCGCCGAGAGCACGGGCATGTTGATCGCCTCGACGGGGCGCATCACGGTGTCGCGCAGGGTCGCGTCGGTCACCGGCGACTCGACCGGCCGGTAGATCAGATCCACCATCCGGCCCTCGTCGTAGACCTTGACCAGCCAGTCCTCGGGCGGCTGCTGCACCTCGAAGCCGACCGCGGACAGCTCCTCGAGCGCACGCGGCTTGTCCTTCTCGCGGATCAGAAAGTCGACGTCGTGGTCGCTGGAGTGGCCGCCGTGCGCGTACACCGCGAAGCTGCCGCCGAGCGCGAACGGGATCTCCGCCTGCTTCAGGACAGAGGCCACCCGTTTGAGCGTGTTGACCAGGCCCTCATCCACCCGGTGCGGCATGCGGTCCCCCTGAGTCCTCGGTGTGCGTTTGCCACTCCAGCGACTACCCGAGCGGTCGACCCCTCACACCCCGAGCAGCACGCGGTGCCAAGGTCAAAATAAACTGCTTGACCCCATTTTGTACGCGGACAGCCTCGTCCACGCCCGAACCGTCCGTGACTCCCACAGGTACCGTTGGTGGGTATGGTCCCTGACCTTGATTCCCTCCCGGTGTCCCGTTCCGGCGGCGGCCGTCTGCGCACGGTGGCGCTCGTCGGCATCGACGGGTCCGGAAAGACGACCCAGGCGCACCAGCTGGCGACGGCGCTGGCCGCCCGCGGCCTGCCCGCGACCTACCGGCGCAACGCCGGCGGACGCCGCTGGTTCGGCCGGCTCGCCGTCGCCCTCGGCCGCATGGACGGCGAGCATCTGCTCGGCCGCCGGGCCATGCTCTTCGTCGAGTCGGTGCTGCGCTGGCTCGCCATCCTGCGGACCCTTCTGCGCCGCCGGATCACCGGCGAGATCTCGATCATGGACAGGTACGCGGTCTGCCAGTACGCCAGCATCCGCGCGCACGCCAAGACCCCCCGCCCCGGCCGGCTCAACCGCGCCGAGCGCCGGGCCCGGCTCGCCTACCGGGTCTTCCCGAAGCCGGACGTGACGTTCCTGCTCGCGGTCGACCCGGCGATCGCGTACGACCGGATCGAGCGGCGCGGCTACGACCACGAGGAGATGGCCTACCTGCGGGCGGCGTCGGCCGCCTACGAGGCGCTGCCGGAGCGCCCGGACTTCGTGGTGATCGATGCGAACGGCACCCCGGCCGAGGTGGGCGCGGCCCTGATCGGCTACCTGACCACGCCGCCGCCGGCCGTTGCGGTCCCGACGGCGCGGGTACCCGTCGGGCGCCGCGGTCCGGCCGCGGCGCTCGTGTCACACGGCCGCATGCTGCTCCTGGCCGGCGCGACGCTCGCGGCGGCGTCGGCGCTGACCTACCAGCTGGCCGAGGGCTTCTGACGCCCGCTCACGCTCGGCCGTAGACGGGTACCGTCGCGCCGCTCGTCGGCTTCGATCCGTCGCCGGCCAGGAAGGCGATCACCTGGGCGATGTCGGCCGGCGCGACCCAGCGCGAGAAGTCCGCGTCCGGCTGCCCGGCCCGGTTTGCGGGGGTATCGATCACGCTCGGCAGCACTGTGTTGCAACGCACACCGCTCTTTCGGTACTCGACCGCGACGGCGTTGGCGAAGGCCAGCACCGCGGCCTTGGCGGTCGCGTAACCGGCCGCGCCGGCGAACGGGGCCACGGCCGCGCGGGACGAGACGCACACCACCGAGCCGCCGCCGGCGTCAACCAGATGCGGCAGCGCCGCCGCCGTCACCAGGTAGGTCGGGCGCAGGTTCGCCCGGATGACCGCCTCGAAGTCCTCGATCGCCGTCTCGTGCACGAGGCCGCCGCCCGCGTACCCGCCGACCAGGTTGACCACGGCGCGCAGCGGCGCGTCCGGCTCACCCGCCGCGAGGGCAACGGCCGCCCGCACGTCCGCGGGCACGCTCAGGTCGGCCTCGATCCCGACGGCGCCCTTGGCGAGCCGGCCGACCGCGCCGGCCCGGACGGGAGCCACGACCCGCCAGTTCTGATCCCGCAGTATCTCGACGACGGCCTCACCGAGCCCGCCAACCCCACCCGTAACCAGCACGCTGCGCTCCATAGGGCTCACGTTAGCCGTGTGTTTTTGCTCACCATCGCGAGGATGGGCCGAAGGGTGCACCGCGCCGATCCGAACGGCCGTCATCCATGCGTGTGTCACCCGGGCGGGCTAGTGAACTGCGGCTCGTCGTGGCGCATCGTGGCAGTTGGTCCCGGTCCGAGCAGCGGCGGGATCTTTTGCCGTGGCATTTGCTTCAGGCCCGGCGACAACCTGTCGATGCAGGATGTGAACCCATTTGGCTACCCGGCCGTACTGGGTAGTGACGAGCATCGCAGGGAGACGCGTGATGCCCGTCGCTGTGACGAATGAGGGGCCGATGGTGTCATGTAGTAGGCGCAAGGGTATGCGTGTATCGACGCATCCACGCCGGGTGCGGCTCCGAATGCCTCTGAGAGGGCCTTCCTCAGTAAGTATGCATGCGGCTCTCAGGTGACACTCAGACATTCGTGACACTTTCGAACCACCAGCCGGAATCAGTACACGCCGTCTTCTGTTCATGTAGGTGTCCGCACCGCAATGCACGAGCAGCGGACGTTACGGGGAAGGCTGATGGACGCAGGTATTGCCCGTAACAGGGTTAGTGAAGGCAACGAGGGGACCGTGGGCAACGTGGAGAAGAACACCGTGATGCGGACCGACCAGGTCGCCGAGGAGCGCGACCTCGTCGGAGTCTACCTGCACGAGATCTCCCGGACGCCGCTGTTGGATGCCGCCCGGGAGGTCGACCTCTCGAAGGCAATCGAGGCCGGGCTCTACGCCGAGCACCTGCTCGACAGCGGCGAGGTCCGTCGCGGCGTGAGCCGGGAGGAACTGGAGCGACTGGCCACCGAGGGCAAGCGGGCGAAGGATCTCTTCATCCGCGCGAACCTGCGACTCGTCGTGTCGATCGCGCGTCGCTACGTGCGCTCGGGCATGCCGATGCTCGACCTCATCCAGGAGGGCAACACCGGCCTGGTCCGCGCCGTCGAGAAGTTCGACTACGAGCGCGGCTACAAGTTCTCCACCTACGCCACGTGGTGGGTCCGCCAGGCGATCAGCCGGGCGATCGCCCAGCAGGAGCGCACCGTGCGCCTGCCCGTGCACCTGGTCGAGGACGTCAACCGGATGCGCAACGTCACCCGCCAGCTCGTCCGCGAGCTCGGCGCCGACCCGGAGCCCGCGCAGGTCGCCGCGGCACTGGGCGTGACGGTGGAGCGCGTCACCGAACTGACCCGCTGGGCACAGGACACCGTTTCGCTGGACACCCCGGTGGGCGACGACGGCGACACGAACCTCGGCGACCTGGTCGCCGACAGCGACGCCCCGTCGCCGGAGGAGATCGTCCTGACCGCGCTGGAGCGTCAGCGCATCGAGGGCCTGCTGAACCACCTCGACGACCGGTCGGCGGGCATCATGCGCGCCCGCTACGGCCTCGAGGACGGTCGCGAGCACTCGCTGACCGAGGTGGCGTCGCGCTTCTCGCTCTCCCGCGAGCGGATCCGCCAGCTCGAGATCCAGGCGCTCGGCCGGCTGCGCGAGCTGGCCCGGGCCGAGGGCCTCCAGGCCGCGTAACCCGCAAGGAACGACAAGCCCACGATCAACGAAAAGGCCGGCACCCCCGAGGGGGCGCCGGCCTTTCGCCGTGACTGACCTTGCTCAGGTGACCCGGCCGTAGCCGTACGGGGTCATGATGTTGATCGACCGCTTCTTCACCGGCTGGCCCGCTCGGGACGCGTCGATGATCTGGCCGCCGCCGACATAGATGCCGACGTGGCCGAGGCTGCGGTAGAACACCAGGTCGCCGGCCTTCAGGTCGGACTTGCTGATCCTGGCGGTCGCGCTGTACTGCGCCGCGGCGTTGTGCGGCAGCGACTTGCCGGCCGCACGCCAGGCGGCGGAGGTCAGGCCGGAGCAGTCGTAGCCGTTCGGGCCGTCGGCGCCGTAGTCGTACATGACGCCGATGGCGTTGAAGGCGAACGTCACCGCCTTGCCGGCCGAGCCCGCGATGTTCGGGATGGGCCCCGTGTACCTGCTGCCGGTCTCGGTCGCCGAGCCGAACGCGGCGGTGCGCATCGCGAAGAGCTTCTTGAGGTCGCCCTCGATCTTCTTCTTGCGGTCCGACAGCTCCTTGAGCTCCGCGGCCTGCCGGTCCTGGGTCGCCTTGAGGGCGGTCTGACGATCGGCGAAGGTCTGCGTCGTCTCGGTGTATTTCTGGACGTCCCGGCTGCGGCTGCGGGAGATCTGCTCGAGGATGCTCATCCGCTCCATGAGGTTGTCGGATCCCTCGAGCATGACGTTCATGGTGCCGACGTTGCCGGTCTTGTAGGCCGACGACGCGATGGACTTCATCTGCGCGCTGGCCGCGACCAGGGCCACCTTGGCCGGCTCGAGCGAGGCGATGAGCTGCTTCTCGTCAGCCTTCGTCTTCTTCAGGCTGATCTTCATCTTGTTGTACGACTCGACGACGTCCTCGAGCTGGTCGGACGCCTTATCGATCTTCTTGGTGAGCTCGGCCTTCGACGGTTCCGCGTGTGCGGCGGTCGCGGAGGTGCCGGAGATCGCGATCGCCAGGACGGCGACCGCCAGCGCGCGGAGCCTGGTTCGGGCGTGTGGCAACGGTACGGGGCCTTTCTTCCGCTTGGCCGCCTACCGGGTTAGCTGACGGATTCGGGCGGGAAGAAGGCCCTACCGCTTGCGCGGATTCACCCCGATGCTGCTCGGTGGTTCCCCGGTTCGTCGCGGCGGAAGCGGTGACCCTGGGGGATCGGGGTCGTCCCATTTCCGCCGGCGAGGATTCGACGGCGCTGGCCGGCGCCACCGAGGGGTGTGGCTGCGGACCGGACCAACCGCATTAACTTATCGGCGCTCGGCATTAACACAAGAGCCAGAAGAGTGACTTGCGCCAATGATCACAAACATCGGAATGATCCGGATAGCGGGCGGCGACAAGGCCGATTCGCAGCGTGACTTTTGCCTACTCCGCCATGGCGGGTGGGGCGTCTACGGCCTCGACGGCCCACTTGTGCGTGACGACCCGTTCGGCCCAGAACGAGAAGAACGGGACCGTGCCGGCCAGCATCACGAGCAGCATCCGGCGCAGCGGCCACCCCACGCGGCGGCTCAGGTCGAACGTGGCGGCGAGATAGAGCATGTAGAGGAAGCCGTGGAACGGCCCGACGGCGGCCACCACCGTGTCGTCGTCGCCGATGTACTTCAGCGGCATGCCGACCACGACGAGCACGATCAGGACCACGCCGACGATCCAGGCGATGATCCGGTAGCGGGTGAGGGCTCCCTGCACGATCCACGTCCTTTGGTTCAACTGGTCTTGGTGCGGCGTCCGGGATAGTCGCCGGGCCGGGCCCCGGGGTGGGCGGCCAGCCAGCTCAGGTACTCGTTGTACGCCGCCAGCTCGGGGTCGTCGTCGGCGGGTGCCGCGCCGGCCACCGGGACACGGACCGGGCGGCGCACCGTCACCGGCTGGTCGCCCTGCGCGGGCTGCTCCGGCTCCTGGGCGTCCTGCTCCGGCGCGCGTCCCGCGCGGCGCTCCTGCTGGACCTCGCGGAACCACAGGAAGACGACGAACGCGGCGAACACCGGCCATTCGAAGGTGTAGCCCCAGCTGAGCGAGTTGCCGCCGGTGGCCCGGCTGAACTGCCACCAGCCCAGGCCCAGGAATCCGGCGACAAGCACCAGGGCGAGGGCGTGGCGCGCGATCCACGCGGGGGTCCACAGCCTCCTCATGTCGGTCAGCGTACCGGCGCGGGTTTCGCGGCATGATGATCGGGCAACCGGTTGCGTGAGGCACGTTCGGCGAATCAAGGCAGGTGGAGTCATGAAGGACGCCCGGCTCGGCCCCGGTGACGACCAGCCCGTCGTCTTCGAGACCGGCATCGACCCCGCGGGCCTGGCCGACGACGACCTCCTGCGCGAGCTGGCCAGCCTGCACCGGACCCGGCTCGACGCGTTGCGGCACGCACCAGAGGCGGCGCTGTCGACGCATCTGCGGCGCACGGCCGAGCTGGAGAGCGAATATCTGGCCCGGCACCCCGGCCGGGAGATCGATCCGTCCCGGCTCACCCAGGACTTCTGAGCGGCCCCGCCGCAGGTGTGGTCTGGGTCACAACGGCTACCGGAATCACCGCACCCCGCCGACGGTTGGGGTGGATGTCGGTGCGATCAGTGTCCCCGGGCCTCACCCTTTGCCTTCGCGGAATACCGTTCGGCTGGAGCCGCGTTGAGCCTTTCGCCGAGAGGCGACCTGCGCACCGACATCTTCATCTGCGCCGCTCCCGGGTTCCGGGGGCGGCGCACTTGTTTGCCCGCGAGGGGTTCGTAGCGGCCGGATTCGGGTAGTTGATCTCCATGGCCCACGACCATGCCGATCAGCGCGCCCTCGGAATGCCGGGAAGCCGTCACCGGGGCGCCCCGCGCCCGCCCTCGCGAGGCCGGGGCGGGCGTCCCGGATCCGTTCCCGGAGCGCCGCGGGAGAGCGGACCGTATCGCCCCGATGGGCACTCGGTAGTGGACACGACTTTCGTGTTCGCCGATGCGCATGGCAATATCGGGCAAATGTCAGCCCCGCAACGGAGCTCCGGGCGGCTCGCCTCGCATCGCGTTCCGCCGGCCTCCGGCACCCCGGGAAATCCTGCCGGCCAGACCCGCGCCGTGAGCCGTGTTCGCGTACCCCTGCCCGCCAAGTCCGGGTCGGCGGCCGGGGCCGTGACCGGCGAGCTGGCGGTGCCCGAGCCCCCCGTCACCGACCTCGTCCCGGCGATCCGGCCGGGCGACGGCCTTTCCGCGGGTCCGCATCCGGTGGAGCTCGCCGGGCTGCTGCACGAGCTGTCCGTCCGCATTCTCGGCGCCGACGCCGTGCCGCAGGCCCTGGACCGCCTCGCCGCCTTCGTGGCCGGCGCGGTTCCGGGCGTGCTGCGCTGCTCCGTGGCGCTGATCGGCGAGGGCGGCCCGCCCATGCTGGCCGCCTCCGGCGCCAGGGCGAAGGCCCTTGACGACCGGCAGTACGGCACCGGGAACGGCCCCGGTCTCGAGGCCGCCCGCAACCGCGTGCTGGTCACCGCCGGCGAGCTGCAGTCCGACCCGCGCTGGCCCGAGCTCGCCGAGTGCGCCCGCGCCGAGGGGGTGTACGGCGTCGTGTCGTTCCCGCTCGACGTGCAGCGCACCTCGGTCGGCTCGCTGAGCCTCTTCGTCGGCCAGCCGGGCGGCATCGCCCCCGATCTGCTGCTCACCACCATGGCGGTGGTCAACCAGGCCGAGGTTCTGCTGGGCGAGCTGCGCAGGCGCGAGGGGCTGAGCGAGGGCGCCACCGTCGACCGGGCGGCCGGCGTGATCATCGCGCAGCGCGGCTGCGGCGTGCAGGAGGCCTACGACGTGCTGCGGGAGACCGCGCAGCGCCTCGGCATGGACCGCCGGGCGGTCGCCGAGCGGCTGATCGCGGCGGCCGCCCGCAACGCTGAGGGCTGAAGGGCTACTTCGTCACGTGCTGGACCACCTCGAACTCCAGCAGGCTGGCGCCCGAGGCGACGGGGCGGGCGCGCTCCCCGGCGTGTGCCGCGCGACCGCTTCCTTCTGACCATGCTCTGAAGGCTTCATCGTTCGACCAGCGGGTGACTACGAAGTAGCGGGTCTCGCCCGCCACCGGGCGCAGCAGCTCGAAAGACAGGAAACCGGGCGCGTTCTCCACGGCTCCCTGCCGCGCTGCGAAGCGCTTCTCCAGCTCGGGACCGGCGCCCTCGGGCACCTCGATTGCGTTGATCTTCACGACTGCCATACGACAAAGGGTACGAGCGCGCGCTGCGCCCGTACCCGATGGTCGTCGGTCTGTCGTCAATAGGAGCTTTTGATCTCCGCGTCGGGGCCGGCGCCGACCCCGCCGGGCACACCGTCGCAGTTGGCCGCGGCCGCGGCGTCGTCGGCGCGCTGCTGCTGCGCCGACCGCTGTGCCAGTGGGATCTCCGGCAGGAAGAGCACCACGATCAGGCCGATCAGCATGATGGCCAGCGCCATCAGGTAGACCACCTGGAAGCTGTCGGAGAAGCCGGCCTTGAACGGGTGCGCCATGACGTCGGACAGCTTGCCGATGAACGACGTGTCGCTCAGCCCCTCGTGCTGCGCCTGCTGGAGGATCTTCAGCTGCGCCGGGTCCGATGCCGCCTGCTGGTACGCGGGCGTCTCCCGCGCCGCCGTCAGCTCGTCGTTGATGTTTCCCGGTAGCACGTTGAAGAGCACCGACAGGAAGATCGCGGTGCCCAGCGTGCCGCCCATCGACCGGAAGAAGGTGACAGTGCTGGTCGCGACGCCGATCTCCCGCGGCGACACCGCGTTCTGCACCGCGGTGATCATCGGCTGCATGTTGCCGCCCAGGCCGAGGCCCATCAGCACCATGATCAGCATGGTGCGCCACAGTGGGGTGTCCGCGTCGATCAGCGCGAACAGGGCCAGCGCGGTCGCCATCAGCACGCTGCCGATGATCGGGAAGATCCGGTAGCGGCCGGTCCGGGCGATGAGCTGGCCGGCGGTGATCGAGCCGGCCATGATGCCGGCCACGAACGGGATCATCTCCAGGCCGGCGACGGTCGGCGAGGCGCCCTTCACGATCTGGAGGTACAGCGGGACGGTCATCAGGCCGCCGAACATCGCCATGCCCAGGATGGTGCTCGAGGTGGCGCCGACGGCGACCGTGCGGTTGTTGAACAGCCGCAGCGGCAGCATCGCCTCGTCCTTGTAGGCCCGCTCCGCGAAGATGAAGGCCACGATGCCGATCAATCCGATCGCGTAGCAGAGGAACGCGCGGCCGGAGTCCCAGCCCCAGGTGCGGCCCTGCTCGGCGACGGTAAGCAGCGGCACCAGGCCGACGACGAGGAAGAGCGCGCCGGGCCAGTCGATGCGGTGCGGGGTGCGGATGTGCGGCAGGTGCAGCACCCGGGCCACGACGATCATCGCGGCGGCGCCGATCGGCACGTTGATGTAGAAGACCCAGCGCCAGCCGTCGACGCCCAGGATCGTGTCGGCGCCCGCGAAGAAGCCGCCCAGGATCGGGCCGACGACGCTCGCGGTGCCGAAGACGGCCAGGAAGTAGCCCTGGTACTTGGCGCGCTCGCGGGGCGGCACGATGTCACCGATGATCGCCAGGGCCAGCGACATGAGGCCGCCGGCGCCGATGCCCTGGATCGCGCGGAAGGCGGCCAGCCCGTACATGCTCTGCGCGAGACCGCAGAGGATCGAGCCGATGATGAAGACCGCGATCGCGAACAGGAAGAACGGCCGCCGCCCGTAGATGTCGGACAGCTTGCCGTACAGCGGGGTCGAGATCGTCGACGTGATCAGGAACGCCGTGGTCGCCCAGGCCTGGAGGTTGAAGCCGTTGAGGTCGTCCGCGATGGTCTTGGTCGCCGTTGCCATGATCGTCTGATCGAGGGCGGCGAGGAACATGCCCATCATCAGGCCGGTCAGGATGGTCAGGATCTGCCGGTGGGTGAATTCCACCGAGGGCATGCCGGCGCCTGGCGCGCCCGCCGCCGATCCGTCCTCCGCCGATGCGGTGGTGCCGGAGTCACTCACGCGTTCTCCCGTGCTGGTACGGCCGGGTCGCTGCGCAGGAGCGCCGCGACGGAGCTGTTGAATTCTGCGAACAGGTCGGCGAACGCGCTCACGCGCTCGGCCGGCCAGCCACTCAGCGCCTCGCTGAGCAGCGCGTGCCGCGCCTCGCGCAGCCGGTGGCAGGCCGAGTGGCCCGCCTCGGTGACGGCGAGCCGCGACACCCGGCCGTCGGCCGGGTCGGCCTCGCGGCGGGCGAGGCCGGCCTTGACCAGCTGCGCCGCCTGCCGGCTGACCGTCGAGGGGTCGGCGCCCTTCACCTCGGCGAGGTCGGTGACCCGCATCGGCCCCAGGTGCTGCATCGGGAAGAGCAGCATGAGCGCGGAGAACTCGGCACCGAGGTCTCCCGCGTTGAGCATGCCCTTGGCGCGCGCGCCGAGCCCGGCGAATCGCGCAATCTCGTCGGCGAGCCGTCCGGTGGCGTCACCCGCGTCCGATTTCGTCATCACGCACCTCCCGCCAAGATACGTGTAGCGTACAGCTTGTTGGTTGATGAAAGCATCTGCGTCAGCCGGTGGTGGTGGCCCGGGTTCGCAGCTCCCAGACGCCGGTGACCAGCGACTCGGTCTCCTCCAGCGCGGCCGGCACGGGCACCACGTACTCCGCGACCCGGGCGAACAGCCGCTCCGGGAAGAACCCCCGGCCGGGGTCGCCGACCAGGACCCGGGCGCCCTCGCGGCCCGCCCGGCGCAGCCGCGCCGCCATCCGGTCGGCGACGCCGCGGGTGTAGAAGACGTCGCCGGCCAGGATCACCTCCGCGGTCGAGTCCGCCTGCGCGACGTCCGCGACCCGGGTGTCCACCGCCGCGTCGTTCGCCGCCGCGTTCCGGGCCGCCGCCTGCGCCGCCCGCGGATCGACGTCCAGCGCCGTGACGCGGGCCGCGCCCGCCCGGGCCGCCGCGATCGCCGCCACGCCCGAGCCGGTGGCGATGTCGAGCACCGTCCTGCCCCGCACGATCTCGGGGTGGTCCAGGACGTAACGGGCCAGGGCCTGGCCGCCGGCCCAGACGAACAGCCAGAACGGCGGCGGCACGTCACTGCTGAACGCGCCGCCGTTCTCGTCGAACAACCCCACCCGGCCGTCGGCCAGGTGCAGCGAGATCTCCGGAGCCAGGGGTACGGGCAGCAGCGTCGTGTGCACGCGGCGATTCTTCGCGGTTTCCGCCCCGGGCGCCCGCTATTTGACCCGCGTCACGTCACTGCGGCCGGGCGGCCAGCTCCGCGGCCCGGCGCAG
This sequence comes from Amorphoplanes digitatis, assembly GCF_014205335.1. Classification (NCBI taxonomy): domain Bacteria; kingdom Bacillati; phylum Actinomycetota; class Actinomycetes; order Micromonosporales; family Micromonosporaceae; genus Actinoplanes; species Actinoplanes digitatis. The sequence continues at coordinate 7,512,586 of NZ_JACHNH010000001.1, read as the reverse complement.
CAGGTCCGCCACCGTGCCGGGCCGGTGTGCCTCGCCGGCCGCCGCCAGGATCGCCGCGACCGCGCCGTCCACTGCGGGGTCCGAGCCGTCGTACCGCAGCAGCTCCAGGAACAGAGCGCGGGTCTCCGCGGACGGCTCGACGCCCAGGTCCTCGGCGAGCCGCCGGCGGCAGAGGTCGTATGCCCGCAGCGCCGCCACCCGGTCGCCGAGCGAGCGGTGCGCCGCCATCGTGATCGCCCAACCGCGCTCCGCGACCGGGTCGATGTCCACCGCGCGGCCCGCCAGCTCCAGCGCCGTGCTCGGCTCCCCGGCCGCCAGCGCGAGCCCGCCCGCGTCGAGCAGCGTCGTCACCAGGCGGGTCCGGTAGCGCTCGCGGGCCTCGGCCGCCCACTCCGGGTGCTCGACGTCCTCCAGCAGCGGCCGCCCGGCCAGGTGGGCGGCGGCGGTCAGCGGCCGCAGCGCGCGCCCCGCCGTACGGCCCGAGGCCGCCGCGACCAGCTCGTCGAAGCGGGCCACGTCCACCCGCACCCGCTCGTCGACGAGGGCGTAGCCGCCGTCGCGGCTGGTGATCGCGGAGTCACGGGAGTCGCCCGCCGGGTCGAGACGATGCCGCAAAAGGGACACATAACCCTCCACCGTGGTCCGGTGGCCGGCCGGTGGGCGTCCGGACCAGAGCAGTTCCGCCAACTCCGCGCCGTTCGTCTCGCCACGGAGCGCGAGCAGTGCCAGAATCTGCCGGGGCTTTTCGCCGCCGAAGTCCTGACCCGTCAGGCGCACGCCGCGTGTGCGGACCTCGAGTCGACCGAAGAGCTGGATTTCGTACATGGCGTAAGACCCTCTATGGGAGTGGGCCGCGCGACAAGCGTCCGCCGCGTCGTTCCGCACCCCGAAAGCGAGGGGTCCTGTCCACCGAAGATACGAGTTATGGCGGCCGCTCGGCCTCATCCGGACGGCGGGCGTACCGCCCGATCGGCTTGGCTCGCGGGTGCTGTCCGACTGTTGGTACGCCTTGGCTTCGGGCGAGAGACACATAGACTTCCAGCGCTGGCGGATCAGGAGGCGCGAATGGTGGGCGAGGCGATCACGGTGCTCGTGGTTGATGGGCATCAGACGTTCGCCGAGCTGCTCGGCGTGGCGCTGGCCGGGCAGCCGGAGCTTCGGTACATCGGTCATGCGCGCACCGGTGAGCAGGCCATCCGGCTCGTGCAGGAGTTACGGCCCAACGTGGTACTGCTCGATCCGGACCTTCCGGACGCGGACGGGATCGCGATCGCGGAGCTGCTGCGGCACCGGCAGCCGGACACCCGGTTCGTGATTCTGACGGCGAACAACGAATCCGCCCTGGTCGGCCGGGCGACGGCGGCCGGCGCGTCGGGGTTCCTGTCGAAGAACGGCCCGCTCGGCGACGTGCTGAACGCCGTGCACACCGCGCACGGCGGCGGCATGACGGTCTCCACCGACATCCTGGCGCGGCTGCTGCGCAGCACCTCGCCGGTGGTCGGGCCGCGGGCCGGCGGGCTGACCGCGCGCGAGCGAGAGGTGCTGGTCCTGATGGGCTCCGGGCTCGACCCGCGGGCCATCGCCCGGCGGCTCGGCATCAGCGTGCACACGTGCCGCGGTTACGTGAAGGCCGTGCTGGGCAAACTCGGCGCGCACAGCCAGCTGGAGGCGGTCGCGGTCGCCACCCGCCGGGGCCTACTCAGCCCGCACAGAAATAACGGAGAGTAATTCACGATCGTACTCATCCGATACGCCGCGGCATCCGTACTTCTCGCTGGAGCGCCCCCAGAAGTCGACGGCGCCGGCGCGGGTTGGAGGGCATCGCGTGGAACGACAACACGCCGATTCGTCCGATGTGTCCGTACCGGCGGCGGGCCTGATGTCCAACTCCGGCGCCGACTGGGCCAACCGCGACGGCGCGCCCTACCGGCGGCCTCCCGCTGTGAACTCGTTCCGTGACGATGCTGATGAGGAAGACATGGCCGACTCCCAGAGCTGGAGTGCTTTCGGTTCGCCCGCCACACCCTCGTCCGCGGACGCGCACGGCACACCCGCCGACCCGCCGGAGCCCGCGTACGGCCCGGCGCCGCCGGCCGGCCCCGGCCGCGCGTCGTTCGGGTTCTCCGCCGGCCCGATCAGCGGCAACCACAACGCCAGGACCGCGCCGGCCACCGGCGCGCAGTTCCCGCCCGCCGTCCCGCCGCCCGCGCCCCGCAAGCCGGAGCCGCGGATGCCCGCGCCGCGCCTGCCGGAGCCGCGGATGCCCGAACCGCGGTCGCCCGAACCCCGGTCGCCCGAGCCGCACCCGGTCCGCTCCGTCACCGGTGAATCCGTGCTGGCCAGATCCCGCCAGGCCCGGACGCCGTACGCGGTGGGCGAGGACGACGGCATCGGTGACTTCATCGGCGGACCGGGCCGTGAGATCCGGCCGCACCGCGCCGCCCGCCACCCGCATGCGACCGGCGAGCAGGCCGTCCTGGCCGGGCCGCCGCGGGGCGGGGGCCGGGGCGTGTTCGTCGCCGGTGTCGCGCTGAGCGCGGCCGTGCTGTTCGGCGGCGTCGTCGCCGGCGTCTCCTACTTCTCCGGCCCGGACAAGAGCCTCACGTCGGTGCTCGAACTCGGCGCGGGCGGTTCCGGCGACCGGACGGTCACCGCGCCCGTCGACGGCCGTACGGTGGCCTCCTTCGAGCTGGCCACCGCCGCGACCAAGCTGACAATGCGCAGCGAGGACCTCGGCGAGGACCTCTACCGGATCTCGACCGCCGAGGACGCCGGGATCCTGCCGAAGGCCGTCGTCGACAAGGACCGGGTACAGCTCAAGCTGGTTCCCGGCGGCGACGGCGGCTCCGGCGCGGTGGAGGTCGTGCTCTCCAACCAGGTGATGTGGAACCTGCGCCTGTCCGGCGCCGTCGACGAGCAGCGCATCAACTTCGCCGGCGGCGCGATCGGCGCCATCGACCTGATCGGCGGGTCCCGGGTCACCGAGATCGCCCTTCCCGAGCCGGCCGGCACGGTGGCGCTGAAGATCACCGGGGTCATCGACGAGCTCGCGCTGACCTCGCCGCAGGGCAACCCGGTCCGGGTGAAGATGCAGGGCGGCGCGAAGACCGTCGCGGCGGGCGCGCGGACGCTGCGCGACGTCGAGCCGGGTTCGACGCTGACCCCGAAGGGCTGGGCGACGAACGACCGCTACGACGTGACCGCGGAGACCCGGGTCACGCTCCTCTCGGTCGAAACCGTCAAGTAGCGCGACCCGGGCCCGCCGGCCTCGGTTAGGAGAGGACCCGGAGCCGCACCGTCTGGCTCATGCCGCGCAGCCGGTCGAGCACGTCGGCGCTGTAGCTGCCGCCGATGTCCGTGATCAGGTAGCCGTACTCGCCGCGGGTGCTTAGCAGCTGGCCCTCGACGTTGACGCTGTGCTCGGCCAGGATGCTGTTCACCTGTGCCAGGACGCCCGGCATGTTCAGGTGCACGTGGATGATCCGGCTCGTGCCGGTGGTGGCCGGCAGCGTGATGGTGGGCAGGTTGACGCTCAGCGTGGTGTTGCCCTCGCGCACGAAGAGCGCCAGCTTGTTCGCGACGAAGTCGCCGATGTCCGACTGTGCCTCCTCGGTGGACCCGCCGATGTGCGGGGTGAGGATGACGTTCGGCAGGCCGCGCAGCTCGGAGACGAACTCGTCGCCGCGGCCCTTCGGCTCGGTCGGGAAGACGTCGACGGCCGCGCCGACGAGGTGCCCGCTGGCCAGCGACTCGCGCAGGGCGACGTGGTCGACCACGATGCCGCGGGACAGGTTGAGGAAGATCGCGCCCGGGCGCATCCTGGCGAACTGCTCGGCGCCGAAGAAGCCGGCGTTGCCGGGCCGCCCGTCGACGTGCAGCGTCACCACGTCCGAGGTCGCCAGCAGCTCGTCCATGCTCGCGCAGCGCTGAGCGTTGCCGAGGGCCAGCTTGTCGGCGGTGTCGTAGAAGGACACATGCATGCCCAGGTTCTCGGCGAGCACCGACAGCTGGGTGCCGATGTTGCCGTAACCGACGATGCCGAGGCGGCGGCCGCGAACCTCGTGGCTGCCGACGGCGGCCTTGTCCCAGACGCCCTCGTGCATGAGGTTGTTCTTCTCGGTGAGCCGGCGGGTCATCGCGATGATCTCGGCGAGGGCCAGCTCGACCACTGAGCGGGTGTTGGAGAAGGGCGCGTTGAAGACGGCGATTCCGGCCTGCGACGCGGCGCCGAGGTCGATCTGATCGGTGCCGATGCAGAACGCGCCGATCGCGACCAGGCTGTCCGCGGCCTCGAGGACCTTCGCGGTGACCTGCGTCTTGGATCGGACGCCGAGCAGATGCACACCCTTGATGCGCTCGATCAGCTCGACCTCGTCGAGGGCGTTGCGGACGGACTCGACCTGGTAACCCGCCGCCTCGAGCCGGGACACCGCGTCCGGGTGAATGCTCTCGAGCAGCAGGACTCGCACGTTGGCTTGGTCGGTCATCACTTTCCGTTCATGTCGGGAGGACCATCCGGGCCGCCACACCGAAGCCCAGTTCACAGGCGCACCAGCCTAATGCCCCGGATTGCCCGGCCCCCGGTGGTGTGCCGGAGCTCCCATCTGGCGGTCAACCCGTCACCGGCCGTCCAGAAATTGTCACACCCGCCCGTGATCGCTACTGCCAGGGCCGGGCCGCCGGGAGGGTGACCGTCACGACGAGGCCGCCCTCGTCGCGGGGCACGGCGTGCACCTCGCCGCCGTGCGCGCGGGCCACCGCCCGCACGATCGACAGGCCCAGGCCGACGCCGGGGCCGGCGAGCCGGTCCCGGCCGAGCCGGCGGAACGGCTCGAAGAGCGTCTCGACCTCGTAGCGGGGCACGACCGGCCCGGTGTTGCTGACCTCAAGCGTCGCCAGGTCGTCCTTCGTGTAGGTGGCGACCCGCACCCAGCCGCCGTCCGCCAGGTTGTGCCGCACGCTGTTGTCGACCAGGTTCTGCACCAGCCGTTCGAGCAGGACCGGATCGCCGACGGTGGCGGCCTCGGCCAGGTCGACCTGTACGTCGTCCGCGCTCACGTGCGAGGCGATGTCCGCGAGGTCGACGTACGAGCGCTCGGTCAGCTCCCGCTCCGAGCGGGCCAGGGTGAGCAGCCCGTCGATCAGCCGGCCGTGCCGGTCGTTGATCGCCAGCAGGGTCGTGCCGAGCTGCCGCACCTCCACCGACGCCGACTCCTGCTGGAGCGCGACCTCCAGCAGGGTCCGGTTCAGGGTCAGCGGGGTGCGCAGCTCGTGCGACGCGTTCGCGATGAACCGCCGCTGCCCGTCGAACGAGCGGTCCAGCCGCGTCAGCATGAGATCGAACGTGTCGGCCAGCTGCTTGATCTCGTCGTCCGGGCCGGTCAGCGCGATACGCTCGTGCAGGCCGCGGTCGGCCGCCGGCGACTCGGCGATCCGCCGCGCGGTCTCGGTGATCCGGTGCAGCGGCTGCAACATCCGCCCGGCCACCAGCCAGCCCAGCGCGATCGCGACCGCACTCACCACCAGCAGGGCGATCCCGCCCTGGGTGAGCAGCACGGTCAGCGCGTCGTCGCGGGTCTCCCGGACGACCTCCTGGAAGTAGGCCTCCGGCTTCGGCAGGGTCGGATCCGCGGGGACGGGCCCGAGGTTCGTCGCCCCCCGGATGACGGCCTTGCCGGGCAACTGCTGCCAGACGAGGACATAGGTGACGCCGAGCATCACGACGCCGAACGCGAGGAAGAGGCTGCCGTACACCAGGGTCAGGCGGCCTCGCACGGTAAGTCTCATCCGATCCGATACCCCACTCCGGGCTCCGTGAGCAGCACCGGCGGGTTGCCGAGCTTGCGGCGCAACTTCAGGATCGTCATCCGTACGGCGTGGGTGAACGGATCCGCGTTCTCGTCCCACGCCTTCTCCAGCAGCTGTTCCGCCGACACCGCGGTGCCGTCGGCCCGCAGCAGCTCGGCCAGGACCGCGAACTCCTTGCGGGACAGCGGCACGTACCGGCCGTCGCGGAAGACCTCGCGCCGGTGCGGGTCAAGGCTGATGCCGGCCCGGCGCAGCACCGGCGGCGCGGCCGGGCGCGACCGGCGGCCGAGCGCGGCGACCCGGGCGGACAGCTCCCGGAACGCGAACGGCTTGGGCAGGTAGTCGTCCGCGCCGAGCGCCAGCCCCTCGACCCGGTCGTCGATCTCGGCCGCCGCCGTCAGCATCAGGATCCGCATCGTCGCGTCCCGCCCGGCCAGCTGCCGGCACACCTCGTCGCCGTGCACGACCGGCAGGTCCCGGTCGAGTACCAGCACGTCGTAGTCGTTGACCTGGGCGCGTTCGAGCGCGGCGGCGCCGTCGTAGACCACGTCCACCGCGTGGGCGTCGTGCCGAAGGCCCTCCGCGACGGCGTCGGCCAGCAGCGGCTCGTCCTCGACCACCAGGATGCGCATGCCTCCATGGTGACCCACGGTCACGTCACGTGGGCGTCATCGTTTTGCGTGACGGCCGGGAAACCCGCCGGGGACTTCACTGCATCCCGTGGCGGCCGTCCGGCCGCCGATGAGGGAGAAGACGATGCGGAGCTGGAGGATTCTCGCGCTCGGCCTGCTGCTCACTGCGGCGGCCGCCGGCTGCGGAGAGGCCGCCGCCGGCGACGGGGTTGCCTCGGTCGGCGGGACGCCGACGACGTCGGCCACGGCCGACGCACCCGATCAGAGGGACGAGGACGCACCGCTGAAGTTCGCGCAGTGCATGCGGGAGCAGGGCCTGAGCTGGTTCCCCGACCCGAAGCCCGACGGGGGAATTCAGATCAGACCCCCCAAGGGTACGGACAAGGCGAAGATCGACGCCGCCATGGAGGCCTGCAAGAAGTGGGCGCCGAACGGCGGCGACCACGGGCCGGCCGACCCGGAGATGCTCGAACAGGCCCGGCAGATGGCGCAGTGCATGCGCGAGAACGGCGTCGAGAAGTTCCCCGACCCGAAACCCGACGGAAGCATCCAGATCGACGGCAGGAAGGTCGGCATGGGCCCCGGTGACCCGACGTTCGACAAGGCCGAGGAGGCCTGCTCCAAGTTCCGCCCGGAGGGACCTAATTCCGGCACGAACAAGCATGAGGACACCTCCGGCGGCGGCTCGTCCCTCGAACTGAATTCGGAGCGGGGATGAGGCGCCGGCTGGGCATCGCCGTCGCCGCGGCGGCGGCGCTCACCGCGGGCGCCGCGGTCGTCGTCGTGGCCGGGCTGCCGGACGGGCAGGCCGAGGCGGAGGCGTCGGTACCCCCGCTGACGGCCGAGGTGAAGCGGGAGACGCTCGTCGACACCCAGGACGCCGACGGCGAACTCGGGTACGGGGACACGACCGCGCACGTCAGCCGGCTGTCCGGGACGGTGACCTGGCTCGCCGCGGCGGAGTCGACGGTGCGGCGCGGCAAGCCGCTCTACCGGGTGGACGACGACCCGGTGGTGCTGCTGTACGGCTCGCTGCCCGCGTACCGGACCCTGTCCGCGGGGGACACCGGGCGGGACGTCAAGCAGTTCGAGAAGAACCTGTGGGCGCTGGGGTACCGCGGGTTCACCGTCGACCGGACGTACTCGTCGGCGACGGCTTCCGCCGTACGGGATTGGCAGGACGATCTCGGGCTGGAGGAGACCGGCAAGGTCGACCCGGCACGGATCGTCTACGCGCCCGGCGCGGTCCGGGTCGCCGCCCAATCGGCGGCGCCGGGTGCCGCGGCGCAGCCCGGCACCGCGCTGCTCGACACGACCGGCACCGGCCGGGTCGCCACCGTCGAGCTGGACATCTCCGACCAGCGGCTGGTCCGCAAGGGCGCGGCCGTGCGGGTGACCCTGCCGGACGGCACCGAGGCGCCCGGCCGGATCACGGAGGTCGAGACGGTGGTGACGCCCGCCGAGGGGAACGAGGACGCGAGCACCAGCCTGTCGGTCACCATCGCCTTCGAGAAGGCCCCGAAGGGGCTGGACCAGGCGGCGGTCACCGTGGCGTTCACCGCGTCCGAGCGCAAGAACGTGCTGACGGTCCCGGTCTCGGCGCTGCTCGCGCTCGCCGAGGGCGGGTACGGCCTGCAGGTCGTCGAGGGCGGCTCCGCGCGCTACGTCGCGGTGGAGACCGGCCTGTTCGCCGACGGCCGCGTCGAGGTGTCCGGCGGCGGCATCAAGGACGGCATGCAGGTGGGGATGCCGGAATGAGCCAGGTCATCGAGCTCTCCGGCGCGACCAAGTCCTACCCGGGCGGCGTGACCGCGCTCGACTCCGTCGACCTCGGCGTCGAGTACGGCGAGCTCGCCGCGGTCGTCGGCCCGTCCGGCTCGGGCAAGTCGACGATGCTGCACCTGATCGGCACGCTCGACCGGCCGTCGGCGGGCACCGTCCGCATCGACGGGCACGACGTGGCCCGCCTGTCGGACCGCCAGCTCTCGGCGCTGCGTGCCCGCCGGATCGGGTTCGTCTTCCAGCAGTTCCATCTCGCGCCCGGGCGCACCGCCGTCGCGAACGTCGCCGACGGTCTGCTGTATGCGGGCGTACCCCGGAGAGAGCGCGAGCGGCGCGCGGAGGCCGCGCTGCACCGGGTCGGTCTCGGCGGCCGGCTCGGGCACCGGCCGCATCAGCTGTCGGGCGGCGAGCGGCAGCGGGTGGCGATAGCGCGGGCGGTGGCCGGGGAGCCGGCGCTGCTGCTGGCGGACGAGCCGACCGGAAACCTGGACTCGGCCGCCGGATCGGGGGTGGTCGAGCTGCTGCGGGAACTCCACGCGGGCGGCACGACCGTGCTGGTGATCACGCATGACCGGGAACTGGCCGACGAGCTGCCCCGGCAGATCGCGCTGCTCGACGGGCGGGTGGTCCAGCCATGACCCTGTCACCTGCCCGGCTGCGCGCCTCGGACCTGGCCCGGGTCGGCCTGTCCGGGCTGCGGGCGCGTCCGTTGCGGGCGGTGCTGTCCGCGCTGGGCATCGCGATCGGCATCGCGGCGATGACCGCGGTCGTCGGTATCTCGTCGTCCAGCCGCGCCGACCTGGACCGCGCGCTGGAGGCGCTGGGCACGAACCTGCTGACCGTCGGGCCGGGCAACACGATGTTCGGCGACAACGCGACCCTGCCCGACGAATCGGTGTCGATGATCTCCCGGATCGGCCCGGTGTACGCGGTCGCGGCGATCGGGTCGGTCTCCGACATGGGTGTCTACCGCACGGACCGGATCCCGGCGGCGCAGACCGGCGGCATCTCGGTGGCGGCGGCCCAGCCGGCCCTGCTGTCGACCGTCGGCGCCTCGCTGGCGTCGGGCAGCTGGCTGAACGCGGCGACCGAGCGGTACCCGGCGGTGGTGCTCGGCGCGACGGCGGCGCGGCGACTCGGCACGGTGCCGTCGGTCTACCTGGGCGGGCGCTGGTTCACCGTCGTCGGGGTGCTGAAGCCGGTGCCGCTGGCGCCGGAGCTGGACTCGGCCGCGCTGGTGGGCTGGAAGTCGGCCGCGGACTACCTGAAGTTCGACGGGCACCCGACGACCGTCTACACGCGATCCGCGGACGCGCAGGTAAACGCGGTGCGCGGGGTCCTGGCGGCGACGGCCAACCCGTCGAACCCCAATGAGGTGAAGGTCTCGCGGCCCTCGGACGCGCTGGCGGCGCGGCGGGCCACCGACCGGACCTTCACCCAGCTGCTGCTGGGGCTGGGCGCGGTGGCGCTGCTTGTCGGCGGGATCGGGGTGGCCAACACCATGGTGATCTCCGTGCTGGAGCGGCGGGCCGAGATCGGGCTGCGCCGGTCGCTGGGCGCGACGCGCGGCCAGATCCGGGTGCAGTTCGTCGCGGAGTCCATGCTGTTGTCGCTGGCCGGCGGGGTAGCGGGAGTGCTCATCGGTTTCCTGGTGACGGCGTTCTACGCGGGTACGCAGACCTGGCCGACCGTGGTGCCGCTGTGGGCACTGTGCGGCGGGGTCGGCGCGACCGTGGTGATCGGGGCGGTGGCCGGGTGGTATCCGGCCGTCCGCGCGGCGCGCCTGGCGCCGACGGAGGCGCTCGGCGCCGCCTGACCCCGTGCCCCGCCCGGCCGTTCACCTGCGGCCGGGCGGGGCCTCCTA